>NZ_BAABJP010000064.1:0-137773 GCF_039543365.1 Actinospineispora eucalypti
CCCTGGGCACACTCCTGCTCATCGACCCCGGTTTCGGGGCCGCCAGCACGGCCGTCGTCGCGCCGATGCCGGGTCGTCCGGGGACCGGCGAGCGGACCGCCCGGGCGTGGTCCGGACTGCTCCGGTGGTTCGGTCGGATCGCGGTGGTCGTGGGCACCGTGCTGGTGGGCATGCTGGCGATGGCCGGCCCGGCGTGGGCGGGGCCGGCGCTGGCCGAAGGCTTCATGTCCAGCGGGCACCTGGACTGGGCGCGCCTCATCGTCACCGTCACGGCCTCGGCACTGGCGCTGACCTGGGGAATCAGCTACCGCCTGCGCGGCCGCTCACCCCCGGACACCACCGAAGCCGAGTCGGCCCGGCGGCCCGGGTGGCTCCGGCGGGCGTGGGCGGCGGTCCGGGGGCTGTTGCGGCTGGACAAGCGGGTGGTCGTCGGGTTGGCCCTGTTCGGCGGGCTGTTCGTGGTCGGCACCCTGGGCGTGCCCGCCGCCACCTACCTGTCCGCGCCGTCCCCGCTGGCCATGACCGCCGCGATCCTGGGCGGCACGCTGACCGTGCTCGAGGCACTGACCGCACACACCATCCGCGTCGCCGAGGCCGCCGATCCGGTGCGCCAGCCGAGGGTTCCGGTACGCGTCGTGCTGGCGGCGATCGGCACCGCCGCGGTGGCCGGAGCGGCCGTGTTCGCCGTGTTCGGTTCACTGTTCGTGCCGATCAGCGCGGTCCTGGTCGCCGCAGCGGTCACCGAGGGGGCGCTGATCTGGGCCGGCCGGGCAGCGCTGGCCGGACCGGCGGCACCGCCCGCCACCCCCAGCCCCGAAACAACGAACACGACCCACGTCCCGGCGACGGTCGCGGGCACCCCGCTGGCCGCGCAATGGCCGCGGATCCGGGCGGCCCGCACCGCACGACACGCGCTGGCCGTGCTGTTCACCGCCACCGCCATCGCGTTCGGCCTCACCCTGAACCAACTGGTCGCGCAGGTGGAGACAGGCCTGCCGGCGCACGCCTTCGAGACCTGGGACCCGGAGACGTTCACCTACCAGATCGACTACCTCAAGCTGGTAATGGTGCTGGCCGGCAGCAGCCTGCTGCCCGGCGTCTTCAACTACGTGCGCACGGTCATGGCCACCATCGGGCCGAGCTTCCTGGCGCTGGGCGCGGAGCGGGTGTCCACACCGCGCCTGCTGTCGCGGCTCGGCGCCGGCATCGGGCTGGCCACCGTCGGGCTCGGTACCACGTTCGTGGCCATGACGGTCGGCTTCGGGAAGGTGTTCCTCGGCGCGCCGCTGATGACCGTGGCGATCGGCGCCACCGGCATGCTCGCCAACGCGATCGCCACCCGGCTCTACCAGACACACCGCAACCCCACCGGACGCGCGCTGTCCCGGCACGCCATCGGCGGCACCCTGATCGGCGCGGGCACGGTGGCGGTCGGCCTCGGTTCGCTGGCCGGCCTGCCGGCGCTCGGGCAGGCGGCCGGGGTGGTGATCGGTGGCCTGGTGATCGTCGTCGGTCTGACCACGATCGCGGACATGCCGCTGACGCTGCGCCACCCGCTGCGCGCCATGGCCCAGCTGGCCCGCGCGCTGCCCGGCATGCCGCTGCTGCTGGCGCGTCGGCTGCTGGACATCCCGGAGGTGGTGCGGGACGTGGTCACCCTGGTCAAGGTGTACGCGCGTTTCGCGCGGACCGAGGACGCGAGCTTCTCGCTCACCGAGGAGGAACTCGCCGACCGGGCGTTCCTGGCCGTCATCGAGTCCAGCCCGCGCTACGCCGTGCGCGGTGACCGGCTGGTGGACACGTACCGGATCTGGCGGGACTGGTCGTCGCTGACCGAGCTCCCGGACGACCTCACCGACCTGCAACGCCGCTCCGCGCGCGCCGCCATCGCGGCCGGACTCAGCCGTGGAGAAACCGCCCGACTGCTCGGCGTCAAACGACGGACCCTGCGCCGCTGGCTCCGCACGAACGAGAACGAGCACGGGGACGGTGGGCCGCTGGTCGCCGACATGCCCAACCGCCTGGCCCGGCTGCTGATGCTCCCGATCATCCGCCGGTTGCTGGCCGGCGCCCAGAAACTGTCCGCCGACGTGTTCCCCAACCTGGCCCGGGGTCCGCCGGAACTGGTCCGGCTGGTCCGGATCACCGACCAGGCGCCGCTGGGCGGGCGGCTGGTCGGCTTCGGCTGGCGCGCTCGCGGCGCGGCACCGGAGGACGGCCGCATCCTGGTCCCCCGGCACATCGCGGAACTGGTCGAGTGGCTGATCTCTGTCGACCCCGGGTTCGCCCAGTGGTGGGAAGACTTCCTGCGCCACGAGTGGGACCACATCAACGGCGCCAAGCACACCGGCCACGAGCACGATGCGCAGGCCGCCGAGCTGCTCCGCCGGCTGCACGAAGCCATCGCCCGGGCCGTCGCGAACGCCACCCGCGCGGACCTGGCCGAGACGCCCGACAGGCCGAACAGCCGGTCGCCCCCGTCCCGGTCGTGGTGGCGCGCCCTGTGGTCGTGGCTCGGGACCGTCGTGCTGGCCGTGCTCGGCTGGAACCTGGCCGCCCTCGGCGGCGCACCCGCCGCCCACGCCGCCGAACAGACCGCCACCAAGGTCGTACCGACGCAGGCCGGGGTCGCGCTCGCCTCGGCCGGCGCCGCCGCCGACGGGGCGACGCTGCTGGTCGCGGCGGTGGCCGCCGTGGTGATCACCGCGATAGCCGAGAAGGTGTGGAAGGCCCTGGTCCAGGCCAGCGAACGCGCAACGGCGGCGATCCAGGCCCGACTGGCATGGCTGCAAGCCCGAGCCGGCCGCATGGTCGCCGGGGTCTTCACCGGATTCGGGCTGGCCGCACTGGCCGACCACTGGTTGGCGGCCGAACCGCTCGTGTGGGCCGGCGTGGTGCTGGCGATCGGCGACCTGATCCTGCGCGTGATGCCGAACGCGATACTGCGCGACCTCGGCAAGGACTGGACCAAGGCCAACCCACCCGTTCGGCTGTTCGGCGCGGGCCTCGCATTCGGCGCCTTCTGGTGGCTACACGCGATGGTCCCCACCACCACCCTCGTATGGGCACTCACCCTGCCCGTAGCCGCGGTCGCCACCCTCGCCGGCGGCATCACCGCCCTGGTCCACTGGCGCCACGACATCGGCACCGCACTCCACAAAGTACTGACGACGCTGGTCAGGAACCTGAATGTCGCATATTTCCACGCAGAGCCAAAGCTGCGTGAAGCGATCCGCACGGCACTCTCCTCCCCCACCGCCCGCACCGTGCGCCGCTGGTTCCCCGCCGACCGGGTGGCGCTGCTGGCCGGCGGATTCGTCGGCGTCGGACTGGTAATGGCGATCGGGCACGCGTTCGTCGTGCTGGCCATCGGGGCGCTGCTGGTCGCGGTCGCCGCTCTGATCAACGCGGTCGGGCAGAACGCCGGTTGGCAGGGCGGCTGGTCACAGCGCGGGCCACCGCTGATTACCCGGCTCGGCGTCGGAGTGCTGCTCGGCGCGGCCGTCGCCGCGCTGCTGCTCGGCGGACCCGCCTACGCGGCAACTCGGGACGCCCCGCACGGGCCGGTCGACCCCACAGGCGGCCTGATTGCGCTGTTCGCCATGGTCGGGTTGGTCGTAGCGGCGCGCGCGGGGCACTGGATCTACGGGCGCATCTGGCGCCGCGCGGAGGTCGCCCGGCTGATCAAGCTGAACGAGCGCGGCTGGGTGCACGCCGTGCGCCGCGCCCGCTGGTACTACAACCTCGAACCCGAGGACTACGAGGACGAACTGGCCGACGCCGAATGGACCGGCGTCCGCGCCCACCCGATGGGCACCCCCGAAGCGGCCAAGATCCTGGCCGAACACAAGATCGTGCTGTGGGTGCTGCGCCTCGACGGCACCCTCTGGGTCGTCCCCGCCTTCGGCGAACGCCGCGGCACCGACCTGCGGATCAAACACACCATTGTCTCCGAGGGTGGGGCGGTGGTCGCCGCCGGCATGGTCCGGGTGCGCAACGGCCGGGGCATCCGGATCAACAACTGGAGCGGGCACTACCACCGCGACCTCAGAAACCGACCCGACCCCACCTCCCGCGCCCTCGGCCGAGCGGCGTTCGCCCGCCACGGCATCACCTTCCGCAGCCCCCTGCACCGGCTGGTGCACCGGGGCCACGACGGGGCGCTGGCCTGGTTCCTGGCCAAGGGCTGGGAGGACGCCATCCGGACCGCCCTGCGGGCGGTGCCGGTGGTGCTGCTGGTGGACCCGGTGGAGTACAGCTGGTCGCGACGCGGGCCGCCGCCGAACGTGGCGCTGGTGTCGGCCGTCGACCTGGCCCGGCTGCTGGACACCGAGCTGGGCGAAGGCCTCGGCGCGCAGGTGACGGCCCACCTGATCGCCTACACCATCGGTAACCGGATCTACGTGGTGGACGCCTGGTGGAGCCGGCTCAGCGCCGAGCAGCGGGCACTGGTCATCGCCCACGAGTACGACGCACACGTCGCCGGCGCGATCACCGACCACGAACGGCACGCCCGCGAGACCCTGCGCGACGCGGAGCTGAACCCGGCCGACATCCAGACCGTGTTCGAGGCGGTGACCGAAGCGGTCCGGGAGTCGGCGCTGTGGGTGAACGAGCCGACGGCGGACTTCGACTGGCGCGCCGACCCGTTGCGCGTCGACCTCAACGGACCGCTCGAGATCAGCCTCAGCGCCCCGACCGACCACGGCTACGACCGGCTCTACCCAAGCCCGCACACCATCGACGGCGAGGCCCAGGAGCTGCTGGGCAGCTCGCAGTGCTTCGCGCTGGCCGCCGCGCTGCACGAACTGACCGGCTGGCGGATCGTGGTCTTCGACATCTTCGTGGACGGCGCCTGGTGGCCGGCGCACGGCGCGGTGCTCACCCCGGACGGCCACGTACTGGACATCTTCGGCCGGGCCACCCTCGCCGCCACCGAACAGAAGTACCGCGAGATCAACGACGCCGAGGTCCGGCACCGGATCGTCGCCGTGCACGACATGCCCGGTGACGTGTGGGAGGAGATCGCGCACCTGCACGGCGACCCGCTGTGGTGGGCGGCGGAGAACACCATCGAGATGGTCGCTCTGTACAGCCACTTCGCGCGGCTCCTCGTCCAGGAGAACGGCCACGCGGAAGCCGTCGAGTTCGGGGCCGGTCGACCCACCGCGTTCGACGAGAGCACCCCGACCCGCGGCCCTCCGCTCTGGCAGCGGTTCGGCGGGTTCTTCCAGCGGCTGATCACCGCCACCACGACCGCCGTGCTCGGCATGGTCGCACTGGCCACACCGGCGATGGCCGACACCGGGACCCAGCCGCCGGCGGGGACGTCCACCGGCCCGGTACTCCTCGGCGTCGGCGCCGCCATCGGGCTGGCCGCCCTGGCCCACCGGATCTGGCGACACGCGCCCACCGCCGTGACCCTGCTCGGCGTAGCGGTCGCCGCCATCACCGGTGTGCACATCGCCGGCATCGGCCAGCTCACCCCGGTCAGCAACACCGTCAGCGGCTACGTCGCCGCGCCCGGCGGCTTCACTTTCCTCGCCGTCGGCATGGTCGCCATGGCCGCCGCCGTCGAGTTCATCCGCCTCGTCGTACGCGCGGACACCTTCACCCGGGTCCTGCTGCGGCTGTCCAGCATCGCCCTGGTCCTCGTCGCGGTCTTTCCCACCGTCCCCGACGACCTGGCCGCGTTCTCCTCGCGGATGCACCAGGTGGCGGCCGGCGTGCTGTTCATTGTCCTGCCCTGGGCCGCAGTCCGGCTGGCTCGCGCGGTGCCGGGAACGCGGGCCATGCGCGTCCTGGCCTGGGCGTTCGCCGGCACCGCAGCCGCCACCATCGTCCGCTCCCTGCTCACCACGATCGAGGCCGTCGACCTGCCGGAGGCGCTGTCCCTCGGCGTCGTCGAACGCGTCGCGCTCGCCATCGGTGTGGTCACGGTCGGTCTCATCGCCCGGCCGCTGCCGAGGGGTTCCCCGGTCCGACAGGTGCCGTTCGGCGGCCGCAAGCCGCACGGCTCGTCGCTGACCGCGCGGCAGATCGCCGCCGAGCTGCGTGGTGAGCGGCTGCCGCTGGGGTTGCGCCAGATCGTCGCGTCCCAGGCCCGGCAGGTGGCCGAGCTGCCCTCGGGGTTCCGGCACCAGGCGTGGTACCTGCGCCGCTGGCCGCTGGCGTTGGCCGAGCTGCTCGAGGGTCGGCGCGACGGGCCGGTGCTCACCGAGCTGGCCGACCGGGCGGAGCGGGTGCTCGGCTACCGCCCCGAACTGCCGGACGTGCGGTTCCACATGCTCGAGGCCCCGATCCCCGACCCGTCCATCGGGCTGGCCGCCGACGCGGGCTACCGCCGTTCCAGGGACGTGCTACGGATCTACGCAAGCTGGCCGGACTCCGCCGCTGGCGTAGCCGGCGCGCCGGGTCGGGCGGCCAGTTTGGCGCCCGACGGGTACGCAGCCGGGGCACTGCACGAGCTCGTCGAGGCCGAGCTGGCCCGCTGGGCCGGGCTGGGCCGCCACCAGGCGCACACCGTCGCGGTCCTGGCCGAGCGGGCACTGGTCACCCAGCGACACCGACCCCGTTCCTGGCTGACCCGCCGCGCGATCGCCGAACTGAACCATCTGGCCGCACACCACCGCGACGTCCTGCTCGCGCAGACCGCCGCCTACCCCGGCCAGCTGGTCCACCTGGAGCAGCTGTTCGCCGACCAACCCGGCTGGGGCGCGCTCGCGGCCCGCTACGCCGAGCGCTATCACCACGCCGCCACGGTCCGCGCCCGTCAGCTGCCGAGACGCTGGGCCGCCCCTCGCGGCCCACCACCGACCCGCCGGCTCAGCCGACCGGTGATCAAGCTCGGCAGCGCCGGTGGGCTCACGGCCGGCGAGCCTTTCCCTGCCCAGATCGTTCACGCGGCCAAAGCCGACGATCCCACCGCGACCTGCGTGTTCTGCGGCCGGCCGGGCACCGGCACCCAGGTCGACCACGTTATCCCCCGGGCACGCGGGGGAAACGCCACGCTGCCCAATGCCCAACTGGCCTGCCCGCACTGCAACCAGTCCAAGGGCGACCAAGACTACCCACTGCACGCCCCGCCGGGCCACCTCGGCGCCTGGCCGCCGGCGCACTGGCCGGCCCGCGCCATCGGCGGACACCACGTCACCGAGCCGACCGAGCCGGACAAGCCCCCGTAGCCGGCGCGCGCCCACATCCCCGAAGACACCCAAAACAACCACCAAATCCAAGGAGAAAATCGTGAATATCGTCCTGAACAAGACCTTCGGCGCCGTCCTGGCCGTACGGAGGTTCCTGGACCGCAACTTCGTCCGGATCCTCAAGTACGGCGCCCTCGGCCTCCTGGTGGCCCTGCTGGTGATCGGCCAGGTCAACTCCATGACCTACACCGACACCAGCGCCGCAGCCGCCCGCCCGAGCACGAACGCCACCGCGCCCAAAGCCCCAGCGGCACCGGCGCCGGCGGCGGCAGCGCCTGCTTCGGGCGGGTCCGCCACCTACCAGGTGGCGGCCGGGGACACCCTGGCCGGCGTCGCGATGCGCCACCGCGTCGGGTACCGGCAGATCGCCGCAGCCAACGGCATCACCGATCCGAACCGGATCACCCCAGGACAGCGGCTGGCCATCCCGCCGGCCGCCCCCGGGACGGTGCTGATCGCCCCCGGCGACACCCTCACCGCGCACGCCGCACGCGCCAGGCTCACCGTGGCCCAGGTGCGGGCGCTCAACCCGCAGGTCCACGACCCGGACCTGATCATGGCCGGCGACCAGCTGCGGCTGCGGCCGTAAGTTAGGCAGGTTGTGCGGGGCGCGCGCTGGGGGTCGAACCTCAGCCGCGCCCCGCGCCCCCCTCATGTCTTCTCGGCGGTTGGTTTCCGTAGGCAGAACCCGAGCCCGCGCACGGTATGGATCAAAGGCGGTTGAACCCGGTTGACCTTGCGACGAAGCCTGCCTATGCACATGTCCGCCGCTCGGTCGTCGCCGGCATAGTCATAGGGCCACACGTGTTCCAAGATCTGCATCCGGGTGAGTACCTGGCCAGCGTTGTACATCAGGTAACGCAGCAAACTGAACTCCGTGGGAGTCAGCTCAATGGTTTGACCAGCTCGACGCACGTCACGCGTATCCTCAACCAATTCCAGATCGGCACATCGCAGCACAGCGGTCGCGCCGGTCGTGTCAGTGCTGTGCACGTGACGCAGGACGGTGCGCACCGTGGCAATCAGCTCCACCGAGCTGAATGGTTTGGCGAGATATTCACCGCCGCCGAGCGTCAAGCCCGGCAACATGCTTTGAAACTGATCCCCGGGGGTGACGAAAACAGCCGGAACGCGGCGGCGTTGCCCACGCACCGACCTGGTGATCTCGAATCCGTCCTGCACCACGATGCCGGGCGCCCATTGCTCGGCCGCCTCGATCGCGTCGGCGCCCGAACCAGCCGTTCGTATCCGATGGCCGGAGCCGCGCAGCGCAGCGCCCAGAAACGCCACCATGCGCGGGTCCTCGCCAACGACCAGTACTCGAACCATTTAACACACGGCCTGTCCACCGAGCGTCGCCGTCGCACGTTGGTGGTTGGCTCGGTATGACGCAATTAGTCTCGTGTACGCAGCATAGGTGGGGTCCTGAGGTCGGTGCGCCGCCAGCCAGGCAAGGCTTCTGGACACCTCCAGATATATCTGGTTCACCGGGTCCGACGCTTGGTCGACCGATACCGCCGCCGCCCTGTCGCAATATCCGAGCATTTTGGACTCATGGATGTCACCGCCATCGGTGCGTGGCCGCGCCGGGTACCGTGCACCGTTTCCCTGAAAGTTCCACTCCACCCGAATCAAATTGGGAAGGAAGCGTTCCCAAATGATTTGAGCAGAGCTTTTCGCGGGATCATCTTGGTCTCGATACGGCGCGAGACCCTCATCGATTTGACGCATCTCCGCGGGGGTGAAGCTTGACATCTCCGTCGTGCCGCCCACCAGGACCATTCGGTCGGCCAGACGCGCGGAGCTTGGCACATGTCTGGAGTCCTCGGCGTAGACGGACACAAGGAGGTCCCACAACGTCAGCCACCAGAACTCGAACTGGGCGGCAACTTGTTGCCTGTTGGAAATCGCCAGGTGACCGCGCGGCAGCCGACGGCTCCTGATACGCGGCACGAGCTCGTCCCGAACAGCCGGATCGATTGACACGCCTTGTTCTCTAAGAATGCGGGCATAGCTTTCAATGAAATGTATTTGAAGTCTCTGGTCGCCCTGGGCGTGCCGAAACGACTCGTAGAGCAGAGTTTGAACTGTTCTTCGGAAGTCTGCGCCGGCCCGCCGGCCGGAAGGCTGGCTAGTGCGCATCGGACCTCCGGTTCGGTGACGGACTCCCGATCAGTTGGGCGCCGAGAACCAGGGTCATGCCCATGAGCTGCGCCGAGGTGAGCGCCTCACCGGCAAGGATCCAGCCCAGTAGCGCGGCCACCAGTGGACTAAGCAGGGCCGACCGGGACACCGCGGCCGGTGGCACGCCGTCGTGCAGTCCCCCGAAAAACAGCGCGAACGCGGCGGCCGTGGCGGCCATCGCCAACCAGGTCGCGGCCAGCAGCTGCCCCGGTGACATGGCCGGCGGAAGGCCTTCGGCCACACACGCCAGCGGTATCAGCGTGACCCCACCGGCCAACATCTGCCAGGAGGTGGCGGCGAGGTGGTGCACCCCGGGTGGGGTGGCCCACCGCCGAGTCAGCAGCATCCCGACGGCGGCCGAGCCGGCCAGCACCAACGCGGCACCGACCCCTACCGGGTCCAACTGGTTTCCCGCGCGCGCCACCAACAGCGCCACCCCGAACACACCCAGCGCCGCCGCACCCACCTGCCGCGTCTCGATGCGCTCGCCGAACAGCCCGACCAGCAGCGGCACCAGGAGCGCCTGGCCGGCGGTGATGGTCGCCACCACCGCGCCGGGCAGCCGGTGCGCGGCAAGGGCCTGCAACGCGAAGAACGCGCCGAAGTTCAGCACGCCCAACCCCAGCGAACGTGTCCACCAGTGCCCCCGGGGCAGCGCCGGGCGCAGCGCCAGCAGCGCGAGGCCGGCGGGGAGCACCCGTTCCACCGCGTTCCACAACGGGGTGACCGACAGTTGCTGGGTGGCCAGGAACGCGGTACCCAGGAGGCAGGGACCCAGCGCGCAGCTCAGGGCCGCGTGCCGCCGCTGCCCGGGTGCCGCACTGGTTTCGGTCGTCACGAGACGGACCGAACGTCGGAGTCCTGGTCCAGCTCGCGCTGCTTGGCCTCGAACAGCGCCTTGACGTTGTTGGCACCGAAGGTGGTGGCTCCATCACGCTCGACGATCTCTGTGAAGTACGTGCCTCGAGGGTGGCCCGACTGGGCGAAGATCTGGTAGAGGTCGCCGTTGTGGTCCCTGTCGGCCAGTACCCCGAGGCGTCGCAGCCGGAGCAGCTCGTGCCGTGTGCGGGCGAGCCGATTCGGCAGCTCCGCGTAGTAGGCCGCCGGGGTGTGCCCGAACTTCACACCCCGGGCCGCAAGCGCACCAACCGTGGCCACGATGTCGTTCGTGCGCAACGCCATGTGTTGCACACCCGCCCCGCCGTGCCGGCCTAGGAAGTAGTCGATCTGTCCCGGTTGCGCCCCGGCCGGTTCGATCAAGGTGAACACCGCCCCGCGGTCCCGGCTGGCCACCACCACCGAATCCATCGCCTGCGCGCCCACCTCGATGCGCTCGGCGAAGATGCGCTCGAACCCCCACGCGAGCTGGTAATGGGCGGCCACCCGGGCCAGTTCACCGGGTGGCACACAGATCGCGAAGTGGTCGATCTCCTGTAGTCCCAGTTCGGCGTGCACCGGTCCGCGCGGCACCGAGCCGATACCGGGCAGGAACACGGTCGGCGTGTCCGGCGGTTGCTCGACCAGGGTGTGCACCACGTCACCCACGCCGCCCACCGCGGCCATCCACACCGGCCGGAACCGGCGCGGCGGTTCGATCACACGCGCGCCACCGGCCACCGCCCGGGCGTACACCGAGCGCAGGTCCGTGCAGCTGAAGCCGATCCGCGCCAACCCATCCCCGTGTGCGTCCAGGAAGTCCCGGCCCGGCCCCGCCGCGCCCGGCTCGGTCAACGCCACCACGATCGAGCCCTGGCCCAACACCACCGACCGAGCCGCCGTCCCACCGGACGGCTCGGCCAAGAGCTCGACGAATCCGTACGCCGCTGTCAGCTCCTCGGCCGTCGCGCACAGGTCTTCGACATAGAACTGGACATGGTCACACCTGATCGCACCATTCATGGCGAGCCCCTCGGATCTTGATGGGACCTTGATTTAGCCCTCGCCGGCCTGGGCTGGCTATCCACATAGCGCACGCTCTATCCAGTGAGATCATCATTAGTAGCCCTGGACCCAGGCGGTGCACACAACCTGTTGGCCACCGAGCTGCTTCGGGAACCACGAGCACCCTCTATAGCGAGCGCCGCGCGGACCCGGCGTGTACTGCGCGAGGCCGTTCCCGTGGGCTAGGTGGTTGGCTCGATCACTATCAATCCACACATTTTCGGTTGTTCCGACGGGCCTGCCTGCCTTCACCACCGTCGGATACGCGGTGACGGTGATGAAATCGTTCCCCAAGTAGGTCCGGCAAAAGCGGTATCCGTTTTGCTGGGGGCACCCGTTGTCGGCAAGGGCACTGGGCGCACCAACCACACTAAGTGCTAGCAGAGCAAAGGTCGTACTGAGTATCACGCATATCCCGCGTCCTGGCTGACGTTCCGAGCCGCCCATCAGTTCCCTTTCCCGTTCGTGTGTCATACGTGAGCCTCACTGACGCGGCTGTGCCCAAGGCGGTATCCGCAGCCGCGAACCGTGAGCAGCAGGTTGGGCCGCGCGAGTTTGCCGCGTATGGTCGCGATATGCACGTCCAAATTCCTGGACACAGCCGTACTGGCTCGGCCCCACACCGCGCACATGATTTCTTCGCGCCCCACGACCTTGCCCGTGTTGCGGGCTAGTACCGCCACGATCTCGGACTCCCTCGGCGTCAAATGGATCAGCTTTTCCCTGGTTGCCACCACACGCGCCGCAACATGAATCTCGATGTCTCCCACACTCAGGACTTCGTCCAATGGGTCGGTTGCCACCCGACGACATAACGCATTTACCCGAGCGATCAGCTCTCGCGGCCGCATGGGCTCCACCATGTAGTCGTCCGCTCCGCGTTGAAGAGCCTCGACAACAGCATCGGCGTCCGTTCGCCTGGAATAAGCCAAGATGGGCACGGAACTTGACGACCGAAGCTCAGCCAGGAAACTGTAGCCGTCTACATCAGGAATTCCCAGGTCGAGAAGCACGATATCGGCTGTGGAGTTTCTGGCCAGCACCGCGCATGAAGCGCGACAGATAACCACCTGGTAGCCACTCGAGTCGAGGGCGGCTAGAACACTGCTGGTGGTCGGCTCACCGTGCCCGACCACAATTGCACGCTTCCGCAGCGACGGCTGTTTGCTCACATCAGTGGTCACCACTTCAGTAACTGCACTCACTATTACACCCCCAAGACTCGTCCCGAATTGACCGAGCAACCCCTTATGCGCGCGGCAACTTCAGGCTGTAGCCGACCCCACGCACGGTATGGATGAGCCGCGAGCCTGTCCGATCCAATTCCGTCGAAGTTTGAGTACGTAGGCGTCGACGAGCTGTTCATTACCCGTGAAGTCGTACGGCCAGACGTGATCCAGGATTTGCGCCCTGGTCAGCACCTTGTCCGCGTTGTGCATCAAGTAGCGGAGCAGCCTGAATTCAGTGAGCGAGAGCACGATCGGTTTACCGGCCCGAAGTACGTCGTAACTGTCCTCGTGAAGCTCGAGGTCCGCGAACCTCAGCACGCCGTCATCCCGCTGATCGGCGGATTCAGGACGAGCGCGACGCAGCACGGCGCGCGCACTGGCGATCAGTTCGTCGGGACTGAATGGTTTGGCGAGGTAACTCCCCCCGCCCACGGTCAGGCCGGGCAGCTCGCGGCTCAGTCGGTCTCCCGGAGACAGGAAGACCGCGGGAACGACATGCCGACGTCCGCGCACGTAACGCGCCACCGTGAAGCCATCTTGAACCATGAACGTCGGCGCCCATGCCGCGGCCGAGGCGGCGGCGTCGTCGCCGGCGTCGGCGATGCGCACCTCATACCCGGCAAGCCGCAGCACCGCACGCATGGCCTCGTCGTCGCTCACGACCAGGACGCGAACCGCCTCGGTCGCGCTCTGCTGGTGCCACTCGGTATCTCGCTGAACCATCGGAGCGGCCGTCACGGTTCCGCCCTCGCGAGGCCGCGCACGACCGGTACAGCATGCAACGAATTGATCATCGGCCTTCACTCCTAGGGCACGTCGAAAAGACGTCTGAACACCTAGGAACGGCCAAACCTTCTGACGGGTCCCGTGCGATAACTCCGGTACCACAATTTACCACTGGCACCCTTACATTGGTAAAGCCTCCTCTCGTCACGAATCCGGGGTTTCAGTCACGACCGCAGCGTGATGGAGGGGGCGACCCCCCAGCGCTCGCGGTACGACGCGGAGAAGCGGCCAAGGTGCCAGAACCCCCAGCCCGTCGCCACGGCCGACACCGTCGTCGTGGTCGGGTCGGCGGCCACGAGTTCGGCGTGCGCGCCGGCCAACCGTGCCTCACGCAACCGGGACAGCGGGGTGGTTCCGAAGTGACGCCTGAAGCCCACTTGGAGACCGCGCACCGAGAGCCCCACCGCTTCGGCGATGTCCGTCACCGTCAGCGGCTCGCGCGCATGCTTGACGATCAGGGCCTCGGCCCTGCGGATGGGGCGCGGCGGCACGTTGACCGTGTCGGCCCGGTGCACAGCGGTGATCCACTGGGCCAGCAGCTGCCCGCTGTGGATAACGGCGGGTCCGGCTTGGCCATGTGCTAATCGCGACCGTGACATGTGCGCGCGCTCCGTGTCGATGGCTGTTTCGGCGGACAGCGAATTCTGAGAATTCTCAAGTTTCGGTATGGCGCACGCGCGAATATCAATCGCCTATGAATCAGTTAGTGGTGGCTGGTCAAGGGATTCTTGGGCTGGAGGTCATCTGCTGCCCGACATGGTTGAGCACGCAGCGCCTGTGCCGCATCCGCCGAGATGCGTAGATCGGTACGTAGCTGGCTAGGGTTCGCCTGTGTCGGCAAGGCGGACGGGTCTTAGCTCGGTGGGCAATCTGCCCGCCGAGGTAACTGATTTCATCGGCCGCGCGGGTCAAATCAAGCAAGCCCGGACAGTGCTGGCGGAGTCCCGTTTGGTGACGATGACCGGCGTGGGCGGAGTGGGAAAAACCCGGTTCGCGTTGCGCCTGGCCACCGAGGTGTCCCACGTGTTCTCCGATGGGGTGTGGTTGGTCGAGTTGGCGAACCTGCCGGCCACCGCGGACTCGTCGTTGCTCGAGCAAACGGTCGCCGAGGCATTCGACCTCAGTGACTTCTCGGCGCAGCGACCGCGGCGGGCACTGGCCGACTACCTGGCCGATCGGCACTGCCTTCTGGTGTTGGACAACTGCGAGCACCTCGCCGAGGAAGCCACGGCGCTGGTGACCTACCTGCTGCGCGCCGCACCAGACCTGCACGTACTGGTCACGAGCCGCAAGCTGCTCGGATGCGCCGGTGAGCACATGATCTCGGTGCCGCCGCTGAGCGTCCCGGACAGCTCCGCGCCCCCCGGTGGTGAGGCGCTGGAGCTGTTAGGGCAACGCGCCGCGGCGCTCGGTGTCCCGGTGACGCCGGCCAGCCTCGACTCGGCCATGGAGATCTGCCGCCGACTGGACGGATTGCCGCTGGCCATCGAGCTCGCGGCCGGACGAATGCACACCCTGTCGGTCGCGGAGGTGCTGGAACGGCTGGAGGACCGGTTCCGGTTGCTGACCGGGGGCGTCCGGCCGGGGCAGCCCGCGCACCAGACGCTGCGGCAGGTCGTCGAGTGGAGCCACCACCTGTGCAGCGAGCAGGAGCAGCTGCTCTGGGAGCGCAGTTCCGTGTTCGCCGGCGGGTTCGACCTGGCCGCGGCGGAGGAGGTATGTGCCGGCGCGGGCATCGCCGCCGAGGACGTGCTCGACCTGCTCACCGGGTTGGTGCGGCAGTCGTTGCTCGTCGTCGAGCGCCGAAGCGAGCGCACCCGCTATCGGTTCCTGGAGACATTGCGCGAGTACGGGGCTCAGCTGCTCGAACGGCGCGGCCAGGAATCCACGTTCCGGGTGCGCCACCGCGACTACTACCAGCGCTTGGCGGCCGAGGCCGCCGACGACTGGTTCAGCCCGCGAGAGGTGCACTGGCTGCAGTGGGCACGCACCGAGATGCCGAACCTGCGCGCGGCCATGGAGTACGGCCTCTCCCACGCCGAACCGACGCGGAGCCTGGAGATAGCGATCAACCTGACCCGGTTGCGGACCTGGTTCTTCGTCGGATGGCCCGGCGAGGGACGCGCCTGGTTGGACCGCGTTCTGCGGCATGCCCGAGGACAGCTCGAGGATGACCATGCGGCCGCGACACTGCGGTTGACCGCGACGGCCTTCGCCGGGTGGCTCACGCTGTGCCAGGGCGATCCCCGAGCCGCCAAGGAGTACCTGGTGGCGATTCGTTCCGCGCCCGGGCGGGAAGACGTACATGGCGCGGTCGGGTTGTTCGAGTCGGCGTATGCCCTGTTGGTGGAGTCCGACGAGCGATCGGTCGAGATGTTCGCCCGGGTTCTGGACGACTTGCGATCGGCGGGTGTCTCCGCCGCGGACCGGGCCATGGTCGAGACGATGCGGTCGATCGCGGCCAGCTTTTTCGCCGACCGCGAGGTCGCGCTGGCCGTGTCCAACCGGCACCTGGAAAACTCGCTCCAACAGCAGGTGGTGTGGCAGATCTCCTGGGCGAAGTGGGCAGTGAGCCTCGCCCGGTCGCGGCACGCCGATCACCGCGGTGGGCTGCGGTTGGCCCGCGAGTCATTGCGCGCCCAGCGCGACATCGGCGACCAGTGGGGGACGGTATGGGGCACGCACGTCGTGGCGTGGGTGCTGGCCACCGAGTTGCGTGCCCGGTCGGACCAGGGCGAAACACCGGACACCGGCCACGTGGAGAAGATCGCCCGGATCCTTGGTGGCGCGTACCGCCTGCGACAGTGGACCGGGGTCGAGCTGACCGGGCTGGGTCCCTTCCGCACCGCGACCGTCGAAGCCGAGCAACTCGCCCAGGATCTGCTGGGCGAACGGGCGTACCTGCGCGCCTTCGAGCAGGGCAAGTTCACCGGGCTACCGCGCGCGGAGGCGTACCACCGGGTCCTCGAGCTGACCCTGGACGAGGGTCCGCACGCGCCCACGCCGAGCACACCGCCGGCGGGTACGCCGGAACGGCTGACGGAGCGCGAGGAGCAGATTGCCGCGCTGATCGCGCGAGGAGGTACCAACGCCCAAATCGCCCAGCGGTTGGTGATCTCGATCCGCACCGTGCAAACGCACGTCGGAAACATTCTGCGTAAGTGCGGCCTGCACAATCGACAAGAACTGGTCGCCTGGTACCTCCGGGAGCACCCAGAGCCCTAGCCGTCTAGGCGTCGCCCCCACGCTCACGTTTTGTACGCCGCGCACCGGTTTCAGCGGGTGCGCGGCGTACAAACCGGGTGCCTCGCGGGCGATACCTAGTTGGGCCGGGCGCGACAGGACACGCAGGCCTGCTTGAAGCTGTGCGCCACACCGCCGATGTCGGGGTTCTTCTGGCCATGGGTCACCGCGGTGATCGCGCTGCCCGCGCAGTTGCCCTGTTCGTAGAGGTAACCCTCGCGCTGCGAGCCGGCCTGGAAGGACTGCTTGCCCGAGTCCAGGTTCAGACACTGGTTGTTGCCGATGTCCTTGATCTCCATGATCGCGCCGCCGTAGTCGGGCTCGTCGAACAGGCACAAGGTCTGCGGGACGTCACACTCGGCCGACTGGTTCCAGCTCTGCGCCGCGAAGCCGATGTCCGGGTTCTGGCTGCCCTTCACCACCTGGATCGACCGTCCCTTGCAGTCGGTCGTCTCGTACAGCGTTCCGCCGTACTCGGTGCTGGCCCGGAACGACCTCTTGGAGACGCCGATGTCGGAACAGCCAGGACCGAGATTCCCGTAGAGGGTGAGGTTCCCGGTGTAGTTGGCTCCGTCGAACAGGCACATCTTCTCGCCGGGCTCATCACAGTGCAGCCTCGGCTGCGCCGAAGCCACCGGGGTGTGCACGACTGCGACGAACAATGCCGGGGACAGGGCGGCAAGCAGCCCGAAGATCCGAGAACGCATCACGGCGGCAACTTATCGAGCAGGCGCTCAACAAGCCATGACCCACATAGTTGGCTAACCGGCACGCAAGTGGTCACGCAGAGTACGGGCGACCCGGGCCATCAGCGCCTCGGCGCCGGGCTGGGTGGCGGCCGGGACCCGGGACTCGGTGAGCGCGGCAACCGCGCATACCTGGCCGTCCGCGTGTTCCACCACGCCGACCTCGTGACGCAGGTTGAGCAGCGTGCCGGTCTTGGACGACCACCGGCTGGCGTCGGAGGCGAAGTCCGGGGTCAGCCGCTGGCGCAGCAGGTTCTCCCCCATCAGCTCGCGCACCCGGGCGGCCACCGTCGCGTCGATCTTGGACGGGGTCCACAGCGCCTCGAGCAGGTTGACGAACGCGCGGGCCGAGCCGGAGCTGGCCCGGCTGATGTCCAGCTGCGGGATCGCATGCCCCTGGCCGGCGGTGGCGGAGTCGATGGCCAGCGAGTGGGCCAGGTGGATCTCCGCGCGCTCGAACCGCTCGGCGGGAGTGTCCATCAGCTCGCCGATCGGGTGGCGCGCGGTGATCCCGGGGAGCCCCCACTCGCGGAGCATCGCGGTGACCTCGGCCGTCGGGGTCAGCTCGAACAGTGCGTCGGTGGCGGTGCCGTCGCTGATCGCGATGGACAGGTGGAGCAGGTCGTCGATCGCCACCCGCGCCGGGTGGCGGAACCTGGTCAGGCCGGTCGGCCCTGGAGTGGTGACCCCGCCGGGCTGGATGTCGATCAGAGTGGCGCCGTCCAGCTCGCCCCGGCGGATCCGGTCCAGGGTCGCGGCGGCCAGTGGGACCTTCACCAGCGAGGCGTTGGGCAACTCCCAGTCCGGGTCGATGCCGATCTCCTGCCCGGTACCCAGATCACGGACCAGGAACGAGCCGCGCAGCCCGCCGTCGTCCAACTCCTCGCGCAGCCGCGCGATCAGGTTGTGCACCTCAGCCTCCCCATCAGCCCGGTTTCTTCAGCAATTCCACCAGAGCCGAGGTGCTGTGCTCGCCATAGCCCGCCGCGACCGCCCGCTTCAGCAGGTCGTGCCATTCCGTATCGATGTCCGCGCGTGCCAGGTGGTCAGGCGGGCGGTGGTGAGCGGGCTTGCCGTCACGGCGTCCCCGATCGACCGCGTGTGCCTGGCGCCCTTGGCGACCAGCGGAACGGCCTTGGCGGCGGTTCTGTTCTCCGACAGCACTCACCAGTTGGTGACCCCGAACAGCGACGGCCAGCTCTGCCGGCTGGCGAACATCCGCCCGGTGTCGTGACCGACCCCGGGGATCACCACATGATCGTGGGGCGCCTCCGGGTATACACTGTGTATGCGGTTGTAATAATAGGTGCCTCTGGCCAGCCGCGACGGACCCTCCAGGTTGGCGGGACAGGTGGTGTCCAGGTTGTGGTTGGCGAGGGTGTCGCCAGCGCCGTTGAGGATGGTCACTCGGCGGCCGAGGTAACGCCGCAGCGCCTGCTCGGGAGTCAGCGCGGCGACGTACCCCTGCCGGCGTTGCAGGCCATACCGGTAGTCGTTGTAACCCGGGCAGCTCTCGGCCGGCGGGACGGTGAAGCGCGTGCCGTCCGAGGTTGGCCGTTCCGGGCCGAAGTAGACGTAGCTGGACGGGTTCATCACCGAGAAGTTGAACGCCATCCAGGGCAGTGTCTCGGGTGCCCGGCCGAAGACGGCATAGCGCTGGGTGAACTGCCCGCCGGCCGAGTGCCCGGCCAGTGTGATGTGCCGCATCGCGGGGAACCGCTGGCGGCTGGCCAGCGAGGCGATCAGCTGGTCCATCACCATGAAGCTGGAGAGATCCCCCTGTTCGGAGGCGTAGCCCTGCTTCCACGTCTGGTCCTGCCAGGCGATCTCGTCGGGCGCCAGCCGGTCGCGGCCGTCCGCCAGGAACCACGGCGCAACGATGATCGTTTGCCGGTCGACGCCGGCGGCTCGGGCGGCGGCCAGCATCCGGTCGAAGTCGACCTTGGCGGTGCGTCCGTCGCCGTGCACGACGATCACCGCGCGGGTCACGTCCTTGGCGCCGGCCATCGGAAAGTTGGCGACGACCCGGAACCTGGCGCCGGTGGGCAGGGTCAGCGACTCCAAGTTGCCGGATCGCTCACCGGGCGTGACCAGCACCGACGCCGGGACATCGCTCGGCGGCGCCGGGACCGGTGATTCGGCACTGCCCCGCAGCACGGCACTGCCCGGCGGCACGGCACTGCCCGGCGGCACGGCGGTGCCCGGCGGAGCGGCGGTGCCCGGCGGAGCGGACCCAGCCGACGGCACGGCACTGCCCGGCGGAGCGGACCCGGCCGGCGGCACCGCACCGGGCGGAACGGCACCGGTCGACGGAACACCGGGCGGAGCGGGACCGGTCAGAGCGGCTCCGGGGGGCGCGGCACCAGGCGGGGCACCGTCGGCGTCGTTCGCGCCGCATCCGGCCAGGAGTGCCACCCCGAGCAGGACCGCAACCAGCTTCGTCGTCACGCTCTACTCATCACCCTCGGCGTCCGGCACACCGAGGCAGCGGGCGATGCCGTCGCGCAGGCGCGTGCGCAGCCGATCGGCGTCGTCGCCCAGCGTTGCGCCGACGTCGAAGCCGCGGGCCAGTGAGGTCTCACCCAGCGGCCGCCAGTGCAGGCCCAACTCGCGGGCCTGCACCGCCGAGCAGAGCAGCAGGTCCCCCGAGCCGAACACGCTGGCGGCGGCCGAGGTGAGGGAGTCGGCCACGGTGACCTGGGTCGGTGCCAGTCCCACGGAGTCGCGCACCCGGATCACCCGGTCCCGGATGTGCGGCACGTCGTCCTCCGGCTGCAGCCACACCCTGCGCGGCGGCCGGCCGGTCCGGCCCACCCGCAAGGTGTCCAGGTAGATCACGCTCGTGGTCGGCCGCACCGCGCCGGCCAGGCCAAGCGGCACGGTCCAGGCGCCCTCCGGGGCGGGCACCGCGACCAGCGCGGCCCGCACCTCCTGGGTACGCACCAGCTCCGCGCGCTCCGCCGGCGGAGCCGGCCGGAACTCCAGGTAGACGTCCAGCGCACGACCTTCGGCGTCGAGTTCGGCCAGGTCGCGGGTAGTACAGGTGTCCGGGACGGCGAGCCGCAGCGGGCGCTGCCTGGCCCGCCGAGCGTCGTGCTCCATGGCGTCGACCAGGTGTACCAGGCGCTTCGCGGTGGGCAACATGTCCCGGCCGAACGGGGTGAGCCGGGCGCGCCGGGTGGACCGGTCGAACAGCCGCTCGCCGAGGTGACGCTCCAGCGCGGCGATGCGCCGGCTGGCCACCGGCTGCGGGATGCGGGCGATCGCCGCCCCCGCGGTGAAGCTGCCGGCCTCGCTCACACTCACGAACGCCCGACACCCCCCGACCAGATCCACCACCACACTCTATGCAGATTACGCATAAAACTGTCAACTTCCATCTTTGCTGACATACCCCCCTCCCTGATTCAGTGCCTTCAGCACCCCGATTCAGTCACTTCTGCACGGTGATTCAGTCACTTCAGCAGGGTGAGTCAGCCCCGGACCGCGCCCTCGCGGACCGGGACCCGACCGAAGGAGCCCCGTGTCCCTCCCCGTTGGCCCACCGACCGCGCGGGCCTCTTTCGCCGCGCTGACCGCCGCGTTCCTGGCCGCGGCGCTCACCGCCTGCGCCGGCCCGGCACCCACCACCGCCTCCGGCCGGGCACCCACCGCTGCCTCCGGCTCGGCACCCGCTCCCAGCCCGGCGCCAGCCCCCCGCTCCCCGTCCGCGCCCGCCCCGGCCTTCGTTCCCGGCCCGGCCTCCACCCCTGGCGCGGCAGCCGCGGCCGAACGCGCCGAGTTCGAACGGTTGGAGCTGGACTTCGACGCCCGGCTGGGCCTGTACGCGGTGGACACCGCCACCGGTCGGGAGATCACATTCCGCGCCGACGAAAGGTTCGGTTACGCCTCCACGCACAAGGCGTTCAGCGCGGCCGCTGTGCTCCAACGCACCCCGCTCGACCAGTTGGACCGGGTCGTCACCTACCGACAGAGCGACGTGGTGTCCGACTCCCCCATCACCGCCCAGCACGCCAGCACCGGGATGACGCTGCGCGCGATCATGGACGCCACCCTCCGGTACAGCGACAACACCGGCGGCAACCTGCTCTTCCGTGAGCTGGGCGGACCGGCCGGACTGGCCGCCGCGTTGCGCGCCGTCGGCGACACCACCAGCCAGGTGGACCGGATCGAACCCGACCTGAACCGCGTCACCCCGGGCGATCTCCGGGACACCAGCACCCCGCGCGCGCTGGCCAACACGCTTCGCGCGTTCACCCTCGGCGACGCCTTGACCCCGGACAAGCGAAAGGTGCTGGTCGACATGATGTGCGCCAACACCACTGGCAACACCGATATCCGGGCCGGTGTACCGGCCGGCTGGCTGGTCGCGGACAAGACCGGCAGCGCCGACTACGGCACCCGCAACGACATCGCCGTGCTCTGGCCGCCCAACCGCCCGCCCATCGTGATCGCGGTGCTCACCGACCGGAAGGCCAAGGACGACAAGTACGACAACAAGCTCCTCGCCCAGGCCACCACCGCCGCGGTCAAGGCGCTCGGCGCCTCTTGACGCGTAAAGGGTGCACTCTTAGAGTCCGTACTGACTGATGATCAGTCAAAGCGGACGGAGCTGACCTTTACATGGACATCTCTACCAAGGTCGTGATCATCGGCGCCGGGTTCGGCGGGCTGTGCATGGCGGCCGCGCTCAAGCGGACCGGACACGACGACTTCGTCGTGCTGGAAAAGGGTCACGACGTGGGCGGCATCTGGCGGGACAACATCTACCCGGGATGCGGCTGCGACGTGCCCTCGCACCTGTACTCGTTCTCCTTCGAGAAGTATCGAAGCGCGCGATCGCGCTATCCGGCCCAGCCGGAGATCCTCAACTACCTGACCGGCGTCGCCGACAAGTACCGGTTGCGCCAGCACCTGCGCACCGGCGCCGAGGTGGCCAGCGCCGAGTACGACCAGACCGCACGCCGCTGGACGGTGCGCACCGAAGCGGGCGACACCTTCACCGCGGACGTCGTGGTCTGCGCGGTGGGCCAGCTGCACCGGCCGAAGCTGCCCGACATCACCGGCCGGGCGGACTTCACCGGGGCCGCCTTCCACACCGCGCGGTGGAACCCCGACCAGGACCTCACGGGCCGGGACGTGGCGCTGATCGGCACCGGCTCGAGCGCGGCGCAACTGCTGCCGCACGTCGCGCGGCAGGCCCGCCGGGTGCGCGTCTACCAGCGCACCCCGAACTGGGTGCTGCCCAAGCCGAGGCCCGAGTTCGGCCCGCTCACCCGAGCCGTGTTCCGACGAACACCCGGTATACAGAGTGCATACCGAGCGCTGGTCTACCTCGCCGCGGACCTCGCGCTCACCCCGGTGATCACGAAGGGCTGGTCGTTCCTGCCGGCGAAATGGGCCGCGCGCTGGCACCTGCGCCGCCAGGTGCCGGACCCCGCGCTGCGTGCCCGCCTCACCCCCGACTATCCGATCGGTTGCAAGCGGATCGTCGTGGACAGCGACTTCTACCCCGCCGTCACCCGGGAGAACGTCGAACTGGTCACCGACCCGATATCGCGCATCACCCGCGACGGCATCGAGGTCGCCGGTGGGCGCCACGACCGGGCGGATGTGATCGTGTACGCCACTGGGTTCCGGACCACCGAGTTCCTGGCGCCGATGACCGTGCGCGGCCGGGACGGCGCGGTGCTGCAGGACAGTTGGCAGGCCGGCGCGGAGGCCTACCTCGGCATCGCGGTCGAGGGGTTCCCGAACTTCTTCCTGGTGCACGGGCCGAACACCATCCTCGGGCACAACTCCAACATCTTCATGATCGAGTGCCAGGTTCACTTCATCATGAACTGCCTGCGGCTGCTCCCGGGCGCGGTCGAGGTCCGGGCCGAGGCGATGCGCGACTACCGCGACTGGCTGGACACCGCGATCGGCCGGACGGTGTGGCCGGCGGGCTGCCTGAGCTGGTACAAGACCGAGTCGGGGCGGGTGACCAACCCCTGGCCGGCGTCGACCCTGCACTACCGCAAGCTGGTCCGGCGGGACCCGGCCGCGGCGTTCAGCGTGACCTGAGCCGTGTCAGCAGAGCCGGTCGATCACCGACGGTCCGATCCCGATGTCCGGATCGAGCGAGTGGGCCGTGCGCAGCGTGCTCACCAGCGCCCGGATCACCAGCGTCGCGACGTCGTCCCGGCTGGTGTCGGAGTTCTGCAGGTAGTCCAGCAGGCTCTCGGTGACGTAGCCGGACCAACCGCGCATGGCGGTGCGCAGGACCGGACGGATCGGCTCGTGCACGCCGAGCATGCCGAGCAGGCGGGTGACGATGGTCCACCGGAAGCTCTCGATGATCGCGCGCACCTCGGGGTCCGAGCCGCTGCCGCCGTACATCAACGCGAGGTAGCCCTTCGCGTTGTCCTCGACGTAGGCGATGTGCCGCAAGATCCCCTCGCGGAGCATCTCGGCCGGCGTGCCACCGGTCGGCTGCGCCTGGTGCACCGCGCGCAGCCGCTCGGCGACCGCGTTCACCATCGCCAGATACAGGCCCCGCTTGTTGGCGAAGTGGTGCGCGATCAGGCCGTACGCGACCCCGGCCCGCTTGGCGATCTCGGTGGTGGTGACCTCGTCGTAGGCTCGCTCGGTGAACAGAGTCTCCGCCGTTTCGACCAGCAGTGCCCGCCGGTCCGGCCGCTCGCGCGTCTCGATCACCGCGGCGGCGGGGTCAGCGGACACCATGCTGGAAAGTATAACGACGCGTAAATGAAATGACGGTTTAGCCGTGGGAACCCGAGACCGCCTGGTGGAAAGCGCGCTCCGCTTGCTGGAGACGCACGGGCTGGAAGCGCTCAACGCCCGGCGGCTCGGCGCGGAGATCGGCGCTTCCACCATGGTCGTATACAGCCACTTCGGCGGCATGGCCGGGCTGTACGAGGCGCTCGCCCGGGAGTCCTTCACCCGGCTCGCCCGCTTCCTGCGCGAATCCCCGAGCAGCGCCGACCCGGTGGCGGACCTGCTGGTGCAGGCCATGATTTACCGGCGGTTCGCGCTTGCCGACCCCCATCGGTACCACCTGATGTTCGGGGTCAGCGCGCCGGGCGCCGGGCCACTGATCGACCGGGCGCCGGCGACCGACGGCGGCCTCGGCACGCTGGCCGAGGTCAACGCAGCGTTCGGTGAGGTGGTCGAGACGGTGCGCCGGTGCATGGGCGCCGACCGTCTCCGGCGGGACGACCCGGTCTCCACCACCGGACAGATGTGGAGCCTGCTGCACGGGTACATGATGCTGGAGCTCGCGGGCGTCTTCGGGGACGGAGCCAAGGGCATGCTCCGCGTCTTCGCCCCGGCGGCGATCAACCTCCTGGTCGGCCTCGGCGGCGAGCGGGAAGCCACGGAACACTCCGCGCTCGCCGCCATACCGCGCTTCGAGCAGTTGCAGGCGGCAATCCCACCGGAGGCGGGGAGACCGGCCACCGGACCCGAGCAACCGGCGGCGCGGCGCGGCCGGCGACCGCGGATCGGCTAGACACGTCTTCAGTGCTGTGCTAGACAACCTATTACAAAGTTATTCCAACCGCTGAGCTGCTGAAACTCGCGTAATGACTGCCTCGAACAGCCAAGGCCTTGCCCGTCTGCGTGATGCGCTGGACCGGCATTTCGCGTTCATCGAGGACAACTCCGAAGAGTTCCTCCGCCTCATGCACAACCGGAGCAGCTCGGACCCGAGAACGCGGGCGATGGTCGACGACGTCCGCTGGCTCGACGCCACGAGCCTGCTGCACGCCTTCGAGGCACCCGAGCCGGTCCACCCCGTGCTGCGCACCAGCATTCGAGGTTGGGTCGGCTATCTGGACGAGATCGCGCTGGACCATCTGCGGCACCGCGAGCTGACCCGCGACGATCTCGTCGGCCTCGCCACGGCCGCCCTCGTGTCATGCCTGCGGGCCGCCCGATCCCTCGACCCCCGGATCGACGCCGATCCCGGCGCGATCAGCCTCCCCATCCACCAGGCGTAGCCCCAGCCGCGTTGTTGACGCGCGTGGTGGTCGACATTAAAGTCGAGACTGACTGATAATCAATCACCTTCTTGGGCGCTGTCGACTCACACCGGGGGGAACCGCTATGGAGACCAGCGTCGCCAGCGCTCGGCGAGTGTGCGCGCTCGATGGCTGCGACAACCCGGTCGAGCCGGTGCTGACCGGAGAGCCACGGCGGTACTGCTGCACCGATCACCGCAGGGCGGCTCGGCGTCGACGCCGCGAGCAGGTCGAGGCGGCGCGCGATGAGTCGGTCCCTGAGCGGCCGGCCCAGCCGACGACGCCGCCGGCGCCGGTAGCGGACGGCACCGCAGCCACCCGCCCGCGCCGGGAGTCGCCGTACCGGCGCCTGGTGCCCGAGCCCCAACCACCCTGGTTCCGGCGTCGGGCGGCGCAACCGTATGCCGCCCGAGGGGTCCGCCCGGCGCGCCGGCTCAGCGCGTCGCCGGTACCGGTGACGCAGCCCGAGTGGTTGCGGCCGGCGCCCAACCACCCACTGCGGGAACGGGTGGCGGACGCCGCGGTCCGCCAGACCGATGCCGCGGAGCCGTGGCACCGGTGGTCGCCGCCCCCGCCCGACCAGCCGTCCGCCCCGGACGCCCGGGACACCGCGAGCCCGGACACCACGGCAAGCCCAGCCGACACGAGTCTGGCTCCCCCAGCTCCGGCTGCCCCAAGCCCAACCGCCCCACAGCCGACCGCCCCGCACCTGACTCCCCCACCTTCGGCAGCTCCACGCCCAACCCCTCCGCCTTCGGCAGCTCCACGACCGACTGCCCCACCGCGCCCGGCCGCGCGACCTCCGGCTCCTCCGCGCCCGGCCGCGCCGCACCCGGCTGCTCCGCCCCCGCCTCCAGCAGCCCCACACCCGACTGCCTCACGCCCGACAGCTTCACACCCGCCTGCCCCGTCTCCGGCAGCTCTGCATCCGACCGCGCCGCCTCCAGCCGGCCCACGTCCAACCGTCCCGCGCCCCGCCGACCCGGGCGCGGCCGCCGCAAGTCCGGCGGCGCCGCCGGTACGAGCGCGAGCGTCCGCCGCCCAGCTGACGAACTGGCTGGTTGGCGTATCGACCCTCCTGCGGAGCCGGGCAACGTCCCGGCGAGAGCAGACCGCCCGCCAGCGCGCGGCGAATGCGGCTGCACGCCGCGAGGCCGCGGCGGTGCTCGCCGGCACCCCGCTGCCGGGTAGCCCCGGCAAGCCGCGCACCGCCGACGGCGAGCGCCTGGTCGCGGCCGGCCGGCGCACGGTCGAGGCGCTGGCCACCGAATGGGTGCCCCAGATGCGCGAAGCGGTGGCCGCCGCGGCGCACAGCCTGTCCAACAACCGCCTGCGGGCGCTGCTCACCACGACCGGCATCGTCGTCGGTGTCGCCGCGGTGATCGTGCTGGTAGCCCTGGGCGACGGCATGCGGGCGAACTTCGACGCGCAGTTCAGCCGGCTCTCCAACCAGGCCATCATCACCACGGCGAAGGGGTCGGTGCCCAACGGCCGCGAGCCTCGCAAACTGACCGACCAGGACGTCGACGCGCTCACCGATCCTCAGCACGCGCCGCACATCGCCGCGGTGTCCCCGGCCATCCAGGGCAACGTGGTGGTGACCGCCGGGCAGGCGAAGGACAACGCCAGCCTGGTCGGCGCCACCGAGAACTACCTCGAGATGCAGAACCGGCGGGTGGTCGCCGGTACCTGGTTCTCCAAGGACGACGTGACCGGTAGCAGCCGGCACGTCGTGCTGGGCCAGCAGGCCGTGCGCCTGTTGTACGGCTCCGAGATCAGCCCACAGGAACTCGTCGGAAAGCCGATCCGGCTCGCCCAGAGCACGTTCAAGATCCAGGGCGTACTCGCCGCCGACGGCCAGAACGACAACTCGGTCCTCGTGCCGCTCACCGCCGCGCGGGCCTACCTGGTGGGTAACAAGGGCGGCGAGGTCAGCCAGGTCACGCTCAGGTCGACCAGCGTGGACACGCTGCAGACGGCCGTCGCCGAAGCCACCAAGATCTTGGACACCGAGCACTACATCCGCGAGCCCACAGGCCGAGACTTCAACATCACCACGTTCACCGAGCTGCTCAACCAGAGCACCCAGTTCCTGGACTTCCTCACCATGTTCATCGTGGCGGTCGCGGCCATCTCGCTTTTCGTCGGCGGGGTCGGCGTCGCCAACATCATGCTGGTCTCGGTCACCGAGCGAACCCGGGAGATCGGCATCCGGAAGGCGGTGGGCGCCAAGACCACCGCCATCCTGCGCCAGTTCCTCTCCGAGGCGGTGATCCTGACCGGACTCGGCGGCGCCGTGGGCGCGATACTCGGCGTGGCCGTCACGCTGGCCGCCGGGGCGACCCTGCCCGACCTGATCCCCCAGGTCCCCACGCCGATCCTGTCGGCCGGGCCGGTGGTGATCGCGTTCCTGGTGAGCCTAGCGATCGGCCTGCTCGCCGGCGGCTATCCCGCCCGCCGCGCCGCCCGGCTGCGCCCCATCGAAGCGCTCCGCTTCGAGTGACCGAACCACGGTGCGGCGCAGCCGCGCGGCAGGTTGACCCGGTTGCGGTACTTGTCGAGCTTGGTCAGCAGGGTGTCGAGGGGTTCGGTGCCTCGGTCGTGTTCGTAGAGGAACTGGATCTCGCGTTGACCCTGGTGGGTGGGTTCGGTCCAGCGGCCGTACTTCGGACCACCATTCGGCCAGCGCGGCGCCGGGCAGGGTGCGGGCGTGGCCGTGCAGCCGGGTGAAGAACTCCACCACGGCGAGCCGGTGCGCGAGGTTCGGTGAGTGTTCCAGCCGCCAGGCCTCCCGGGTGACCTCGCTCGGCTTGGGGATGGGTTCCTGTTTGGCGGCGGCGGTGAGCGCGGCGCCGAGCGGGCCGACCGTGTACTGGAAAGGCGCGGAGCCGGGCCGGACGTAGGGGCGCCAACGCGCCAGGTAGTGACGTTCGGCGAGTTGCTCCAGCCGGACACGGGCCCGGTTCGGGCAGGGGAACTCCACGCGGGCGATCTGGGCGGCGGTCGCGACCCGGTGTTCGGTGAGCAGGACCAGCACCACCCGGTCGCGCGGGGTGACCCACCGCCCGGCGTCGGCGATCTTCGCGAGGGGGTCGATGGCTCGCCGGCCGGCGCCGCTCATCGGGACACCGCCGCGGGCGACGAGCTCCGGGCGGCGGACCCGGGCGGGACCGGGCCGGGAGCGGAGGCGGGGTCGGGAGCGGAGGCGGGGTCGGCCAGAGCGAGGGCCGATGCGGAAGCGGTGTTGTTGTGGTCAGGGGTAACTCTAGTTAGTTCGGGTCGAGGACATGACCAGCTCCAGGGGTGTTGACCTGCAGGTTTGGCGGGTGGGGGTGCGGCGGTCACACCGGCGCTCTTATTGCCGGGGTGACTGCCGCACCCACGCAGGGGTGACTGCCGGGTGTTGCAGACCGAATGCAGCTCGAATGCAGAGGCAATGCAGTCCGGAACGCGACTCGACCGCACGCCGGCCACACCGGGCTCCGGTGGCCGCAGGCGGGGGCGCCCGGTTAGCGGGGTGCGCGGGTGCAGATGGCGCCGCCGTCGGGCAGGTCACGGTGTTCCCCGGGCTGGTAGAACCGGCAGGTCTGCGGGCCGGTGGAGTTCGGCCCGCCCGGGTATGCGTACGGGCCGGGGTTGGCCGGGTAACCGGGCCGGTAGTTCGGCCAGCCACCGGGCCGTCGCGGGTCCTCGTCCCGGCCGGGAGCCGGGTAGTAGTACACGTCGCCGTCCCGGTCGCGGTCGTTGCAGACGCAGCGCCGCCCGTCCCGGTCCCAGTCCTTGTCGTGGTCCTCGTCGCGGTCGTTGATGCCGTACGCGCCGGGTCGGGCGTCTGGGTCCAGGTCGAGGGCTGACGGGAACCATGCGGCCGGTGACGGTCGGACACGCCCATGCGTGCCAACCCCCCGGTACTCCGGCCACATGGGGCTACGTGGGAAGGGGAGGGGTCTACTCGCCTTCGTCGTCGTCTGACGGCGGTGGAATGACCCGGGGGGCGCGGCCGAAGATCTCGCGATTGATCTCCGCCTCGGTCCAGCCGGCCCATGGACCCACGCGACGTATCGAAACCGAGGCGGCTTGGTGGCCTCTGGGGGTGTCTCATCGGGCATTGCGCGCCACCACCCGGCACTACGCCTCGGCGGCCCGCTCCCACCAGACACACGGCCATAGCCGCAAACACAAGCCGTCGGAACACCACGCGCCGGAGTCTCGCGGCACGTGGTTCTCTAGGAGCCAAGCGACCTGTTCCCGCCGATCAAGCAGACAGCCGATCACGCCTTCCTCGGCTTCCGGATTCTCCAGGTACTCCAGATACGTCGGGTCGCTCGGCCGAACCATGGCCAGCCTGGTCACCGCGATGCACCGAGCCGCTTCGGGGTCTGGCCCGGCTCAACGTGTCGAACCTTGCGGGCGCTCCACTCGGCCAGGAAACAGAGCCAGCGATCATGCAAGGTCAACTTGCTGTAGCGCTCGTACTGTCTACGCAGCTCCGCTCGCCGCCTGCGCCGCTCCGCGCATCGTCTTGTTTCCTCAGCCGCCATCACGCTCAGCACCCCTCATCGGGGGCAAGGCAAAGCGCTAGATCGGCCACGAGGTGGTCGCCCCGGTCGCGGGCGCTAGTGGGTCTTGCCGGTACGCCCGTGCGTGCCGACCGTTCGTCCCCGTACGTGGCGCTGAGCGTGGAGTTTGCGTAGGCCCGCCGCATGCGGCAAGGCACCAGGTTAGGCATCGATGATCCCCGTAGTACGGCCAACGGGTGGACGAGCCGAACCTAGCAACTTGGTGATACAAGTGCAACAACTTGGTGATACAAGTTCGTTTGAGCCCCCCTTACCCCGTCGCCGGAGCCATGCCACCCCCTGTCCACCGGGTGAGCACCGTCTGGTGAGCGCGTTGCATGCCGGTGATCGGGTCGACAGCGAACCAGCCGAGCAGCGTCGTCGTGTCCAGGCTGGTCGCGGCAGCCCATAGGGCGGGACGGGAGAGATCGTCCGTCGTGCGAGCGCAGCGCGCGGCCAGCGCGGCGGTCGCGGCGATCTGAACGGCCGGATAGTCCGGCACACGCCCGCCAGTCTTCGCGTACTCGTGAAGGAATTCTTCCTCCGGCGGCCCCACCTGTGGGGCTATGCGGCGACCGGGCAACCACTGCGCGATTCCGTAGACGCCTTCCGGGTTTGGGACCGCCTGGCCGAATTCATGTACGCCAGCCGCTACCGCGCCCATTGTCTGCGGTGGTCGACTCACATTGAGTGCTTCACGAACGGTTGCCACATCTTCCGGAAAGCTCGCGGCACAAAAGAGATCCCAAGGTTGGCTATGATCCGTCGGGAGTGGGTCGCTCGGTGAGAGTCGATTTGTGACAATGCCGAGCTCAGCAGCGATTCTCTCGACTCCGTCGAGAACTTGAACGCCGAACCTTCCGCGTCCACTCTTTATCCATAATGTCGTGGTGGCCCCGCGGCTGGCGAGCATCCGAACAAAAGGTTCCGCGTAGCGGCTTGTCGGCGCCAGAACAGAGATTACATGCCCAGGTCTGGCCGTTTCGACATCGTCACCAGAACCGCCGTGGTTCCAAAGGAGCTTATCCAGCCGCGTGACAACTCTGTTCGCGGCGCGCATGAGCTGCGTGGAGTACGGTCCCAGAAGCAGATCGCACTGATCAGCCAAGTTGGAGAGGGCGGGGGCTACCTGGTTCGGATCACTTTGATCATCGATGATGACAGTATTAGCATTTCCGTCGAGATTGGCCCAACTACGCAGACCGTGCGCTGCTTGTTCCCCGAACATTGCGTAACGGCCGGTGAGGGAAAGGCAGGCGCCAATCCGCAGGTGCCTACCGGTGGACGTGTGACTCATCGCATGTCGACCTCGTATCGGAACTCGTGCCGATCTGCGGCCGCGATCGATTCCTGGACTTCCAGCGGCGCGTCATCGATATCGTAGATCGTGCGGAGCACGCGAACGACTGGAATTCCGGCGTTTAGACCTAGCTCATCAACTTCGGCCGGTGTCGGCATTCTACTAGTCAGATCATCAACGGAGCGGCTCACAACTCGTCGAATCGGCCCGGCCGGGTCTTCGATGAGCGAAAGCGCACCACCTCGAATTCGAGAACTCTCCGCTATCGGAGTGTCGGCCGCGATGCTGAGTGGGTAGTAACTGTCGCAGCGGGCGATTGGCTGATCATTCACGAGGAACAATCGTCGACGGACTACAACGGTTGCCGCCTCCTCGATGTCGAGCCGATCTGCGACCTCGGCAGGCGCGCTAATCATCTCAACGGCGAGTAGCCGTTGTTCGGGCCGCTGGCCCTGTTCGATGACCTGTGCGTTGAACCCGGGAAGTTTCTCCTCACGGTGCCGCCGGTAGTTCGCCCCGGTCACGCGAAGTCGCACCACAGGGACCGAGCGCACGAAAGCACCCTGGCCCTGCCTGGTGACCACTAAGCCCTCCGCTCGAAGGACCGCGATCGCTCGGCGCACAGTCGTACGACTGGCCTGGTACGTCTCGGCAAGCTTCCATTCAGAACTGAGACGTTCCCCAGCCGCAAACTGACCGGTCAAGATAGCCGAACGAAGCTCGTCAACGATCTTGCGGTACGGAAAGCTCGGGTCAGACGACTGCATCACCCGGCAAACGGTATCCGGCGAAGCGCAGGTGGAGTAATCGGTACACCTGGCCGTCTGGGCCGGTCATTTGTGGCCGTGACCGGTCGGCGGCCGGGGCGAGCGAACGGCGGCCGGGACCCACAGTTCCGCCCCGAGGCCTACCAGCGCCCCGACCCCTTAAGCGCCGTTGCGGGGCACCTCGGCGATGAGCTGGTCAACCAACTGTGCCAATAACGAATCGCTCATCGGGCAAACTGTGATCGTGGCCGCCTTACGAAGCTGCAGGTAGTGGCCGGTGGGCGTGCGGTGAAAGCCGATCACCCACGGGCCAACCCACGGCGTCCCATCGATACAGAACGTCGTGCAGTCCGATCCCGAGGTCTTTCGGCGGGTCGCGCGGCGGGCCGCGGAGAAGCTCACCGGCCAACCCAGCCCCGAGAACGACCCGCTGCGGGTCACCCGGTCGAAGACCGGCTCGTAGGGGCGAACTGCTCGACGAGTTCGGTGGCGATCCCAGTGTCCGGGTCGATCACGCACGCCGTGCGCAGCGTGCCGACCAGCATCTGGATCACCAGGGTGGCCAGTTCGTCCCGCTTGATGTCGGACCGCTGCAGGTAGTCGATCAGGCTGTCGGTGAAGTAGCCGACCCATCCGCCCATCGCGGTGCGCAGGATCGGCCGGAACGGCTCGCGCACACCGAGCGCGCGCATCAGCCGGGTCACCGCCGACCAGCGGAAGTCTTCGATGATGGCGCGCACCTGTGGGTCGGACCCGCTCCCGCCGTGCATCAGGGCGAGGTAGCCCTCGGGATTCTCCTCGACGAACGCTATGTGGCGCACGATCTGCTCGCGCAGCATCTCGGCCGGGGTATCGCCGACCGGCGGCGCATCGTGCACCGCCCGCAGGCACTCGGCGACCGAGTTGACGCTGGCCAGGTACAGGCCCCGCTTGTTGTTGAAGTGGTGCGCGATCAGGCCGTAGGCCACGCCCGCTCGCTGGGCGATCTCGGTGGTGGTGACCTCGTCGTAGGGACGGGCGGTGAACAGCTCGCGCGCCACCGCGATCAGATCGGCGCGGCGGTCGGTCCGCTCACCCGTCGCACGGCTCTGTTCAACGGCCACCATGCACAAAGTGTATCCATAACTGGAACACGTTTCACCTGGTCCGCACCGCCGCGGCGGTGGTGTCGTCGTTGCTGCCGGCGGCCCGGGCGGCGGTGGTGAGGATCCGGGTGGCCTCGGCCGGATCGGTGGCCCCGCCGAGCGCTGTGATCAGGTCATCGGTTGTCGGCAGGTAGTTGTGCAGGCCGTCGGTGCTGGCCAGCAGCAGGCCGGGGCCGCGCGCCCGCACGGTGCGCACCCGCGGCACCGGCCGGAACTCGGGCGACAGCCAGCGGGTCAGCATTCGCGCATCGCCGTGGTCGGTGGTGAGCTGGCGACTGGCTTCCGGATCCTCGAGGTCGAGCAGGTAGGCACGGGAGTCACCGACCCAGCCCGCGGTGATCCGGCCGTCCGCTCCCGCCATCGCGATGAGCAGGGTCGTGGCGTACGGGACGGCATCCGCCCGCCGGTACGGGTTCTCGACGGCGTAGGCGCGGGCGAGTGCGTCGCCGGCGGCCTGGTAGGCGTCGTGAAGCGCCCGCCGGGGGCCGCAGCGGGGCCGGTCGGTGCGGGTCAGTTCGATGCGAGCGGCGGTGACCGCGATGTAGGAGGCGTGTTCGGCGCGCGGCGTGCGGGACAGGCCGTCGGCGACGACGAGCACCCGCGTGCCGTCGGGCATGGTGAGGGTGGTGCCGGCGTCCTCGTTCGTGCGGTTGCCGGGTCCGCGCAGGGTGGTGACCGCGGTCCGCCTGTCGCGCTCGGTGCGGGTGGCGTCGGGTGTGTTCGGCTCGGGGATGGTGCCCGGGTCGGGGACGGCGGGGATCTGGCCTGGTTCGCTCGGCGGCGGTTGGTAGGAGCGGGCCGCGGGGAACTGGGTTTCCAGTGCCTCGGCGGCCTTGCGGGCGTTCTCCATCACCCGCCACCCGGTCCGGGTACGCCACAGCAGGCGCGACCAGGCGTAGTCGCGGTCCTGGTCGTGGCGTTCCAGCAAGGTCTGTGCCCGGGCGAGCAGGGGGTCGCTGGCGGTGTCCCCGTCGGGCGCCAGACTGGGCGCCCGACCCAGCGCGCCGGCTGCACCGGCGCGGAGGCGCAGGGCTCGGCGGGTCGCTTTCAGCGCCCGCGTGTTGTCGCGCAGCCACTGCTCGGCGTGCTCGGGAACGGGGTCTGCGCTGGGCGCGGCGTCCAGCGCCCGGTCGGCCGCGCGCAAGGTGCGCGCGCTCTGGTGCGGATAGGCCCTTACCCGAGCGAGTTCGGCGGCGGCCCGCTCGCGGGCCTCGGCCAGTCGCCGGTACGCCTCCAACTGGTTGGTCACGGCGGCGTTGAGCAGCGGGACGGCCACGCCCGCCGGCTCGTTCGCGGCGGCCAGGCGGGCTCGATGCAGGCCGCGCGTCGCGGCTCGGGTGGCGTCTACGCGGACCGCGAGCAGCCGGCGCTGCCGGTGCGGGACCCGGGCGCGCGCCAACGCGGACCGGATCTCCCGGGTGATGGCGTTGTCGACCAACCGGTCGCGGTTGCTCGGCGCCGGCCAGTCGAGGCCGCCGCTCGGGTAGCGCCACCGGTAGAACAGTCCGGTCAGCCGCCGCCAGGTGATGCCGATGTCGTCGATCAGCCCGTCGCTCGGGCGGCGGAAGGCCAGGTTGGCCTCGCGGAACAGGGCGAGCAGCGAGGGATAGGCATCCCCGGGCGGGCCACGCGGACGGGCCCGGTCCAGCGGCGCCAGCCGGTGTCCGCCGGGCAGGGCGGTCGGATCGGCGCGCAGCGCCCGGCGCAGTCGTGGGCTGGCCCCGCGCCAGAGCGCGACCAGTTCGGTCCGTGCCCGGTAGCCGCCAATCGGCTCACCGGTGAGCGCGCCGATGCGGTGCAGCGTGCCGAGCTTGCGCTGCCAGGTCACCGGCGAGCCGCCGAACTCGTCGGCCAGCTGTGACGCGGTCACCGCCTGATCACGTGGCCGGCCGGCCAGGGCGAGGAGCAGTTCCAGCAGCCTGGTCGGCCGGACGGCGGGCTGGCGGTTCCGGATGACCGTGCTGATCGCTCGGCTCCACAGCGCGCGTTGGGTCGCGCGCTCGCGGCGGCCGTGCTCGACCTCGCCGACCAGGCCGCCGGCGGCGTGCGCCAAGCCATGCCCGAGCGCCGGCCGGATCCGATCGGCGGCCTCGGCGCTGGAGCGTCGCTGCTCGTGGAACTCGATCGCCATGCCGGACGGGTCGGCCGCCGGCTTGCGCATCCCTTCACGGATCAGGTCGAACTCCAGCCTGATCAGCACCAACCGGGCACGGACCGCATCAGGATGACCGAATTCCCCGATGCTCGCGTAGTAGGCCACGATCGCCCGCAGCAACCGGGTCCTCGGCCCGGACAGGTAGTCGCGGCGCAGCCGCTGCCGCTCCGCGATCCGCTGGCCAAGCAGACCCGCCCAGCCGGCAAACCGCCCTGTGCCCGGCGGCAGCAACCGGACGCCGTCGGCCGTCACCGGATCGGCCAGCGCCAGCCGGACCAGCGCCTCGCCGAGCAGCAGCTGGAACTCGATCACTTCCCGGGTCCGCCCGGCACCCCGTGGTGAGCGCGTGGCCCGGGCCAGCGCGGCGGGGTTGGTGGCCGGCACCAGCAGCGCGTGCGCGGCGGTGATCCGGTGCTGGTCCTGCCTGCGCCGTTGCGCCTCGCGTTCGGCCGTCAGGGCCTCGTTGACCTCGCCCGCGCGCGGATCGGTGTCGGGCAGCGGCACCCATTCGTCGGCCGGCAGCGGGATCTGTTCGGTGAACACGGCGAACAGATCCCGGGCCAGCTCTTCGGCCAGTTCGCGGTCCAGCGGCCGGTCGCCGAGCCCGAACTCGTCCAGCACACCGGCAAGCTCACGGCGGTAGACGTCCGCGGCCCGGCCCAGCCGACCACCGGGCCACAGTGCCCAGAGCGCCGAGGGCCGTGCCGGAGCGCGCAGCGCGCGGCCGGACTGGTAGCCGTAGAAGTTCTCGCGCGGCTCGTCCTTGGTGCGGTACTCGTCCCGGTCACGGACCTTGCCGGTCACCCAGATCAGCACCGCGACCACCCCGGCGCGCAGCGCGATGTGCCCGGGGCCGTCCGCGCCGCCCCACGGGTTCATGATCATGTAGGTGAAGATCGCGTTGAGCACGGTGTCGATCGCCTTGCGGACCAGCACCCGGGTGTCGACCTTGGAGAAGCTCAGATAGTCCAGCCACGCCTGGCCGACCTTGCGGATCTGTCCGGCGATCACCGAGTCGGCCGTGCCCGCGCGCTCGGTCAGCCGATCCAGCTTGCGCTGCTCGACCTTGACCCGCCACCGGCCGAAGGCCGCCGCCACGTAGTCGGCCAACGGGGTGTTGCCGGACACCAGGATCCCGGACAGCAGCGCCGCGCCCAGCCAGCCAGTGAACGCCGCCGACGCCCCGAGCCCGGACACCAGCAGCACCGCGCCGAGCGCGGTGGACAACGAGGTGAACCCGGCGATGACCGCCTTGATGATCCGGGTCCGGCCCATCTCCTTGGCCTGCACGAACGCGTTGAGGACCGCGACGACCGGGGTGGCCACCGCGATCGAGCCGAGCAGCCAGCCCAGGCCGGCCGGGGCGAACCCGGTGGCGACCCGGTAGGCCACGGTGATCGCCACCACCGCCGCCGCCGACCGCACCGCCGCCGCCCACGGCCGCACCTGCATGCCCTTGAGCTGGTTGGACAGCTGCCTGCGCAGCACATAGCGATAGACCAGCGCCCCGGTGGCCAGCGCCGCCAACACCGCCTTGACCGCCACATACTTCGGCAGCCCGAACACCGCCGCCCACCCCGCATCCAGCCAACCCCACCAGATCGGGGCGGTCGCCCCAACAACGGCGGCCGCGGAGAACAGCCCGACGATCCGGACCGTGGCCCGCTGCCGCGGCACCCGGGCGGCGTCGGTCGGCAGCTCTCGCGGCGGGGCACGGGCCACCCGGGGCGACCACATCACGGGGACGCGACGACCGAGGTGGCGACCGGCGAAGATCGAGCCGATCAAGCCGAGGATCACCGCGCCCACGGTGAGTGCCGCCTTGATCCAGTGCCCCGAGCGGTCCGGTGGAGAGGTCACCGCCGGCGGCGGAGTTGGCTTCGGCGTCTCGCCGGGCGCGGGTGGCGGGAGCGGCGCTTGCTCCTCGACATCGACCCGCGCCTGCTCGGCCAGCTCGTCTGGGTTGGGCAGTCGTTCGATTGCCAGGTGATAGGCCCGCATCCGGCCGAACCGGTCGACGTGGATCCGCCAGTACGAGTCGCCCGGCTGGGCGATCCAGGTGCCGGTCCAGGACGCCGGGGCCGCGACCGGGCTCCCGCCGATGAAGGTGTCCCGGTCCCACTTGTCGCCGTTGGCCGCGCGGAACTCTGTCCAGCCCACCCCCTCCAGACCGCGCCACACATCGCCGGCGGTGTCCGTCGGCCCTGCCTGGAAGGTGACCTCCCGCCCGAGCGGGGAACTCCCCTGCCGCAACAGAACCTGGACCTCGGTGCCGACGATGTGCGGCGGACCGGCATCGGCCCGGACATCGGCCGGCACGGCCATGCCGAGCACGGCGAGCAGACCGCCGATGAAGATCGCCCGGCGGGCTACCGCAACCACCTTGCCGAGGAACGACCGTGCGGAGAAACGCTCTCGAATGTCAGTTAGACGCGAGATGAAGCGCCTTGGGTCGGGTGCGCCCGGTTCCGAGTCAACTCCGGAACCGGGCCCGGTTCGGTCCCACCACCAGGGCGACCACCTCCTCTTGGCCAGCCGTACCGACCGCCAGACCACCCGGAATACGCCGTACACCGCCGCCGCACCGAGCACCGCGAGCGCGCCCGCCCGGCCCGTCGCACCGGCGACCTGGTCGAGCCCGAGCGTGGCCACCAGGGCGCCGATCACCGTTGTCGGATGTGCGTGCGCGGAACCACCGCGTTTGAGCGCCTTCTCGGCGGCGCCCCGCCAACTGCCGTCGAGCAGGCCGGTGAGTGGTCCGAGGATTCGGGCGGCCAGCGTGGCCACCGCCGCAAAGGTGAACGCGCCGGCCAGTACCCCGGCGACGATCCAGGCGGCGTCGGGGATGAGGTTGACCGCCTCGGCGAGATGGTCGATCCGGCCGTCGCGTTCGAAGTAGAGGGAGAGCCGGGGCCGGAGCGCGCCACCGTTCCACAGGATGAACGCCATCTCGGTGACCAGCCAGACGGACCCGACCAGGCCGGCCTCGATGGCGAGGATGACCGGGGCCGACCGGAGGCGGTCGCGCCAGTGTCGGCCGGCGGGAGTCGGCGAGTCGTCGCGGGTGGGCGCGACCGACAGCGCGCCGTCCGCGTCCAGAACCCAGGTCAGCGGCGTGCCGCCGGCCAACAGTTGGGTCGCCTCGTGGGTGCCCAGGCGCAGCGGGCGGCCGGCGTCGTGCTGGTCCACGGCGGTGGTGCCGGACTCGAGGACCAGCCGGTGCCACAGCGAGTCGGCCCCCACGTCCGCGGTTCGGTACGTAGTGGGACCAGGTATGTGGTGCACGGTGCGCGTGCCGTCGTGCAGGATCGCCTGAACCTGGCCGCCGTGCACGACGCGGTAGACCCGCCAGATGGCGCCGTCGGGGAAGCGCAGCAACAGCCTCGGGTAGTCGGTGGCCCGCCACAGCGCATCGAGCACCTCGAAGTCGACGCCGGCCATCAGCGAGTAGCCCTGCGGGTCGCCGATCAGCCGCCGGCCGGCCTCGACGCCGATGCGTTCCCACCCGGCCGCGTCGTCGAGCTCGGCCGGCGGCGACAGGCCGAGGGCCTCGGCCAGCGGTGTGCGCAGCTGGGCAAGGCGTTTCGTGGCGGAGCGCCGTCGGAGGATGGCGTCCGCACGCCAGCCGCGCCAGGCCGAGACCATGGCGGCCGCGCCGCGCAGCACGGCGGTGACCACAGCGGCGAAGGCGGCGAGGATGAACGGTTGGTGCCACAGCGGCTGGACGGCGAACCACCATTTGAGCCGGTCGGAGAGCCCGGGAACCGGCGGCAGCTCGGCGAACCGCGTGTTCAGTGAGACCAGGTAGCGCCGGTACGAGTCGTGCGCGTCGCGCAGTCGGGCCACCTCGCGGGCGTCCACACCCGGGTTCGACTCGAGTGCGCCGACGTCGCGGCCGAACTCCTGAAGCTGACGGTCGAAGTAGTCGAGGCCGGTGCGGATATCCCCGGCCCGGCGGGTGAGCCCCTCCCTGGTGTCCCGGCCACCAGACCTGTCGGTCCACAGCAGGTCGATCATCACGCTCAGCTGGGCGTAACGGTCCTCGAGGCTCTGTTCCTGGTTCCGCACGTCACGCAGGCTCGGCGCGGGCGCCGGCTGGACGAGTGGGGGTTGACGACGCACCGGGTACTGGGCAGGCACCGTCGCTTCCTTGCCGAGAAACAACTGTGCACTGAATCGCCACGGAATGTCACATGGACGGGAGATGAAGCGCATTGAGCGGGATGAGCCCGGTTCCGAGTCAACTCCGGAACCGGGCTCGGTTCGTTCCCACCACGAGGGCGACCACCCCTTTCGGTCCGGCGGAGAGGGCCGGACCACGGCGGCGGTTCCGCCCCAGTCTGCCGTGCCGGTATCCGCGCCGGCCCGCGGGGCCAGTCCGACAACCAGCGCGGACACCGTGAGCCCGAGGAACACCAGCGGGGCGATTCGGGAAAGCAGAGCACGCACCCTGGCGGCGCCGGCGGAATGCGGTCGCTTCCACGAGCCGAAGCGTCGAGCGACCGACCATCCGGCCGCGAGCACGAGCCCGCCCAGCGCGCCACCCAACAGCACACCCAGCCGCGCGGACGGTGCAACCGGTGCCGAGAACAGCCACCAGAGCAGATCCCCGGCCAGGCCGCCGTAGCCGAAGGCCGAGACCAACGCGCCGGTCCGCTGGTAGCCGGCGCGGTCGGTCAGTCGCAGGCCGAATAGCGCGGCCCGCCGCAGCGAACGGAACCGCCCCTTCCAGTGCGCCACAGCCTTCGCGGCGAACCAGTCGGGGACCAGGCGCAGCGCCCGGGCCAGCAGCACGGCCCGCCATCCGGCGAAAAAGACGATCGCCGGCGACACGAACCACGGCAGGCCCCACGCGGTGATCCGCACCGCCACCCAGAGCCCGAGGGCAGCACCGAACGCGCCAACCAGCGCACCGGCGGCGCGGGCGACCGGGTGCGGCGTGGGGTGGGCGCCGGTCAACAGGTAGTCCGTGCCTGCCACGGTGACCCACGCGCCGGGGCCGATCTCGGCCACCTTGGCGATCGGCCGGCCATTGACCAGGACCGAGCCGGCGGCGTGGGGCGCCGGGTCAACGACCCGCCAGCCCGTTCGGTGGCGCAGCAGCACGGCGAGCACGGGCATCCCGTCCGGCTCGCCATCCGCGCGTTCGAACAAGTGGTGCGGGCCGCCGACCGGGGTCGAGTACCTGTCGGCGAGCCGCACCAGCCGGGTGCCATCCCGGACCCGCACGGTGTCTTGCCGGCTCACCCCGTCCGGGAGCAAGATCACCACATCGTGGGCCTGCGTAGACCCGGGTAGCAGGAGCAGCCGACCGGCGACGAATGCGGCGCCCTCCAGGGCCGCCAGCGACACACCCAGTTCCTCGGCCAGCTGACCGGCGGAGGCGTACCGCGCCTCGCCCAGCGCCCGGATCACCGTCGCCTCGATCACGCCGGCAGGCGGCGGTCCCCGGGCAGGCCGGCGCTGGACGGTCCGCCGAACCAGCCTCGCCACCATCGGGAGCACCGCGGTCCCGAGCAGCGCCGCGCCCACCAGCACACCGGCCACCGGCCAGCCGTGGAGGTCCCAACCTCCGCCCTCGGCGACCGAGGTGACTCCGGTGTCCGTCCGCGCCGAGCCGGTAGCGCCGGTGATCATGGCGCCGGTCAGCAGCGTGCCGATGATCAGGACGCTGGTCAGCCCGGCGTGCCCCGAGGGGTCCCATCCCCTACCGTCCAACGCGAGCATGAGGTACGCCTGCCCCCGAGAGTCCGTATGGAGCACGAACCGGGGTCGCTCCGCACCGATCGCCGCGCGGATGTCCGCCACCGTGATGCCGGGGAGCCGCTCGAACAGCCAGTCCGACGGCAGCAGCCCGTGCCCGACCTCGGCGATGCCCTGCTCGATCAGGTCCAGCAGGTCCGGCCGGGCACCCGACGGCACGGCGGCGCGAACCGCGAGCCATGGCGCCAAGATCACTATCGCGGCCTGTGTGCAGGTGTCGGCGCAATGATCGTGTCGATGCAGATGCAAGAGCTCATGGTAGGCCGTGTTCTCCCACATCCGGTCCACCTGCTCGGCAGTCAGCCGGCCGGTGGCTTCCAGGGCCTCCAGTTCGTTGAGCCGCTGGGTGGTGGTGAAAGTCAATCCGTGCTCGGCGATGGGCGCTTCTTCGTCCCACCAGGTGAAGGCGAACAGCCGGGAGAGCGCGGACACCGCCCGGTCCCGGGCCGCGGCGGACAGGTCGCCGTTGTCCACCCGATGATTGAGCACCAGCCCGGCCTGGCGCACGTTCAGTACCAGGTACTCCTCGGCCAGCGGGGCGCGCGGCCGCAGATCCGGGTGCTGTTCCATCGGGTCGAGCAGATGCGCCAGCCACGGCAGCACCTGCAACAGCAGCTCGGTGTCCGAGTCGGTCCATTCGGTTGCCAGTGGGCCACCCCCGCGCCGTGGGTCGAGGTGGGCGTAGCCGTTGCGCCGCAACAGCAGCCGGGCGTAGTGCGCGACCACCGCTACCAGCCCGTCCGGCTGTCCTTCCGCCCACCAGCTCGGGTTCCCGCGCAGATGGTCCATGTCCCGCATCACGTCGCCCGGCGTGAGCGCCGCGTCGACGGTTCGGGATGAGACCTCGACGGTGTGGCCTCGGCTGTAGCGTTGCTCGGCCTCGTCCAGCGTGGCCGGGCCGAAGATGTCCAGCACCTTGCCGTTGGGCATGCGCACCGCGCTGTGCTGGATCAGCTGGATCCCGGCAGCCGCGTGGAAAAAGACCATCACGTCCCAGCCGGTCAGGCCGTGCAACACGGCGGACAACCGATGACAGTGCCGGCAGCCGAGCAACTCTCGGGCCGGCCAGTCGATGACGTTCGCGGTGATCGTCAGCTGGCGGTAGCCGTGATAAGTGCCGTCCGGGATCCCGACCGTGGCCCGCCCGTCGAAGTCGATCAGGAACGGGTCCTCGCGCGATGTGTCGAACCCGGGCCGGCTCGGCCGAGGCTGTGGCTCCTTCGCCCGGGGCTGTTCATGCCGGCGCGCCCCGGCCCGGGGCACCATCCGGGCGGCCAGCCGTTGGGCGAACTCGTCGGCGCCGAGGCCATTGATGCCGGTGACCAGCAGCGCGGCACGGGTCAGCTCCGCATGCGAGTCGGGCTCGACCGCGCGCCGCACGCGCCCGTCGTACGCGTCGGTGACGATCGCCTTGCGCTGCTCCTTGGTCAGCGACTCCCACCAGGCGCTCAGCACATAGATCCGCGCGCCCGGCCGGGTGTATGCGATCAGCTCGGCGGCGATCTGCCCGCCCTTCCCCGGCCGGTTCTGGTCAAGTCGGTGGGCCAGCTGCTTCGAGGGCAGCAACGAGACATCTGGCCGCGGACCCCGCCGATCCCAACCGAACTCGCGCGGCCGGACCAGCCGGATCGGCGACACCGAGGGCACCGCCGGCAACCGCTCCGGTCGCCAGGCGAACACGCCATTGCCTGGACCGTCGGCACCGTGACCGCCGGTGACTCGGTCCGCGGCGGGGAGCTGGGCCGGGCCGGGCTGGGGACGCGGCATCGGGCCGGGGCGGGGCGCGGGTGGCGGGATGCCCGACCAACCGGGCGGCGCCGAGGTCAGCCGGCCGTCGAAGGCGTCATCGAGCAGCGCGGCGATCCGCGCGCGGTCCGTCTCGTGGTCACCGTGCAACTCGAGAAGTTCGCGCAGCTCGTGCAGCCAGATCTCGGCCAGCAGGTAGTCCGCCGCCGGGAGCACCCGGATCGCTTCGTACCGGTGCCGGAGCATCACCACCCTCGGCCGGCCCAGCTCGTCCAGCAGGCTGAACGCGTCCAGGTCCACGACCAGCCCAGGCAGGTCATCGAACAGCGGCCGCACCGACAGCCAGTCCAGCAGTGCGAAGTCGACCCCCCGCGCCGGGTAGGGCTCGTCGTCGAACAGCGGCCGCAACCCGTCGGCGATCCGTTGGATCCGCTCGGGCGGGTAGTAGCCGCGGGTGAGAGCCCCCTCGTGGCGGAACAACCGGCGCCACCGGGTGCTGCCCCGGTCACCGACCTCGTCGGTGAACCGGATCCGGCCGTTCGGGTCCTGGTAGGCAAGCGTGCTCGGCCCCCGTTGCTTGGCCTGCTTGCCCAGCGACCTGGCCAGGTCGACGACCCGGCCGAGCTCCGCGGCGTCCAGCGGAGCCTCGGTGTACACCACGCTGCCCCGGACGCTGAGCGGGTTCCCCTGGGTGCTGCTCGTCGCCGCCACGAACGCCTGGACCCGGTCCGCCACCGAGAGCCCGTCGGCCAGCCCGACACCGGGCAGCACGACCGCGAACTCCTTGCCGCGCAACCTGGCCAGCAGCGCCACCGGCATCGAGCTCAGCGCCGCCGCCCGCGCCAGCGCCACCTGGTTCAGCGCGGCGTCACCGGCGCCGTAGCCGGTCGCGTTGATCTTCTTCAGATCGTTGAGGCTGAACAGCACCACCGTCGCGCCACCCGGCGCCTCGGACAGTGCCGCAAGCAGGCCCCGGCGGTTGAGCAGCCCGGTGAGCATGTCGTGATTGGCCTGGTCATCCAGTGACTCGATCCGGTCGACCAGCGCATATCCGAACCGCCGCTCGGACGCGACGAGGTCGATCAGCCGGCGCAGCACCGGGTCGACGCGGCTGTCGCCCGGGACGGCGATGTGCTCGGTCGGCCGTGCCCAGACGACCTCGGCGGCCGGCCCCCCGAGACCAGCCCGCTGGGTGGTCGACGGCCCGAGGCCGGTCCGCTGCGTGGTCGGCTGCGTGGTCGGCTGCGTGGTCGGCTGCGTGGTCGGCTGCGTGGTCGGCTGCGTGGTCGGCTGCCCGGGCAGGCGGTCGGGCGCGCGGCGGTCCACCCGCTCGGGCCGGCCGGTCGAATAGTTCCAGTACACGACCGTGTCGCGGGTCTGCTTGGCCTCCTCCTGCAGCCGGCGGGCCGCCTCGATAAGCTTGTCGAGGTCGGGTGCCGGCTCGTCGGAGTACGCCACGCCGACGCTGATCGTGGGCAACGGCAGGTCGGGGCGGGACTCGCGCCGCACCTGTTGCCTGATCATCTCGGCCGCCCACACCGCCGTGTGGTAAGGCACGTCGTGCAGGAACTTCAGATACTCGTCACCGCCCCAGCGCTCCACCACAGCGTCGGGCAGCGCGACCAGGAAGATGTTGGTCAACCGGGCGATGGCGCGGTCGGCTGCCGCTTCGCCGTGCTCTTCCTTGAACCGGCGCATGTGGTCGCCGTCCAGCGCGATGACCGCGACCCCCTGACCGGTCGTGCCCGGCCGGCTCCAGGACTGTCGCACTCGTTCCTGGATGCGCCGGTTGTAGGCGCCGGTCGGGTCCCGCTCGGCCGCGTCCCGTGCCTGCGCCAGCAGCCGCCGCTGGTGGGCGGTCCACCGTGCGGTCGCCATCAGCAACGCGGTCACCAGGTCGTAGGCATCCCTCGGGGAGTCCCGCACGATCCGCGACGCCTGCCGCAGGATCTGCTCGGCGTCCGGCGGTTCGGGGGTGTCGGGGTGCGTCGGCTCGGTGGCGAGCGGGGGTGATCGGTCACCGTCCGGGTTCGCCAGCCGCCGGCGTACCAGCCACTCCCCGAGCGCCAGCTGCACCAGAGCGGGGCCGAACCGTCCCGGCAGCCGCAGCGTGCTCCCCGGGGCGGGCTCCCCGGCCGGCCGCACGGCGGGTAGCAGCACCACGGCGGACGCGACCTCGTCCGGTTCACCCGGCAGCCCGGGCCGGATCAGCCGCAGCGTGTCCCACGCCGGGTTCGGTTGGCCGCTCCGAGCCGCACCGGTGGCCGCCAGCAAGGGGCTGACCAGCTGGAACGAGTCATCACCGGTTTCCCCGACGCGAACCACGAACCGGCCGTCCTGCTCCGCAACCTGCCGTAGCTGGCGCCAGTAGTACCGGCCCCGGGCGCTGTGCGAGCGGTAGCCACGGGCCAGCAGCTCACCGGTCGGGCCGTACTCGTCGACCGCCACGATGCCCAGCGCGGTGTACACGTGGCTGAAGTGCTCGACGTGGAACTCGTGCAACGCCTTCGACCAGGCCGGACCGAGCAGTACCGCGAGGGCAGCCGCGTCCGCGTCCCCGGTCGCCCCGACGATCCACATGCCGTCGGTCGGCTCCGCGCCGAGCAGCTCACGCACGTGCTCGCCGGTCTGGTCGGAGCCGATCACCAGCCGGGCACCCAGCCGCGCGTTCCCGGACAGCACCGGGGCGATCCCGGGTAGCAACGCCTGCTCCAGATCGGACACCACCAGCAACGGCGCGCCTCGGGCGACCACCTCGGCCATCGCCTCCCGCAGCGCCGCCATCTCGGCGGCCGCGCCCGGTTCCTCACGTACGGCCGAGGCCAGCAACGACGCGGTCAACCGGGACTGCGCCCGGAGCACCAGCGCACCGGCGGCCCGGCGCAGCAGCGGCCGGTCGGACACAGCCCAGAACAGTCGGTAGGTCCGGGCCAGCGACGACCCGGCCCGCCGGATGCCCGGTTCGTGCCACGCCGCGACGACCCCGGGGCCGTCGACGACCCGGCCCAGCACCCGGTTCACCAGCTTCTGGTGCTCCTCCTCGGTGCGCAGCCGCTGGACCCGGTCCTCGACCTCGATCCACAGCAGCTCGTTGAGCACACCGGCTTCCGCCAGCCGGGCGAACATTTCCTCGGTCAGCACGATCACCGGGCCGGCCGGCCGGTTCAGCGTGTACGCGCCGAGCAGGAGCGCGAGCCGGTCCAGGCCGGCGTCGCGCAGCACCGCCGAGGGCAGCACCTGAATCTCCACCGGCGGCGGGCCGCGCGGGGAGGCCGGCAGCCGGTCCGGGCGCAGCCGCTGTGCCTGCCCATCGTCCAGCGCGTCCCGCAACACCCGGATCAGCCGGTGCTCTTCACCGGGCAGGAACCCACCCCAAACGGCCGCGCCGCCGACCGTCTCCGGCAGCCAGCGCTGGACCAGCAGCTCTGCGGTCCGCGGCAGGCGGACGTCGGGGTCTGTCCCGATGATGTCGGCCCAGAACTCAAGCCTCAGCTGGGCGACACCCGGCAGCGTGATCGACAGCGGCTCCGGACGGATGTGCTCGAAGCCGGGGATGGGCAGCCGGACGGGGTGGTAGTGGTCCGTGGGCGAGACCGCCTTGAGCAGCGGCAACCGCACTGCCTCGGCCCACTCACGCAGGTATTTGCCGAACTCCGGGCCAACCCGGTACTCGCCAGTGCCGTACGGGTGGCCGAGCGGCAGGATGCCCTGGTCGGTGACCATCACCAGTAGTTGCGCCAGCTCCTCACCCCGGCGGTCACCGGGCCCACGCCGCCACAGTTTCAGCGTCACCAGGCTCGGGTGTAGCGCGACGACCTCCGCGAAGTGGGCCAACACCCCGGTGGCGCAGTCCAAGCAGTTGCGGTTGGGGTAGCCGATGCTGAGCTTGTCCAGCGAATCGGTGTTGGCCCCGACCAGCGCCGGGATCGGCGCCACCCCGTTCGAGGCCGACGGCTGTACCTGCGTCGCTAGGTCCCCGGGTGCATCTTCGTCGGCGAAATGGGTGTGGTGGCGGTGGTGATCGAGCAACCACCGGCTCCACTGCCGTCGGAATGCCCGTTCGGCGCGCTTCGGGTCTCCGGTCACCACCAGCACCCGCAGGTAGGCCGCCACGGCCGGCCGCGCCTCGGGGCGCCAGTCGTAGCCGACGTAGCCGTTCCACAGCGGCGAACCCGGCGCGAAGTCCAGGCCCAGATCCTCATCGGGCCGCAGCCGTGTCCCCCAACCGGAGGTGGCGGCCAGGACGGCCTGGTGCCGCACCGCGGCGGTGATGTTCCGCAGCTGCTTGACCCGCTGGGGTGGCCCGCGCTTCGGCAGCGCCGTGACCAGCGCGGCGAGCATCCGGTTGGCCGGGTCTGGCTGGTTGTGCCGCAGCCGCACCGCGACCCGGCGAGACAGCGCCGCTCCGAGGTCCAGCCACGCGCCGAGGTACTCGCTGCGCGGGCCCGGCCCCGCGCCGCCCTTCTCGGTTTGCGGCCAGGCCTCGAGCAAGGCGTCCATGCCCAGGCGCACCTCGCGCAGCGCCGGGTCGGTGTAGAGCCGCAGCGGGTCGGCGAGCTGCCGCCATGACAACCGCCGAAGCGGCAGCTCGAACAACCAGCGCGCGCCGTCGGTGTCCGCCAACAACACGAGGAACGCCAGCCGCGCCCGCCGGGTCATCTTCGACCAGCGCCGGTCGAACCAGGCGTCGGCGTCGCCAAGTTGGCGGGTGGCCAGCTCCGCCACCCAACGCGGCCGGTCCAGGAACCGCCAGGACTCCTCGTCGGCGGCGAAGGTCCGCGGCACGGTTGTGGCGATCTGGTGCGACAGAGCCGATCGCAATTGCCCGGGCAGCGCCACGAGGTCGCCCAGTACGCGATCGACCGCGAGGAAGTGCTCGACCTCGACCGGGCCGTCCGTCGGCCAACCCGTCAGCAGAACCAGCGCCAGACCGAGCGCGGCCAGCTCGGCTCGCGCCGCATCGAGCCGTTCGGCGATTCCCGGCGGCGCCGCGGCGGTCAGTACGGCGACCAGCTCATGGGCGTCGCGCAGCACGGCCCGGGCGCCGTCCAGCAAGTCGGGGTGGGGCGGCGCGAAGGACTCACCGGCGCTGATCGCCGCAAGCAGCGCCTCGCCTGCCTTGGTGAGGTGCCCCCGCAGCGCGTCCAGCTCGGCTGGGTCGTCGTGGGTGGCACCGGTGATCAACCAACGTCCGAGCATCGAGCGCAACTCGGCGGGCAGCTCATGGTTGTCCCAGAAGTCGTGGACCGTGATCTCGGCGTCGGTCTGGGCCAGCGCACGCAGCTCCGCGATGCTGAGAAGGTGGGCATCCTGGGGCACCAGCCCCCAGAGCCGTGCCCGCTCGACGTCGCGCGGTGAGCCGGTGTCGGTGTGCGGCGCGGCACCGAGCAGCTCGGCGACGGAGTCGAACGGGCCCTGCACCAGGGTGCGGTCGATCCAGTCCAGTTGGTCGGCGAGCCGGTCCCGCAACCGTTGGTTGGGCAACTCGGCGAGCAGCTCCACCCGGTGCCGGGCGAGCTTGTCGAGCTGTTCCCCCAGCACGTCGGGGGTCAGCTCAGGGAACCGGGTCACCGCGAGGCTCAACGCGCCCGCCAGGTCGCTGTTGGCCAAGGTGGACTGTTCCAGGTCGATCCCGTAGTAACGGCCGTCCGCGGCTCGCAGCATGTTGTTCGGCCCGAACACGTCCTGGCCGGCGCGTAGCACCATCCCGGCGATCATGTCCAGCAACTGCTCGCGCACCTCCGGGTCGGTGTGGTCGCGCTCGACGAGCAGCCGCCCGGCCAGCTCTTCCGCGACCTCCACCGCGAGCAGGCTGCCCGCGGAGAGCCAGTTCCAGCCCTCCTCGTGTGGCACGGCCGCCGTCACGACGCCCACCTCGGCCCGGGGCGCCGAGCCGGCCAGCGGCTCGGGGAGCCGGGAGGCGGCCACGATGTCCACCACCCGCTGGTGACTCGGCCACAGGCGCAAGATCTCGGGCCGGCCGTCATCGGACTCCGAAGCCACCACCCTCGCCCGGCCGCTGTGCGTGCGGGTGGTGAGGGTCCGCACCTCCTTGCGCCGGCCGATCCGGCGCAGGTCGAAGCCGAGTCCTCGGGACCCCAGCGACCGGGCGTGCGCCAGCCGGGCCAGTACCCTGGGCTCGGGCAGTGGCATTTCCTGAACCTGCTCTTCGGGCAGGTTCGGGCGCAGGATGCGGACCAGCTCCCGCTCGGCCACCAGCGCCCGTTCGTCCAGCCGCAGCGTCACCAGCTCGGCGGCCACCACCGGGTCCACGAACACCGACGGCACGCCCTCGGCGTCCGGCGCCACGTACATCACCACCCGCACGTCGGGTGTGCTGGGGAATTCGCGCAGCCCAGGCATCAGGTAGTAGCGCACGCCGTGTTCGCGCCACCGGCCGCGTGGGTCGGCGCGCCGGTAGAAGGGGTGCTCCGGATCCAGCTGTTCCGCCTGGTCCAGGTGGGCGGCAATGGTCTCCAGCATGTCCCGCCTGCCGAGCAGAAAGGACACCGCGCGGCCGGTCTCGGCCTGCACGGTGATGCCGCCACCCGAAAGGTCCCGGTCCGGCGGCAGCGCGGCGCCGGCCAGGATCCGCAGCGTCCGGTCGATGTCGTGGTAGTACAGGTAGCCGAGGTCGCCGGCGGTCATCGTCCGGCGATAACGACCCCGACGGTCCAGCGGAATCCGGTTCCGGGTGTTTGCCCCGCGCAGCGTCGCCACCAGGAGCTCCCGCCGGGCGGAGGTGAGGCGATAGATGTCCACCAGGTGTATGACCAGCAGCAGGTAGGCCATGCCGTCGGCGAGCGCCTCGGACTCGAGCTCCTCGGCGGCGGCCTTGCCCAGCCGGGGGTGTGCCGGGCTGGACGCTCCGGTGGCGAAGCTGTGCGCGGCCAGGCTGGGCGATCCCCGGGTAGCCAACTGGTGCGCGAGCTGTGGCGCCACGTGGGTGAGCTCGTGCCATACCAGCCCTCGGACCGCGAGCGGCAGGGCCTCGGCGAGGCCGATCGGTATGCCGATGTCGCGCAGCACCCGCATCAGGTGGCCGGCCTCCCCGTAGACGCCGGGGAGCGAGATCCTCAGCTCCAGGCCGGTGAAGCCGTCCGCCGGGTAGTTTCTCGGCGGGAAGACCGCTGAGTAGGCGGCGGTGGTCTCCAGGAAGCTGTGCTCGCGGACCCAGTCGAGCACCACCCGTGCCTGGACGAGCAGCGCCCTGCCGCCGGGCAACCCGCCGAGGTGCCGCTCGAACTCGTCGAACGCCGCGAAGAAGTGCCGGCCGAACGGGTCCGCGTCGGAGACCGGGCGCCGGCCGTGCAGCAGCCGGGTGACCCGCTCGCCCATCCAGTCGTCCACCTTCCCCACGGCCTTGTCCCAGCGCGGGTGCGGGGACAGCAGCGCGGTCGGGTCGTCGGGCAGGCCGGGGTAGTCGCCACCGGGCGCGGCCAGCTCCGGGGCCAGCGACCGTCGATGCTCGAGGACCCGTGTGCGGACCGCCGCCAACCGGTCCCTGAGCCGGTCGACGGGCGCGTCGCCGGGGTCCAGCCACCAACCGCGCCGGTCCAGCGCGAGCAGCTGTTCGGCGTGCGCGAGCAACGCCAGCGCAGTCTGCCACTCGCCCGGCGGCAGCGCGTCCGCCCGAGTTATCCACGCATCGGCGGCGGCCTGGCCGGCGGCCGGTCGGGTTGCCGCCCGCTGGTCCCGCGCCCAGCGCCACAGGGAGATCCCGGGTATCCCGCCGAGGTCTCCGGGAGCCCCGGTGCCGGCGGACGCGCTCGGTTCCTGGGCCAGCACCCGCGCGGTCACCAGCTCGGTGGCTTCCCGGACGTCCCGCTCGGTGACTCCCGAGCGGTCCAGCTCCCGCCGGGTCCGCGCGGCGTGCGTGCCGTGCGCCGACTCCGGGACCCGGCCGGTCACGTGCGCGTCCTGCTCGTGACCGAGGACGATGCCGCGCTGCTCCTCGTCCAGCCGGTCCCACCAGGCGTCCAGCACGTAGATCCGACGGCCGACCGTGTGGGCGAGCTGCCTCGCGGCGAGCGCGGCGGCACCCTCGATGCCCAGCTCCGGGCGCTCGACCAACAGCTGGAACGCGAGCTCGACGGCCGAGGCCCGCCGCACGGCCGCCGGTGGCGGCCCCCGTGCCGGTGCCCAGCGGTACTCGCCCAACTCCACCGTCGTGCCCGGAGTCATCCGACGCCACGCGGCCTCCACCGCTGCCTCGTCACCGTCGTCCCAGCTCAGCGCGCCGTCATGACCCAGGTACGGGCCTGGGATCGCGCCAGTGTCCGTCGTACGTCCCCAGAAGGTGACCCGCTTGGCGTGCTTGCCGCTCGGCGGGCCGCGCCAGGCGATCCAGCCGAGTACCGGCGCGCCGGCCAACGCGGCGAACGGCGAGACCCGGTACAGGCCATAGAGCGGCAGCCCGAAAACGATCAGCGGCTTGCTCCGCTCCAGCACCGCGCGGACCGGTGTCCAGAACAGCCGGCTGCGTGGCGTCGGGGAGTCGTCCCGCTCCGCCTCGGTCCCCGGCGGGCCGCGCGGGGTGATCGACCACATCCGCACCAGCACGCCGCCGACCGCCAGGGACACCACGGTGACCGGCAGGTGCGAGAGCAGGGCGTTCAGCGCGAAGAACCCGTAGGCGGCCAGGGACAGCCGGCCGATCTGGTTGGCCACCCACATGTGCGAGGCCGAGGTGGTGTAGCCCGTGACGAACCTCTTGCGGAGCTCATCCGTGATGACGAACAGGGCCTCGAAGCCGTTGCCCAGGAAGGTCGCCATGAAGATGACCTTCGTCGGGGTGAGCAGCGGGCCGGGCAGCTCGGTGAACACCCAGCCGAACATCGACGTCTCCGAGCCGAGCACGAAGGTGAAGCCGAGGAAGGTGCCAACCCGGCCGACCTTGGCGATCAGCCCGTTCTCGTCGTCAGCCGGGTTGACCCACCTGGTGCCCTTCGGCGCGGTGAGCTTGTGTCTCAGCCAGGACGCGGCCTGCGGGAACAAGAGCGCGAGGAACGCCATGTCCAGGCCGGCGAACCAGATCGAGATCTGCCACGCCCAGTTGCCCGGGTCGGTCGTCGCGCCGTGCGCGTGGAAGTCCAGGTTCACCAGCAGGCTGGCGGCGGCGAACGTGATGACCGCACCCGTGTACCGGCCCTCGCCCTTCGCCCAGTCGTCCCGGAAGAAGTTGAAGAGGCAGCGGGACACGAATGCTGCGTTACTCAGCCAGGTGACCGGCAGCCAGATCCACCAGCCGGGGATGGCCAGCGACAGCCCGACCACGTTGCCGATCACGACCAGGCCCACGGGTGTGCGCGCCCAGGCCGACATGGTCGAGAGCCGGCCGAGGATGCGGCCGCGCCACCGCGGCAGCAGCACCAACGCCGCCATCGAAACCAGCACGCCGACAACGACCGGGTACCAGGCACGGCCCGGCGGTGGCGCGCTCGCTGACGGCGCCGGGCCCGGCGGCGGGTTGACGGCGGGCGTGCCCGGCGGTGCCGGAGCAACCACCCGAATCCTCAGGTCGGCCGGGAGGTCGGTCAGCGCTCGGCCGGCCAGCTCGTCGACGTTCCATTGCTCCAACACGTGCCAGTCGGGGATGCCGAATCGCTGGGCGGTGACGATCAGGCCCTCGCCGTTCGCCAGCTCCCAGGTGCCGTCCCACCGCCAGGTCCCGTCCGGGCTCGGCCCCAGCTTCAGGTGATCACCGGCAATGATCAAGTTCCGGTCGTGCGCCTGGGGGTTCGTGGCGGCCAACTGGTCCGGCGTCTCGCCTGCCCGTTCGGCGATCACGTCGAACCTGTCGCCGGGCGAGATCAACACTTCGAGTTGGGACGACGCCTCGGCCGGAGTTCGGGTTGGCGAGTGGGTCTGGGTGACCGCCGGCCGCGAGTCGCCTGTCGGCGGCGCCTGGGTCGTCGGGCGGTCACCGGCCAGTCCCAGCAGGCCGGAAAGGCCGATGAACGCGGCAGCCAGCAGGGTCGCGGCTTTCCCGATGATCACCGGAGCCCCCTGCCAGATCCTCGGTGTGCTCGGCGCCGGCGCGAGCGGCCGGGCCGCGCCGGCGCCGAGCGCCTCGGCGGTGTACCGGACCAGCCGGGCGGTGGCATCCCTCAGCCGCTCGGTTTGCTCCTCCGGGCTGAGCGCGCTGAGCTCGGTGCCCAACAGGTGGGGCCGCCCGAGCCGATCGAGCAACGGCTCGGCCTGGATCAGGACGTGCACCAGGTCCAGCCACCGGGCCATCGGCCCGGTCCCGCGCAGTGCGGTGATCCGGTCCCGGTAGGTGGCGAAGCGGGGCGAGTCGTGCAGGTGGATCAGGTCGGTGACCGTGCGGCGGGTGCGGTAACCGGCAGGGATGTCGGTGGCCCAGCCCGGGTCGTCGGTCAGGGCGGCCAGCACGGACAGCCCGATCTGGGCGGACGGCGCGGTCCCGGCCCAGCCGGGCGGGACATAACGGGGGAAGTTCCATTCGGCGTCGGCGGTGGGCCCGTCCAGCTCCTTGATCATCCTGTGCAACAGCCGGGTGTCCAGCCGGTCGTGTTCTCCCCTCGGGGTGCCGGCCAGCCGGGCCAGCTCGCGGTAGGCCAGCTCCTTGCGCTCCCCGTCGTAGGGCGCACGCCGGAGCAGGCTGGCGGTCCAGGACAGCCGGGCGAACTCGCCGGCGACCTCGTCGAGATCCCCGGCCATCCCCGGGTCGAGGTCGATGCCCCAGACCCGCAGCCGGTCCAGCAGTGCGATCGTCACGCCGGCGGACGCCTGCGCGGCCTCGATGAGCGGCTCGTCGTCGATCACCTCGAGCGACATCCGTGCCACGTCGATGAGCCGGTTCACCTCGTCGAACTGCCAACGCTGCGCGTCCGCCGACGGCAGCTGGGCCAACACGCCGGGCGCGCCGTTGAGCAGGGTCAGCACGCTGATCACCAGCCGGTCGGAGAACGGCGCCGAATCCCAGTTCCGGACCAGCCATTCGGGGCGGGCGAACCAGCCGGGGAACAGGTCCGCCAGCCAGCCCAGCCACGCCGCCGATGCCTCGGCGGTGATCTCGAACCCGAGCTGGAAGCCGGCCCCGTTCGCCTCCAGCGCGCGGGCGAGCGCCAGCTGGATGGCTACCAGCAGGTGGCGCTGCTGGTCGGTCATGTCCTCAAGGTGGGTGCCCGCCAGCGAAGCCAGTGTCTCCGGCACCTGGCTCCAGAACGCCGGGTCGGACGCGTCCGGCGGGACCGGCTCCGCCAGCCGCTCGGTGCGGTCCGCGCCGCCCCACAGCCCCATTGCGGCGGCGCGCGCCTCGGCCAGCGCCCGCGCGACCGGCTCCGGCAGCCGGCCGACGGTGACGATGTCCGCGACCTGGTCCAGCCGGTCATCGAGGAGAACGCGCAGCTCCTCGTCGGGCACCGAGGCCAGAATCGCCGCCCGCCTGGGTAGCAGGGCACGCAGTTGTCCGAGGACCTGCTTCTCGGTCAGCGGGCCATAGACCGGCGCGTTGAACCGGACGCTCAGCAGGCCGACGAGGCTGTCGATGATCGTGTCCGCCGCCAGGGAGCGGAGGGCCTTGCCGAGGTCGATCTCGTCGACGCGGCCGCGCCGGCCCACCACCACGTTCTCCGGCTTCACCGCGTCGTGCTCGTTGAGCAGGGCGTTCACCCCGAGGTTGCCGGCCAGCCGCTGGTGCGCGGCGACACGGCGCCGGCCGTGCAGCTCGGCAAGCAGCGGGCCGGGGACCGCCGAGGCGACCTCCAGCACATCGCCGACCGCGAACACCACGGTGCCGTCCGGGGCGCGGACCGCCCGGTCCACCACCGCCGGCCGGGTCGGCGGCACCGACCGACCCCCGGCGGCCCGGAACACAGCGGCGGCCCAGCTGGAGCGTGCCGCCTCGGCGGAGTCGCGGCCGGTGTGTTTGGCGAAGACCAGCCGGCCGTCGGGCTCGCGCAACTGGACGACGAGCCGGTCGTCGGCGGTACCCGAGCCGCTGACGGTGCGGACGTACTCCACCTCGCCGAGGAGATGCCGTTCCCCGGGCGCCGGGAGTTCCGCCGCGCCGCGCACTATCCGCACCAGGTAGCGCTCGCCGTCGTCGGTGAGGATCTCGAACCGGTCGGGCCGGCGGCTTACCGCGACCGCCACGTCGTCCTCGGTCGCCTCCGGGTGCCCGAGCTCGTGGACCCGCTCGACAACGGCCGCGATCGCCCGTACCGCCGAGCCCTCGGCCAAGGCCCGCTCCACCGCCTCGGACAGCGCGGAGAAACGGCCACGCTCCCCGATCAGCTCGTTCAGCTCGATCGCCGCGTCCTCGGTGCGCCGGCCGAGGTAGTCCAGCGCGACGCCATCCGTCTGGCCGGTCACCGAGTTCCACAGCCGGTCGAGGACGGCGACCTGGTGCCGCAGCCGCAGCATCGCCATCGAGCGGTCCGCCACGTCGGTGAAGAGGGTGTCGGACGGCTGGATCTGGGAGAGGTCCTCGGTGGCCTCGCCCAGCGCCCGGCGCCGCTCGGTGAGGGCGTCCGCCACGCTTGTGCCCGGTTCCCGCCGCTTCGCGGACTCTTGGGATTCCCGGATCGTGACCAGGGTCAGATGCGCCAGCCACAGCCGCCGCCCCACGCCGGTGTTCCCGTCCGGGCGGTAGGCGTCGTTCAGCTCGTTGAGCCTGGCCAGCACCGGCTCGACCCTTAGCCGCAGATGCTCGTCGAGGGTCACGCCGAGCAGGCGCACCCACCGGTTCGCCTCGGCGGACGCCCACTCGGTGACCAGGTCCTCCTCGACCATGGCCCGGTGCATCCGCTCGACCACCCGGTACACCTGTGCCCAGAGGTCATTGAGGGGGCCGGGGTCGGTCAGGGCCTCGGTGACCGTGTCGACGAACTCCCGCCGCGCGAGCAGCATCCCGTCGCGGTTCCGCCAGGTCGGCTCCACGTCCCAGATCTCGCGGGCGGCCACCAGGTTGAGGCGTATGCGCAGCACCCGGCGCCACGGGTCCCGCAGCCGCCGGTCCATCTGCCGGAGCATGGAAATCTCTTCGACCGAGCCGGTGGACAGCCCGTTCCGGTCCACGGCGAACGCCGCCTCGATGAGGTTGACGGCGGCCGCCTCCTTGGCCCGCGCGCTCTTCGACTCCAGGAACCGCAGCCAGCCCACCGCGTTCAGCAGGTCCCGGTAGACCGAGGCCAGCTCGTCCTTCGTTCCCGCCCTCGCCGCCAGCCGGCCGAGCACCGCGCGCAGCCCGGCGACGGTGGCCCGGTGCGCGTTGTCCGCTTCGCCCGCCAGCGCGCGCAGCGCGGCGCGGTCGCTTGACCAGTCCGGCAGCAGGATCCCCAGCCGCCGCCCGGCCAGGGCCAGCGCAAGGCCGTCGCGCAGCTCGGCGTCGCCGAGCAGCCACCGCTCGAGGCCGGCCGCGTCGGTCTCCCGCGCCGCCTCGACCAGCGAGGCAAGGCGGTCGGCGGCGGCCAGCGTCGCTTCGGCCAGCTCCCGCCGCGCGATCACCGGGCCGAGGAGCCAGTCCACCAGCTCCTGGTGCTCTTCCTCGGTGCGCAACCGCCGGACCCGGTCCTCGACCTCGATCCACAGCAGCTGGTCGAGCAGACCGGCCTCGACCAACCGGTGGAACATCTCCTCGGTCAGGACGATCACCGGGCCGGTCGGCATGAGCAGCGTGTAGGCACCGAGCAGGTCCGTGACCCGGCCGAGGTCGACGTCCCGCAGCACCCGCGAGGGGACGACCCGCACCTCGGCCGGTGGCGGGCCTCGCGGTGACTCCGGCAGCTCGCCGGGCCCGAGCGGCCTGGCCCGCCCGTCGCGCACCGCCTCGCCGAGCGCCCGCTCCGTCCGGGCACGCTCACCGGGCTGAAACCCGCCCCTGATGGCCGCGCCGCCGTCGGTCGGCGGAACCCAGCGCCGGACCAGCAGCTCCTCACCCTCGCGGGGCAGCTGGATCTTGCGGTTGAGGATGTCGGCCCAGATCGCGAGAGGCAGCCGGCCGACGCCCGGGAAGGTGATCGACAGCGGTTGTGGTTCGATCTCCTCGAAACCGGGGACGGGCAGCTGGTCGGGGTGGTAGGTCCGGTTCGGCGTGACCACCTGGAGCAGCGGCAGCCGCGCGGCCACCGCCCAGCCGCGCAGGTACCGGCCGAACGCGGCGCCGGCCTGGTACTCGCGGGTGCCGTACGGGCCGCCCAGCGGCAGGATGCCCTGGTCGGTGACCAGCACCAGCAGCTGGGACAACTCCTCGCCGCCCCACAGCCTGAGCAGCGCCAGCCCCGGGTGCAGCGCCACGGTCTCCGCGAGGTACGCGAACTGCCCGGTGACGCAGTCCAGGCAGTGCCGGTTGGGGCTGCCGATGCTGAGCCGCTCGAACGGGTCGGTGCTCACCCCGATCAGCGCCGAGACCGGCGCAACGCCCCGCTCGGCCGCCGGCGCCGTCGGCTGCACGGTGATCTCCATCGGCGCGGGTGCCCACTCGTCGGCGAACTCGGCCCGGTAGCTGTACTCGGCGAACAGCCACTCGCTCCAGACCCGCCGGAACGCCTGCTCGGCGGACTGCTGCTCCCCGGTCTCGACCAGCGCCGCCAGGTAGGCGGCCACCGCCGGCCGGGCCCCGTCCCGCCAGTCGTACTCGACATAGCCGTTCCACAGCGGTGAGCGCGGCGAGAAGTCCAGGTCGCCGTGGCGCGGCAGCCGCTCGCCCCACCCGGTAATGGCGTCCAGGACGGTCTCCCGCCGCGCCACCCCCACGACCGCGCGCAGCAGCTGGACCCGCTGCGCTGGGCCGCGTGCCGCCAGGTCCCCGAGCATCTCGGCGAGCATCCGGTGCGTGTCGTCCGGGATGTCGTGCCGGACCCGCACCATGACCTGGCGGGACAGCGCACCCCCGAGGTCCAGCCATCCCCCGAGGTATTCGCTGCGTGGGCTCGGCCCCCCACCCGCCGGTCGGGCCTCCCCCGGCCAGTGCGCCAACAGGTCGTCCATGCCCTGGCGCACCTTGCGCAGCGCGGGGTTGGTGTAGAGCCGCAGCGGATCGGCCAGCTCCTGCCAGGACAGCCGCCCCTTCGACAGCTCGAGCAACCAGTGCGCGCCGTCGGTCTCCGCGAACAGCACCAGGAACGCGAGCCGTGCCCGCCGGGTCAGCTTCGACCACCGCCGGGCGAACCAGTCCTCCGCCGCCGCGTCGCCGAGCCCGGCCGCGACCAGTTCCGCCAGCCAGCCCGGCCGGTCGGTGAACCGCCAGGAGGCCGTGTCGGTTGTGGCGAAGTCACGAGGGACGATCGCGGCGAGCCGGCGGGACAGGATCGCTCGCAGCCGCGTGGGCAGCACCGCGTGCCGGGCGAGCACCCGATCGGCCGCGACCCAGAATCCGGTACCGACCGGGCCGTCGCCCGGCCAACCCTTCAGCAGCTCGAACACCAGCTCGAGCTGGGCCAGCTCGGTCCGCGCCGCCGCCAGCTGCTCAGTGAGCTCCCGCGGCGCCGCGAGCAGCTCCGCGGCGTCCCGCAGCTCCGCGCCGGCGGCGTCGAGCGGGTCCGGGTAGGGCCTGTGGCCCTCCTTGCCGTCGGCCGAAGCGGTGAGCGCGGCCCGCGCCGTGTCGAGGCGCAGCGAGAGCAGCTCCTCGGTCTCGCGTAGGCCGGCGCGGGGCACGTCGGGAGCGGGGCGCGGCCGGGGCGTGCGCACGTCGTAGGGGGTGACGCCCAGGGCGCGGAGCCGGTCCAGCGCGCGACGCGCGTGCTCGGCGTGGTCGGCGGGTGTGAGCGTTCCGTTGAGGTGCGCGTCCTCGTGGGCCATGACCACTGCCCGCTGCTCGGGGGACAGACGCGCCCACCAGGCGTCGACCAGGTAGACGGTGTCGCCGAGGGTGTAGGCCATCAGGTTCGCGGCGACCCGCGCGCCGGCGCCCGGCGGGAGCAGGCCGCTCTCGTCGATCAGCCAGGCCATCCTGGCCGCGGAGATCATGACCGCGCCGGACCGAGCGCCGTCCAGCACACCCATCCGGCGCAACGCCGCCCGGATCGCCTGCTCCCAGCCCTTCTCCATCCGCCAGGTCAGCGCGCCGTCGTGCTGGGTCGGATAGCGCAGCTTGACGAACTTCGCGCCGGCCAGCGCCGCGACGCCCAGCCCGGACAGGTAGGCGGACAGCAGTGCCAGGTCGGCCAGCCTGGTCGGCGGTACCCCGCCCCGCGTGGCCAGCCCGCCCAGCATCGCGCTGGCCAGCTGGATGCCGGCGACCGAGCCGAACAGCGTGCCGGCGACCACCCGGGTGGCCGCCGTCTTCGTCGGGGCCAGGTCGTACAGGGTCACCAGGTACAGCTGGTAGAACACGCTGGCCCCGGCCAGCAGCGCACCCAGCGTCCACGGCGAGGGCACCGCGAGCACCAGCAGCCCGAGCGGGAGCACCGCCGCCGCGTGCGCCAGGGTGACCGTCACCGGCAGCCGGGTCTGTGCCCTGGCGGACATGCGTCCCAGCAGGGCGGGCCAGGCACCGGTGGCACCCGCGCTGGCCGCCCGGTAGACGAAGCCCAGCATCGCGGTCCACAGCAGCACCGTGCCGGCCAGCACACTTGGGCCGAGGTGAACCTTCACCAGGGTGCTCACCGGCCCGATCAACACCCCGAACGGAACACCGGTGAGGAAGGCCAACAGGGTCGGCGAGCCCCAAAGCCCCGCCCACGACCAACGTGGACCGGTGTCCCGCCCGCTGACCGCCGAGGCGGCAGACGAGGGGATGCCGCCGGACACCGCCCACAGGGCGGCCACCGCACCACCGGCCAGCAGCACCCCGACGGACAGGAACGCGCCGGACAGCCCGATCGAGTTCATCGCCAGCACGGCGAACAGCGGCAGCAGCCCGCGCACGATATTCGAGGCCAGCTGAAGCTGGGCGTTCCGCCGCTTGGCCTGCCGGTCGGCCAGCGGGTGGGCATTGTTCAGCTCCACCCGGACCACACCGGCCGTGGTCGCGTACAGCCCGACCAGGCCGAACAGCGGGATCAGCAGGGCGAAGTGGGTAGCCGGCACAAATGCCATCGCCACCGAGGACAGGGCGGCCAGCCCGCTGACCGCAGCCACCGTGCGCCGGCCCACCCGCTCACCCAGCCAACCGACCAGCAACAGCCCGGCCCCGGACGCGGCCATCGCCGCGGTGGCCAGCACCGGGACCGTGGTCGCCGGGACCCGGAACACCGAGCTGATCAGCGCGGCGGCGAAGGCCGGGACCAGCCCGGCGGCCACGCCCATCCCGTCGAAGACACCCACCGCGATGCCCCGGGGGTAGAGCCGCACCTTCGGGGCGCGGGCGCCGAGGTCGCCGGCTACCTCGATGGCCGCGTGCAAAATGAACCCGCCGACCGCGAACCCGATGACCGGGTCGGCATAGCCGGCGACCACACCGAGCAGCCCGGCCAACGCGCCGCCGGTGTGCCCGGCGACGCTGTGGCTGACCGCGCCGAGCGCAACCGCCGCGATGATCCCGATGCTGGCCAGGGCATCGGCCATGGCGTGCGCACCCTCGTGCTCCAGCTCGTCCACCCTCAGCCGGTGGCCGACCCGTCCACGGATCCTGGCGATGGCCAGGTTGGCGGCGAGGCCGACCGCGGCCGGCACCACCACACCCGGTCCAGCCAGTGGCGCTGGGTGCAGCAGGTGCTCGCCCGACTCCCAGAACACGAACCCGGCCGAAACCACGATCGCGCCGACGATGGACCAGCTGGCCGCCCGGGAGGCCCGCCTCGTGTTGATCCAGAACCCGATGACCATCGGGACCGCCGGCGCAACGTCACCCAGGTTGTGGATGATGTCCGAGGTCACCGCGACGCTGTGCAGCCCGAACCAGCTGGCGACCAGCCACTGCACCGCCGCGGTGAGCAACAGCGCCACCGCGGTCACCACCGTCACCGCCGTCGCCCACCACTGATGTCGTCGGCTCAGCTCCCGGTTTCGAACCCCGTGGTCGTCGTGGTCGAAGTGGGACCTCCAGAAGGTGATCACGGCGCGTGCACCGAGCACCACGGAGACCAGTGCGGCGGCGAACATCGCCCAATGTGCGATCGGGGTGCCGGCGATCGGGTAGCCCAGCGTCCCGGCGACCACGCCGATCGCGGCTATGGTCAGCAGGATCGGCGTCCCCCGGAGGCCGGTCTCGGCCGCGCCCGGCATCGCCTGACGCGCCCAGGTGGACACCGCTCGAGTCCGTGCGGCCGGTGACGACCGGGTCGGCCCGACGGTCCCCTCGGGGTCGGCCATCAGCCGCTCGACCTGGTCCGGCGGCCCGCGCGCGAGGAACTCGCCGAGCTCGCCCGTGGGCAGCCCGTAGCGGGAGACCCCGTCGCGCCGGTTGCGGATCAGCAGCCCGTGCTTGACCAGCTCGTCCAGCACGGCGGCGAGCCGGTCTGGGTCCTCCGGCACCCGGTCGTCACCCTCGTGCGCGGCCGCCGCCTCCCTGGCGGTGAACCGCAGCAGCCGGACGATGCCGAGCAGTTCGGTGTGTTCGGCCAGCCACGAGGAGAGCACCGCACCCCACACGTCGAGCGGATCGACACCGAGCCGACGCCAGCGGGCACCGGCGGCGAGCCGGCGCAGTCCCCTCCCGCCCAGGAACGCGAGCAGCGCCGCCGGAACGGCGCCCACCGGCGCCGCCCACCACGGGACCGGCTGGTGTGCCGGCGCGGGCGTGTTCTTCGGGGCCGGGGGACCCGGCGGACCCGGCTGAGCCCCCGGCACGGACGGAGCCGGCGGAACCACGGTGACCTCCTGGCCCACCGGCAGTTCCCGGGGATCGCGATCGACCAGCCCGGGATTCCAGGTCAATAACCGCGCTACGCCGTCGCCCCCGTCCGGATCCCTGATCCCGAACCGGGCGGCGACCTCGAACAGGTTCTCGTCCTGGCCCAGGTACCAGACCCCGCGCCAGCCGGTGGCGGGCGGGATCGGCAACCTGGTGTTGGCAATGATCAGGTTGGGGTTCCCGAGGTGGAGCTGCTCGGCCCAGCTTTCGGCCGAGATGCCCAGCTGCCGCGCGTCCGCGCCCAGCGACTCGCCCAGCTTGATCTCCACCGAGACCGGCGCGGCCGGAACCGGCTGGGTGGGCGGCGGGGCGGCCCGCGAGTCCGGAGCGGCGGGGGCGCCCACGATCGCCAGTGCGGCCAGCAGCGCCAGCACCACCTTGCCCAGCCACCGGCCGGCGGCGCCGAGCACTCCCCGACCGGTCGAACCGCTGGTGCCCGGGCGCCACCGCTGCATCGGCATGGTGAACACGGTGGGCAGCTCGTGGGTGCCGGGGCGGAGGTCGGTGTAGAAGTGGTCGATCGCGTCGCCGGTGTCCAGCTCGAGCCGCATCATCACCGGCACGGACGCGCGGGGCAGGCGCAGCCAGCCCGCCCGGTAGTAGGTGTTGCCGATCATCGGTTTGAGCAGGTCGTGTCCGGCACGGGTGCCCCACAGCGCCAGATATCCGCTGAACACGTCGTCCAGCTCGAGGTGCTCCTGACCCGGCACCGGGTAGGGGTGGCTTAGCGGCAGGATGCCGTACCGGGTGTCCCAGGCCGAGCCGACCCCGAGCCGTTCGCCCCTGCTCCCGTCGGCGTTGCGCCGCCAGGCGCCGATCACCACGATCCGGGGGTGCAGCAGGTAGGCCAGCAGGTGGCGTCCGTTCAACCCGCCGAGGTCCATGCAGCCGCCGTCCAGCCTGGGGGTGCCGAGCAGCATGATCTCGATCGGGTCGTCGGTGACACCGAGCAGCGCATCGACACCGGCCCGGCCGGGGATGCTGACCCGCACGTCGGCCGGGACGTCGTCCCTGACTGCTTCGGGGGCGCGGCCGTTCTTCGCGGTGTACCACGCGCGCCATGCGGCCCAGAAGGCTTCCTTGGCGGCGGCGCGAGCGGCGACCCGGTCCCCGGTCTCGTGCAGCACCCGCTGCCAGGTCTCCAGGTAGCGGGCGAACGGTGCCCTGGCTTCGGACTGGTGCAGGTGCTTGTACCCGACGAGCACGGCGTGCTGGTCCGGCTCGAGAACCAGCGGGATGTCCGGGTCGAGGTCGGCCCCGAGCAACGCCCCGATCTGCTCGGTCAGCGTCCGGCGCAGCACGGCGGGCACCGCCTCGAGCAGCTCAAGGCCGTTGGAGCGGGCGTTAGCCGGGATGTCGCCCCGATCCTGTGCCTCGGCCAGCCTGGCCAGCACCCCGGACAGGTACTCGGCGAACTCCTCCGGGCTTTGCTCCCTGGCATGGCCGACCAGCCCACCGGCGGTGACCCGCTCGCCGCCGGACCCCTTCGGGTTGGCATGGCGCAGCGGCGCGCCCAGCTGAAGTAGCGCCGTCCGCAGGTTGGTCAGCACCCAGGTCGGGTCGGCAACCTGGGTGCCCAGCTCCCGGTGGACCGCGTCGAACTGGCCGCCGGTGGCCGCGACCGCCCTGACCACCTTGACCCACTCGCCGAGGTAGGCGGAGTACTCCTTCGGGTGCTGTGGGGCGAGCTCGAGCAGGGCGAGCAACGGCGGCAGCCACCTGGTGAGGTCCCGGCTCGCGAACAGCCGGGAAAGGTCCAGCATCACCTTGTCGGTGCGCTGCCGGTTGGGCAGCGTGGCCACCCATTCCGCGGACCCGGTGACGGCGACCAGGACCAACAGCGCCAGCTGGTCACGGCGCGACGCCCTGCCGGCCCACCAGTCACCGGCCCATGCCGCGTCCAGGAGAGCGAGCACGCCGTCCGGGTCGGTGCCTTCGGCGATCATCGTCGCCCAACGCCGGAGGTTCGCCGTCGCCGAGTCGGCCGAGTCGTCGGCGAAGTGGGTCAGCTCATAGGCGGCCACCAGCCGGGCACGCACCCCGGCGGCCACCTCGGGCTGCTCCGCATAGGGGGTGTGCGCCAGGTGGCGCAGCGCGGGCAACGCCAGCGACCAGTAGTCCGGGTCGGTCGGGTCCAGGCGCACCGGCGCCCGGGTGTTCCGGCGCACACCGAGTTCCGCGCGCAGGTCGGGCAGCCGGTCGGTGATGTCACCGGCCAGCCCGATCCCCCATTCCGGCAGCATGCCCAGCAGCGCGACCAGGCCCTGGGCCGAGACCACGTCAGCGCCGCTGCTCTCGTAAACCACCCAGGTGCGGAGCTTCTCCAGCACCCTGTCGATCCGCGTGACCAGGTCGCGCTGCGCCTCCTCGGTGCGCAGGTCGAGCGGGGTGCCGGTGCCCAGTCCCACCGAAGCGGCCAGCACCAGGCGCTGCTTGTCCGCGTCCGACGCCCTCGACCAACCGGTGTCCAGGCCGGCGAGGACCGCGTCCAGCCACCCGGGCGGGGCGGCCGTCAACTCGAGCCGGGTCGTGTTCTCCGGTCCGTCGAGCAGGTGGTAGGCCAGCGTGAGACGCAGCTCGAGTGCCCACCCGGCGGTGTGCTCACGCTGGTCAGCCATCGGCTTGCTGAACAGCAGGTCGGAGAACACTCTCCATCGACCCTCGGCGTGCATCCACTCCGGATCGGTGAACAGACCCTCGGCGGCCATCCAGATCCGCGCCCAGTACCCGTCGTCCGGGTTACCGACCCGCGCGTGCGCCAGGTCCTCGCTCAGCACGTCCAGGATCCGCACCGTCCGCCGGGTGTACCGGTCCCGGGGAAGGATGCCGAGCCCGGCATGCCAACGCAGCTCCCGCCGGATCTGGTCAATCTTGCTTTCCGCGCCGGCCTGTTTGGCCGCCGAGGCGGATAGGGCGCCGTCGAGCAGGTCCCCGACCGCGCTTTCCAGGTCCCTGCGCGCCTCGCCGAGCGACACGGTCCGGCGCAGCGAGGTGACGAGCTCGTTCCAGGCCAGCACTACCACGACCGCCGAGGCACCGGTGATCATGACCGGCAGGGAACCGACGAGGGTCCCGACCCCGGCGACGGCCAGGCCCAACGCCGCCGGCCACGCGATCAGCTTCCGCCAGCGCGCCGGCTCGATCTCCGCCTGCTCCCGCACGATCTCCCCGGGCAGCGGGGCGAGGGACTCCTTGGTGAACTCGACCAGCCCGGCGAGGGCCATCCGCGCCCGCGCGGCCCAGCTCGGTTTGGGCACCGAGATGAACGGGGTGGACTCGGCAGAGTTCCGTGCCCAGTACCATTGATGGTCCCCACCCCGATAGCTGGGATCCAGGTCCCCGGCGGCCAGCGCGGCCTGCCAGCCGGTCGGCAACCGGTTCTCGTTGGCGTGCTGGTTGCCCTCCTTGACCAGGGCATCCGTGACGTAGCGACGCTGGCCGACCTGGAAGACCACCAACCGCTTCAGCAGGCCCGCCACGTCGGTGACACCGGCCGCGCGCAGCCGCGCGGCCAACGCCCGCTCGGAGACCACCCACAGGCCCAGGTCCGCCTCGGGCAGCCAGGATCGGGGTAGCACGCCCCAGCGCCGGTACCCGATCCGGCGCATCGTGGGCAGCACCTCGGTCAGCACCTCGACCTCGTCGACCCGCAGCTGGCCGACCCCCGGCGCTCCGCCGAACCGCTCCTCGTCGAAGTCACCGCGCCGGTGGAAGTCCAGCATCGTGTCCTCGACGCCCTGGGTGATCCCGACCGGCTCGGTGTGGCCGGGTCCGTACCCGAACAGCCGGAGCACCTCGGTGGCCTGCTCCACGAGCTCGGCCGCGTAGTCCAGCGACGCCTGCAGGAACTGCTCACGGAGCTCGGTCGGGTCAACGCCGAAGGCGTGCCGAATCTCGGCCAGCGACTCGCCGGAACCGAACCGTTCCACCAGCAGCTCGAGCAGTGGCCAGCCGTCGCCGCTGCCGACCCGCCGGAGCTTCGCCAGCACGGACGGGGGCACCCACTCTGAGGGCTCCAGCGTCCGCACCGACCCGCCGACCGCCAGCATCGCCGCCCACGGCCGCTGCGCGGGCGACAGCCCGGCCCACTCGGCGAAGCGGGTGGCCACCAACGCGTAGACCGCCAGCTCGGTCGGGTCGGCCTCGACGAACAGGTGCAGCTCGCCGTCGCGCATCCGGTACTCGCCGTCCAGGGACCAGCGCCGGGACCAGTCGCTGACCAGCTCGTTGTCCAGCAGGTGGCCGACCAGCACCGGTAGTTCGGCCTCGGTCCGTCCGGTCCGGTCCAACAGCTCGGCGGCCGCCGGCCCCGGCGTGCCGGTCATCAGCTCGACGGCCACCCGCCGCCACAGCTCGACCCAGTAACGCACCAGGGCGGGGGCATCGGCCGGCGGACGCGGCAGCGCGCCCGGGTCGGCGAGGCCGAAATCGGTGACCCGGCCGGCCGGTTCCCGGTCGTCCGCGCGGATCCGGAGGCTCGGTAGCGAGATCACCCCGGCCTCGGCTCCGGCCACCGGCAGGATCACCTTCTCGTGCCGGCGCGGCGCGGCGTTCCGGGCGGCCGGCGGCGGACCGTGCGCGACGCGAGCTCGCCAGCGGGCCAGCCGCAGCGCCACGACCACCGGTGCCGCGTGCAGGTCGTGCCACAGCCCGGTGTGCCGGTGGCCGTCCAGGTGCAGGTCCCGCTCGTGCCCCAGCGCCCACCGCCACAATCGGGCGGGCAACCGGCGGGCGGCGAGGTGCCCCTCGAGCTCCGCCGCGTCTCTGGCGAAGACCAACACGACCCGGTGCCGGCCGCTGCCGTAGAGCACCACACCGTCCGTGCCGTCCGGGCGGGCCGCGTCCGGCACCACCAGCACCGGGACGCCGCCGGGCGTCGCGGCGGCCAGGTGCGGGTACTCCTCGGCGGGCAGCGGTGCACCCAGCTCGACCAGCCGGTCCTCGGCGACCGCCATCCGCGCTCGCTCGCGGGTGCGTGTCGCGGCGCCGCCAGACGTCGAGATCAGGCCGCCGTCGTGGTCATTTGCGGAGCGGTCCCGCGCGCCGACCAGCTCCAGATAGCCACCCCATACCTCCGCGTATCGGGTGGCCAGACCGGCATACCGGGTGGCGAGGTCGGGCCACCGGCCGGCGTTCTCCAGCACCCGCAGCTGGGCCAGCACCGACCGCACGTTGCCGGCCGTCGTTTCGAAGGAGAGCCGGAAGGAGTCCTCCTGCTCGGTGGTCACGTAGTCGAGCAGCCCTTCCAGCATGTTCAGATGCACCTGGACCTGGGTCAGTTGGGCGGCCGAGACCGCCGCGATGATCCGGTCCAGGTCGGCCTGCGCCCACTCCCCCTCGGCGGAGCGCATGACCAGCACCGCCAGCGACTCGAGCACCCCGGGCGCGCCCCGGTCCTGTTGCTCCATCCGGTCGATCAGGTCGCCGGCGGTGCGCAACCCGGAGATGAATCGACCCCGGTCGCGGTCCACCACGTACAGCTCGGTACCGGGGGCGATCTCGGCCAGCCCCTCGTCCAGCTCAGGCCCCGCCGTGGCGTACCAGTACTCCTCCCACGCATTGGTCGGGGTGGCCCGGTCGCGCTCCCGGTCGGTCCTCGGCTCGATCAAACCCGCCGCGTCGAGGCGGAGCACGAGCTCGCCGACGTGGGTGCGCTGGGCGTCGGCGAGGGTGACGGGCGTGCCGTCGTCGCGGTAGCCGACCACGTCGAACCCACCGCCGCCCGGCGTCGATACCTCGGTCCGGCGGCTCACCAGGACCTCGCCGTCGGCAACCCGCACGGCAAACCGGGCCTCCGGGTCGGAGTGCACCGCGTCCCGGACCTCCCTGGCGATCACCATCTGGTGCCCGCGCAGGTGCAGCAGACCGATCAGCTCGTCGATCGGCAGCGGCCGGTTTTCCTCGGGCAGCAGCTCTTCGATGGCCGTGCGCAGCCAGCCCCAGGCCGGCGCGGCCCTCCCGGTGGAACGCGGGTCGGTTGCCCGACGCTCGCGGTGCTCGGCAAGGTCGGCGAACGCGACCGGGAAGAACGTCCCGCCGACGGCCGCCGCGGCGCGCCGCTGCGCCTGCCACGCCTGGCCGGTGATCGTCCCGTGCTCGACGATCTCGGCACGTAGGGCCAGTACCGACTCGACCTCGTAGCCGCCGAGTCCACCGACGCGCAGGATCGAGGCCAGCCGGGCCGGGGCTAGCGCCCGCACCGCCTCCAGCACCTCGGCGCTCAGCGGCTTGCCCATCTGGTCCAACACGAACTCGGAGGAGATCATGTTCCGGAAGCCGGTCAGCCAGTCGCGCGAGGGCACCGTGCGCTCGTGGTCGATCAGCCGCAACGCCCCGAGCACGTCCAGGTAGTTGGGCTCCCCACCGCCCGCCCGGTCGGTGTTCGGCAGCAGGTAGTCCAGGACCGCCACGAACTCCCGGACCACCCGCGGGTAGTCGGTCAGCTTCCTGGCCAGCCGGGCGTCGATCTCCCACTTCTGGGCCGAGCCGTCGCCGAACCGAACCGTGGCCGGCACCAGGTCCGGCCGGCCGAGCAGCAGGGCCACCCAGTAGAAGATGATCTCCCGTGCCGGTCCGCTCTCCGCCCATGCCTGGCCGTCATCCGGTGACTTCACGATCGCCGCCGGCTCCCCGCCGACGATGGCGCGCGTGTTGCCCCGCCAGTCCTCCAGCTCCACCTCTCCGGACAGCACGCGGCGCAGCTCAGCGCCGGCGTTGTCCTCCTCCAGCAACCGTGCCAGCTCGCGCAGGTCGGCGAGTCGGCGGGAGAGCAGCGCCAGCCGCTCGCCGTCCGATTCGCCGACCGGGGCGCTCGCCCGAGCGATCAGCCGCTCGGCCTCGTCCAGCAGTGCGCGGGCCGGCGGGATCTGGTGGGAGAACAGGGCCAGCTCGGCGTCCCCGACCGCCGCTTCGGCCCGTTCGACCTCCGGGTCCGCGCCGGAGCGGACCCGGACGACTTCGACACCACCCTCGGCCGGCCGCAGCTCCAAGCCGGTGTCACCGTCCAGGATCCAGCTCCGGAAGCCCTCGTAGGGCAACCCCAAGAGGCGGGCGAGGGACGTCAGCTCGGCCTCGACGAACCCGTGCGCGGCCAGGTAGGCGTCGATCGATCGGACCACCTCGGCGTCCCGCGCGGCGTTCCCGTCCGGGTCCAGGATGAGGCCGTGCCGGATCATCCCGGACCGGAGCCGGAGCCCGATGTAGCGGGCGTGCAGCTCGGCGGCCAGGCCGGCCTCGGCGCTCTTGCCGGGCTCGGCGGCGACACCAGGCACCTCGAGCAGCCGGGCCAGCTCGGCCAGCAGCCGCTCGGCGAGGTCCAGCCGGCTCAGGGTGGCCGGGTTGTCGAGGTCCTCCAGGATCGCGTCGGCCTCGTCGATCAGCCGGCCGGCCTCGTCCAGTTTGCCGGTGATGGTCCGCGCCCGAACGTTGATGACCCTCCGGGCGGCGGCCACCTTCTTGGCGTCGATCGGGGCCGGCGCGGGTTGCGGCCGGCTGCCGGCGGCATGCGTGCGGTGCACCACGGTGGTCTCCGTGTTGAGCCGCCTGACCAGCCTGTCGTTGTCCTCGGCGTGCCGTTTGCCGGTGTGCTCGGCGCGCTCGATGTGGAAGCGCCACTCGTGCAGCAAGAAGTCCTCCCACCAGGCGGCGAACGCCGGGTTCGCGGCGATCAGCCGGTTCACCAGCCGCGCGACGTGCGCGGGGACGAAGATCCGGCCCTGCTCCGGCGCTGCGCCGTCCGGCCGCCAGCCGAAGCCGATCAACCGGCCGCCGAGCGGCCGCTCATCGGTGACGCGCACCATCCGGCGCAGCCATTCCGTCTCCGGTGGACCCCGCGCCAGGTGCGGGAACTCCGTGCCGTCCAGCGGGCGCGACTCGGCGTCCATCCGGCGAGCCCGGGGCAACAACACGTCCCGCACCACGCCGTCATCCACCCGATCGGCCACCCCGCCGCCGTCGCCAGGGCCCTCGTCGGAGTCGGCGGCCTTCGGACTGGCGGAGAGCGCGCGCTCCACCTCGTCGAAGGTGGTGCCCTTGCGTAGCACGGACCGCGCCAGCAGTACCGAGGTCGCCCAGCCGCCGGCCATCAACAAGAGCAGCGACGGCCGGGGCGCGAGTGAGACCACCACCCCGCCGAACAACGCACTGATCGGGCTGGACAGGCTGCTGACCAACTGCCTGGCGGCGATCAGCGGGCTGCGCTCGTGCTCGGGCACGGACTTGCTCAGGTACGCATTGGCGCTGGATGCGCCCAGCGCACTCACGGTGGGGCGCACGGCGAGCGCGAGCCCGGCCATCAGTAGCCCCAGCGGGCCGGCCGGGCCGATCGGGTAGAGCAGCAGCAGCGGCCCGGTGACCATCGGTGCCAGCCACTGGATTCGCGCGTTGCCCCACCGTGCGGCGAACCGGGGTCCCAGCGCGCTGCCCATCATCGCGCCCAGCAGGTACGTGGTGGCGATCGCGCCGATCACGGTGTTCGAGGCGTGCAGGGTGTGCACCAGGAACGGCACCTGGGTGCTGAACACGGCGCCGAAGAAGACGTTCGAGATGAAGTCGTACCGGGCCAGCGGCCACAGGATCGGGTGGTTGAGCAGGAGCTTCAGCCCGGCGCCGAGCGGTGGGCGCCGCCGGGACGGGCCCGCGTCCGGGGTGCGGATCCGGCTCAGCGTGGCCACGCTGACCAGGTAGGTCGCCGCGTCCGCGACCAGTGCGTTGGCCACGCCGACCAGGCCGGCCAGCACCGGGCCGGCGCCGCGCCCGGCCGCCTGCGCGCTGTTCGTGCCGGTGCTCAGCCGGGCGAAGGCCACCGCGAGCCGGTCGTCGTGGCCCGGCCCGATCAGGTGCGCCAGGTAACCCTGCGAGGCGACGGTGAACACCATCCACAGCCCGCCGAGCAGCCCCTCCGCCAGATACAGGTGACCGAGGCTCAGCACCCCGGCCGCCGAGGCGATCGGGATGGAGGCCACGACGGCGAACCGGATCGCGTCCACCGTCATCATCAGCGCGCGCTTGGGCACCAGGTCCACCCATGCGCCGGCGAACAGCGCGACCAGGCTGCTCGACCCGTAGGTGATGAACATCAGCAGGCTGGTCTGGAACGTGGACGCGCCCAGCACGGTCACCGCGAGCAGCGGGATCACCACCGAGGTCACCGCGGAGCCCAGCTCGCTGACCGTGCGCCCGGCCCGGAACCAACCGAAGTCCCGCCCGACGCGGTGCTCGATGTGCTGGTACAGCCGTTCGGTGTCCGCCAGGTGCGCCGGGTCGTCCTGGCCATGCCAGGTGCCGTTCGGGTGTCCCCACTCGTGCTTGGCGAAGTCCCGCCACCAGCTCTTGCCCAGCCGCAGCGCGCGCAGCCGCTGCCAGCAGGGCTGGAACGCGGCGGTGGCACCGTCCGGCGCGTACTCCGGATGCCGCCAGGTGAACGCATCCATCCGCTCGGGCAGGTCGGCCAGATGCTCGGGCAGCACGTCCCGTGCCCGCTTCGGGTCGAGCAGCGTCAGCGGCGGACCACGGATCCGGTGCGGCCAGGCGTGCTTGCCCTCGACCCGGGCCACCTCGTACAAGGTCGGTAGGTAGGTCTCGAACTCCGCCGCCTCGGCCGCGCTGAGGTGACCGAGGGCGCCCCCGTGACCGGCGGAGCCCGGGTCGCCGCGGTTGGCCCTCCCGCCGTCGCTGCCGTGCCGCCAGAAGAACACCGCGGTAGCGGCGATCAGCATGCCCGCGCCCGCGATACCGATCTGGACGGACACCCCGGCCCAGTGCCCGGGCAGCCCGGGGGTGTGGCCCGCCCAGGTGCTGCCGGCCAGCAACGCCCCCGGCCCCAGCATGGCGGCGGCCTTGAGCTGCTGGGCCAGGTTGTTGGCGTGGCCGCGTTCCCGATCGTCCGCGATGTAGCGCTTGAGCAGCGCGTTGACCGCCAGGATCATGCCCACCGAACCGGCCTCGCCGGCGTTGGCATTGATCGCGATACCCAGGGCCGGGATGCCCAACAGGTGCTCGGTCAGCACCACGCTGGCCGCGCCGAAGGCCATCAACACGGCCATGCCGAGGGTAAACCCCCGCGAGTTCTCGTTCAGGAAGTCACGCGTCGTGCCACTACGGCGGCTGGCCCGATCGCCCAGGATCGAGATGCCGACGATCAACACCTCGCCAGCGATCAGGCCGTAGTTCAGCACGGTCGCCAACGAGCCGGGGGCATGCGCCTCTCGCAGCGCGTGCGGCCACAACTCGTCGAAGGAGCCCAGCATGGTCGCGGAGAACCCGTACACCAACACCACGGTCACCACGAACGGGTTGCACAGCGCCTTGATCGGCTCGACGAGCAGCGACCGTGCCAGCTCCCCCGGGTTAAACTTCGGCAGCGGCGTGGCCGGCCGCGACGGGGTGGTCAACCACAACCCGACCGCGGCCACCGCCGCGAGCGCCGACGTGGTCAGGACCGTGACCGGCAGCCCGAAACCGATCAACAGGTCCTGCATGGCCAACGTGGTCGCCACCGACCCCGCCAGCCCGAAGCTGATCAGCGCCAGTGACGCGGTCGGCCAGTCGACCCGTTCGCCGTGTTCGCGGCGCTTGTCGTTGCTCTCGTCCGCCCAACCGTCGGTCTGGTTGAACTGCTTGATCCAGGTCGAGGACGCCACTCCCAGCACGAACGCCGCCACCTGGAACCCGACCGGCCCGGACACCACCGCGAACAGCGCGTAAGCCGCCGAGGAGAAGGCCAACGCGGCCCCGGCCCGAGCACGGCGGGGCAGGAAGTCCCACAACGGCGCCAGGCTGAAGATGCCGACGACGTTGCCCACCAACGCCCAGATGAACATCGTGCCCTCGCCGAGCCCGGCGGCCTCGGTGAATCCCCTGGTCGCGTACAACCCGGACAACTGCACCCCGATGGCCGCCGCCGCGACCGGCAGGTGCCACTGCCGGTGCGACGCGGAGAGCCCGTCCCGCCAAACCGCGTTTCGATGCCACAGAGTCGGCGCGCGCGCCTGGATCGGCGACCACACCAACCGCGCCAACGCCACCACCCCGGCAGCGGCCGCGATCACACCGGCGATCCGCGCCGGCACGTTCCCGCCGGTGAACGCGACCAGCTCCAGGCTGACCATCCCGGCCACCAACACACCGGAGGCCAAGCCCGCCCGACGGTAGGCGGTCAACGGCGCCGCCCAGTCGCGGAACATCTGCCGTGCCCCGATGAACGCAGCTCCGACCCGCGACCGCACACCCGGCGGGCCGCGTTTGAGGATGTAACCGATCACGAACGCCGCCACCGCCGCCAAGCTGGTACCGGTGATCACCGTGGCGGTGGGGGAAACCATCCACATCAGACCGCCACCCACGACGATCATCGCCCCGTCGTCGAACCAGGTCGTCATCCGCGGCCCCGGCGTGGCATGCGACGGGTTGTTCAGCGCTTCCTTGCGGAACGCGTTGTAGGACTGCCACCCGATGGACACCGCCATCGAGGTGATCGTGATCAGAATCGCGCCCTTGAGCGCGTCGCCCGCGAGAGCGTCACCCAGGAACCCCGAGCCACCCCAGTCGGCCGGCACCGACAGCCGCACCAACCACGACCAGTGCGCGACATCGAAGATCGTGATCGCCAGGAACCGACCCCACCGCCGCACCACACTGTTCACGCCCGGGTCGTTCGCGTCCTGATCACCGGCCGCGAGCCTCGGGAGCTTGCCGGCGTACTCGAATCCGAAGTGCGCGGCGGCGAACCCGATCGTCTCGATGAACACCCACGCGGTGCCCCACGCGGTCGGGATGTTCGCGTGCAACGACACGTCGATCGTCGCGGTGTGCCCCGCGAGCAACGCCAGGTGCAGCCAACGGGCGTCCTGGATCCGCTGCCCGAGGTCTCCCGGTAGGGCATTCCGCAACGTGGACACCACCGCGCGCACGAACATGCCCATCGTGGACGCCAAGCCCCAGACCAGACCCCACACCGGACCCGCCGTGATCGCCAACACCCCAGCGACCCCACCCAGGAACAGCACGACCGTGCCGAACCCAGCCGGCGCCGGGATACCGGTTGCCGGCGGCCCGCCCGGCTGGCCCGGCGGGGTGTTCCGGTTGAGCCACCACAACGTGAGAACGGTCGCGCCCCACACCTGCGCGGCGACCGCCACACCAGCCACCAGCCCCGGACCGGCAACCCCGCCCACCACACCGGCGATGACGCCCAACCCGGCACCAACCCCGGTGATCCACCGATCCCGACCCGCCGCTGGCAACCGCATCCCGGTAAACACCGACGGCTTCGCCGCAATCACGAACGCCACCAGCACGCCCGCCGTACCCACGAACCAATCCAGGTGCCCGAGCCACAACCGCTCGAACCCGTAGAACCCCAACGAGGCGAACACCACCCGACCCGCCAGACCCGCCAGCGGGAACACCGGGGAAACCCCACCCTGCTTCGCCGCGATCCGCGCACCCCACGCGCCGATGCGACCCGCCCACTCCGCCCGCACCAGGTAACCCAGACCCACACCCAGGGCCACCAGCGGCGCCACCGCCACCGGCAACCCCGCACCACCGGCCACCCCGGCCGGCAACGCCAGTTGCACCGCCAACACCCACACCGCCGCGAACAACGTGCTGAACCCGTAGCGCTTCAACGCCGGCACCCGCGCACCCAGCAGGTACTTCGCCCCGACCACCGGCGCCAACGCCACCGCGAACAGCAACACGTCGGTCACCGTGAGCAGCCCGTTGGCCCAGAACCCGAGATGCCCGAACGCACCCCAACCGACCTGGTCCACGACCGCGGCCACGGCGGGCCCGTGGATGTACAGGTTCACCAACCACGAACCGGCGATTGCCGCCACCGCAGCCCTCGCCCAACGCGGCGACAGCCCCAGCACGTTCAGCCGCGACAGCACACCTCGCCCAGCAAACATCGCCGCCCCAGCGGCAATGGTCAGCGGCCAGGACGAACCCAGCCACAGCGCCACACCGGCCAGCGCCGGCAAACCGACAACCAGCACCAGAGTCGGCGCCCGCGCCTGAATCGGCGACCACAACGACCGAGGGGACGCCGGGTCGGTGTGCTCCGGTCGCCCGGTGGGCCGGTAGTAGGCGACCCCTCGGCGGTACTTGGCGGCCAGCAAACCGGCTTGCTCCAGCGCCGTCAGCCGGGCGGTCAGCTCGTCTTGGCCCATGCCGAGCTGGTTGGCCCGCGCCAACAGCTCTTCGGCGGAGTAGCCCCGCTCGGTGACCGTGTGCTCGGCCGCCCACCGTTCGGACACCGCCCGCCACACCGCTCGGTCGGCCGCTCCCTCATCCGGCCGGTTGGTCCGCGAGCGCCACACCCTGGTGATGACCAGCGCGGACCAGGCGCTCAGCAGCAACGGCAGGGTCCAACCGGGCGGGCTTCGGCTCGGTGCGGCGGGCGCTTCGGCGGCCGGGGGCTGGTTGGGCTGTCCGGTCGCCGGCGGTGGCGCGGCTTCCGGCCACTCGGCGGCGACGCCGGGGATGGTCCACGGCTCGCCCCGGTAGATCTTGTTCGGGTCCCGATTGGCCAGCCGCGCCGAGTTCGCGTCGGCGAGCGCCCGCCAGCCCGGCACATCGGGCCGAGCCGCCGCGACCGACGGGCCGAACCGGTCGGCGATCACGGAGAGGTTGTCGCCTGCCAGGGTCCACCAGGTGGCTCCGGTCCCCCTGGGCAGTTTCCACCAGCCGCTGGGCAGCGCCGCGTCGTCGGAAGCGGGTAACGGCTTGTCCCGGTTCAGGTACCGGAACCCCGGGGAGGTGGCGCCCGAGCCTTCGTCCACCTGGTTGACCGTGACTCCCGGCTCCAGCCAGATCCACCGGCCGGCCCAGGTCGCGGGCGGCGCGGGCTGAGCCGGCGCGGGCTGAGCCGGTTGGGTCACCGAGGGCGCGCTCGGCGAAACCGGTGTCGGGGCGTCCGAGGACAGCCCGAGCAGCGGGGCCGCCGCGATCACCATCGCCGCCCCCAGCCACCGCGCGCCGGCCCGCGCGTTCTCGTACATCCACCGCACGCCCGCATGCGCCCACCTGGCCAGCGGCGGGGCGTTCGGCCCGATGCCGGCGCGGGCCAGCCAATGCCCGGTGAACCAGACGACAGCCAGCAGCGCGGCGGCGTACAACACCATGCCCAGCGTCGAACCGCTCAACGCGGACAGCGGCGATGCCAGCTCGGTCACCCCGCCGGCGGCGAGCGCCCCGTGGCCGCCGACCGGGATCCGCATGGAGGTCGATTCCCCACCGCCAGCTGCCGCGATGGTCAGCAGCGTCGTGGGAATCCCGGAGAGCATGCCGCTCAGTGCGGCGAACCAGGCCCGCGGGCCGGTCATTGTGGTGTGCGTCGGGAAGAGCAGCCAGTCCTCGACGGCGAATACCGCGCCGGCCACCGTCGCCACGCCGAACGCCGCCAGCATGGGTGCCGGCGCCAGGCCGTTCTCCACCACATGCAGCGGCCCAAGCGGTACCGCGATGGCGATCCCGGCCAGCACGCCCAGCCCGTACACCACCCAAGCGGGCACCGCGCCGAGCAGCTTGCGCACGGGTGAGGCGAGCGCGATCCGGGCCGCGTGTGCCAGCTGAGCACGCAGCATGATCACCACCGAGGTGGTGGCGAGTACCGCGATGACCGAGACGGGGTGGACGGCCGCCCATTCGCGGGCGGGGGCCAGCGGACCGTTCAACAGCCGCGACAGCGGCGAGGCCAGCTCGGTGAACCGGCCGCCGGCCAGCGCATCCCCGCCACCGAGGGGGACGCGCACGCGGTGGTCGGCGGCCAGTGCGGCGATCGGCGCGGCCAGCAGGGACATCAGCCACAGGCCGAGACGTCCCCACCAGCCCGCTCGCCGGCTGTCCTCGGCGGAGGTCTCCTGGGACGCCGTGTCGTCGGCGGGGGTCGGCGGGGTGGCCGTCTCCTCGGCGGCCGGTCGCGGGCCCAGCGGCAAGGTGCTCGGGTCGATCGTGATCAGCATGTTGCCCGAAGGCAGAGACTGCCGGGTGGGCTCCGGCGTCGTCCGTTCGGCCGCGGGTTCGGCCGAGGGCTGGGTGATCGGCCGGGTGCTGGTCAGCGCCCGCTCGCCCAGCTCGCGCAGCGCATCGGCAAGTTCGATCAGCTCCTCGCCTTCGGCGATCGGCAGCGGTAGGGCCAGCAGCTCATCCACCCGGCGGGTCAGCTCGCGGCGCACTTCGTACGCCTGGCGCATCTGGTCCAGCTGGGCGGCCTTGTGCTCGATCCGCACGGGAAGCAGCGCGGTGGCCACCCGCAGCGGGTTCACCAGGCCGGTCAGTTTCCCGACGCTGTCCGCGGCGGCGATGTCCGCCGCGATGCTGTCCCACAGCAGGCCGGCGGCCAACTCGAGCCGATCGGCCCGGCTCAGCAGGCGCCGTCCCGCGCCCGGCTCGCGTTGGCTGTGGAAGGCGGCGGCCAGCAGCGCGCGCCGCGCCATGTCGAGCCGGCCGGCGATCCGCTCGGTGCCGATGCCCGGCTGGTACGCCAGGTGGATCGCCAGGTCGGCATGGCCCAGGTATTCCTCGGCCGCCTTGGCCAGGCTGGGGCTGTCCGTCACCGACACCGGCCAGGACGAGCGCGCGGCTTCTTCGAGCAGCCGGGCGGCGGACGCGTTGCGCGGGTCCTCGGCGAACATCGCGGTGGCCAGGACCGCGCGCAGCATGCTGGGGCCGAAGGCCACTGCCCCGGTGAGGCCGGTCTCGCCAGGGCCGGTGCCTCGGGTGATCGAACGGGGGTCCAGCGTCGTGCCGCGTACCACGCCGAGCAGCTCGGGCAGCCGTCCGTCGCGGACGTCGGTCACCACCGGCGCTCCAGGGCTGATCCACGTACCCGGGGCGATCCAGGCGGGCTCGTGGATGGTGATGGGCAGCTCGCCCGGCCGCGCGTCCGGGGTGACCGCCCACGCCTCGGGCGCGCTCTTCGCCCTGGTCGCGCCGAATGGCCCGGGCTCGAGGATGCGGACCTCGCGGCCGACGCTCGATTCACCGGCCAGCCTCGGCCAGACCAGCGAGTCATCCGCCGCCAGCTCGACGACTACGACGGCAAGTCCGCCGGTTCCCAGCCCCCGGAGATGCTCGACCAAATCGGCCCTCTGCGAGTCGGACATCCGGAAGTCCAGCCGGCCCACCCAGCCGGCGACCTGCACCGGGTCGACCGATCGCACCACCCCGGTCCGGGGGGTGCCGCCCAGCTCGACCGTCACCGGCCCGGAACCGGCCGGCAGGCCAAAGCCGAGCAGATAGCCGCGCCGGTCGTCCCGCCCGAGCGGCACGGCGGTGGCGGTGGCACCCATCGGTCCGGCGCGGGTGCCGACCGGCAGCCGACGCAGGTTCACCAGCCACGGCACCGGGATCAGCGCGGCCGCCGCCGCGCCCGGGGGCATCGGCAGGAAGTGAGCCAGCACGGGCAGGGCCGCCAGGCCCAGCACGATCATGATCCGGCTAGTCCAACGCCACCAGCCGCCGACCCACGCCGGCCGCCGGGTGACGGGCCGGTAGGTGGCGGCGAACTCGTCGTGCCCAATGAGCCTGGCCGAACCGATCTGGCTGGGGTTCGCCGGGTCATAAGCGACGGCGATCATCACATCGGGCCCGCCGTGCTGGGCACCCCAGGACGCGGTGATGGTGATGTCCCGGCCGGTGGGATTGCGGAAGGCTCGGACCATGCCCTTGGCCTGGTAACGACCGTCACCGAGGTCGATGTAGCGGGCCGCCAGCTTTTCGGCGCTGATCAGGTACTGCTCCCCATCGGGGTTCGTGATCACCCCGTCGCCCTCGGCCGCGGTGTTGGTGGTCTCGACCAGGCCATTGGCCAGCACCGTGGCCACCACCTCGTCCGGGCCCGCCGGCCGGATCCGCACAATCGCGGTCTTTCGATACACCGGCGCAGCCGCGAACAATCGCCGCATTCGCTCAGTGGTGAGGTCAAGCTCGAGCCGGCGCGAGCCGGACACGTGATCCGCATCGGTTCCGGTGCGGTTGCGCCACCGGCTGGTCAGCTTCGCCAACCAAGCCCGTGGCCCGGGCAGCGCCACGATGAATGCGAACGCCGCAGCGACGACAGCCGCACGGATCAGCACCGGGTGCGCGTGCACCCAGTCGCCCAACCAACCGTGCGGGGCGATCGCCAACGGCGCCCGGCCCGGCCCGGCGGCCAGTATCCCCGTGCTGCGGCCCGACGGCGGGCTGGCGGGCAGCGAGTCGTACCCGGTCTGGTTCGCGCCGAGGATCATCCAGATGGTGGGCACGGTCAGCGCCCCGGCCAACATGCCGAGGGCGGCCCGGAGCAACCGCTGCGCGCCGCGGCCGAAGTCGTCCGGCAGCAAGAACGCGAGCGGAGCCGGGGCCAGCCCGATCATCCCCGGCAGTGCGGCGAACCACCACGGGAGGCCGGTGTCGGCGGAGCCGCCGAGCAGGCCGGGCAGCCCAATCAGGTGGAAAATCGCCGACCCCAGCACCCCACCGGCCAGCATCCCCAGCCCGAACTGCCTCACCCAGCGCGGCCATTCGGGCCGGCTCGGCTCGAACCAGCCCTTGCCGGGCACCCCCAGCTTGTCCTCCAGGGTCCTGCCGATCTCCAGTGACCGCCGCACCTGTCCGGGCCGGAAGGGTCTGTCGTAGCCCGGCGGTGCACCCGCCGAAGCCTCCCGGATCAGGGCGTCCTCCAGCTCGAGCCTCCGGATCGCCGGGATCCCCCACCGCGCCGTTAGCCGCCGCAAGGTGGACGCCAGTGACATGCCCTCAGCCAGCCGCTCCCGGTTCAGCGCGACCCCCCGGGCGCCCTCCTCCAGCCGGTAGGTCACCGAGTACTGCTCACGCAGCGTCAGCTCCGCAAGGCCCTCCCCGAGGACCTTGGCGACCTCCTCGTCATGGACATGCGCCAGCTCGTGCTCGATACCGTGCATCTCGGACAGCTCGACGACCTCGCCGAATCTCGGCGAGATGCCCTCCGAGCGCAGCGTCCAGTAGATCGCGCTACCGGCGTCCACCAGCCCCTCGCCCAGCCAGATCTCCGGCTCGTGGTTCGACGAGTCGCCCCACAGCGAGAGGAACCGGTACTCGGCGGCCCTCGGGCCGAGGCTGGTCGACCGGTAGGCGCGGGACAGCAGGTCGTCGACCTTCGCCCGCAGCAGCAGGTCAACGGTCGGCCCCGGCACGGGCCCGAGCAATCCGATCCGGTCGGGGAAGGCCCTCATCGTCTTCAGCAGCGCCGCGTCTCTGCGCACCGCCGGATCGAGCCGCTGGTTGGCCCGCTGCTGTTGGTCGATCAGCCGCGCCGGCTCGCGCAGATCCTTGATGGCGGCCAGCACATAGACCATGTCGTCCTTGGCCCACGGTTCACCGACCAGCAGCGCCTGGTACAGCCACGGCCGCACCGCGTCGGACAGCCACCGGTAGACCCACAGCGCGTCCGCGCCCCGCCGGTACAGGTCCGCGATGGCCTCGGCGGGGTCGATCCGCTCGGGGTCGCCCGGGTGCTCCGACCGAACCTGCTCCAGCAGCGCGTTGTCGACGGTCACGCGGGCTTCGCCCACGATGATCACATCACCGAGGCGAACCGGAAGCGGCAGCTCGACGCGCACGCCGTTGACGAAGGTCCCGTTGCCGGCCCAGTCCTCGAGGTGCAGGTGGTCGCCGTGCAGCGTGAACCTGGCATGCGCGGGCCGCACCCCGGGGCCGTCCACCCGCACCTGGTGGCCGGGAGCGCTGCCCAACCACACCCTCCGAGGCGTCACCCGAATCCACGCGGCGCGGGCCCTGGCCATTTCGCGCAACCGCTTCCGCACCTGGACCACGCCGAACGCGACCGTGCCGCCGACCGCGCCGAGCCCGACCGCGCCGATGATGCCCCAGCTCACCCAGGTACCGAGCGTCGTGCCGCCGTCCGTCGCCTGGTCGGCCGGCGTGCCCGCGTGCCCGACGGGGCTGCCCGCCACGACGAACGCGAGCACCAACCCGGCCACGATGAAGATCGGCCGGACCAGCAGGGCTGTCGCCCGCCGCGCGACACCCACCCAGCGCTGCCCCGAGGGCGGCGGACCCCGCCGCATGATGTGCCACGCCAGGACACCGGTCGCCAGCGCTGCCGCGGTGATCAGGGTGGACAGCACCGGGTGCGCGGCGGTCCAGTCGGCCAGCCGACCAAGCATGCCCGCCGACCCACCTGCCAGCGGGACCACCGAGCTGAGCGTTTGGCCGCCGGTGCGCCCCGGGCCGCCGGAGGAGTCGTTCGGCGCCTGGGTATCGCTCCGCAGGCGCACCACGACACCCACCGGGCTCCGCCAGAGTTGCAGCCGAGGATCGGCGGTCATGATCAGGTGCCGGAGGTATCTCGCGTTCTGGATCTCCAGGACGTCGGCCAGGTCGACCAACTTGATCGCGGTCTGTCCCCGCGCGACCATGTAGTGGATGGCCAGCTTGATCGTTTCGGCCTCCTGCCTGGCGCTGCCTCTCTGATCAAGAATGATGTCGTAGCGGAGGCTGGCGAACCGCCGGCGGAGGCCGGTGTACCGGTCGTGCAGGGCGGTCACCGCATCGGTTTGTTCCCCGGCGGCGACACCGGGGATGTCGAGCAGCCGGCCCACTTCGCCGAGACGTTGTTCGGCCGCATCGAGCAGGCGCAGGGTCGCCTCGTTGTCGAAGTCTTCCAAGATGTTGTCGGCCTCGACGACGAGCCGCGCCGCCTCGTCCATCGCGGCGGCCAGTTCCGCGCCTCGGCCGGTGATTTCGGCCCGCGCGGCGGCGATCACCTCGGGCGCGGCCGTCGGCAGCTCGAGGCCGCCGGGCTCGTCGCTGGCCGGCAGGCGATGGACGGCCATAGTGACGTCGGTGTCCATCGGTTGTGGCCGGTGGGCCGGGTGGCCGAATATGTCGGAACGCAGGTCCTCGGCCGCTCCGTCGGAGTGCAGGGAGTAGGTCTGCTCGAGCAGCTGCCCGGAGTGGTGAGGCAGATACTGCTCCGACGGGTCGTACATCCGCTGCCCCTCGGTGGGGGTGTCCAGGTGCAGCGGACGGAGCTCGGTGTTCCAGCTCGCCAGGTAGTCGTACAGGGCTCGAGGTAGCACCGGGTCGATGAGGCCATGCGGGATCGACAGCCGCAGCAGTCGGGAGCCGTCGGAGTAGACCTCGGTCGCGCTCACCGGCACACGGTCGGATTCCCGGCGGGCCACCACCACGGCCAGGCCGGGGGCCAGCAGGTACGTCTGGGCGTCCTGGCGGTACGGGCCGACCAGCAGGTTCAAGCAGGACCGCGCCGCGAACGGGTAGCGCATGTGCAGGATCTCGATCGGGTCGGTCAGCACCTCGATCAGGTAGCCGGCGACCGGCCTCGGCTCCGACGCCAGGTCACGGGCCACCACCTCGGGGGCCGTTCCGTTGAGCTCGGTCAGCCACCGGTCGCGGGCCGTCCAGAACGCCTCGGCGGCGGCTTGGCGGTCGCCGCCGGTGCGTGCCCATTCCCGTAGCCAGACGCCCAGCAGCGCGCGCAGCTCCGGCCGGGCCACCGGGTAGTAGCCGATCAGCCCGTTGAACACCTCGGGCTCGGTGTTCGGGTCGAGCAGCACCGGTCGATCCAGCCGCACCTCGTACAGCAGCTCGAGGTTGTCCGAGATTGTCCTGATCACCGTCTCGCGAGTGCCGGAAACCGCACCGGTGGTGATCGAGGTGCGCAGTTCCAGTTCCAGCTCGAGTACCTTGCGCTGCCGGTCCGGCTGGTGGTCCTCGAGCCGGTCGGTGACCGCGTACACCTGGGCCAACAGGGTGGCCAGCCGCACCCACTCGCCGAGGAAGTGCAGGCGCTCCTGGCCGGCCGGCGGTGCCTGCCGGTACATCTCGTCCAGCGGCGCGCGCAGCGGGGCGAACAGCGGCTCGACCCACAACCGCAGCAACGGGCCGAGGTGATCGCCCGAACGACGCACCCGCTTGGGCAGCTCGGCAACCCAGCCCGCGTCGTCGGTAACGACGGCCACCAGCCACATGGCCTCCAGATCCCGCAGGGTGGTCCCGGGCCGGTACCCGGCAGTCCGCTGCCGAAGCTGGTCGACCAGCGACCGGTAATCGACCTGCTCGGCCATCTCGTCGCCCATGTGCCGGACCATCGCCCCCACCAGCCTGGTCCGCAGCGGGTCGTCCGGTCGCCGGGCCAGCTCGTCGGCCACGCGGAACGCGGTCCGCCAGAACTCGAGTGACTGGACCCCGCCCTCGAAGCCCAGCAGCCGGCCGGCATCCGACAGCCAGGCAAGCTCCGCGTCGAGCGCCTTCAGCTCCGCGTCGGCAGCCGCGATCGATTCCGGCGTCCACCCGTCGCCGTCCGAAGGCGCCGAGGGAATCCGATCGCGGAGCGAGTGGAGTGCTTCCTCGGTGACCCTGGCCCGGTCCGCCCACCCGAAGCCGAGGGCCCCGCGCAGGTTCCGCAACTGCCGCCACAACTCGGCCGTCTGCTCTGAGGCGGGGTGGTCGGATTCTGCCCTCCCCGGTACCCGGGTCTCCCGGATCAACGCGGTCACCAGTCGGTCGTTGTCCCGGGCGTGCCGGCCGCTGGTGTGCTCGTCCATGGCGATGTGGAACCGCCACTCGTGGCCAAGGAAGTCTTCCCACCAGGAGGCGAACGCCGGGTTGCGGGCGATCAGCCGGTCTACCCGCCCGGCGATGTGCGCCGGGACCAGGATCACTCCCTGCCCGTGCACCACCCCGGCGGGCCGCCAGCCGAAGCCGATCAGCCGTCCGCCCAGCGGCGCCTCATCGGTGATGCGCACCATCCGGCGCAGCCAGTCGGTCTCCGGCGGGCCTCGGGCCAGGTTGGGGAACTCCGCCTCGTCCAACGGCCGTGAACCGGCGTCGAGCAAGGACATGCGGGGCAGCATTACGTCCCGCACCACACCGCCGTACACCTCGTCGGCCAGCCCACCACCGTTGCCGTGATCGGCTGCCGCCGCCAATCGAGCCAGCTGCTGGCCCAGCCAGCCGGGTCCGATGGTCGCGGTGAACCAGCCGGCGGAGTAGTCGTGCAACCAGACCCGGCGACCCTCCTGGAGGTAGTGGCCCAGCTCGTGGGTGTTCACCACCCGCCGAGTGCCGATCGCCACCGTCCGGGGGTCGGCGCGGGTCGGCATGGCGAACGAGCCGAAGTTGAGCGTGCGGTAGTCGTACGGGGTGTCCAGCAGCACGGCCAGCTCGCGCGGGATCTGGCCTCGCCACACCGCGTCCGCCGCCTCTGCCAGGCGCTGCCCGGCAACCTCCCGCTGCCGAGGGTTGGCCAGCGTCATCGGCAGCAGCCCGGCAAGCCGGCGCAGCGCGGCGAACTGGTCGAGCGCATCGGCCCCGGTCAGCCGGTACATCTCGGGGGCGTCGCCGGCCAGCGCGGCGAACGCGTCGTAGGGCAGCTCGGCGAACGGCAGCAGGCCCCGGGAGTAGCCATCCCGGTAGAGCCGGTCCCCGCGCAGGTAGAGGCGCTCGCCCCAGTCCCCGGCCAGCGCGCCGAACGCGAACAACCGCGCCCGGTAGACCGACAGCTTCGCGTCATCGCCAGGCTCCGCCGGACCGCGCACACCAACCACCGGGATCTCGCTGACCCGGACGATCTGGCCGGAGACCAGGACCGCCGCGGCGTCCGGCCCCGGCCCGGAGAAGACGGTGCTGGACACCCTCGCCATCCAGACCCGGCCGAACTGCGCCGGCAACAGGTTGGTCAGGTTGTCCAGCGCGCCGATGTCCACGACGTCGGTCACCGGCAGGCGCTCGACCTGCCACAACCGGCCCCGAGAGTCGCTCATCAGCATCGGGCGAAGCTCGTTGCTGCCCGGCAGGTCCCGCACGAAGGTCAGGTCTCCCAGCGGCAGCAACGGCACGCCACCCTCACCCCGGCGCGCCCCGAGCGCGATCAACCCCAACCACCCGAACATCAGCCCACCGGCCACCACCGAGCCCCAGGTGACCCCGGTCTGCACCAGGTGCGGCACCGCCCCGTAAGCCGGCCCCTCAGCCAACACCGGAAGCACCCCGGTCAGCCCCGGCGGGGCGACCAGCCTGGTGCGGAACACCGTCGAGCTCGCGCGCGTGTCCAGCTTGCGCTGTGCCTCGTCGCGGGCCGTGGCGGGCACGAGCGCGTCGATCAGGGCGATGGTGGCCTTCGCATGCAGGGCATGGTCGATCTCGGGGATCGTGCCGGTGACGTGCGCGCCGAACTCGTGCAGGACGGCGAGCATGCGCTGCACGCCACTGGCGCTCTCCCACCAGGTGTCGCGGAAGTAGACGTTGGCACCGTCGCCATCAAGCGTGTAGCCGAAGACCAGCTCAACGACCCGCGCGCCCACACCGGGTCCCCGCCGGTCGTCCAGGTACCGGGCGAGGTCGGCCTCGGCGAACAACCGCACGGACGCCGGCGGGTCGCGACCGGACGACCAGCCGTAGTCCCTCGGGTTGACCGAATCGGCCGGCTCGAGCGCCCGTAGGAACGACTCGACATCGCCCACCCACGGGTCCAGCTCCGGCCGGCCGAGCGGACCGGCGTGCCCAGCGTTCGGATCGTTCGCGGCCGGGACGTCGCGGCCGCGCAGCGGCGACCGGTCACCGGAAGGTGTCTCGTCGGTGCCGCCGGCGGCGAAGGTGAAGGCGTAGGCCTGCCGGCCGCCGAGGCTGATCCGGTCACCGTCGGCCAGGGTGTGCTCGGTGGTGCGTTGCCCGTTGACGAACGTGCCGTTGCTGGAGCCGATGTCGCGCAGTACCCAGCCGCCCTTGCCGTCGGGCTCGATCTCGGCGTGCCGGCGTGAGGCCTGCCCGTGGCTGACCAGGATGTCGTTGCCGTTGGTGTGCTCGGGTGCGCCCCGCCCGACGCGGAGCGCCTGGCCCCCGGTGAGCACGACCCGCTCCCCACCGCCGACCGGGTCCAGGCCTGCCGGACCGATCCGCGCGGCGCCCTTGATCACGGTTTGCCCGGCGGCCAGCGCGGCCACCCGTGCGTCGAGCACCGGGATAGCGAGTTCGAGGAACGCGTTGATCAGCGACCCGGCGACGGCGTAGAGCGTGTCGAGACCGGCGCTGGTGATGCCGACCGGCCGGCCCGCCATGGTGACGGCCGGGCCGCCGGACAGCCCGCCGCCGCCCAGCGCCTCCACGTCCAGGTGCCCGGGCAGCCGCTCGCCGATCGGGCCGGGGATGGTGAGCCGGTGGCCCTGCGGGTTGCCGATGAAGGCGACCCAGTCCTCGGCCTCGACCGCGGGCAGCCCGACGGCGGGCTCGGTGATGTTGTAGGCCGCCGCCAGCGCCAAGTCGATGTTCGGTGTGCCTGCTTCGGGGGTGCGGATGTCGTTGAGCGCCGCGTTGCCCTCGCCGGCGAGGTCGGTCAGCTCGCCGTAGTCGCGGTCGCGCAGCGTCACCCAGTTGGCGATGGGCTGGTGGTTGATGCTGTGCACCCTGGGGTCGGACGCGACGTGCCAGGCGGTCAGTACGTACGCCGGCGTGTCCACACCGGCGGCCCGGATCACCACACCGCTGCCGATCCGGTTGCCGTCCCGGTCGTAGAAGTCCACCACCGAGGCGCCGGCGTCGGTCAGCGGGGTACCGGTGCCGGTGAGCTCGAGCGGCGCGCCCGGGGTGGCCCCTCGCAGGCCCAGCAACAGCCGCCGGCCGGGTTCGATCTCGTAGGTGATCAGGCTGACCTGGCTGGTCACCCCGGTGGTGGAGTCGAGGAGCACCGGCTCGCCCAGGTCGACCCGGCGGATCTCCAGCGCGCCGTCGCGCTGGATGACCGGGTTCGGCGCGGCGGCCGCGCGCGCGATCAGGTCCAGCAGCCACCGCGCCCGGTCCGCCTTGTCCAGCGACGAGGGCAGCGCGATCCGGTTGTGCCGGATGAACGCGGAGACGGCGGCCCCGAGGTGGGACTGGGAGACCCAGGAGCTGCGCGCCGCCTGGCGGCCGTCGAACACCAATGTGCCGCCGCCGGCCAGCGGGGTCTCCAGGACCAGCTGGCCGTCCACCAGGCCGGTGGACATGCCGGCCTCCAGCACGCCCGGCGGCGCCAACCGCACCACCTGCTCCCCGGAAGCCTCGCCGCGGAACAGCATCGGCGAGGAGTCCACCGCGGCCCACAGCTCCTCCGGGGTGCCGCCGAGCACGTCCAACTCGCTGGGCAACTCCACGTCGTTGCGGAACCGGACCAGCCAGTCCACGATCTGGTCGGCCAGCGGCAGCCGCTCCCCGTCCGCGCCCGCCCGCCGGTCCTGGTCGTCCTCGCGCAGCTCTGCCAGCGCGTCCGACCCGTCGGTCAGTGCGGCCTCCAGGACCGGGTCTGACAAGCCCTCCAGCCACAGCTCCGCACGCCCGAGCGCGGCGGCGGCCCTGGCCAGCAGCTCCTTGCCCATCCACCACTGCTCGGCCGGCAGGCCGTGAAGCTCGGCGAGCAGCGTCAGGGCGTCCAGCAGCTCGAGCGTGGCACGGGCGTGCCGGTCGTGCTGCTCGCCGTCCCCGTGCAGCTCGTGGTTGATCACCAGCGCACGCCGGGTGACGTCCGACCCGTCCCACCACGTGTCCAGCACGTAGACCGGTCCGTCCTCGGCCGGCCGGTACGCGTACAGGTTCGCGATCACCTGGGTGCCGATGCCGGCGCCCAGCACCTCGTCGATGCGCCGGGCCAGGTTGGTCGAATCGACCAGCCTGACCAGCGGCGGGCCGCGCTCGCTGGACCAGCCGTACTCGTCCGGCGATACCTCGCGCGGCGACTCGGCGACCGCCAGCATCGCCTCGATGACCGGCATCCACCCCGCCGGCAACCCCCGGGCCAAGGCGTGGCGGCTGGCCCACTCGGGGTTGGCGGGCAGTGCGTAGGTCCGGTCACCCGACGGCAGGGCGGGCTGGCTCGGTACGGACGGAGACCAGGGCGCCTCGCGGGAGGCCTTGTCCGTCGCCTGGTCGAGCAGCTCGACCTTGACCGGCACGCCGTCGATCCGAACCCAGGTCGGCCCGTCGCCGTTCCAGGCCGGGTCGGTCGGCTTGGTTTCGGTCCGCTCGGTGCCCGGCTCGTGGGCGCCGGCCGGGGTTTCGGCGCCGCCTGCCCGGTCGCCGCGCACCCGGTCGATCAGCGCGCGGGCCAGCGGCGGGCCTCGGTCGTGCAGCACCATCAGGACCAACACCGCCGCACCGGCCACCGAGGAGCTGCTCGCGCCGAGCCCGTAGGTGGACAGGTCCGTGGCCGTGCCGAACACCGACAGCCCGACGCCGCCACCGACGCCCAGCGCGGCCGCCGCGACCATCGCCGCGACCGCTTGCCGACCGGTCAGCCTGCCGACCGGTGCACCCGGCTCGGATTTCGTGGTGGTGGCAGAGGTGGTGGTCTCGGGTTCGCCGGTCAGGTCCGGCGCGGTGCGCATCAGCTCGCGGAGCATGCGCAGCTCGGTCGCCTCCGTGCGGGCAGCGGCCGCATCCGCCGCCGCCTGGGCGATCAGCTCGACGACCCACGTCGGTGCCCAGCCGCCGGTGATGGCCGTGGCGAGGCCGAGCCTGGTGTGGAGCAGCCTCAACTGGTCCACCAGGAGCCGGTGCTCCGCCTCGGCCTGCTCCGCCGACTTCTCGCCCAGCTTCTTGGTGAACTCCGCCAACAGCTGCTCGGGTGGCAACTGCTCCAGTTGTTCCGTGGGCAGGCCGAGCGCGCGCAGCCGAGCCATCGCCCAGTCGGCCCATTGGGCGCCGGCGATCTGTACGGCGGCGGCCCGCGCCGTGGCGTCATCCGCCGGGCGTTCGGCGTCCATCCGGTCGAGCTGGTCGCGGCCCTTGCGGCCGCGCTCGGCCCGCCCCCGCTGGAACTGCTCGTAGTCCCGCGCGGTGTCGGCGTCCTGGCTCAGCCCGTCCGCCATCTCCTGGTAGAAGCCCTGCCAGATCTCCAGCTCCCTGCGCACCATGGCCAGGTCGGCCTCGGCCTGGGCAATCGTGTCGGCGGAGGCGTTGGCCTCGCGGAGCTGGGCCAGCCGGTCGGCGTGCTGGCTGTACAGGGCCTGCAGCTTGCCGAGCCACGTGTTGATCCCTTCGGCCCTGCCCTGGGACATCTCGGCGAACCGGTGCCAGGCCTCGGCTCGCTCCGCGCGGCTGGCGTTCGCCCAGGTTTCCCGGTCCATGCCGGGAGGCCTGATCCGGTCGTTCCACGTACCGCGCGGGAATACGTCCCCGTGGATGTCCTCCAACGTCACGTCGACGTCCTCGGTGGGGATATTGCGTATCCGGCCCCGCCACGGATACAGCGTCTCGTTGGAGTAGGTGTTGGTGTCCCATTGCCTCGGTTGGCCGGGCCGCCCGCCGTGCTCACCGGCCGGCCGCTCCGGGGCAGTCTTGGCAAGCGGGTGTTCGCCCGCGCTGGCCACCGGCGCGTGGTGCGCCATGCCGGTCTCCATGGCGGGCAACATTCCCGGGTCCGGCGCCTGCAGCTTCAGCACCGTGACGGTGACCACGAAGACCTTCGCGAACCAGATCTTGGCCTGGCGCTTCACGGTCTGCCACTTGGTGGCCGGTACCTCGTCGGCCGCCGCGGGCATCGAGTGATGGTTGTACTGGGCGGCCAGCTCGGCGTCCGAGTGCCAGAACGGGGAGCCGTCTTGCGGGACGCCGTGCTCGTCGAACCGGGTGGGCATCTCGGGGTCGTGCAACTGGTGCGAGCCGTAGCCCAGGCCTTCGACGCTGGCCGGGTGGTGCGGGTTGCGGCTCTCCCGGTCGAACAACTGCCGCCGCAGCCGCTCGGCCTTGGCCAGCTTCTGCTCCAGCGTGTCCGCCTCGGCCTTGAGCTCGTCCGCCTTGGCCTCGAGCCGGTCCGCCTCGGCCATCCGCGCGTTCAGCTCGTCTTCTCGGGAGGCGCGCGGCTCGGCCTGGTCGGCGAGCCCTTCCGGCTGAGTTCGCAGGTCACGGGCCTTGGCCCGGGCTGAGAGCCCCCGAGACCACAGCTCGTTGGACTTGGTGCGCATCTCGCCGATCCGCAACCCCAGCCGGTCCGTGGACGACTCGTAGTAGCGGAGCTCGCCGCCGATCATGTCGGTGTGGTAGCGGAAGTACTCGAAGTCGTCGGTCTTCAGCAGCTCGAGCAGCTCGACCTTGGTGGTTCCGGGCAGGTTCTCCAGCACCGTGTCGACGGCCTGGACCTTGCGGCCCGTGCCCATCGCTCGGCGGACCCGCTCGGCGGTGAGCGTCCCGGCCTCGACGGGCTCGGACCGCTCCCGGCTGCTCTCCCTGCGCGGCGCGGACGGTGCGCGATACTCCTGGGCACCGACGTGCTCGCCGATCTCCTCGGCCAGGCGCGGCCCACGGCCGGTGCCGGAGCCGTGCACCATGGCCGCCCGGGTGTTCGCCGGTGCCTCGGTCAGCACCTGGTGACCGTCGTAGTACCGCATCCCGTCGGCGGTCTTCACGCCGTAGATGACGTGGGCCACGCCGCCCTCGCCGGTCCAGACGAAGACGCGGGTGCCTTCCGGCGCGGCGGCCATGTCCTGGTTGAGCTGCGTGTCGTCGGTCAGCTCGGTCCGGCCGTTGTAGGTCTGCTCGAAACGTCGCTGTACGGCGTCGGTGTCCTGGTCCGCCGGGGTCGCCGGCCGTACCTGATCGGGGTCGACGTCTTCGGGGTGCTTGGCGTCGGCTCGGGCGGACGCCTCACACGCACAGTTCTTGTCGCGGCCCAGCGGTGGCTCGGTGTTGTCCGCCACGGGCTGGCCGTGCTCGTTCGGGTTGGTCCGGTCGGGGGTGCCCGGAGGGCCGTTGCTCGGCGAGTTGTCCAGCGGTTCCTGAGGTACCGCGGCGGTCGTATCGGCCTCGCCAGCCAGGCCGCCCGCCTGGGCAGGCCGTGACGCGCCGGGCGCCTGATCGGCCAGAGGCGCTCCGTCGGCGCCCGTGCCGCCACCACCGCCGGCCCTCGGCGCGGTCGGGCCGGTCGGGGGTGCGGGATCGGGGTTCGGCCCGCTCGGTGAGTGGCCGCCGCTCCGGCCGCCGCCGGCGCTTCCGCCCGAGCCGTCACCCGCGCCCGAGCCGGACGAGCCGGGTACGGACCGGAACACCGCAGGCACGGCCGGGTTTCCGCCCGAGGCCGCGTCGGCCGGGGTCGTGCTGGTCGGCACCTCGGCGGGCACGGCGCCACCGGCCGATGCCGGAGCGGGTGCCGCCGGCGGCCGGGGCGCGCCGGGCTGGTGGTGGCCGGCGTTCGGCTGGCCGGCACCGCCCTGGCCCTGCTGATATCCGGCCTGCTGATACCCGGCCTGTTGGTAGCCGGCTTGCTGATACCCGGCCTGCTGTCCCGCCGGCTGCTGCTCTGCCGGCGGCTGCGCGGTGGGTACCCGCGGTGCCGGCGGCGCGCTGTTCGGGCGCTCCGCGCCGACGCCTTCTTGGCCGTCGGCCGGTTCGCCTTGCCGCGGCCCGTCAGCGCCCCTCGACCCCGCAGGTTCGGCACCGCCGACCGCCCCGGCGTTCGGCCCGCCGCCCGGCCGAAGGGCAACGGTGGCGACGATGGTCCCCCCGTCACCGGTGTGCACGGAGACGACCTGGAACGGGCCCGTCGGCTTGGTGCCGCCACCGCCCGGGCCGGCTTCGGCAACCCCGGTCCGACCGGTCGCCTCGGCCGATTCGGTGCCCTGCTCGGTCCGCCCAACCGGACGCGCGCCTTGCCCAGCGCCCTCGACCGCCTCGGCGCCCTGCCCGGCCCGTCCGACCGGATCGACGCCTTGCCCGGGCCGGTTGACCGGCTCGGCGCCCCGCGGGACCCGGTTGGCCGGACCGGAGCCGTCGCCGCCCAGCGCGACCGACTCGGCGGTCTGCGTCTCAGCATCGACCGAACCGGCCTCGCGCCCGGTCGCCTCGGTATGACCGGTGCCGCGCCGGCGGGACTCGGCCGGATCGCTCCACTGGGTCTGACCGGGCTGCCGGAGCCAGGCGGGCAGCTGGCGCTGCGGCGCGATCCAGTGCTGCCCGGTCTCCGGGTCCTGAACGACCCGCAACCGGGTGCCGGCCGGCGCGGTGTCGATGGCGGCCCGCACCGCCCCAGGGCTGACGGGCCGGCCGTCCTGGGACAGGTGCGCGGCAACGGCGGCCACATCGACCGCGTGGTACGGGTTGACCGTGTCCTGAATGCGGTCCAGCAGCGGCCGGGGCATGCTCGAGTCCACTTCCGGCCGCAGCGTCGGGCCGCCGGCGATGCGCGACCGGGCAAAGTCGCGCACCGGGCGCACGCCGCCCGCCGCCATCAACACGGCTCCCTGCGCCAGGCCCTGAGCGATCTCCCCACGCTCGTTCGGCCCGGCCTCGCCCCACCGCCTCGCGCCGCTGTACACCTGCTCACCGAACATCCCGGCGAACGTCGCGCCGGAGGTGTAGTCGGCGACCCGGCCGGTGGTTGCCACCCACGGGGCCACCCGCAGCGGAGTGCCCACCAGTGCTCTGGCGGCTACCGGCACTACGCGGGTCCCGATGCCGCCGACGGCGAGCGCCGATGCACCGATGTTGATCCAGTCCATCGCGGCCGCGCCGCTCTTGAACGGATTGACGGTCTGCCCCACGCTGGCCCGGTTGGCCAGGCTGGCGCCGGACACCCCCGCCCCGAGGCCGATACCGGCCGCCGTGATCCCCCAGCCGACCGGCGCGATCGGGGTGAACGACAGCACAGTGCCGACGGCGGTCACCCCGAACGAGGTCCAGCCGAGACCGGTCTTCCACCCCGGTGTCTCGTGCCCGTCGACCCCGATCACGTGCACATCGCCACCGACACCGGTGGGGTGCTCGGGCGCGAACAGCTTGTCGTCCGGGGAGAACATCTCGTTGTTCTCCAGGAAGTTGCGCAGGTCGTTGTAGTGGTTGCCGGCCGGATCGATCAGCTGTGCGCCACCGTTGTTCGGTTTCTCCGCCACCCACAGCGTCTGCCAGGCGAACTCGCCGGTCCGGTAGTCCTTCACCAACACGTTGCGTTGGTAGATCTTGCCGTCCTTGCCGGCGACGTCCCGCGCTCGAGAGAGCGCCTTCTCCGGGATGCCGGCCAGCTCGTCCCCGCTCAGCTCGGTGGTGCCGAACAGCCGGTTCGTCACCGCCTGCGGGTTGCCCTCGGCGGCGAACTCGGCCAGCCGGTTGGCCACCGTTTTACCCCGGAACGGCTCCCCCGGCTGGCCGTCGTGCTCCGGGGCACCCATCGAGCGGAAGTACTCGTCGTAGTCGCCGTGGTAGTTCTGCCACGCCTGGTAGTTGTGCCCCGAGCGCATGGCGAAGTAGAGGTCGGTGTTGCCGTTGTCCATCGACGGCAGCCGCAGGTCGCCGTAGCGGTTGCCCGCCGCGCGGGAGGCTGGGTCCCGGGCCACCGTCTCGTAGCCGAGCCGCCCGATGTTGCTGACCTGTTCCAGCGTGCCGGCGAGATCGGTCTCGCCCCGGTCCTTCGCGGCGACGGCCGCTTCGGCGGCGCGGGACTCGAGCCCGCGCAGGTAAGCCAGCTTGTCGGCCCAGTTCGGGTCGTTGGCCACGTCCGCGACGGCCTGGTTGTACCCGCGCAGCGTCTCGTCGTTGGGGTTCGGCCCGGCTCCGCCGCCGTACTTGGCCTGCAGTCCGTTCAGCAGCTTCTGCTCGTCGCGCAGCCCGGCCAGCTGGTCGTTCAGCTGGGTGCGCTCCTGGTCCGAAGCCGGCGCCCCGTCGTTGATCTCCTTGATCCGTCGCTGGTTCGCAGCCAGGGCCTGGTCGTGGTCGTTCCACCTCGGGACCAGGCTCGACGCCAGCACCTGCATGGCGCCCGCCGAGGCCAGCTCCTGCGGGGTCGGGTTGGGCTTCGGCTTGCCGTCCGGCCCCAGCGGCTTGCCGTCCGGGCTGACCCCGTTCGGCAGGCCGACCATCGCACCGAGCTCCTGCATCCGCCGGTCGTAGTCGCTGTTCGGGGTGAGGCCGGGGATCTTGTTGATCTCCTCGGCGAACCGGGGGTCCAGGGTCAGCTGCTGCGGGTCCACGGCGACCGGCCGATGCCCGTCGATCAGCGCCGGCCCGACCATCGAGTCGGCGCCGGTCAGCGCGCGGCGCGCGTTGTTGAATTCGGTGACCAGGTCGGCGGTGTTGTCCAGCAGGGTGCGCTGCTGCCAGGTGGCGGTGCCGTTCTTGACCGCCTCGATCGCCGCGTCGATCTCCGCGCGCTGGCCGCTCACCGTGTTGGTTGTCCAGTATGCGGTGGACGCGTAGCTGGCCATCTGGATCGCCGCGACGCCCTTGTCGGTGTCGCTGAGCGTGCCCCGGATCGAGTCCAGGTAGGTCTGCCGGTCCTTCGGGTCCAGCGCGTTGTACTGGTTGGGGGTGAGGAACGGCACCTTGCCGTCGTGCGGGAACCGGTCGTCGTTCGCCTTGAGGATCTGGTCGATCGGCAGGTCGGTGGGGGCGCGGCGGGCGTTCTGGTCGGTATAGAGGTTCAGCGAACCGTCCGCGTTGTTGCCCCGCCAACCCAAGTCCGGCACCTGCGGCGACACCGTGCCGGAGCACGTCCCGCCCTTGCCCGGGTTGCACGCCGAGCCGGCGTTGCGACCGTCGGGGTACGGGTTGAGCAGCAGCTCACCGCAGCCGGTTCCGGTGCATTCCCGGCTCTGGCCGAGGACGTTCGTGCTGGTGCACTTCGCGTCGCTGCTGCAGAACTGGCCGCCGCCCTCGCCGTTGCGCTGCACCGCGGTGCCGATGCCGAAGACGGTGGTCCGGTTGCCGTACGGATCCGTGAGCGTCACCGAGTCGCGGTCTGCCCCGGTGATCTTGACTCGGCCGGTGCCCAGCGGGTTCGGCCCGGTGCCGTCACCAAGATCGAAGTGGTAGTCGCACCGGATCTTGCACGGATCGGTCTGCACCTGGCCGGCCGGCCGGGTGTAGGCGCAGATGCCCACGCAATCGACGGTGCCACCCTTACCGGAGCCGTCCGGAGTGACGATCCGGCCGTGGTTGTCCAGGCCGACCTCCGAGACGGTCGGGATGTAGATGCCGTCCAGCTCCGCCTTGGACTGGATCGCCGCGATCGCGGCCGGGTCGCCACCGGCGAGCACCACCCGGTGGTTCGTGTCCTTCTCGGTGATCCGGTAGCCCTCGGCGGTAAGGATCTCGAAGGTCTGGCCGCCCTTGACGTCGTAGACGCCCGGTGTGCCGTCCGCACTCCGGGTGTTGATCTGGGTCCAGTTCTTGTCCGGGTGCAGGCCGTCGCCGGTGGAGGTGATCACGTCCGGCTTGCCGTCCGCGCCGGCCACCGTGGCCACGCCCTGACCGAAGTGGCTGTAGTCGGCCGGGTTGCCGGCCCCGTCGGGGCCGAACATGTCGTTGCTGGTGCCGGCGAAGTCGATGTGGTCGGTGAACTTGCCGTTGCCCAGGTCCACGTTGCTGATGTCGCCGACGCAGCCCTTGTGACAGCTGAATCGGAACGGCGCGCCGTCCTCGGTGGTGAACCAGCCTTCGTTGACCACGGGGGTCTTTGCCGACTTGTCGTCGCGTTCGGTCAGCGCGCTGCCGGAAAGACCATCGGTGATCTGGCCGGTGCCGTCGACCCAGTACCTCGGGTTCGTGTCGCCGGAGGTGGTGACGATGCCGGCTCCGCCGCTGCTGGCGACCTCATTACGACGGGGGTCACCCGTGGCGGCCGGTGCGGTCACCACAAACGGGTTGTCCGGCCGGGTCGGGTCGTAGCTTGCGATGTAGGGGCCGTCGCCGCCGGACTGGCACGGCTTGCCCGGCTGGCACAGCTGCACCGGCAGTGCCGGCTGACCGGGGATCTTGGACTGTACCGCCGGCACTGTGCCGGCCGGCTGGGGCTGTTCCTTGGTCTGGGGGATGAACTTCTGGTCGGGATCGTTGGGGTCGACGTACCCGCCCTGTGAGCCACCCTGCTCGATCGGGGCCGAGTAGAGGTTGGGCAGCGGGCCGGAGGGTTGGACGGCCGGCGGCGGCGGTGGGCCACGCGCCGGCGGCTGGTTGTTGTGGGGATCCTGCGCGGTGCCGCCGTGGTTCATCTTCTCGAGCATCCACAGCAGTGGGTTGGTGCAGGTCTTCGCATCGGTCGTGCATGGGTTCTGGCCACCGGTCGTGCCGCCGGGGCTGGTGCCATTGCTCGCGGTTACCGGGGCGGGCGGCGCGGCGGGCGGCTGCTGGCCCGGCCCGGGGCAGTCGGTGGTGCAGCCCGCCGGGGTGGTTCCGTTCCCGGTGCCGGCCGGGCTTGAGGACAGCAAGCCGGCGAACATCGGGTACAGCTTGCGGTACTTCTCCAGCTCTTCAGGGGTGGGCTGGTCGCCCGACTGGCCTGTGGCCGTCTGCGGAGCCGGCTTCCCGGGGCAGGCCGGAGGGAGGCACTCGGTGGAGTAGTCGGCCAGCACGATGGCCGGCCCGGTGGTGCTGCCCGGGGCAGGTTGCGGAGCGCGTCCATCCGGGCACTGCGTCGCGCACGGCTTCCCGGACGAGTCTGTCGGGGTGGCCGAGGTGGTCACCGCGGCGGCCGCCGGAGCCCGAGGGACACCGCACTCCTCGAAGCAGGTGACCCCGGGTTGGCCGTTGGCGTCGTCGGCGGTCGTCCCTGAGTTCGCGCTCACCGGTTGAACCGGGGCCGCGCCGCCACCGGAGGGTGCCGCCATAGCCGCCGGTGCGTTCCCGCACTGGGGTGGGCACTGCGGCTTCGGCGCCCCAGAATCGTCGGCGGCTGGTTGCGTCCCCGGAGTGGTCCCGCTGCCGGAGTTGGTCCCGCCCGTGGTCACCGCGGCGGCCGCCGGAGCCCGAGGGACACCGCACTCCTCGAAGCAGGTGACCCCGGGTTGGCCGTTGGCGTCGTCGGCGGTCGTCCCTGAGTTGGCGCTCGCCGGTTGAACCGGGGCCGCACCGCCACCGGGGGCCGCCTGCTGCACCGGCACCTCCGGACACTTCACACCCATGTCACCGCCACAGGTGGGCTTCTGCTCCACCGGCCGCGGCTGCGTACCACCGTTGGAGGCCGCCGGCGCGGGCTGCGCCTTCGCCGAAGGATCACACGCCGGGTCCCCCACCGCGCAGGTCACGCCCAGCTGACCACCCGAGGCCGCGACCGGCTCTGCCTTCGCCTCCGGGGTGTCGCCGGTGCCGGCCACCATGGCGACCGGGTTCGTGCTGGGCCCGGGGCACGGGTCGACACAGTTCGGGTCGACCGATGCGGTCGCGTCCGCCCGGATCGGGCCGACCGATGCGACCAGTGCCACCGGCCGCTCGGGCCGCGCCGTCTCCGCGGACGCCGCACCGGAAGTCAGGGCGAACCATGCCCCAACCACCCACAGCAGCGCCCACGCGCAGAGCAGCGCGGTCCGCAGGAACGCCCGCCCGAAGACCCGCCGCCAAGGCAGCCCGCGCATCGCGACCGGCGGCACGGCGCGGCTGCGCCGGCCACCGAGCGAGGCCACGGATGCCATCACGGGAAACTCCACGGATTTCAACGGGGGTCCGGACACAGACCGGCGGACCAGAAGATCAAACAAAGTTTGCACTCCGGGGCCCCTGGGCGCCCAGAGTGGATCGGCCGGAAGCCAACCGCGGTACAACTCACGCAGAGGTTCCTCAACCCGAGCGACGAGCACTCAGGCAGTCCCGATCGGCTCACACACTACCCGGACGCACACCCGGCGCAACCAATCTTGAGAATTCAATCCGGCGCCCCGTGCCTGCGCGAATCCGCGTCCGGCCAAATCTAAAGAAATGCGCGCAGATTGGCCGTGTCCGGACAAATCTCAAGGGCGCCAGGGGATTCGCCGCGCACAGCTTGCGCTCACCATGGATCACGGTATTCTGAACGCGCCACAGCGTATGTCAAATGCGGCCGCGTCCGCACTGACGGCTGGCAGAGCGGCTGCGTGACTTCCACCGCGGCTGTTTGAGGTGGCTGGGTCTGGGCGCAGGAAGCCCCGGAGTCCCGGCGTGGACCTGTCTTTCCCTGAGGGGGCCTCGAGGCCCTGACCCATTCAGCTTTCCTCGAACATGGAGCTTCATCATGATCTTGATGTCCAAGGCCAGGCGGCCCGTCCGGGCCGGCTTCACGTCCAGCCTGATCGCCGGCACCGCGCTCACCGCCGCACTGCTGGCACCCGCCGGCGTGGCCAACGCCCAGACAGCCGTCCACCCCGTCGCCCACTCCGCATCGCTGGCTCCCACGCAAGGCGGCGAGAGCGCCGGCGGATGCATGCCGACCGGCGACGTGGGGTTCTGGTGCCCCGCGACACAGGCGGCGACCGCGTCGTCCTCCGGGAGCGGTGAGTCCGCGGGTGGCTCTGAGAAGAAGGGCGGTGGCACCGACATCGCGGACTGGATCCTCCAGATGACCAAGAGCGTGGTCCAGGGCATCAGCTCTGGCTCTAGCGCGGTCACCGCGGTTGCGAACGCCCTCAACCCGGTCTCGGGTGTGGTCAGCGGCATTACCGACCTGTTCAAGACCGTTACGGGCAAGTAGTCGTCAGCGAGCGGGAGGGCGTCGATGAACGTGGGTATGAGCACCAACCTCGACGTCCTTCCGCTCGGCCGGACCGACCGCCGGGCGCTGCTGATCGACGCGGCGGAGGAACTGTTCAAGGAGCGCGCGTTCAACACCGTGACCACCGCGGAGATCGCGGCCCGGGCCGGCGTTTCCTACGGGCTGATCGCGCACTACTTCACCAACAAGCGCGGCCTGTACCTGGCCTGCGTGAACCGGGTCGCCACCCGCATGCGCGCGATGCACGACATCTCCCCCACCGGCGACACCCCGGCCGCCCAGCTCCGGGAGATCCTGGACCACAAGCTCGGCTTCGTCGAAGACCATCCGCGCGGTTTCATCACGCTGATGCACGACGGCGCCGGTCCCGACCCGCAGGTACGCGCCATCACCGAGCAGCTGCGCTGGCTGGCCGTCGTGCGCCTGCTCAACCTGCTCGGCGTGGTCGAGCCGCTACGTCCCAGCCTGCGTGCGGCGATCCGCGGCTGGGTCGGCTACCTCGACGAGATCGCACTCGACCACCTCGAGCACCAGGAGCTCACCCGCGAGGAGCTCGTCACGCTCGCCACCGCCGCCCTGGCCGCGGCGCTCCGCGCCGCCCACTCGCTCGACCCGGCCATCGGCGTCGAGCCCACGACGATCGACACACTCGCCGCGAGCTGAGCGATTCTTTACACCCCGACCCGACCCCGATAAAATAATCTTCGTCGCGCTCACGCGCTGGATTGCATCTGGCACCGGCGGTGAGTTACGAGCTGGCTTCGCGGTAACCCGCGCAGGGCTGGCGGAGCGAATGGATCTGGGCGCTGGACAGCCCCGGAGGCCAATCTCAGCCACCTTCTGCGTGCGACCACCCGGTCGGAGATTAGGGCTTACCGATGCGCATCCTCATGGTTCAAGACGTTGGTGAAATGTCAGGTGTGCTGGCCAGTCGGCTGTGGGCCCGCGGGCATTCCCTGGTTCACGGATCACTGGAAATAGACACCCCCGCCATGCACCGCAAGGACGACGCCGTGGTGCTCAACCTCGAGCTGCCGAACCGGCGGTGGCTGGACACGCTGCGCCAGTTCCGGCGAGTGAGCCAGGTGCCCGTGCTGGTGTGGGCCGCGCGCGGGGACGATTACCCCGGCGTGCGCTGGCTGCACGGCGGCGCCGACGACTACGTGCGGAAGCCGGCACAGGTGCAGGAACTGGTGACCCGGATCGAGACCCTGCGGCGCGCGCCTCGGGTCGACGGCGGCGCACCGCCGGGCCGGGTGCGGGCGATGGGCGCGTCCATCAACCTGGAGGCGCGGACGGTGGAGGTCAACGGGGTCCACCCGGAGCTGACCCGAACCGAGTTCGGCATCCTCGCCGTGCTCGCGCGGCACGTGGGCCGGCCGGTGAGCCGGCAACAGATCGTGGCCGAGGTCTGGTCCGGCAAGGTGCGGCCGACCTCCCGGGCACTGGACGCGCACATGAACAACCTGCGCAAGAAGCTCGCCCTGCCGGGCCTGATCGCCACCCTGTACGGCTACGGCTACCGGCTCGGGGCGTCATGACGTCGTCCTTCCCGCCCGCGCTCACCGAGGACGCGATCCTGCGGCGCGCCGCGGACCGGCCGACCGCCGGGTGGCGGCACGGCGTCTATGCGGCATCCGGCGGCCGGTGGAATCCGGGGATCAGCGATGCCGAAGCGTCGCGCAACGACCTGCTGCGCCGGGTCCGGCGGCAGCTGCCCGGCCTGCACCAGATCGCGGTGGCTTCGATGAAGGGCGGGGTGGGCAAGACCACGGTCGCCGCCGTGCTCGGCCTGACCCTGGCTGAGTACCGGGGCGACCGGGTGGTCGCGATCGATGCGAACCCCGACGCGGGAACCCTGGCCGACCGGCTCACCGGGGAAACCGGCGTCACCGTCCGGGACCTGCTCAACCACGCCGACAGGATCGACTCGCTGACCGACATCTCCCGCTTCACCAGCCTGGCCGGCCGGCTGCAGGTGCTGGCCTCCGAGCAGGACCCGGCGATAAGTGAGGCGTTCAACCGGGACGAGTACGCGCGGGTCTGCGCGCTGCTCGCCCGGTTCTTCAACATCATCATCACCGACTCCGGCACCGGCCTGGTGCACTCGGCGATGCAGGGCACGCTGGCGCTGGCCGACTCGCTGGTGATCGTGGGTGCGCCAACCGTTGATGCGGCGTCGCGGGCGGCGAAGACACTGGACTGGTTGACCGCGCACGGTTACCAGTCACGGGTCACCGACGCGGTGGTTGTGCTCTGCGCCAACCGGCGCAGCCCAGAGATCGACCGGGAGCGGATCCGCGCACATTTCGAGACCCGCTGCCGCACGGTCGTCGAGATCCCCGACGACCCTCACCTCGCCACCGGCGGCCGGCTCGATCTGCACGCGCTGCGCGAGCCGACCCGGCTGGCCTTCCTGGAGCTCGGCGCGCAGCTCGCCGACCAGTTCGGCGGGGAACGGGCCGGCCGATCCTATTTGCCGGAAGATCCGTTCGCCTTCGGCGCCTTCGGGTCGCCGCCGCTATCGATGTCGGAGGAGGGCTGGGACCGGCCATTCTGAGGTGAGTTGCTCACGTCGGGCTGGCTCGGGACGATCGGCTCGCTGCCCACCGAGGGCAAGACCGGCTCCGAGTCGGGGGACGCGGACTGGGTTTCCACCGTCGAGCCGGACGTCGGGGCCGGGTTATTGATCACGGGGCGCGGGTCTTCCGTGGTCTCGGCGGTCTGCCCGGCCGACGCGTCGACCGCCCCGGAGGCCACCGCCATGGCCTGGTCGTAATAGATCTTGCGCCAGTAGTCCGGCGAGTCGGAGAAGGGGCCGGCCTCGGCGGACCCCGAGCCGCTCGAACCCTTGCCCAGAACGCTCCTGAAGAACGCCCGGATCTCGTCCATGACCGACTCCGAGTAGTCGGGGTCCGCGCTGGACGTCCCGCCGCTGGACGAGCCGGACGAGACATCGCGCGACCTGGGCACCCAGAAACCCAATTGGTCCGCCGGATCACCAGATCCGTCGTCGTCCCGCGCGTAACTGACGAGCTCGACCGTGCTCGGCTGTGTTACGAAGGCCTGCGGCAGCCCACCGACCGCCAGCGGCAACGCGGCCGCGGCCAACACCTTCCCGAACGACCCTGTCCTCGACACGGGCTCCCCCTACCGCTGCCTACCGGTCGCATCGCAGAGAAATAGACTGATTATCAGTCAGTATACCAGGGCAAGCGCAGCAGTTCGCGGGTTTGCGCTTCCACCCGGGCGCCCCTGGCCGCCGAGTGCCGCAGCCCGTTGTAGACCAGATCCCACAGCTGCTGGTTGCTCTCCAACAGGCTCAACGGCAGCGGTGACATCCAGCCGGACTTCTGCCCCTGGAAGCCGCCGGCCAGCCGCAGCTTCCCGCCTTTGACGCTGATAGCGGACAGCTCATACAGGCACACCTTCTCCCCGTGCCGCCCCTCCAGGATGTGCGCGCCGGCCTGAGCGATTACCGGCGCCCGGGCGGCCAACCCGATCAGCGACACCGGAACGAAGATCAGCACTGCGGCGATCGCCAAACCGACGAGGGTGGTCCCCAGCTCGCCACCGAAGATCAGCAAGTACAGCAGCGCAATCACCACGAGGGGCACCAACACCACGCTGGCGGTGAACGTCAGCACGGACCGGACGTGCTCGAATACGGGCGGCGGCGGGCCGACGACCTTCTCCAGGACCGGGTTGGCCGCATGCCGCGCGCGTTCCTCGTCGGGCGCACGAAGCGTTCGGCCTGCCGCGGCGAACCCACGCGGGAGCCAACATCCCGGATCGACCGGCCAGCCGCCGCGCCCCAAGGGCCACACGGCCACGTTGGGTATGTCGATCGGAACGCGTCTTAAGTAAATCTAAGGCTGAGAGTTTCGGAACCCCTCTAAGCATTCGTTCACCAGTTGTTTCAAGACTGGCAAGTCTTGACCGTGCCCTGACCGGCCAGCCGGCGGCCGTCCGAGGCACCGGCGACGGCCATCCGGGTGGCCGACGTGGCCACCGGCAGGTCACCGTGGCCACCGGCCACGCCGCTCCTGGCCGACCCAGATCAGTGGCCACGCTGTTTACGCTTACCCGGCCAGTCGCACTCGTGGTGGCCGCCGTGTGGCCGTGGCCATTCCGCCGTGTCCCCGGTTGCCTGGCTCGCCCGCACGGCCGCGGTTGGCCACGGCCACGCCCCACCGACGGCCACACCGAGAAATCGGTCAGCCTTCGCGCATGGCCATTCATTCGTCGCTAATACGGATGGACACGGAATCGTCGCGGCTTCATTCGCCGGGAGGACTCCGAATACCTATTCCACGATGGACTATTGGGGCGTGCCGCCCATGGGTCCGTCCCGTGTGCGACCCATCGCGGTCGGCCGATAATCCGGCGCGCTCCCCTCCTGGGTCTCGCACGCGGCCCCGCACGCCCCTCGCTGCCCACGCGCGGCGCGTCGCCCATGATCATTATTGACCGAGGGCTGACCAGAACCGCTTAATTTAGGTTAACCCTTCGTTCATATTGGGGCTGCCAACTGACTACCCGGGACATCTAGGTTCAATCTTGCTTGGCGCCGCTATGGCGGTATGGGAGTACCCGGGTGCGTCCTTGTGGACGACCCGGCGCGTGAGTTGCACCGTGCCGGGGATCATTCGACCTTGAGCTGAGCTCTCCTAATCTCTGATCAATCGCGATCGCATGTTCGATCATTTGATTACTCCCTGATAAGGTCTTGAGGCCATGGGTTCCCTGGTTCCGGCTGGTCTGGCGCGGTGCGTGCGCACCGCGCTGGTTGCCATGCCCGGAACCTGGCTGCTCATGGCCTGTGGGATCGCCGCGGTGCTCATCGGGCTGTTCGCCGGCTCGACCGAGTCCGCCGCCGCCACCGGGGTCGTCCCGGTGGCGAACGTCAGCGCGATCGCGCCGTCGCAGGGGGAAATTCAAGACCCCGCCGACGACACCGATTCGGTACCGGCATGGGCGAATGGAAACACCGCCTCGGCCAAGCCGACTTCGGTGAGCAACAATCCCGGAAAGGCCATCAACCGGCTGGATGGGCAAGTGGCCACAATGGCCACCGCCACGCCGGCGCGGTCATTGTCCGAATTGCGCGCCCGCTATCAGCCGGCGGCCATTCAGCAACCGGAAACCGAATGGCCGCTCGTTGACCGCGGCCACGCCGGTGGCCAGCCCGCCGCCCCCCAGAGCGGCCCGAGCGGCCAGGCGCCGGTGGCCACCACCACGCAGTCGGTGGCCAAGTCGGTGACCGAGCCGGTGACCGACTTCGTGTCCGCTCTGCTCGACCGCCTCGGCCACGCGGTCTCCTTCGGCTCCAACGCCGGCGGCGCTGGCCAGTCCGACGCCCCCACCGCCAAGCCGGCGACGCGGGGCGATGTTGAACGCCAGGTGAACGAGGAAGCGGCGAACGCGGTCACCCGGATCCGGGACGCGGCGGCCGAACCACGGGGCGCCGACCGGGCCATCGACACCCGGGTGGCGGACGCCCGCGAGTTGGCGGACCAGCGGCTCACCGACAACGAGGACGTGTACCGGCTGTGGGCCGGCCGCTCCGGCAGCGGATCGTCCGGGAGCGTAGGGCAGCCCGCCGCGGTGAAGGCCCCCGCAGCCGAGCAGGTCGACCAGATGATGGGCGGAGTCGTCGACCTGGTCTCCGGCTTTGTCGGCACCGTGGCCGGCAAGCAGGCCGGCGCCCGCACCCAGCAGGCCCTGTCGAGCGTGGCCGAGGAGGTGTCCGCCGCCCTGGCCGCCAGCAACCGGCTCAACCACTCTGGCGCCGGCGGCAACGGCTTCAGCACCATCCAGGCCGGGATGCCCGAGCGCGCCGCCAAGGCCCCCGGCGGTGGCGGTTCCGGCCTGGCCCCCGAGCGCGGCGAGTCGGGCCCGATCGTGTGCCTGGCTCTTGGCTGCACCGACCGCGACCCGAACTTCTCCGACCAGCGACCCGACAGCAACTGGGGCCGTGGCCCTCCGGCCGGACACCGCCCCCACCCCCAGCACAACAACGGCAGTGACGATGAGGACGACCCGGCCTCCCGGCCCCGCGGAATCCTCGGCAACACCCTCGAGTTCGTCCAGAACCTGATCAGCGGCATCACCAAGGCCCTCCCCCACGGCGGCAGCCAGGCCGGTGGCCAAACCACCCGCCCCGAGCGCCCCAACCACGGTGACCTCGCCGACGACTTGACCGATCTCACCAACGACTTCGTCTCCGACCTCGTCAACCTGGTCGGCGGCAACACCAAGCCCGGCGCGGTCCAGAGCACGCAGCCCCAGAAGCCGGGCCAGGGCGAGCAGCTGGCACAGAGCATCACCAAGCTGACCAACGGGTTCGTGTCCGACCTACTCGAGCTGCTCGGTGTCGGCGGGTCGAACAACGGTGGCAGCCAGGCTCCGGCCCAGCAGTCCCCGACCCGCCCGCAGCGGCCCAGCAGCGGCGACCTGGGTCAGGCGATCGGCGAGTCGGTGAACGAGTTCCTGTCCGACCTGTTCGGCAAGCTCGGCCTGTCCCGCCCCTCCGGGCAGGGCCAGCAGGGCGGGGCGCAGCGGCCGCAGGCTCGGCAGGATGTGGGTGAGCGGATCGGGAAGCTGACCGGTGGGTTCACCCAGGACCTGCTCGACCTGCTCGGCACCGAACGTCCCAAACAGACCACCAGCGGCGGCAAGTCCGGTGCGGCCCAGGCCGCCCGCCCGGCCCCGAAGAAGGACGAACGCACGCCGGCGTCGGTGAAACTGCCTAAGGGCATCTCCGCCACCCAGGCCAAGAACGCCGAGACGATCATCGAGGTCGGCCAGAAACTCGGCATCCCGCGCAAGGGCCTGCAGGTCGCCCTCGCCGCCGCGTTCCAGGAGTCGGGCCTGAAGAACGTCCGCTACGGGCACCTCGACTCGCTCGGGTTGTTCCAACAGCGGCCCTCGCAGGGCTGGGGCACCGTCAAGCAGGTGCTCGACCCGGTGCATGCGGCCACCAAGTTCTTCAAGACCCTGAAGAACGTCGACGGCTGGCAGGGCAAGTCGGTCACGCGCGCGGCGCAGGCGGTGCAGCGCTCGGCCTACCCCAACGCCTACGCCAAGTGGGCCGACAAAGCCGACAAGCTGGTCGACTACGTCCTCGGTAAGCAGGGAAAGCAACAGGCCGGCACGGGCAGCTCGCAGCGCGTGCAGCAGACCAGCGCACGCCGGACCGAGCCGGCCGCCGCCCAGCGTGTGCAGACGGCCGTGGCGCGGCGGGTCGCCCCGGACGCGAGCGAGCAGCACACCGCGCGGAAGATCGACGCCCACACCGCGCGGCGGATCGACCCCCAGACCGCGCGCCGGGTAGAGCCGCAGACCGCTCGCCGAATCGACCCGACCACCACCGGCCAGTCCGGCACAGGCCAGCAGCAGTTGGCTCAGAAGATCACCGAACTGACCAACAACTTCGTCGGGAACCTCCTGGAGCTGTTCGGCGTCGGTGGTTCCAACAACGGCGGCGGCCAGGCTCCGGCCCAGCAGTCCCCGACCCGGCCGCAGCGCCCGAGCAGCGATCTAGGCGCGGCGATCTCGGAGTCGGTGGACAACTTCCTGACCGACCTGTTCAGCGAGCTGGGCATCTCCCGCCCGTCGGGCAACGGCCAGAGCCAGGGCCAGCAGGTTCAGCAGGGTTCGCAGCAGCAGGGTCAGCGGCAGAGCGATCTGAGTCAGGCGATCGGGCAGTTGACCAATAACTTCGTCGGCAACCTGCTGGAGTTGCTCGGTGTCGGCGGCGACTCCACCGGTGGCTCGGACGGTTCGGCCGGTGGTTCGGGTCAGGCCCCGCAGCCGTCCCAGCGGCGGCCGAGCCTGGAGGACGCGCTGGGGAACTTCGTGAACACCGCCTCCGGGATCGTGTCCCAGGTCGCGGGCGAGCAGGCCGGGCAGCAGACCCAGCAGGCGCTGGGCAACCTGTTCGGGCAGCTGCTCTCCGGTGGCGGGCAGAACAACGGTGGCGCCCAGCAGAGCACTAACGCGGGCGGCGCCCAGCAGAACAGCGGCGGCGGGCAGGACCTGGCTGGGGCGATCGAGGACCGGACCGAGGAGTTCGTGTCGGATCTGATGGACCGCATCGGCGGCGGCCGGGGCGAGTCGCGTGATGGCGGCCCTAACTCGGATGACCCGGGCTACTGGGAGGGTCTGTACTACGACGCGTTCATGGCCGAGGCCAAGGCCGCCGGCCAGCAGCAGCAGGCCGCCCAGCAACAGCAGCAAGGTCGGCAACAGCAGCGGGCGTCGAGTGTGGATGAGGCGTTGGGCAACTTCGTGAACACCGCCTCGGGTCTGGTCGGTCAGGTCGCTGGTGAGGACGCCGCCGAGCAGACCCAGCAGACGTTGGGTGGGGTGTTCGGCCAGATGCTGTCGGGTGGTGCCGGTGAAGGGGGCGGCACCACCCAAAACGCCACCCAAAACACCGCCCAGGGCGGGGTGCGTCAGGCCGGCATGACCACCGGCCAGGGCCGGGGACAACAGCTGGCGGGACGGATCGGTGAGCGGACCGAGCAGTTCGTGTCCGACCTACTCGAGGGCCTGGGCATCGCCCGACCGGGCACCGGGCGGCCGGCGGCGGTGAACCAGACCAGCGGCCGCCAACCCCAGCAGCGACAGAACACCGACCTGGACCCGGACGAGATGCTGGGCCACTTCGGAGATTCCGCCACCAAGATCGTGTCCCAGATCGCCGGCGACAAGGCCGGACGCCGCGTGGGTAAGGCCTTCGACGAGCTTCAGGACCAGATCGGCGACGCCTTCTCCCAGCGCGACCGGCAGTCGAGTGCGCAGCGCCCGATCCAGGCCAACCACAACACCGGCCGCGACAGCGGATTGCTCGGGTCAATCGGCGACTCGGTGAACGACTTCCTGACCGGCCTGTTCGACCAGCTGAGCATCGGCAAGGGCGGCGGCCAGGGCCAGGGGCAGTCCGCCGCTGGGCAGGGCCAGTCCGGACAGGGCCAGGGTTCGCAGCGGCCGCGGCAGGGTGATCTGGGTGAGCGGATTGGTGAGCTGACCAACGAGTTCGTGTCCGACCTGCTCGACACCCTCGGCGTCTCCGGCGGCGGCAACTCCAACGGCGGCAACAGCACCGGCGGCAACGGCGGTGGGCACGGCCAGAACCAGAGCGGTCAGGGTCAGGGGACGCGGCCGGCGGGTCTGGATGATTTCGAGCAGATCCTGGGCGGGGTCACCGACGTCGTCTCCGGCCTGGTCGGCCAGGTGGCCGGTGAGCAGGCCGGTGCGCAGGCCCGGGAGATGTTGACCGACGCCGCGCAGGACGTATTGACCGCGCTGGCGGCCGGGAACCGCTACGGCCAAGGCGGTAACGGCGCCGGGCAGCAAGGCGGCGGGCAGCAGGCCGGCCAGGGTAGCCAGGGCAGCGGCGGTGGCAAGGACAACGGCTGGGCGTTGAACAACGATGGCCAGTTCGCCGGGACCCAATGCGAGGGCGACGTGGAGTGCGCCCTGGCCGACGGCAGCTTGAAGACCCGCCAGCCAGGCTCACTGTCCAACCGCGGTCCCCCACAACTACTGGACAACCCGACCACCGGCAACACCAGCCAGCCCGTCTACTGGTGGGACACCGAGCAGACCACCCAGCAGGCGTTGAACGACCGCCTCGCTGTGATCAACGGCCAGAAGTCCCTGGATGCGGCCAAGTCGCAGCTCGACGCGAAGAAGATCACCCAGGCCGACTACGACAAGCAGGCCACAGCGCAGAAGGCGTTGCAAACCACCGCCGACACCTCCGCCGCCCAACTCGACCCCTACAACAGCGAGCTGCTCAACAACGTGGTCACCGGGCAGCAGCAGCTGGGCACCGCGAAGACCAAGCTCGACGAGAGCAAGAAGCAGCTCGACGCCGGCAAGCTGAGTCGGGCCGACTATGACAAGCAGGCCGCCGCCTACAACACCCAGCGCGACACCGTCTACGCCCAAACCGCCGAACTACGCGGCGCCGCCGGCTACGACACCGCAGCCCAGGCCAACCCGGGTAAGGACGGCGCCGGCGCCGCCTGCTCCAACGACGGCGCGTTCGCCCAGTGCTCCACCGCCGCGATCGACCCCAAAACCGGGCAACTCAAGCAGGACCAGAGCTACTGCCTGATCGGCGTCTCCGGCTGCTCGGCCTCCTCCACCGCTCGCGATCGTGCGGCGAACGCGTTCTGCGACCCGACCAAGGGCTGCGGCACCACCACCAAGGCCGGCAAGACCACCGCCGACACCACCTGCGGCAAGGGCGAGTGCAACCTGTCCGCCACCGCCGACAGCACGGGGGCGGACACGTTCTGCCAGGCACGCAACAGCTGCACAGAAAACGGGAAACTGCCCACCGCCCCCAACGCGAAGGACGTCGCGGCGGGGAAGAAGGACGGCGTCTCCGAGTTCAGCGGGGCGTGCACCAAGGACTGCGCCCTCGCCGGGTTCGCCAACGCCTCCCAGGCCGGGTCGGACTGCCAGACCCGCAACGGCACCTGTGACAACGCTTCCACCGGGCGGCGCGCCACCGAAACCGCCCCGGAGAACGAGACCCCCGCCCAGGCCGCCGCCCGCGCGAAGGAGACCGGGGAAGCCTCCAGCAAGGCGCACTGCCAGGCCAGCGCGCGCGGCTGTGACACCACCAGCACGGTGACCGCCGGTACTGACCCGCAGACCGGGCAGCGGGGTTGGCTGGCCGAGTTCCTGTTCGGCAGCGACGACGAAGGCACCACCGGTTCGGGTAAGCCGGCCGCCGAGGCTTCGGTGCGCTGCGCCACCGGGGCGAAGGACTGCAAGGGCACCGCGTCCAGCACCGCGAACGGCAAGACGGAAAACACGCAGACCACTCCCGAAATCCCGGCGGTGGCCGGTGACCCGGCCACGGGGCAGGCCGCGGTCCCGGCCGCCCCGGCTAAGACCAACACCGACAACCGCACCCACACCGGAACCGCGGGCTGCGAGGTCAACGGCGGCACCTGCACCACCTCCTCCGGCCTCGGTGAGAACACCGGCGACGGTGAGGGCGTGCTGGCGCACAGCTCGGTCTACTGCGACCAGGACAAGGGCTGCGGCGGCAAAGCGAACACCGCCACCAACGCGACCATCACCGCCGGCATCGACGGCAAGACCGCCACCCGCAAGACCGACGCCCACCACGACTGCACCGTGAACGGCGCCACCGGCGACTGCGCCAACGACTCCTCCTCCACCGTCGACAACACCGGCGGCACTGGTTTCGACACTGCGCTGACCACCACCCCGACGATCGGGGCGGATGGCAAGCCGGTCGAGCCGAAGAAGACCGACCCGATCACCGAACTCGGTAAGAGCCTCACCGCGACCAGCAAGACCACCGCCGTGCTGTTCTGCGGGTCGGCCGACTGCAAAGCCTCCGACAACGGCGCCACCTCCGGCGAAGCCTCCGGAGACATCAAGGGCGTCCGCGACTCCGACGGCATCACCCGCTGCGAGGTGCACGGCACCGGCGGCACCTGCGGCTCGGCCGCCAGCACCGAGGTGGCCTACCGCGCTGAGCAGGTCCGGGCGGACGGGGCGAAGATTCCGGCCGGCATCGTGAGCGTCAGCCACGCCGACGCCCAGGTCCGCTGCGAGAACTCGAAGACCTGCGGCGGCAAGTCCTACGCGGAGACCTCCGCCCTGGACACCTCCGGCTCCGAGCACCGCCGCGGGACCTCCGATACCGCGGAGTGCACCGTGAAGAACGGCGGCTGCCTCGGCCAAACCAGCAGCGACGCCTCCAGCGCGCCCGACTTCCTCAAGTACGACCCGAAGACCGGTAAGCCGCTGCCCGGCCAGCCCACCACCGGCCCCACCTCCACCAGCCGCGCCTCCGCGTCCCTCGACTGCCAGTCCGCCAACTGTGAGGGCACCGCGAAGACCACCGCCGCCGCCTGGGACGGCGCGGTGGACAGCGGCAAACCCCGCACCAGCGAAGGCACCGTCGGCTGTGACAAGGGCGCGAGCTCCTGCCAGGTGCAGACGCTCTCGAACGCCACCACCGGCCCCGGCGCCGCCCTCACCTATGCCAGTGAGGACCAGGCCATCAACGCCGACCGCCTCGGCCAAGGCCCCTCCGTCGCCTCCACCATCGGCGGCAAGCTGACCGGTGAGGGCGGCGGGAAGATCACCGGCACCGTCCTGGCAACCAACCCCGGCATCTCCAACGACCCCCGAGGTAACCGCGCAGAAGGATCCTGCACCGGGGCCACCGGCGGCCAGTGCGTCGCGGTCATCAACGGCGGCGCCTCGAGCAGCCCAGACGCCAACATCATCCGCCCGATGGTGCAGGACCAGCCGACCCAGAACGCCACGACCACCAACACCGAGGTCGGCGGCGATGGCCAGGACGGCGCCGCCGCTTCCGCCCAGAACGGCCAGAGCACGCAGACCGGTAAGTCTGGGCAGACCGCGAAGCAGAACGACGGCCAGAACCCGGGCCAGCCCGGCCAGCAGCCCAACCAGCCGGCCACCGCCCCCGGCAGCTCCGCCAACACCGGCGGCCCCTCCGTCCCCGGTGCCTCCAGCTGGACCTCCGCCTGGGCCAACCTGAACTGCGACGGCAACACCGCCTGCAAGGGCACCCCGCACTCCTCGGCCACCGGCATCACCGGCACCAGCCACAACAACGGCGGCGAAGGCACCCGCGGCCCACCGGAAGCCACCGGCAAGACCACCAGCACCTGCGACACCACCGGCGCCGCCTGCCAGGCGATGTCCACCTCCGCCGCCGCGTCCGGGCAGGTCGTCGCCGACATCTTCACCGAGCAGAACAAGACCGCCGTCGAGCAGGCCAAGCAGCAGGCCGCCGACCTGAAGACCAAGGCCGACCAGGCCAGCAAGACCGCCGCCGCCCAGGGCGCCACCGCGGAACAGAAGAAGCAGGCCGAAGAAGCCACCAAGGCCGCCGAGCAGGCCAACAAGGCCTACACCGACGCCGCCGAGGCGATCAAGAAGCCGCTCCCCCAGGACGCTGTCCCGGCCGCCTGGTCGCAGTCCTCTTCGATGGCCCACTGCGCCGACCCCGGCTGCACCGCCACCACCACCGGCGACACCACCGGCCTCCCCGGCACCAGCCACACCGACGCCACCTGCACCGCCGGCAGCGGCGGGTGCGTGGTCACCAGCGACGCCACCGTGATGCTGATGGCCGACTCCGGCCAGCCGCAGGCCGGTAAGGACGGCAAGCCCACCGGCAAGAACGTTCCCGGGTTCTCCGGCACCGCCGAGACCGGCTCCAACCTGATCTGCCCCGACGCCGGCTGCACCGGCAAGGTCACCGGCACCGCCCACGCGCAAGCCGGTCAGGGCAAGTTCAAGGCCACCAGCAACGGTGAGGGCAATACCGCGTGTGACGGCGCCGGCCCCTGCCAGGCTGCCATCCGCGCCTCGGTCAGCACCGCCGCCGCGGCCCCGAACCTGCCGGAACAGCAGCGGTTCGGCACGACCTCGGCCAACATCGCTGCCAGCTGCGACAACGGCAGCGACACCGGCTGCCCGGTGCACGCCACCAGCGACAGCAACTCCACCGGCGCCGAGAAGGTCAACGCCAAGACCACCACCAAGTGCGAGGGCAGCGCCGGTTGCACCACCGGCACCACGGCCACCGCCTCTCCGGACACCGCGCAGGTGCAGTTCCAGTGCGGCGGCGCCCAGGGTTGCACCGCCCACGCGCAGGGTGATGCCAAGGCGAAGAAGTCCAACGCCACCGCCACCGCCGACTGCTCCCCCACCACCGACGGCCGCTGCGCCGGAGGCGTCCAGGTCGGTGCGTCGGATGACGGCAGCGCGCTGGCCAGCGCCAGCTGCCAGGGCACCAAGGGCACCAACTGCCGCTACCGGTTCGAAGCCACCGCCAAGGACTCCTCGAGCGCCGGGCCGAACTGGGCGAAGGCCTACGCCCACGGCTCCGAGGAAGGCACCAACGGCGGCGGCGCCGTCCAGGTCATGGCCGCCACCACCGCCGGCCCCGGCCAGGCGCAGGCCTCGGCGACGTGCAAGGGCGCCAAGAACTGCGTCAACACCTACTCCGCCCACGCCGAGGCGCACGACTACGACTCGGTACAGGCCAGCGAGAAGAATCGCGACCAGCCGTCGGGCTACTGGAAGGCCGACGCCTCGGGCACCTGCCACGGCAACAAGCAGGGCGGCGGCAGCTGCGGTGTCCAGGCCCAGGCCAACGCCCGCGCCGGGTACGCCAAGGTCGACTGCTTCGGCGACTGCTCCGGCTTCGTCAAGGAGGCCGAGCACGCCACCGGGTTCGTCAAGACCGGCCCCTCCTACAACGAGCAGCTCGCCATCGCCCGAGCCCGCGCCGCCCACCAGGTCCAAGACCCCGAAGCCTGGATGAACGGCCTCAAGGACGGCGAGTCCGGCGACCTGGTAGTGAAGAACGACAAGGGCTACACGATCTACAGCAAGACCCCCGACGGGAAGGTCGTCAAGAGCGACTGCGCCCAGTGCAAGCCCGGCGAGACGTTCACCGGCGGCGGCGGCACGAACATCACCATCACCCAGGACGGCCGGGTCCAGTCCAACCGGCCCACCGGGGCACCCAGCGGCGGCAACCACACCTGCGACATGTCCCTGGGCTGCGGCCTGACCGGCGACGACAAGGGCAAGGGCGACGGCAAGTACTGGGTCAAGGGCGACGGCACCGTCCACGACGGCATGACCGGGTCCGACCTGCACTACAAGAACTCCGGCGTGGTCGGTGGCGCGGTCAACGAGGGCAGCTTCGGGAACCGCAAGGGCAAGCCGTTCGAGTTCACCTGCAACGGCGGCTGCGACGGCAGCCTCAGCAACTACGACGTGGGCAAGGGCAAGTTCACCGACAAGATCGACCTCGACGGCACCTCGAACTGGTTGACCGGCCGCAACGGCCTGGGCAACCTCGGCAACCTCGCCCACGACGGCGCCGGCACCATCACCCTGATGGGCCGCAACGGCCAGATGATGGACCCGATCAAGTCCAACGCCAAGAACGGCCTGACCGGGGATCAGTGGGCGGGCATCACCAAGAAGTACGGCTACACGCCGTGGGACGCCCAGACGCTGAACAACGTGCTCGACCCCGGCGACTCGATGACGGGTTTCCAGAAGAACGGCGACGGCTCCTACACGGTTTTCACCAAGGACCCGAACGGCAAGCTGGTAGAGAGCAAGTGCGGGGGGAACACCGGCAAGGCGTGCGACTCGAACGGCGGCGGTGACGGGACGATCGCCTTCCCGGGTCAGGGCCAGCAGGGCAACCCGACGGTGACCCAGCCGTCCGGGTCCGGCCGTGACCCGTCCACCTGCACCGCGAACGTCGGCTGTGGGCTGACCTCCGACGGCAAGGGCGGCGACGGGTTCTGGTGGCTGTTCGGCAACGGCACCGTGCACGACGGCGTCACCAGCTCGGAGATGACCTTCAAGGACTCGCGGCCGGAGGGCAGCAACGGCCCGGCCCACAACGGCGGCAACCTGGGCGGCACCGACGGCTCGCCGTTCACCTTCAGCTGCAACGGCGGCTGCAAGGGCGACGCCGGCAACATCGCCATGGGCAAGGACGGCAAGAAGCTCACCGACCACGTCGACGTGGCCGACAGCTCGTGGCTGATGAGCGCCCGCGACGGGCACGGGACCCCCGGCACCTACAACTTCAGCGGCGAGGGCGAGGTCAAGCTCGCCGACGGCACGGTCATCCACGCCGAGGGCGACGCTCGGACCAAGGACAACAACTGGACCACCATCACCACCGCCGGCGCCAACGGGACCCACGGCCACTACCTGATGGGCTACGGCCAGACCGGTTTCGTCCAGTTCCCCAGCGGTTACAAGATCACCCAGGACGAGCGCCAGACCGTGGTCATCTACCCGGATACCGCGGACGAGATGCGGGCGCAGGGCTTCAACCCCGATTCGATGGGGCTGGTGCTGACCTATGAGCAGGTGGCCAGGGGTGCGCCGTGGGCGGAGGGGCAGGTCATCGGTGGCGGGCAGCTCGATGTCTACTCGCCGGACGCCGACGGCAACGGCGGCTCGATCAGGTGTGAGGGCAAGTGCACGCTGACCCGTCCGGACTGGGCACAGGGCCACGAGCAGACCGTCGTCGGCAAGGTCTTCGAGCCGATGATCAAGAAGGGGCAGACCCCGACCGAGGCGGCGGTGGTGGAGGCCCAGTCCATCGGTGGCGGGACACAGAAGTGGATCGACCCGTACGGCAACACCTCACAGTGCAACGCCGGTGGCAAGAACGGCTGCCACATCGGCATGCTCTACGGCCCCGGCGGCGGCGTGGTCTGCACCGGCGACGACTGCAAGAGCTCCAACGTGAAGGGCCAGATCCTCGACGGCGCCGGCTACCTGCTCTTCCCCACCGTCAACGACAAGGGCGAGATCACCGGCAACAGCGGCTTCGGCTGCAAGGCCGGACCCAAGGAGTGCAAGACCAGCGAGGGGCTGAAGAACCTCGGCTGGCTCGGCGACCCGCACGCGTCCTGGTTCGCCGGCATCGACCCCACATACAAGCGGCCGGGCCAGGACACCCCGATCGACAAGAACATCTACGACGCGCTCGCCCCGCTCGGGGTCAAGCCCGGCGACCCGCTCCCGCCGCTGGACGCGGCCGGCGAGAAGCTGCTCCAGGAGTACGACCAGAAGAACGGCACCCACTACTACTCGCAGTACGTCGACAACCTGCCCGAGCTGCCCCAGGGGCAGAAGGACCTGGCCGTCATCAAGGTCGCCGGCGCGCTGGACACCCTGCAGCGGCGCAGCGCGGAGCTGGAGAAGCAGCTGCCCGGGCTCCAGGACGCGGTGGCGGCGCAGAAGCAGTACAACCAGGGCAAGCTGTCCTACGACGAGCTGCAGCCGCACCTGAAGGTCATCAAGCAGGCGTTGGCGATGGACCAGGAGTATGCCAACGCTCGCGGCATCGTCGACGGCATCGCCGGGCTGAGCTACCAGCAGGCCACCGGCGCCGACGACCAGCAGCTGGGCAAGGACCCCGAGCTGGTCGGCAAGACCCCTGGCGAGTCCCTCCAGCAGGCCCAGAAGGAGTTCTACGAGAGCAAGCTCCCCCAGTACGGCATCGACCCGAAGACCGGCAAGGGAGTAGAGCTCACCCTCGACCAGAAGGCAAAGGCCAGCGCGGCGACGGTCGTCAACATGAGCCTGCTGCCCGAGTCCCGGGCACTGGGCCAGGAGGCCGCCGAGTGGAACGCCCAGAACGACGCGCTGACCGCGGCCGGCGGCGCCACCAAGGCGCAGGCCGACGATATGAATGCCTGGAGCGGGAAGATCAAGGACAAGAAGTCCGCGATCGAGGCAGTCCAGACCAACATCAAGAACCTGACCAAGGACCTGCCCGGCAAGATCACCATGTCGCCGGAGGACCAGCGCAAGGACGACATCCTCGCGGCCAAGGAGGCCGGGGACACCAACCTGGCCAACCGGCTCACCGAGTGGAAGGACTTCCTGAACGACACCAACGCCCTGGCCGACCAGATGGACAAGTCGGACAGCAAGTACCAGAAGGACCTGGCCCGCGACGTCTACCACCCGCTGGCCGGCCTGGCGGAGCTCAACTACAACACCATCGCCCGCGACCAGGGCTCACGTGACCCGAACACCCCGCTCGCCGGCGGCATGCCGCTGCCGTCCTCCGGGCACCCCGACCTGTACATGGCGGCCCGCTCGGCATTCTTCGACCCCGCCCAGGACGCCAACGCCGCGAAGAACCCGACGCTGGCCAAGGCCCTCGACCAGGGCGGCCTGCTGCTCGACGAAATGGGCGACCCGATCACCCCCGGCGCGACCGCGGCGGACCGCCGCGCCGAGCTCGCCGCCCAGGGCATCGTCGACGAGCCGGGGGTGTACAAGCAGTACCTCGACGCAGTGGGGATCAAGGACGCCGGCAAGCTCAGCCTCGACGAAGTCGAAAAGCTCGGCGGCAAGAAAGCCCGCGAGGCGATCGAGGAATACAGAAAGGACAACAAGGGCGACGGTGTCGTCTCAGCCAACGGAATGATGGTCGTCAACAAGGACGGCCAGGTCGTTCCGTCCTGGACCTTCACCGAATCCTTCCAACAGAAGGACACGCCCTGCCAGGACACCGTCTGCATGATCGGTGACCAGCCCGAACCCGGGTGGTACGACAAGATCTTCGACCAGGAGGGAATGCGCTACGACAGTTTCAAGGACTTCCACGACAACAACAAATACCTCACCCCGGATACCCAGATCTCCACGAACAACAACTGGACCACGAGCAACGCCACCAGCCGCATCGACGATCCCTACATAGGCGGCGGGGCCAGGGCACCGAACTGGTGGGACAGGAACGGCGGCTGGGTCCTCGGCGGGACCATGGCCCTCGGCGGACTGCTGACCCTCCCGTTCGGCGGTGAAGTCCTCACCGGGATCGGCATCGGGATGATGGGCGCCGCCGCCACGGTCTCGACCGCCCAGGAGATAAGCCACCTCAGCAACATGGCCAACCATGGTCAGGAAATCACCACCATGGACTGGGTCAACGCCGGGCTCTCCATCGCCGGGAACGTGGTCTCCATGGTCACCCTCGGCGCCGCCGGCGCCATCACCAAGGCGGGCATCACCGCGACCAGAGCCGCCAGCGCCGGAAGCAAGGCCGCCCTAGCCGGAGAGGAAGCCCTCGCCGCCACCAAGGCGGGCATCGCCGCCAGCGAGGCGGCCAACGCGCTCAAGCTGGCCTCTTCCCCGACCCTGATGTGGACCAACCGGGCCATCCTCGCCGACTTCGTGTATCTCAACGGCTACGCCACCGGCAAGTACATCTGGGACACGAACGTCGCGGACGCCAATGGCAACAAGAAGCCCTGGGACTGGAACGAGTTCGGCCAGATCATGATGGGCTGGGGCTTGCTAGGTATGCCCCTGGCCTCACAGCACCTGGTGAACCGCTACGCACCGCACCGGAACCTCGGTGCGAAGATGCAAGCCCTGGTCCTCTCCGGCGGAAGGACCACCAACCTGGCCTCCCTACCGCCCCGGATCACCATCCTCGAAGACCTCGGCGGCGGCCTCCGCACTACCGAGCCCGGCGAAGTCCGGGAGATCAAGGACGCGCCGAGCGGCCAGATACCGGAGAACCGACGGCTGTTCGAGGTGGACGGGCAGGGGGTGGCCCGGGAGATCAAGGACGCCCCCACCGGCCAGATACCCGAGAACCCACGGCTGTTCGTGGCGGACCGGCAGGGTGTGATCCAGGAGATCAAGGACGCCCCCACCGGCCAGATACCCGAGAACCCACGGCTGTTCGAGGTGGACCGGCAGGGTGTGACCCGGGAGATCAAGGACGCTCCGAGCAGTCCGATCCCGGAGAACCCGCGATTGTTCGAGGTGGGGCCGCCGCGTGAGGTCCCGGTCGACGCGCGGCTCGTCACCGACTCCGACGGCACCCCGACCCACGTGATCCTCACCCGCGGTGACGGGAGCTCGGCCCCCGTGACCGGCGGCGTCTCCGGCCAGGCTCCGGTGGTCGGCGGCAACGGGACCACCTACACCGTCAAGGCCAGCACCGGCCCCGACGGGAAGCCGAGCTTCGTGGTCATCCCCACCGGCAACGGCTCGGGCACCGGCGGCACTGGCACCGGCACTGGCACCGGCACTGGCACCGGCGGGTCCGGAACCGGCACTCACACAGGGACAGGGACAGGCACCGGGACAGGCACCGGCGGGAACGGAACTGGAACCGGCGGGAACGGGACCGGAACCGGCGGCCCGGGCACCAGTACTGGCACCGGTCCGGGGACTGGCACTGGCCCGGGTACCGGCACCGGTAGCCCTGGTGGCCCGGCCCCGGTCAGCGGCCCGAGCCCCGCCGGTACATCGGGCGCCTCGAGTGACGTGCTGCCCGCCGGCTCGAGCTCCGGTTCCTCCGGCACCGGGAAGGTCCGGTCGACCGGCGACGGCGGCGGCGACCTGCCGAGCGGTCCGAGCCCCGACCCGGCGGTCCCGAGCAACCCGAGCAACCCGGGCGGCCAGCGCGTCAGCGGCGGCGGTGGCTCCGGCGGCGACGGCGGCACGGTGGCCGTCGACAACCCGGGTGGCCAGCACGGCATCGGCCAACCGTCCGGTACCTCCAAGAAGCCCAGCACGAGCGAAGTCGACCCAGTAGACCCCCTGGTGAACGCCCCCAAGCACGGACCCCCGGGCGACAGGACCACCACCCCCACGCCTTCGACGAAGGAGACCCAGCCAGGAACGAGCACCGACCCGTCCAACCCCACGGCCAAGGAGGCCCAGCCAGGAGCAGGCAGCAAGGAAACACCTGTTAACCGTCCGGACGAGGAGTCCGGCGGCACCAAGAAGGACCCCTTCGGTCCGGATGACAACTGCGGTCCGGTCACCTGCGCACAGGTGAAGGAGACCGACCCGCGGAACGTCGACACGAGCAAGGTGCGCAAGGCGGAGCCTGAGGACCACGAGACCTCCAGGCTGCAGGAATACGTCGACAACGAGCTCGACGGCTACACCGACCTCGCCAACCGCTCCGAGGTCAAGCAGCGGATCGAGAATTCGGCACCCGGCACCAAGTTCGTCGTATGGATCGGGGGGACCCGCGAGAACGGCGGCCACGTGATGGCCGCGTGGCACAACCCGGAGACCGGGAAGGCCGAGTTCCTCAAGGGCGGCGGCAAGACCACGGGCAAGGCCCCGAAGGGCACCAAGGGCTTTACCGAGATCGGCGCCGGCAAGAACCCGAACGCGCCGAACATGGCCGATCACGTCGGCGAGTTCGTCGGCGCGGAGCACGGCAAGCCGATCAGGCGCTCGCCGGGCGAGCGCGCGAAGGAGATCGCACCTGGGATCTACGAGGTCGTAGCCCTGGACCGGCCCGAACAGTGGGCCCAGACCAGGCATGAGTTCGGCGATCGTGTCGCCGCGATGGCCAAGGCGCTCGAAGACAGCATCACCACCGACGCCGAGTTCAGAGCCGCGGTCAACGAGCTGCGCGAGCTGTGGGACGCCGGTTTGATCTCCCGCGACGAGGCGGTCGCCAAGGGGTCGGGCCTGGGCTCCTACGCGCTGCGCGCGGTGGAGCTGCTCCAGCCGGGTCAGCGGCTCACCGATGGCCAGCACATGCTGGTCGTCGCCATGGCTGGGGAACGCCACGCGGCCGGCGAGCTGCGCAGCGGTGAGGGTAAGACATGGGCCGACGACCTGGCCGCCATCCTGCCCGCGGTGTTGTTCGGCGAGAAGGTCCTCATCACCAACCCCGGCGAGGCGCTGGCCAGTCAGTCGTTCCGCGGCCTCCAGAAGCTGTCCGACTTCTTCGGGGTGAAGTCCGAGCTCCTGCTCGACGGCATGTCTCCTCGGACCCTGGCGGAAAAGGTCGCGGGCGCCCAGGTCCTGACCTCCGCCAAGCATGTCGCCGGTTTCGCCAAGCTGAACGCCCGCAACGGCCAGCCGGAAGGCTGGCGGCAGCCGGACGGAATCGTGCACGCCGAGTGGGACCTCACCGGCGTCGACCGGGCCGGGGACCGCGAGCGGCTGGCCCGCCCCACCGGCGACGAGGAGCCGGTGCGCGAGCTGCGCCTGGCCGAGGAGGCCATCGAGGAAGCGAAGCTGCGCCCGGTCACCGACGAGGCCCTGGGCGGGGACTTCCGGATTGAGGGCCAACACACCGAGCTGACCGAGGCCGGGATCATCAGGCTGCGCAAGGCCGGTCTGGACGTCGAGGCCGACCCGGCGATGCGGGGCTGGGTCGAGGCCGCCTTGTTCGCCGACCCCCGATACCAGCGGTTCATCAAGAACGAACAGTTCGTCGACGAGATCCTCACCGCGGACGGGCAGTCCGAGTGGGGCGTCTTCCTGATCGACCGGGCCACCGGTGAGCCACGGCTGCTGCACCGCCTCGATGGCGGCCGCATGGAAGCCCTGGAGTACGCCACCCGCGGCGGGTTGGGCGTCGGGCGACCCACCAGGACCATCGACACGCTGACCCTCAAGGAGCTCGAAGAAGGCTCCTGGACGGCCGGGTCCACCGGCACCATCGACGCCTTCGCCGCGACCCGGTTCAAGGAGCAGGGCAAGGACGTTGTGTACGTCCCGCCGGAGCACGCTCGCAACGCCAAGGACTTCGAGGCCAGCTTCAAGACTCCCGAAGAGCGCGACGCCTTCGCCGTGGAGCTCGTCGAGCGGGCGCACAACGGCGAGATCAGCAGCGACGACTACCTGAAGATGCTCGAGAACCCCGACCATGTCCCGTCCGGGGACGGTGACAGCTACCCGGTGCTGGTCGGGGCACAGACCGACCAGCAGGCCATTGACTTCGCGCAGATCTTGCGCGACCGCGGCCACGACGTCGAGTTGGTGACCGCGAAGGACTTCTTCCACAACGGGCCGGAGATCATCGCCAACGCCGCGAGGCGCGGCGCGATCGTGGTGACCAGCCTGCGGTTGCGCGGCCAGGACCCCAAGCTCGGCGGTGACCCCGAACGGGTCGCGGAACAGATCGTCGACGAGGAGCTGATGCCCCAGCTGCTCAAGGAGCGGCCCGACCTCCGCGAGGGCACCAAGGAGTACGACGAGGCCCGTGCCGGGCTGCTGGCGGAGGCCCAGGACAAGGTCCGGCAGATACAGAAGGAGCTCGACGTCGCCGGCGGCGGGCTGCACACCATCCAGCTCGGCTCGGACCCCATCGCCCGCAACGAGGACCAGGGCCGTGCCCGTTCCGGGCGCCAGGGCCAGAACGGCGTCACCTGGGTGCTGCGCTCGCTCAAGGACGAGCCGCTACGCCGCACCGACATGGACAACGTGCGGGTGATCGATGAGCCCGCCGCGCCGAAGATCGACATTTCCGGCGGCACCAAGCGCCGGACCGAGACGCCGACGCCGATGACCGGCGAGGACGCCGAGCTGCTCAACCTGCTGCTGGAGGACAACCGGCAGAGCAGCTCGAACGCCAAGACCGGCAAGGACGGCAAGACCGACGGAGAGGCCGGTAAGGACGCCGAGAAGGGCCGCGATGCTCCCGGGCCGGCGCGCACCGTGCCGACACTGACCACGACCAACCTCGTCAACCTGGACCTGCACGCGCTGGCCATGGCCCGGGCCGGGCGCAACGTGCCGTGGCTGACCGACGAGCAGAACCAGCGGCTGCGCAAGCTGGTCACCCGCCCGGTGGAACAGCCGACCAACGCCGCCGACGGCCGGGCCGCCGCCCGGGTGGCCGCGCTGATCCCGGCCACCGCCCGCGAGCTGCGGCCGAAGTACTACACCCTGGAGCAGCTCCGCGAGCTGCGCGCCGCCATGACCCAGGCCGGCAAGGGGTTCGACCAGACCAACCAGCTGGTCGAGCGGATGCGGCTGGACCTGGGCTGGCTGGCCGCCAAGCTGGGCGTCGACCCCGAGGAGCTGGCCGCCGCACTCGGCACCGACGCCGTCACGACGACCGGCCGGGTGCAGCTGGACGCCGAGCAGCTGGCCGCCAAGATCAGCGAGTTGCTCAGCAGGCCGAAGGTGAACGCCGTCCGGCTGGCCCGCGTGCTCGGCATGGACGTCGACGAGCTGGCTCTCATGCTGGGCGTCAACCCGTTCGATCTGGCCAGGCAGCCGTGGCGGGATCTCGCCGAGATGGCCGACCGGCTGGAGATGACGCCCGAGGAGCTGCTGGAGAACGTCGGCAAGCTCGGGGCCCCGATCACCCCGCCGGTGGCGCTGGACGTCGCGGGGCTGGCCGAGCGGCTGGGCATGGACCCCGACGACCTGGTCACCCGGCAAGGCATGGACGCCGGCACCCTGGCTGCCCTGCTGGCGGCGGCACAGGAGCTGCCCTTCGCCCCCGACGCCCCGCCCGTCACTCACAAGACCCCGGCGGAGTGGCTGCGGCTGGCCAGCCTGAGCCCGAGGGAGCTGGTCGTACTCCTCGGCTGGACCCGGGGCGACACCCGCAACCAGATCGCCGCCCAGCTCAACTTCATCGGCCCCGGCCACGTCGAGGCGCACGAGGTGGACTGGTTCCTGGGCGTGATTGCCGAGAAGCTCACCCGCATCAGCCGGGTGGACCAGCTGGCCTGGCGCACCGAGACCGGCCGGGGCGTGCGCACCGAGCGGGACGCCCGCGCCCAGGCCGGGACCGGGACCCTGTTCCAGATGCGCGAGCGGCTGCGCGCGCTCGAGGAGCAGGCGCATCCGGTGGAGCGGGCGCTGTTCTGGAACCGGGCGGACCGCATCGAGGAGCTGGACCTGCCCGAGGCGGTCTACCAGCGGCTGGTCGGCGCGGGGATCACCTCGGTCACCAGGCTGGCCGAGCTCGTCGCCAACCACCGCGACCATCTCCGCGCCATCGGGCTGTCGCGGGGCCAGATCCGGGCGCTGGGCCGGCTGATCGCGGCGCGGGAGAAGCCGGAGTGGGTGGGCCCGGTCGGCGAGGAGCTCGCGCACCGGGTCAACCTGGCCGCCGCCGACGAGTGGGGTCACCGGGAGCTGGCCACCGCGCTCGCGCTGGCCGCCGGCGAACCGGTCCCCGCCGCCGACGAGCCGATCACCCGCGAGCTGCTGGACCGGCTGCGCGCGGCCGCCGGCGTGACGCGGACGGCCATCCTGGCCCGGGGCCTGGACCTGCCCAACACGGCGGGCCTCGCCACCCTGGCCGCGTTCGCCGGGGTGGATCCGGTCGGAATCCCGATCGCCCGCCCCACCTGGCAGACCACCGCGCTGATGCTGCTGGACGCCCGGGTCCGCGAGCGGCACGGCGACCCGAAGCCGGAAACCCCCGCCACCGGCGATACCGGCAAGGCGGCGAAGCGCGGCGGCAAGGGCAGGTCGGACGGGCCGCGTCGGATCTGGCCGGCCGCCGCGGCGTTCACCGGTGCGACGGCGGCCGCGGCCGGTGGCGGACTGGCGCTCGCCGGCCTGCCACTGGCCGCGCCCGTGCTCGTTCCCGGTCTCCTCGCGGCGGCCCTGGTCACGGCGGCGCTGCGCCCGAGGTGGACCCCCCACCAGCCCCGCGGCCCACCGGTGCGGACCGTCCTGCTCACGGCGGCGGCGAACCTGCCGACCGTGCTCATCGCCGGTGGCGCGACCGCGCTGCTGAGCGTGCCCGTGGCGGTCGTTGCCGCGACGGGCGCACTGATCGGCCTGACCCTGCGCGCGCTGGCCACCCGTCCCGACGGGCCGGCCGGGCCGAACGGCTACCTCGTGGTGCCGGTACTCGCGGCCGGGGTGGCGCTTGGGGTCCTCGCCGTGCCCGGCGCGGTGGCGGTGACCACGGCGGTGGCGGTCTCGGCCGCGACCTCGATGGCCCTCGGCCGGATCGGCCAGCCGCGGCCGTCGCGTGGGTCGGTCGGTTGGGTGGTCAAGACGATGGCGGTGGCGGGCATCGGACTGGCGCTCTTCACCAGCTCGCCCAACCAGCCGGCGCAGGCGGCCGAGTCGCACCTCGGCTCCACGACGGGGATCAGCGCGCCCCAGGTACCGGGCGCGCACGCCGAAACCAAGCCGGCCTCGTACTGGAAGTTCGAGGTCCAGTCGATCGACAACCTGACCCGGCTCGCCCGCGCCACCAACACCACGGTTCAGGACTGGCTGGACGCCAACCCCGGCATCACCAACCCGAACCTGATCATCGACGGCAAGCCGCTCAACGTCCCGGGCAACTGGGACGGCAAGTGGCGGGTCCAGCACGGCGACATGTTCGACGTCATCGCCACCCGGGTCGGCGTCGACCCGGACAAGCTGGCCGGCCAGCAGGGCAACCGGTTCACCACGGTGGAGAGCCGCGACCACATCGACGGCCGCGACACCTTCACCATCACGACCAAGCCCGACAAACCAGACAAGCCCGACAAACCAGACAAGCCCGACAAACCGGACAAGCCCGATAAGCCGGACAAGCCCGGTACCCAGAACCCGACGACCCCGCCGACCACCACGCCGACTACACCGCCGACCACACCGCCGGCGACGACCGGTCCGACGACGACCCCGAACCCGGCCACGCCGGGTCCGTCGATCGACTGGCTGTCCTGGACCGTGATCGGCGTCCTCGCCCTCGGTGCGCTGACCCTGGGGCTGGGCATCCTGGCCATCCGCCACCGCACCGCGATCGGCAACTGGTTCCGCGGCTGGATGCCGAGCCGGGCAGCCATCGGCGACTGGTTCCGCGGCTGGGTGCCGGGCCGGGCGGCGATCGGCAACTGGTTCCGCAAGCTGGGCCAGCGCTTCGCGGCGGGGGCCCGCAACCTGGGCCAGGGCTGGACGACGGCGCGGGAGCTGCGCGCGGCGCGTGCCAAGGCGGCCCGTGACCTGCGAGCGGCGAACGCCAGGGCCGCTGAGGCGCGCGCGAAGGCCAGGGGCGACCTGACCCAGGCCCGGCAGCGGCAGGCGGACGCCGACGCCGAGCTGGCCGCGGTGGCGCGCGCCGGCCTGCGCTGGCTGTACAGCGGCCCCGGCTCCACGCTCAAGAACACCCGCAAGGCCAAGAAGCGCGCCACGCGGGTGGCCGATGCGCTGGACATCCATCCCGACGAGGTCGCCCTGTTCGCCGACGACCCGAGGGTGTCGCCGGAGGACGCCGGGCTGGGCGCGGCGACCGGCTCGTTCGACCAGCGGTTCAAGCGGCTCACCGACGCGACCACCGCCGCGTCGACCAAGCTGACCGAGGCGAACAACCAGGTCCGGGACGCCACGCGTGCGCTGGGCGGGGCGGACGCGGGTCTGGACACGGCTGTGCGGTCGGCCCGCGACGACGGGCTCTCCGAGCGCCGGATAGCCAGGATCACCCGGCTGGACCGCAAGCAGATCGGCCGGATCCTGGGTCGTGCGGCCGGTGCGCTGGTGCTGCTGGTCGGCGTGCTCATCCTGGCCAAGCACGGCATGCACGCCGAGCCGGGCGCGCTGGCCGCCGCCGCGTTCTGGTGGCCGAACCGGCGGCAGAACGCCGAGACCCTGCGCAACGCGGTGGAGGCCGCGCGCGAGCCGCTGACCCTGGCCGAGGGGCACGAGGCGACCGTGCGCGCCGACGTCGCCTCGTACGAGGGGCCGCTGACCGGCCGCGCCGACTGGGTGCCCGCGCTGGCCGAGCCGCTGCGCGCCCAGCACCGCACGGAGGACCAGATCGCCGGCGACCTCGCCAAGGCGCTGCGGCTGCCCGTCGAGCGGGTTCGCGCCCGGCTGGAGAACCCGGCCATGGCCGGGGAGGCGACGCTGCCCAGCGAGCTGGCCGGGCTGGTGGCCAACCCGGGCGTGACCCGCCGGACGCTGCTCGACACCACCGGGAACACGGTGGGCACGCTGATCGGGAAGGTGGGCACCGCGCGCAAGCCGCTGGCGAAGGCGCTGAAGGACACCGCCGACGCGCGCGACACGTTCGACCGGCTGGTCCGCGAGGCGGCCGAAGCCGCAATCAACAACGGCGTCCGGCCCGGCGTGGTGGCCCGGCTGACCGACCTGGCCCGCCAGCAGATCGAGGCCCTGCCGACCGACGCGCCGACGCTGCGCAAGGCGGCCGGCGAGCGGCTGCGCTCGCTACGCGACCGGATCGGCGAGCGGCTGCGCGCACTGCGCGACCGGATCCTTGCCGCCCTGCGCTGGGTCCGCGACCAGGTGCTCGCTCTGCCGGACCGTTGGCGCGCGGCCCGGATGCTGAGCGCGCGGCGCTGGACGCTGGCCCGGCTGCACGCGCAGGTGGTCGCCGGCGAACGGCAGCAGAAGCGGCTGAACCGGGTCAAGAACCCGGGCCAGGATCTCCGCGACGGCATCGGGCTGATGGTGCAGACGACGCGGGATGCGCTGACCGAGGCCAGGACCAAGTCGGAAGCCGACCTCACGGGCACCCGGGTCTCGCCGGAGCGGGCGCGGCGGGTGCTCGACCGGGCGGCGGAGGGCCGGGGTTGGGCCGGGCGCTGGGCCCGCGCGGTGGCCCGGCTGGGCCTGGACGTGCCGGTGAGCCCGTCCACCCGGCGGCGGCTGACCGCGCTGGCCGGGCTGGCGATCGGTGCCGGCGCCTGGCTGTGGGCGGGCGCGGAGCTGCTGCCGGTGCTCGTGACGGCCGGCGGTCCGGTCATCGGGGCGGTGCTGGCGGCGGCCGGGCTGGTGGCGGCCGCGAGGGGGCTGTGGACGCCGCGGCAGACCCGGGGACCGCCGCTGCGGGCGCTCGTCGGCGCGGTGCGTTCCGGCGCCAGGCGGGCCGCCGCTCTGCTGGCCGGTGGGGTCGTCCTGGGCCTGCTCGGCCCGACCGCGCTGGACCTGCTGAACACGTTGTGGGACCTGTACCACGACCACATCTGGACCCCGGCGGCCCAGCTGCCCGGATACGGCGCGGTGCACACGGTGCTGGGCGCGTCGGTCGTGGCGATGTTGGTGCAGCGCTACGTGCTGCGCCGCAACTTCGCCAACAAGCTGTCCGGCTGGCAGACCAAGCCGAGGCTGGCCGCGTGGGTGTCCACGGTGGCCGCGTTCGTGATCACCACCACCGGCGGGTTGTTGCTGCTGACCCTCGGGGCCGGCCAGGTGCCGACTTGGTTGGGTCTGGTGCTGGCGGCCGCGCCGGGTGTGGTCACGTTCGCCAGCAACTTCGCGCAGCAGAAGGAGACCGGCCGGACCCGGGTGTTCAAGTCGATCACCGGCGGGGTGACCAGGTCGCTCGGCGGCGTTCTGAGCTGGCTGCTGTTGACCCACTTCGCGGTGATCAGCGGCTGGCTGGGTGCGCTGACGGTGGCGCTGCTGGTGGGCGTGGCCCCGACGGTGGTGGCGGAGTACGTCAACCACCGGATCGCGCGCATCATGGTGCCCCGGATCAAGCGCCAGCAGGCCGAAGCGGCGAAGAAGGCCGCCGCCCCTGGCGCACCCGCGGATGCCGGCGACAAGCAGCGCGACCTGGGCCAGGCGCTGCTGGACTACCTGGGCTTCTCCCGGGTCGACAACCGGTTGCTGGCGCGCAAGGCGGCCGATCCCGCGCTGGCCGCGCTGGCCACCTTCGTGATCACCCGGATGCACGGTCCGGTCAGCATCGCGGTGGCGTACGCGCTGGTCGTCGGGGTCGTGTGGGTGACGGGGCGGATGCGGGACCGTGACGAGCACCTGCACGACTACCTGGGCTACAAGAGCTCCCGCAAGCTGCGCTCCCCGGAGCGCGAGGGCCTCCCGCAACGGGTCACGGATTACCACAACGACCTGAACGCGCTGTTGACCGAGTTCGGGCTGCCCGAGATGGCGCCCGGCGCGTCGGCGTCGGACCGGGAACAGCTCGCCAACGACCTCGCCGAGCGGCTGTGGCAGCGCATGTCGGCGGAGATCCCCGCCTACCTCGACCAATGGGGTGCGCTGCCCAGCAAGCTCGCCGCGGCCCGGGACAGGGAGCGCGAGGCCGCGAAGGAGCGGCGGGCGCACCACGTGCGCGTGGCCAAGCTGGTGCCGGCGATCCTGGCCGCGGACCCGGGCGCGCTGAGGCGGGCCGCGGCTGCCCTGCAGAACGACGGCAAGGAGGACGACGCCAAGGTGGTCGACTTCCAGCGGACGCTCGGCCGGGCACTGTGGCTGCAGGCGCGCCAGGCCTTCCTGGACGCGGGGAAGCCGGCGCCGGAGCGGGGCAGCCGGTTCTGGCGCGACCGGTTGATCGGGAAGGACGGCGAGCTGGCCGACCGGATCCAGCGGCGCAAGCAGTATCTGAACGGGCCGCGCCGGGCGTTCCTGGAAGCCATCGAGCGCCACTACCGCCTGACCGACCCGGACCACCGCCACAACCGGAACTGGCTGCGGGCCAAGGCCGAGCTGCGCGACCTGGAGAGCGAGCTGCGCCGCGAGCGCAAGGTCCCTGGTGACCCGCTGGCCGCAATCGCCGAGCTGGCCGGGCAACGCGAGGACAGCGCCAGCGGCGGCGCGGCGTCCGAGCGGCGCGGGATCGACGCGGGCCGCTCGGACGCCACCGAGGCACGCCGCAAGCAGCTGAACGAGCTGGCGCTGAGCATGGGGCTGCTGCGCTCGGCCGCGCTCCTGACCTCCGAGGCCCAGCTGCACGACGACAACCGGGACTGGGTGCGCCAGCGCTGGGAGAAGGTGATGTCCGACGCGATCTCGTCGGGCACCCTGCACCTGTCGCCCACCACACCGCTGGAACGGCTTTTGCTCGTCGCCGGCCGCCGCATGCCGGTGACCCCGGACCGCCTGGCCATCGACTACAGCGGAACCGGGTGGGAGCAGACCCTGGAGGCGTTGCGCGAGGTCGGCGCGGTGACCGGGAACGCGACCGAGGGCTACCGGGCCAGTGCCGAGCTGGCGGACCTGTGGCGCCGCGCCGACCCCCGGCTGCGGTTCGCGTTGCGCGCCAACCCGAGCCTGCTGGCCAACCGGCTGGGCGTTTCGCTCCGCTGGCTGACCGACCCGGCGCTCACCCCGGACCAGGCCAAGACCGACCCGGCGGTCCGCGATGCGTACCGGACGCTGCTGGACGTTCTGCGCGACGGCGACCTGGCGGTCCGGCACTGGCGCGACGGCTGGGTCGACGACATCGGCACCCAGTGGCGCCGGGCGCGCTACTCGGCGCGCTACTCCGAGGGGCGGTTGAGCTGGCCGCTGCCGGCCGACCGTCCCGCCGCGCCGGTGCGGTTCGCCGTCCGGATGCGTGCCGCCTTCAAGTTCGCCTGGCGGCACGAGATGGTGCCCGGCCGGCAGCGCCGCCTGCTGGCCCGGCAGCTGGGCACGGTGCGGGACGCCGATCGCCAGTACTTGAGGGCGCGCCGCAACGCCGTCCTGCTCAGGCAGCTCGGTCTGGACGACCGGGCCGACGCGCTGCTGCACACCGCTCGCGCCGCCCAGGTCGCCGCCTACGCCGGGCAGGCCGAGGCCCGCAAGCGTGCCGACGAGGCGTTGGAAGCCGTGGACGCCTACCCGCACCAGGTCGAGAAGACCATGCGCGCGACCGACCGCGCCCTGCGCCACGCGCCCGGCGCGGACCCGATGCCGCCCACCGCCGAGTACTGGCTGCGCGAGATCCGCGGCGAGCTCAACGCCGCCCGCCGGGTGCTGAGCCGTCAACGCCGCGACGGTCCGGCCGTGCTGCGCGCGTGGAACGCCGTCCGCCGCGCCCTGCACCGGGGCGACCCCTCCCCCGAGGACGCGTTGGAGAACGCCCGCGTCGCGGTGGCCCGCCACGACGTCGACCGCGAGTACGCCTGGGACAGCAAGGTGTTCCGCACCTTCGGCGGCTGGCGGTTGATGGAGCGCGCCCGCAAGGCCGCCAAGCACCTCTACACCGCGCACCCCCAGGTGCTCGAGGAGGAGCCGCACCCGCCGCTGCCGCCCTCGGCCCTGGTCCCGCGCACCGACCCGAGCACCGGCCGCCAACGCAACCCCGACCACATCAACCTGCGCCCGGACATGGCCACCACCACCCAGCGCGGCCGGGGCAACCGGTTCAACCAGGACGGTGGCACCACCGGGGCCACGGCTGATGGTGCCCGGATCGCGGCGATCGCCGACGGCGTGTCCACCTACCCCGACTCCCGCAACATGGTTTCGGTCATGCTCGCGGCGTTCCACTCCGAGCTGACCCGCACCGACCGTCCGGGCCGCACCCCGGAGCAGGCGCTTCGGGACGCACACGCCAAAGCCGTGTCCGAGGTGCTGACCTGGCGCGCCACCGCGCACATGGGCGCCCACCCCGACGCCCACCACGGCGCCGCCGCTTACCTCGCCGCGCACGTCACCGACACCACGATCAGCCTGCTCGGCGCCGGATCCGCGCGCGGCTACTTCCTGCCGCGCGCCAACCCCGCCAAGGGCACCCAGCTGACCGCCGACCACACCCGCCCCGGCCCGATCAGCAAGGGCGGCGTGATGACCCACTGGCTGGGCACCGACTACCAGCCGACCCCCGAGTTCTTCTCCGCACCGGTCACCGGCCCCGGCCTGCTGGTGCTCGCCACCGACGGCCTGTGGCGCTACCTGCCCGAACCCAAGAACCTCGCCGGCGTGCTCACCGACGAGGCCCTCACCAACCCCGAGCTGGCGGCCGCCCAGCTCACCGAGGCGGCCCGCCTCGCCGGCGGCGTGGACGACCTCACCGTCACCGTGATCCTCATCGACCCGGCGAGCCCCGCCCCGGCCGGCCCGACCACGCCGGGCGCGGTCGCGGCTCCGCACAGCGGTGGCGCCGGTGGGTCGGTGCCGGTGGACGGGAAGTCGAGCCCGACGCGCGAGCGGCGGGTGTTGTCGGTGTTGCGGGCCGCGCCGGAGACGGCGTTCACCCCGCTGGAGCGGCTGTTCCCGACGCTGGCCGGGCGTGGGCCGCCCGGGGTACGGGTCGAGGTCTTCGACGGTGAGCTGCCCGAGGTGATCGCGTTCGGCTGGGCGGAACGCGGCCCCGGGGGCACCGTGGTGATCTCGCGGTCGATGGCCGAGGAGATCGCCGCGCACATGGCCGCCGGCCTGCTGGACGAGCACTGGTGGTACGAGCTGCTGGTCCACGAGCTTGACTTCCACCTGCCCGGCGGCCAGTTCTACGGCCGGCACACCGACGCGGAGCACAGCCTCGACGTCGACCCCCTCGCCTCGGCGTTCCGCGCCGCCAGGGTCGCCGCGCGCGCCGCGCGCCGGGCCGGCCTTCCGGTGCTCGGCCTGCGCGCGGGCGACCTGACCTACCTCGGGCCGCTGATGCGCAGCAAGACCACGCCGGACCGCCGGCCCAAGGTCATGAAGATCAGGATGGGTGGCCGGACGCTGGTGGCCAAGCACCCCGACACCTACGACGTGCTGATCCGCTCGGTCAGTACCGGCGCCGCCTACCGGGTGACCGGCGTTCCCGGCAGCCGGACCTGGCTGGCCATCGCGGTCGAGAACATCGAGACCGAGAACGGCCTGCGGATCCACGCCGGTGAGCTGCTCGAGATCGGCGAGCACCTGGGCGGCGAATTCCCCGACCTGGACGCCGCGGACAGCGCCGGGCTGCGCGACCAGCTGGCGGCCCAGTTCGCCGTCGGCGCCCTGCTGGGCGACTGGAACGGCTTCCACTGGGTGAACCTGGTCCGCGCCGACGACGGACGGGTCTTCCACATCGACTTCGACGAGGGCCTGCACGACCGGCTGACCGAGGTCAACCCGTTCGAATGGACGCTGAGCCGGTACCCCGCGATCTTCGGGCGGCTCACCGAAGCCGATGTGCTGGCCCAGTTCGCCCAGCTGCTGGCCCAGCGGGAGCGGCTGCTGGCGGTGCTGCCGAACCTGGAGCTGCAACGGCTCGTCACCGAGCGGCTGGACTGGGTGGCCCAGGTCGTCGAAGCCGGCCAGCTCCCCCACACCCTGGCCACCGAACTGGCGGCCGCCCAGCGGACCACGGCCCACGAGTTCCCGGGCGACCGTCGTCCGGCCGACGGCTACCGTCCGCCCGCACCACCCGACAACGCAGGGACCGAGGCGTACGCGCCCGCCGGCGAGCTCAGGGTGGTCAGCACTGACGAGCTGCGCCGCCTGGTCGCCGAGGGCCGCCGGGTCTGGCTGCACAACCGGCTCCCGGACCGCCGGTGGCGGGTCACCGTCGCGGACGGTGATGGGCGGCCGGAGCGAGTGGGCGGGCCCAACCGGGGCGGCGGCCGCTGGGCGAGCGCGGGCGGAATGCTGCCCGTGTTCGGCGGAGGCGACCACGGCGGCCTACTCGGCGGGATGCACCTCGCGCCCCTGCTCGAGGTCGGCGGGTACCTGGCCCTCGGGGTGACCGCGCTGCTCGTGGCGCGGTGGGCGATCCGGGCGCTGTCCGGTGGGCGGACCACCCGGGCGCCGACCCACGACGAAGAGCGAGTGCCGGCCCCGGCCGACCGGCGGGCGGTACGGGACGCCGTCGGGTTGCTGCGGCACGCGCTGCGGGACGGTGGGATCGCCGGCGGCCGGGAGATCGCGGACCGGCTGCGCGGGCTGCACGAGCGGGCGGAACTGTCGCACCGCGAATCGGACCGGCCGCACGACCCGCTGGCGCGGGTGGTCGAGCGCGGGTCCGGTTTGGAGCTGGAGCTGCACGTCGATGCCATCGACGAGCTGGCCCGGGTTCTGGCCGGTACCGCCGGACCGGACGCCCGGCGGCTTGCCGTCCTGGCCGCGACCGTCTCCGCTGTGGTCAACCACGTCGGTGTGAGCGTGGGGGTTGCCGCCGCCACGGCGCTGGCCGGGCGGGTATACCCGGCGCTGTCGCACGGGACGGCGGTGCCGCTCCGCCGGGAGCTGGCGAAGCAGCTGGGGCAGCGCACGTTCGCGCAGGTCGCGGGGGGGCTCGGTGTGCCGTACGCGCACCGGGTGCGGGAACCGGACTTCGACCGGCCCTGGCCGGCGGGTTCGCGGTGGCGGTGGCCCTCGGCGTTCGACCGGGAGGCGGCCGCCGTCGACCGGTGGTTGCGGCTCGCGCTCAGGCCGGCGCCACCGGTGGCGGTCCGGCTCGGAGGGGAGCCGCTGGGCACCGACCATGGGTTCGCCGCCAAGGAGGCCGCCGCCGGCGCGCCGGTGACGCGCGAGTTCGGTCCGGCTGAGCTGCGTGCCTGGGCGGGCCTCGCCGCCGATACAACGCTGCCGGCCGAGGTGACCGGCCTGACCGTGCTGGACGGCTATCTCGACTGGCTGGCGTGGGAGGCCGGGAGCTACTTCGAGAGCACGCCTACCGACCTGGTCGTGGTGGTGCTGGCCGGCCGGCTGGTGATCGACGCCGAGGTGTTCGCCTTGCTGGACGGCGCGGACGTGACGGTGCGCCGAGCGGTGGTCGGCGCGGCGCTGGCCGGCGTGACCGGACGGACCGACGCCAATGACGCAACCGCCGCACTGGCCGGGGCGGGGCTCGCCGGGACAGGGCCGTTTGCCCCGGACGCCCGCCGGGCGCGCGAGGTGCTGACCGTGCTGCGCCGGATGGAGCGGGTAGTCGCGCCGCACGCCGTGTTGGGCAAACTCCCGGGGCAGGATCTCGACCGGGCGCGGCTGATCGCGCTCGCCCAAGGGCACCCCTGGATGCGTGTGATCGACGGCCGGTTGTGGGCACTGCCGCCGGTGATCTGGGCGACCGGGTTCACCGCCTCGGTCCACTCGGTGCACGGCGCCGCGCTGCGGCTGCCCGGTCCCCGGGGCAACCTCGGCATCCGGAGCCGGGGCGAACCGCACCTGCGCCCGCCGACGCACGAGACGGTCACCAAGATGCGCGGCCGGGCGAGCTGGTGGGCCGCGCCGGAGAGCCGGAGCTGGCTGGCGCCGAGCGAGCCGTTGTTCGAGCTGGTCGCGCTGGCCTGGCAGCACGCCGAGCCGACGCCCGAGCGGGTGGCCGAACAGCTGTGGCGCTGGCGGGTGCTGCTGCCTGCCGAGTGGGCCGCCACCTTCCCCGACGGGCTGGTGCTGACCACCTGGCAGGACGCGGACGGCCAGCACTGGCTGGACAACCTCTACCCGGTCCCGGCGCAACCCGCCACGGGCGCGCCGACCGGCTCAGCGGTGGCGATCATGGGTGCCGACGGGACCCGACTGGGCACCGGTGTGCGGGTGGGCCCGCGCGAGGTGGCCACCGTGCTCCACGTGGCCGGGGGCGCGCAACGGCTCGTGGTCGGCGAGCTGCTCCGGGGCACCCGCCCGGTGCGCGGCTGGGTGCGGGTCGAGCTCGACGAGTTCACCCGGCACCCCGAGCTGGCCCGCGAGGCCGCCCGATACGGCAGGACCCTCGACTTCGCGCTGCTGATCGTGGATGACCTGGACAACCTCTACGGCCCCGGTGACGGACCGACGATCGCCGCGGTGGCCACCACCGATCCCGCGGACGGGGCGGACCTGGTGGTTGCCGGCTACCCCGGCGGCGAACGGTGGGTCACCACCGGCGCGGCCTTCGACCGGGGTCGGGTGCTGCGGGCGCTCACCATCGGCGGCAACTCCGGCAGCCCCGGGTTTGTGGCGGGCGAGCTGGTCGGGCTCGTCCAGGGCAGCAACGAGCGGCACGGCACACTGGTCGGCCCGCCGGCGGTGCTCGCCGAGGCCATCGAGATCGCCCGCGCCAAGGCCGCCCGGAAGGGGCTGCTGCCGGCCGACCCGGGTCCGGACGAATGCGGGCTGTGCAAGCCGCACGGTCCGGCGTTGCCGGCCGAGGAAATCGCCCACCGGCTCACCGGCCGCGACATGGACCAGGCCGGGCGCGACCGGCTGGCCGGCGAGCTGGAGCAGAGCGCCGGCCAGTTGCGGCTGCCCGGGGTGGACCCCGAGGTGGTCACGGTGCTGCGGCAGTGGCTGCTGGACGCGGCGGCGGTGCTGCGCGGCAACTGGGATCCGTCGCGGGCACGGGCACCGCCGACGGTGGCGTTCCACCGGCTGGACGCCGACCTCACCCACCCGGTCACCGGCCTGCCGGTCCTCGGCGGCCACCACGTCGACCGGGACGGCGTGCTGCACGTCTACGCGCGGGACGCGGCCGGGGTACTGCACGAGCTGGTCGAAGCGGTGTTCGCCGGCTGGCAGGGCCTCGGTGACCACGCGCACGCGGTGGCCACGCTGGCCGAACGCGCCGTGCGAGAGCAGATCGTGCACCCCGGCGACTTGCGCACCGTCCGGATGGTCACCGAGCTGCACACGCTGGCCGAGCGGAACCCGGCGGCATTGCTCGAGCTGATCGGCGAGTTCGACGAGGTCCGCGCGCGAATCACCGCCGGGCTGGGCGCGGCGCACCCGGCCTGGGCCGATGCGCTGCTCAACTACGCCACCGACCTGCACACCGCCGCGCTGCTGGCCGCGTGGCCGGGCAACCCGATCGACCGGCTGGACGTGGTGCTGGACGCAGACGCCGGGCAGGTCGGGCACGTCCGGGCCACCCTGCACGACGGGACCCCCACCGAGCTGACCGGATGGGAACGCGCCGCGCTCGCCACGGCGGCGAAGCGCGCCGGCACGCTCGACGAGCTGCAAGCGGCGTTCGACGACCTCACCCTGATCCCCGGCGGCCGGCGGATCCGGCTCGCCGCGGTGGCCGTCGAGTACGCCGAGGGGGCCAGGTCGCCGCGGCAGGAGTGGGCGTGGCGGATGATCCGGCTCGGCGCCCGGATCAGTGAGCACCTGCACGCCGCGCCCGGCCACCGGGCGACGGTCACCGAGCTGGCGAGGGAGCTCGGCGCCTGGCCGGCGGAGGTGTCGGACGCGATCCGGCTGCACCCGTACCTGGAGGTCCGCGGCGGCACCGCCAGCTCGCCGTTCGCCGCCCTGGTGGCCGCCGGTTTCGTGCCGACGGAGCGGAACGGGCGGCTGGCGCTGGAGCTTCCGGCCGCCCCCGGGCTGCTGCTCGCCGGTACCCATGTGCACCCGCACGGCATGACCGGGCGGGGCCGGATCGCCATGTTCATCGCCGCCGAGGAGCTGAACGTGCTGGTCGGGGACGTGGTCAACGCCTGGCGCTCCGGAACCGACGAAGCAGTCGATCAGCTACGGGTCCGCCGTGCCCCCGGCGCATCGGGCACGGTGGCGGTGGTGGCCTGGCAGGACGAGCTGGTCAACGTGTTCATCGGCCACCCGGACATCGGCGCCGCCGGTCGGGCGGTCGCGGCGGCACGGGCCGGCGGGGTGCGGGTGACGATCGGCGAGCTGGACGGCAGCGGCGCGGTGGTCGGGCCCGGCCTGGTGCTCAGCGCCGCGCACTTGGTGGCCGGGCGGCCGCTCAGCTCGCTGCGGGTGAACGGCGAGCCGGTGGTCGCACTGGTTGCCGCCGACGAGCTGAGCCCCGCGCTGCACGGCCTGGACCTGGTGCTGCTGCTGGTGCCCACCCTGGAGGCGGCGCCGCTGCCGGTGGCCGGCGACAACGCGCAGGCGCACACCGAGGTCGCGGTGGCCGGGAACTCCGCCGGCAACTGGCTGATCAGCTACGGCCCGGTGCTGCACGGCGGTTCGACCACCTTCCTGCGGATCTACCTGGACCGGGGCGCCTCTGGTGGGCCGGTGATCAACTCCAGCGGGGCCGTGGTCGGCGTGGTGACCAGGGGCGGCTTCGGCATCACGTTGTTCGCCGAGGCGGAGGACGTCACGCGGTTCCTGACTGAGGCGCTGCCTCGGCTCACCGGCCCTTCCACCGGCTCTCGTACCGCCGACAACACCTCCGCCCCGGTCCGGAACCCGGACGCGCTCGCCGGCCTGACCGAGCTGCTGGACCGAACCCGCGAGCTGAACGAGCTCGAGCTCGCCGCGCTGACCGACTGGACGGGCGACCCCACGACGGTTCGGGTGCTGGACACCGGTGTGCTGGCCGAGTTGTTCGGCACCGCGTTGGGCGAGGCGCTGACCAAGGTGATCGCGGTGGTCGTGCCCACCCCCGGTGGCCCGCTGCTCGTCGTTCGGGAAGACGCGCTGACCGAGGCCATCGAGATGAGCTACCCGTTCGTCGGTGGGCTGCTCGAGCAGGGTTACGTGCCGGTCGACGAGGTCCGGGGGCTCGACGCGCCCGGACCGCTCGCCGGCGACTGGCTGGCCCGGCTGTTCGACCTCGTCACCGGCCCGGACGGCGGGGACCCGTCCGCGTTGCTGGCCGAACTGCGGGAAGCTCGGGAACGGTTCGGCCTGGAGCAGCGGGTCCGGTCCCTGCGCGAGCGCTACGAATGGCCGGAGGACGAAGGCATCCGCATCGAGGCCAACGGCGGGACGCTCCGAGGGGAGCTGACCGAGCTCGCCGGCTCCGGGCTGCCGATCTTCGCCCGGTTGCTGGAGTGGCTGGCCGAGGCGCGGGAGATCCGGCGCAACTGGGACGAGCTCGGGTTGGACGACATGGTCCGCCAGCGACGCATCCAGGACATCCAGGACTGGACCTACCTGTTCATCGGCGCGATCCGCGACTCGGCCGCCTTCGGCGACGCCAACCAGAAGTGGGAGCGGCTGCGCGGTCTGCGCGAGGGCGCCCGGCAGCTGGCGCACCAGGCCGGCGTCACCCACGCCGAGCTGGTTCGGGCGGCCCGGCAGAACCCGGACCCGTGGCTGGCCGAGGCGATCGAGGTGACGCGGGTGGTCCGCGACGAGGCGCTGCGCCGGGCCGACCGACTCGCCGAACTGGCCGAAGCCCTCGAACAGGTCGCGCCCCACCAGCAGGTCGACCCCAAGGCCCAGGCCGCCACGGACACCCTGGCGGTTGCCGAGGCCACCCTGGCCAGCGCCGAGATCCGGGCCAGGGTGGCGGCGATCCCGACCCCTTGGTGGACCGAGGACCAGCTCGCCGAGCTCCACCGGCTGCTCCGCCTGCTGGACGCGCTCGAACGGCGGCTGGGCGAAGAAACCATCCACCTGCGCACGTTGGTGAGCGAGATCAACTACACCGTCGCCCAGCTGGGCCGGCTCATCGACGGCTCCGGCGGGGCCGCGCACGACGGTGCCCTGGCCTGGCGGATGAAGAAGCGCTGGGAGAAGGCGCTCCGGATCGCGTTGCGGTCGGTGAGCGTTTCGCGGATCGTCGAATCGGCGGAGTACGGCTGGTCACGGCGCGGCCCGCCACCAAGCGTGTCACTGATCTCGGCCGGTGCTCTCGCCGAGTTGCTCGGCGCGAGCATCGGCGCCGCCGTCACCGCCAACCTGATCGCCTACACGCTGGATGGCCGGATCTACGTACTGGACACCTGGTGGAACCGGTTGACCGTGCCACAGCGTGCGCTGGTCATCGCCCACGAACACGGCGCGCACGTGACCGGCACGATCCGGAACCACGGCCGGCACACCCGGCAGACCCTGAAGGCGCTGCGTGATTCCGGTGTCGCCGGCCCGGACAGGCCTCTCCCGCGGCGCTGGTTGGGCCGGATCGTCAAGGCCCTCGTGGTTGCCGCGGCCACCGTTGTGTGGTCGGTGGCGC
>NZ_BAABJP010000065.1:0-37576 GCF_039543365.1 Actinospineispora eucalypti
CCGATGGTACTGCACTCGCCAGGGTGTGGGAGAGTAGGTCACCGCCGGCATACAAACCCAATAAAGAGCCAGGATTCTCATTTTGAGATTCCTGGCTCTTTTTTCTTTCGTGGAGTGTCACAGTGACGTCTGGCGTACCCCGGTGACGGGCTCTCGTAGGCTGGTGGGCATGCCTGGTAAGCGCGAGGAATCCCCCCGGGGCCGTTCGCATGACGGCCGGTCGGACGGGACCGGCTGGAACTCGCGCGGGTCGGGCGGCCAGGGCGAGCGCTTCCGAGGCAAGAAGGACGGCCCGCGCCGGGACGGCGGTCGGCCGGCGAAGCCGGGGCGCGAAGGTGAGCGCGACCAACGGTCGGGCTCCGGCGAGGGATCGGAGCGACGCGGCTCGTCGGGCGACCGTGGCCGGTCTTCGGGCCGTGGCCAGTGGGGCGACCGGCGGTCGGCGGAAGGCTCCTCGGACCGGCGCCGGCCGGCGGGCGGTGGAGACGAACGCGACCGCGCGCCGGGGCGCCGGGAGAGCGGCGGGCACCGGCCCACTTCGGATCAACGAGACGAGCGGGGTTCGTGGCAACCCAGAGGTGGGCGCCGGGACACGGGCGGCCCCAACGACGAACGCGACGCGCGGCGCGGTACCGAGCGCGGCGGAGGATGGCGCGGCGAGCGCCGGGACGATCGTGGCACCGAGCGGCGCTCCGAGGGCGGGTGGCGTTCGGACCAGCGTGGAGCAAGTGGGGAGCGGCGTTCGACCGGATGGCGTTCGGACCGGAGTGACGAGACCGGCGGGCAGCGTTCGGGCAGCTGGCGTTCGGATCGGCGTGAGGGATCCGGCCCCGAGCGGCGTGACGATCGCGGCGGCGCGGGGCGTAGGGAGGACGGCGAGCGTCAGCAGTGGCGCGACGATCGCGGGAAGGCCGACCGCCGGCAGAGTGGGTGGCGCGAGGAGCGGGGCGCCCCAGGGCGCGGTGACGACCGCGCGCGCCCGGAGCGGCGGGACGAGCGTGGTGCGGCGGGTCAGAGGCCGCGCGAAAACCAGGACACCGAGCGCCGAAGCACCGGCCGACGTGAAGGTGGCGCGGGGCCGTACCGAAGTGACGACCGCCGGGGGACCGAGCGGCGCGAGGATCGGCGCCCATCGGACCGCCGGGACGCGGGCGATCGGCCACGCTCTCCCGAGGGGCGGCCGGATCGCGGCGGGGCATCCCGGCGCCCCGATGATGATCGGCGTCCGACCGGTCGCGGGCCGGCGCGGGACGAGCGCCGGTTCGGACGACCGGCGGATTCGGTCGCGGCCGACGACACCGACCAGCAGCCGAGGCCGCGGGCTCCCGAGCTGCCGGATGGCCTGGAGGACGTCCAGCTCGATGCGGATGTGCGCCGGGACCTGCGGGCGCTGCGCAAGGACGTGGCCGACTTGGTGGCCCGCCATCTGGTCGCCGCCGGCAGCCTGTTGGAGGAAGACCCGGCGCGTGCTCTCGAGCACGCCCGCTACGCGCGGGGGCGGGCGTCCAGGTTGGCCATCGTGCGCGAGGCGGCCGGGCTGACGGCTTACCACGCCGGCGAGTGGGCGGAGGCGATCGCGGAGCTCCGTGCCGCCCGGCGAATGGGCGGAGGTCCCGGGCACATCGCGGTGATGGCGGATGCGGAACGTGCCCTCGGCCGTCCGGAGCGAGCACTGGACCTGGCCCGCAGCCCCGAAGCCCGCGAACTGGGCGAGTCGGACGCGATCGAGCTGCTGATCGTCGCCTCCGGTGCCCGCCGTGACCTCGGCGAGCTGGACGCCGCCGTGGTGGGCCTGCAGGTGCCGGAGCTCGACCCGAAAAACCGGCGGCCGTGGAGTGCCCGGTTGTTCTACGCCTACGCGGATGCCCTGCTGGCCGCCGGGCGCCGTGAAGAGTCGGTGCGCTGGTTCCTGCACGCGGCGGACGCCGACGACGAGGAAGAGACTGACGCATCAGAGCGCCTGGCCGCACTGGGCGAACCGGACGATCCCGAGCCGGCGGACGAGGCGGGGGCCGGCGAGCCCGGTGCCCGAGCCGAGGTCGAGCACCCGGCGGCGGCCGACGAGTTGGCCGAGCCGGACGAGGAAGCCGCGGCCGGCGAGTCGGCCGAACCCGCGGACGCCGGCGCGTTGGGCGAATCGGCCGAGCCAGCGAACGCGACCGAGGCAGCCGACGTGGCCGAGGCAGCAGACGTGGCCGAGCCAGCGGACATGGTCGAACCAGCGGACGTGGCCGAGACAGCGGACGCGGCTGAGGCAGCCGAGGTGACCGGGCCTGAGGACGTGGCTGAGCCCGCGGACGTGGCTGAAGCGGACGCGGTGCGGACCGGTGAGATGGGCCGATGACCGGGGCCGGAACGGGAGCGTCCGGGTCGGCCGCGACGGCCCTGCGGGAGTTGCACGACGCCGTGCTGTTCGACCTGGACGGGACGCTGTTCCGGGGCGGGGCGGCGTTGCCCGGCGCGGCCGAGGCGCTGCGTGAGCTGAGCGGGGGTGGGCGGGGCATCGGGTACCTGACCAACAACGGTTCGCGCAATGCCGGCCAGGTCGCCGAGCACCTGCGCGCGCTCGGGTTCGCCGCCGACGAGAACGAGGTGGTCACGAGCGGGCAGGCGGCCGCCCGGGCGCTGGCGGAGCGGTTGGAACCCGGGACGCCGGTGCTGGTGGTCGGGACCAAGGCGCTGGCCGACCAGGTGACCTCGGCGGGTCTCGGCCTGGCGGCCAGGGCCGAGGACGCGCGAGCGGTGGTCCAGGGGCACTCCCGGGACACCGCGTGGGCCGACCTGGCCGAGGCCTGCCTGGCCATCCGGGCCGGGGCGTTCTGGGTCGCCTGCAACCTGGACGCCACCCTGCCCGAGGAACGCGGTGAGCTGCCCGGCAACGGCGCGATGGTCGCCGCCCTGCGGGTGGCCACCGGGGTGGAGCCGCTGGTCGCGGGGAAGCCGGAGCCGCCGCTGTTCGCCGAGGCGGTCCGGCGGACCGGGGCCGGCCGCCCGCTGATGGTCGGTGACCGGCTGGGCACCGACATCGCGGGCGCCAAGGCCGCCGGGCTGCCCAGCCTGCTCGTACTCACGGGCGTGACCGATGCGGCCACCCTGCTGGCCGCGCCGCCCGAACAGCGGCCCGACTACATCGGCGCCGACCTCTCCGCCCTCGCCTCGGACGCGGCGAGCCTGCGCGCCGGACAACGGGTGCCGTGGCAGGCCATGCGGGACGGTGCCGGCCTCGTGCTCTCCGCCGGCACCACCGGACACGGCGACCCGGTGGACGCGCTGCGCACGCTCTGCGCGGCGCACTGGGCGGCTGGCGGCGACACGGCCAGCGTGCGAGCCGCCGATACGGCCTCGGCCGAGGCGTTGGCCGCCCTCGGGCTTCCCACCGGCGCCTGAGCCGGTTCGTCGGGCGTCGGGCCGGGAGTGGTTCGCCGCCGGGTGATTCAGCCTGGTGTGCTCGGCACTTCCCCGTCCGGCTCGGATAGCGTGGTGAGGTCATGACATCTGAGAGCTTCGACACCCCTGAGGCGCGGGACGCGTCCGCGACCGCGGCCCTCGACGAGGCGCTGGCCCGGCTGGACGGCCTGGACCGGCGACCGACGGCCGAGCACGTGCCGGCATTCGAGCGGATCCACACCGCGTTGACCGAGGCGCTGAGCACCATCGACGGGGCATAGGGCGCGCCTGGTGGATCATCCAGCCGGCTGCACGCCGCCCAGCTCGCCGCTTCGCCTCGCCGATCCGAGGAACCCGCTCTGATGCCGCGCCGGGCGCGGCTGGATGCCGAGTTGGTGCGTCGGGGGCTGGCTCGATCGCGTCAGCAGGCGGCTGAGCTGATCGAGGACGGCCGGGTCCTGGTCCGGGGGGTGGCCGCACGGAAGGCGGCCACGGCGGTCGAGCTGGACGCGCCGGTGCTGGTGCGCAAGGACGAAGGTCCCGAGTGGGCGTCCCGGGGCGCGCTGAAGCTGATCGGTGCCCTCGACGCCTTCCAGCCGGCCGGGCTTTCCGTGGCCGGGCGGCGTTGCCTGGACGCCGGCGCATCCACCGGGGGCTTCACCGACGTGCTGCTGCACCGGGGCGCCGCTGAGGTGGTCGCGGCCGACGTCGGCTACGGCCAGCTGATCTGGCGGCTGCAGTCCGACGAACGGGTGCGCGTGCTGGACCGGACCAACGTGCGCGCGCTCGCCCCGGAGGCGATCGGCGGCCCGGTGGGGCTGACCGTGGCCGACCTCTCCTTCATCTCGCTGCGCACCGTGCTGCCCGCACTGACCGCGTGCACCGAACCGGACGGCGACCTGTTGCCGATGGTCAAGCCGCAGTTCGAGGTGGGCAAGGACCGGCTCGGCGCCGGCGGTGTCGTACGCGAGCCCGAGCTGCGGCTGGATGCACTGTCCACGGTCACCGACGCGGCCGCCGCGCTGGGCTGGCTGACCCACGGGGCGGTGGCCAGCCCGGCCCCCGGCCCGGCCGGCAACGTCGAGTACTTCGTCTGGCTGCGCCAGCGGCCTCTCCCCGACGACCACGACACGCGCGAGGCCTTGTCGCGCGCGGTGCAGAAGGGACCACAGTGACGCGTGAGGCGCTGTTGGTGGTGCACTCTGGCCGCAAGGCGAACCAGGAGGTCGCCGCCGGGGTGGTGCGCAGGCTGGCCGAGGCGGGCATCCGGCTGCGCATCTTCGCCGACGAGGTGCTGGAACTGCCGATGGACCTGCCCGCCGGCATGGAACCGGTCCCGGTCGAGGCCCACCCGAACGCGGCCGAGGGGGTCGAGGTCGCCCTGGTGCTCGGCGGCGACGGCACGCTGCTGCGCGCGGCCGAGCTGGCCCGGCCGGCCGGCGTACCGGTGCTCGGGGTGAACCTGGGTCGCGTGGGCTTCCTGGCCGAGGCCGATCCCGAGTCGCTGGACGAGGCGGTGAACGCGGTCATCCAGGGCGGCTACCAGGTCGAGGAACGGATGACCATGGAAGCCGTCGTGGTGATCAACGGCGGGCCGGCGCGGCGCACCTGGGCGCTGAACGAGGCGTGCGTGGAGAAGACCAGCCGGGAACGCCTGCTGGAGGTGGTCGTCGAGGTGGACGGCCGGCCGCTGACCGGCTTCGGCTGCGACGGCGTGCTGTGCGCGACGCCGACCGGGTCCACCGCGTACGCGTTCTCCGCCGGCGGCCCGGTGGTGTGGCCGGAGGTACAGGCGCTGCTGGTGGTGCCGCTGGCCGCGCACGCGCTGTTCGCCCGGCCGGTGGTGATCTCGCCCAGCTCGGCGGTGGCCATCGAGGTGGACCCGAGGGGCTACCCGGCGGTGCTGGTGTGCGACGGGCGGCGGACCATCCCGGTGCCCCCGGGAGCCCGGGTGGAGCTGGCCCGCAGCGACCTGCCGGTGCGCCTGGTGCGGCTGCGGGACCAGCCGTTCACCGACCGGCTGGTGCGGAAGTTCGCCCTACCGGTGCGGAGCTGGCGCGGCTCGGCGACACCACCGGATCCAAGATGACAGGGGGGCGCCCTAAACTGCGCGCCATGCTGGCCGAGATGCGGATTCAGGGGCTCGGCGTCATCGATGACGCCACGCTCGAGCCGCACCCGGGTCTGACCGTGCTCACCGGTGAGACCGGTGCCGGCAAGACCATGGTGGTGACCGGGTTGACCCTGCTCGGCGGCGGCCGGGCCGAGGCGTCCCGGGTGTCCTCCGCGAACGGCCGGGCCATGGTCGAGGGCCGGTTCGCCGCCGGTGAGCCGGCGCTGCGCATCGCCGAGGAGGTGGGCGCCGAGGCCGACGACGACGGCAGCCTGATCGCGGTGCGCACGGTCAGTACCGACGGGCGCTCCCGGGCGCACCTCGGCGGCCGTTCGGTCCCGGTCGGCGTGCTCTCCCGGCTGTCCGAGGCCGTGCTCGCGGTACACGGGCAGAACGACCAGCTGCGCCTGCTCCGCCCGGCCGAGCAGCGCGCGGTGCTGGACCGCTACGCCGGCGAGGCGGTGGCCGGCCCGCTGGGCGAGTACCGGTCGGTCCGGGAGCGGTGGCGGGAGGCGGCGGCGGAGCTCATCGAGCGCCGGGACGGCGCCCGCCGGTTGGCCCAGGAGGCCGACCTGCTGCGCCACGGGCTGACCGAGATCGAGGCGGTGAACCCGCAACCCGGTGAGGACACCGCACTGGTCGAGGAGGCGCGCCGGCTGGCGGCGGCGGACGACCTGCGCTCGGCCGCCGGGGGCGCCCGGATGGCGGTGGCCGGTGGGGACGGCGAGTCCGAAGACATGCCCGGGGCGCTGGGGCTGCTCGGCGAGGCCCGCCGGCTGCTCGGCGGCTCCGGGGACCCGGCGCTGGAGCGGCTGGAGCCCCGGCTGGCCGAGGTGTCGGTGCTCCTCGGCGACGTGGCCGGGGAGCTGACCGGCTACCTGGACACGCTGGACGCCGACCCGGAGCGGCTGCAGACCGTGCTGGCCCGGCAGGCCGAGCTGCGCGCGCTCACCCGCAAGTACGCCGCCGACACCGACGGGGTGCTGCGCTGGGCGGAGCAGGCGCGGGAGCGTCTGGCCGGGCTGGACATCAGCGACGAGGCCATCGCGGCGCTGCAGGCCCGCCGGGACGAGCTGGCCACCGAGCTGGCCAAGCACGCCGAGGCGGTCTCGGCGGCCCGGGAGGAGGCGGCCGGGCGGCTGGCCGAGGCGGTCACCGCCGAGCTGGCCGGGCTGGCCATGCCCAGCGCGCGGCTGCTGGTCGACCTGGCCCGCAAGGAGTTGGACGCCGAGGCGGCGCGGCGCGGCCCGGACGGCGAGGGGCTGCGGCTGGCCGGCACCTGGGTGGCCGCCGGCCCCGACGGCGTGGACGAGGTGGAGCTGCGGCTGGTGCCGCACGCCAACTCGCCCGGGGTGCCCCTGCACAAGGGCGCCTCCGGCGGTGAGCTCTCCCGTGTGATGCTGGCGCTGGAGGTGGTGCTGGCCGATGCGGACCCGGTGCCCACCATGGTGTTCGACGAGGTGGACGCCGGGGTCGGCGGCCGGGCGGCGGTGGAGATCGGCCGGCGGCTGGCCACGTTGGCGATCAGCCACCAGGTGATCGTGGTAACCCACCTGGCCCAGGTGGCCGCCTACGCGGACCGGCACGTGGTGGTGGACAAGCGGGCCGCCGTTGACGAGGACAGCGGCGGGAACGGCAGGGTGCGCAGCCGGGTGCGCACGCTCAGTGAGGCCGACCGGGTGGTCGAGCTGGCCCGGATGCTGGCCGGCCTGGACGACACCAGCACCGGCCGGGCGCACGCCGAGGAACTGCTGAGCACCGCGACCACCGAGAAGGCGTCGGCCCGCAAGAAGGTGAAGGGCCGCCGCAACTGACACCCTCGCCGGTGCGGTGTCGGTTTGGGTGCGGTGCCGGTTTTAAAGAGCGCCGGGACGGCCGCGGCTGGGGTTCGCCGAGGCTTGGACGAGGGCCGTTGCGTCTGCGCGCCGGTCGGCATGATCGCCGTCCCTGGCGCTTCAGCGTCGAAAATCGACGCTCTACCGCCAGAGACGACGATCACGACCCGGAGCCGCACCAACCGCCACACTGGATGTCGTGCGCCAAACAGCCGGAACGCAACGGCCCGCGCCCGAACCACGGCCGTCCCAGCAGTCTTTGAAGCGCACCATAAACGCGGAAAGTGACCGGACGACAGCGGACTGTCGCTACTTCGGCGGGACGGGCGCAGCCAGTGCGCAAATTCCGGCGACGCGCGGTAGGAAATACCTCAAGTCTCGAGGGAGACTTGACACTATCGGTGCATGAAGATGGCCGGTTTGCTCAATCGCACCCGCCGGACCCTGCCGGGACTGTCCGGCACTGCCCGGGTGGATCGCAACGTTGATGCGCTGCTGCGCCGAATCGGCGCCGGCGACATCGCGGTAGTCGACCGGATCGACCTGGACCGGGTGACCGCCGAGGCGCTGGTCTCCGCCGGGGCGGTTGCGGTGGTGAACGTGGCGCCGTCCATCTCCGGCCGGTTCCCCAACCTCGGCCCGGAGGCGCTGATCGCGGCCGGCCTCACCCTGATCGACGGGGTGGGCGACGACGTGATGCGCCGGGTGCGTGACGGCTCCCGGATCCGGCTGCACGACGGCGCGGTGTTCATCGGCGAGGAGCCGGTGGCGCACGGGCTGCTGCAGACCGCCGAGTCGGTGGCCGCCGCCATGGCCGGCGCCAAGGAGGGCCTGTCCAACCAGCTCGAGGCGTTCTCCGCGAACACCATCGAGTTCATGCACCAGGACCGGGCGCTGCTGCTGGACGGCGTGGGCGTGCCGGACGTGCGGGTGGGCATGGCCGGCCAGCACGTGCTCGTGGTGGCCCCCAGCCAGGACACCGCCGAGGAGCTGGCCGCGCTGCGCCGCTACATCAAGGAGTACCACCCGGTTCTGGTCGGGGTGAACAGCGGCGCGGAGGCCCTGTGGCGCGCCGGCCACCGCCCGGACCTGATCGTGGCCGACCCGGCCGAGGTGGCCGACCGGGTGCTGACCAGCGGCGCCGACGTGGTGGTGCCGGCGTTCGCGGACGGCCACGCCCCGGGGCTGCACCGGGTGCAGGACCTGGGCGTGGGCGCGGTCACCTTCCCCGCCTCCGGCAACCCGGAGGACCTCGCCCTGCTGCTCGCGCACCACCACGGCGCCAACCTGATCGTCACGGTGGGCTACCAGGCCACCCTGGCCGAGTTCCTGGACCGGGGGCGGGCGAGCAGCAACGCCTCCACCTTCCTCACCCGGCTGCGGGTGGGCAGCCTGCTGGTGGACGGCAAGGCGGTCGCCGCGCTGCACCGCAGCCCGATCTCCGCCGGCGCGGTGCTGATGCTGATCGGCGCGGTGGCGATCGCGGTGCTGGCCACCCTGCTGGCCTCGGACGCCGGCCCGGCGCTGTTCGGCTACCTGGAACGCGCACTGGACTGGACCACCGCCACGGCGCACACGGCGATCACGTCGGCGACCGCTTCGATCGGGCGGTGACCGGATGCTCTCCCTGCGTTACCACCTGATCTCGCTGGTCGCGGTCTTCCTGGCGCTGGCCGTCGGCGTGGTGCTCGGCTCCACCAGCGTGAGCGGCCGGCTGCTCGCCGTGGTCTCCGGCGACCGGGACCACCTGACCGAGCGGGCGGACCAGCTGGCGGCCCGCAACGGCCAGCTGGAGACCGAACAACGCGCGGCCAATGGCTTTGCCGCCTCGGTGGCCCCGGGCGTGGTGAAGGGCCAGCTGGACGGCCGCAAGGTGGTCCTGGTGGTCGCCGCCGGCACCGACCCGGCCGACCGGGACGCGGTGCGCCAGCTGATCGGCGCGGCCGGGGGCGCGGTGACCGGAGAGGTGGAGCTGACCGACGCGGTCACCGACCCGGTGCGGGCGGACGCGGTCCGGGACCTGACCATGCGCCTGCTGCCCAGCGGGGCGCAGCTGCCCTCCGCCGCCGACGCCGGCGGGCTGGCCGGCGGTTTCCTCGGCAGCGTGCTGCTGCGCGGGCCGAACGGCCGCCAGCCGGCCACCCCGGACCAGGTGTCGGCCGCGCTGGCCGGACTCACCCAGGCCGGCTTCGTGCGGCCCGGCCCGCGCCCGGCGCCGGCCCAGCTGGCCGTGGTGCTCACCGGCGGCGCGAACGGCGGACCCAACGCCGCCGAGCGGGCCGCCACGCTGGCCCGGCTGGCCGGCGAGCTGGACCGGGCCGGTGGCGGCGCGGTGCTGGCCGGCCGGAGCGGGGTGGAGCAGGCGACCGGTGCGGTCGGCGTCGTCCGGGCGGACCCGAACGTCTCCGGCGCCCTGACCACGGTGGACGACCTGCAGTCGCCGGTCGGCCGGGTGGCCACGGTGCTCGCGCTGCGCGAGCAGGCGGACGGCCGGGCCGGCCGCTACGGGGCCGGATCGACCGCGCAGGCACCCGTCCCGGGGGCCTCGGCCGGGTGACCCCGAGCCGGGTAGCCCAGGGCTGACGATCTTCACACCATTAGGCCTTTTCCGGTCCCGAGGGAAACACGCGCCACACTCCGGCCCACGAGCCGCCGAGGGAGTGTTACCGTGAGTGTCCGTGCAGACGCGCGCGACCAGGCATGTTTTCGTCACCGGCGGTGTCGCTTCATCTCTCGGTAAGGGATTGACCGCCTCAAGTCTCGGCCAGCTGCTCACCGCCCGCGGTCTCCGGGTGATCATGCAGAAGCTGGACCCCTACCTGAACGTCGATCCCGGCACGATGAATCCTTTCCAACACGGAGAGGTGTTCGTCACCGAGGACGGCGCGGAGACCGATCTGGACATCGGTCACTACGAGCGGTTCCTCGATCGCGACCTGTCCGGCCACGCCAACGTGACCACCGGGCAGATCTACTCCACCGTGATCGCCAAGGAACGGCGCGGCGAGTACCTCGGCGACACCGTCCAGGTCATCCCGCACATCACCAACGAGATCAAGGACCGGATCCTGGCCATGGGCGCCCCGGACTCCTCCCGGGTGGTGCCGGACGTGGTCATCACCGAGGTGGGCGGCACGGTGGGCGACATCGAGTCGCTGCCCTTCCTGGAGGCGGTGCGCCAGGTCCGGCACGACGTCGGCCGGGACAACTGCTTCTTCCTGCACGTCTCCCTGGTGCCCTACCTGGCGCCTTCCGGCGAGCTGAAGACCAAGCCGACGCAGCACTCGGTGGCCGCGCTGCGCAACATCGGCATCCAGCCGGACGCGGTGGTTCTGCGCGCCGACCGGGAGATCCCCGAGCCGATGAAGCGCAAGATCAGCCTGATGTGCGACGTGGACGCGGACGGCGTGGTCGCCGCGCCGGACGCGCCGTCCATCTACGACATCCCCAGGGTGCTGCACTCCGAGGGGCTGGACGCCTACGTGGTGCGCCGGCTGGGGCTGCCGTTCCGGGACGTGGACTGGACGGTCTGGGGCGACCTGCTGGACCGGGTTCACTACCCCACGGAGACGGTGCGGATCGCGCTGGTGGGCAAGTACGTGGACCTGCCGGACGCCTACCTGTCGGTGACCGAGGCGCTGCGGGCCGGCGGGTTCGCCCACCGGGCCAGGGTCGAGGTGCAGTGGGTGACCTCCGACGAGTGCGAGACGCCGTCCGGGGCGGCGCAGGCGCTCTCCGGCGTGCACGGGGTGCTCATCCCCGGCGGGTTCGGCATCCGGGGCATCGAGGGCAAGATCGGTGCCATCCGGTACGCCCGGCAACGTGGCATCCCGGTCCTGGGCCTGTGCCTGGGCCTGCAGTGCATGGTGATCGAGGTGGCCCGGTCGCTGGCCGAGCTGGACGGGGCCAGCTCGGCCGAGTTCGACCCCGACACCCCGCACGCGGTGATCGCCACCATGGCCGACCAGCAGGACGTGGTGGCCGGCGAGCGGGACATGGGCGGGACCATGCGGCTGGGCGCCTACCCGGCCCAGCTGGCCGAGGGCACGGTGACCGCGAAGGCCTACGGCACCACCCGGGTGTCCGAGCGGCACCGGCACCGCTACGAGGTGGCCAACGAGTACCGGGACAAGCTCACCCAGGCCGGCCTGGTGGTCTCCGGCACCTCGCCGGACGGCCGGCTGGTGGAGTTCATCGAGCTGGACTCGAGCCGGCACCCGTTCTTCGTCGGCACCCAGGCGCACCCGGAGCTGAAGAGCCGGCCCACCCGGCCGCACCCGCTGTTCCGGGCGTTCGTCTCGGCCGCCCTGGCCTACCTGGCCGAGGACCGGCTGCCGGTGGAACTGACCGGTGCCGAGCCGGAGGCCGCGGAACGGTCGAGGCCGGCGAATTCAGCCCGGGAACCGGAACACGTCGAGCTGCCCCAGTGACCGGGCACGACTACCCGGTGCACGGCTCACGGGAGATCTACCGGGGCCGGGTCATGGCGGTCCGCGCGGACGACGTGGAGATGCCCGGCGGCCGGGTCGCGGTGCGGGAGATCCTGGAGCACCCCGGCGCGGTGGCCATCGCCGCACTGGACGACGAGGGCCGGGTCGCGCTGATCTGGCAGTACCGGCACGCCGTGCGCCGGCGGCTGTACGAGCTGCCGGCCGGGCTGCTGGACGTGGCGGGGGAGGACCCCTCGGTCACCGCCGCGCGCGAGTTGGCCGAGGAGGCCGGGCTGGCCGCTTCCGAGTGGTCCGTGCTGGTTGACCTGGTGCCCTCGCCGGGGTTCAGCGACGAGAGCGTGCGGGTCTACCTGGCCCGGGGTCTGTCGCGCGTGGAACGGCCCGATCTCGGTGACGACGAGGAGGCGGAGCTGGAGCTGCACTGGCTGCCGCTGCCCGACGCGGTGCGCGCGGTCCTGGCCGGCGGCATCGTGAACGCCGCCTCCGCCGCCGGCGTGCTGGCGGTTCAAGCGATACAAGCGGGTCTTGCCGAGGCGCGCCCGCTGGATGCTCCTTGGCAGGACCGCCCCACGGCCTTCGCGAACCAGAGTAGTATTACGTAATACGCGCACTCCTGGAGGCAAGGTGAAGCTCAACGCCAAGGGTCAGGTCACCATCCCGGCGCAGCTCCGACGAGAGCTTGCCCTTGGCGAGGGCGACGAGGTCGAGGTCGTGCTGAGAGACGGGCAGCTGGTCATACTCCGATCCGACTCCCAGCAGGCCGATTCCCGACCGGGGCGCAGACTTGCTGCTCACATGTGGAAGCGACTCGACACCAAGTTGAGCACCGACGAGATGATGGAGCTACTCCGGGGTGAGTAGCCCCGAACTGACCACCATGGTTGACACCAACGTGCTGCTGGATGTCCTGCACGGGGATGACCGATGGGGCGAGTGGTCCAGAGACCGGATCGTGGAGGCGCGGGAGGTCGGACCACTGGTCATCAACCCGATCATCTACGCCGAGGTATCGGTGTACTACTCCCGGGTGGAGGATCTGGATCGCGACCTACCGCGAGGTGACTTCGTCCGGGAACCGCTGCCGTTTCGGGCTGGCTTCATGGCCGGCAAGGTGTTCCTGAAATACCGGCGGCAGGGTGGCGTGCGACGTTCTCCTTTGCCGGACTTCTACATCGGCGCTCACGCGACCGCGAGGGACTATCGCTTGCTCACCCGGGTCGGCGCCAGGTATCGGAGCTATTTCCCCAAGCTACGGCTCCGTACACCCGAAGACCCGTGATCAAGAGGGCACCAGGGTCGCGGTGAGACCCTCAGGGCGACCGCCATGTCCTGCTGATCTTGGAACACCGTTGCGTATTTGTGCGCAGAGCTAAAGCGAGCGCGTCGCGGCGCCGGCCGGGTGAAGAACGGTCGTAACATGGCGTGGTCATGGTTGCGCCGCCGCTGAGCGTGCCCGACGCGGTGCGCGGGTACCTGGACCACCTGGTGGTGGAGCGCGGTGTCGCGGACAACACGCTCCGCTCCTACCGGCGTGACCTGACCCGGTACACCGGGTATCTGGCCCGCCACGACATCCACCAGCTGAACGGGGTCACCGAGGCGGTCGTGACGGACTTCCTGGCCAGCCTGCGCGAGGGCGACGGGGAGAACCCGCCGCTGGCCACCTCGTCGGCGGCGCGCACGCTGGTCGCGGTGCGCGGGCTGCACAAGTTCGCCACGCTGGACGGGGTCACCCCCACCGACGTGGCCCGCGAGGTGCACCCGCCGGCACCCCCTCGCCGGCTGCCCAAGGCCTTGCCGCTTGACCGGGTGGAACGGCTGCTCGAGGCGTGCGGCCGGGACGACCCGCTGGGCCTGCGCGACCGGGCGCTGCTGGAGCTGCTGTATTCCACCGGCGCCCGCATCTCCGAGGCGGTCGGCCTGGACCTGGACGACGTGGACCTCACCGGGCGGGCCGCGCTGCTCTCCGGCAAGGGCGGCAAGCAGCGGATGGTGCCCGTCGGGCGGCCGGCGGTGGCCGCGCTGGACGCCTACCGGGTGCGCGCCCGGCCCGGGCTGGCCATCCGGGGACGGGGAACGCCGGCGCTGTTCCTGAACGCGCGGGGCGGCCGGCTGTCCCGGCAGAGCGCCTGGACGGTGCTGCGCACCGCCGCGGAGCGCGCCAAAATCACCGAGCCGGTGTCCCCGCACACCCTGCGCCACTCGTTCGCCACGCACCTGCTCGAGGGGGGCGCGGATGTACGGGTGGTGCAGGAGTTACTCGGCCACGCCTCGGTGACGACCACGCAGGTATATACGCTGGTCACCGTGGACTCGCTGCGCGAGGTGTACACGCTGGCCCATCCCAGGGCCCGCGGCTAGAAACTCACGGACACACCGGCGGGGCGCTTTGGCCGCACGGATGGGTGACGCTTAGTCTGGTTGCATGTCGACACCCCGGCCTATGGAGCCAGGGCCGGCGCCGCTCGACGACCAGGAGGACTACCCGGACCCCGACCTCCGGGAGAGCGCCCCCGAGCCCGCCCCGCTGACCAGTCATGGCCCGGCCCGGGTCATCGCGGTGGCCAACCAGAAGGGCGGCGTCGGCAAGACCACCTCCACCATCAACCTCGGAGCCTGCCTGGCGGAGTACGGCCGCCGGGTGCTGCTGGTGGACTTCGACCCTCAGGGCGCGCTCTCCGTGGGCCTCGGTGTGCAGCCGCACCACCTGGAACGCACCATCCACAACCTGCTGATCGACGCCGGTACCAAGATCGACGAAGTGATCATCCCGACCAAGGTGCCCGGGATGGACCTGCTGCCCAGCAACATCGACCTTTCCGCCGCCGAGGTGCAGCTGGTCAGCGAGGTCGGGCGGGAGCAGGCGCTGGGCCGGGCCATCCGGCCGGTGCTCGCGCAGTACGACATGGTGCTGGTGGACTGCCAGCCGTCCCTGGGGTTACTCACCATCAACGCCCTGGCCTGCGCGCACAGCGTGCTCATCCCATTGGAGTGCGAGTACTTCAGCCTGCGCGGGGTGGCGCTGCTGATCGATACAATCGAGAAGGTGCGCGACCGGCTGAACCCGCAACTGGAGATCAGCGGCATCGTCGCGACCATGTACGACCCGCGCACGGTGCACACCCGCGAGGTGCGCACCCGGGTCATGGAGGCGTTCGGCGACCTCGTGTTCGACGCGACGATCAACCGGACCGTGCGGTTCCCGGAGACCACGGTCGCCGGCGAGCCGATCACCCGGTGGGCGCCCAACTCGGCGGGCGCACGGGCCTACCGGCAGCTGGCCCGCGAGGTCATTCTCCGAGAGGCGGGCGGCCGGTGACCATCGCCCCGGAGCGCACGATCGCGTCCGAAGACTCGCCCGACCTGCCCCTGCCCCGGTTCACCGTCTCGCTGGAGAACTTCACCGGGCCGTTCGACCTGTTGCTGCAGCTGATCAACAAGCACGAGCTGGACGTTACCGAGGTGGCGCTGCACCGGGTCACCGACGACTTCATCGCCCACACCAGGGCGCTCACCGAGTCCGGCAACGACGCCGACCTGGACGAGATCACCGAGTTCCTGGTCATCGCGGCCACCCTGCTCGACCTCAAGGCCGCCCGGCTGCTGCCCGGCGCGGACGTGGAGGACGCCGAGGACCTGGCCCTGCTGGAGGCGCGCGACCTGCTGTTCGCCCGGCTGCTGCAGTACCGGGCGTACAAGCAGGTGGCCGGGCTGTTCGTGGAGCTGGAGGCGTCCGCGCTGCGCCGCTACCCGCGGTCGGTGGCGCTGGAGGACCGCTACGCCGAGATGCTGCCCGAGGTGATGCTGGGCATGGACGCCCAGCGGTTCGCCGAGCTGGCCGCCGCCGTGTTCCGGCCCAAGCCCCCGCCCACGGTGTCGCTGGAGCACCTGCACACCGGGATGATCTCGGTGCCGGAGCACATGGAGATCCTGCGGGAGCGGCTGCTCGAGATCCGCCGGGCCAGCTTCGGGCAGCTCATCGCCGACTGCGGCGAGCCGATCGAGGTGGTGGCCCGGTTCCTGGCGGTGCTCGAGCTGCACCGGGAGGACAGCGTGCTGCTGGACCAGCCCGAGGCCTTCGGCGAGCTGATGGTGAGCTGGACCGGGAAGGAATCCCGTTGAGCGACTCGACGCCCAGCGTCGAGGAGCTGGAGGCCGAGTTCTCGACGGATGCCGAGGACGAGCTCCTCTCCGACCACGACCTGGAGGCGGCGCTGGAGGCGTTGCTGCTGGTCGTGGACGAGCCGGCCGAGGACGCCCTGCTCGCCGAGGCGCTGGGCCAGCCCACCGAACGGGTGCGCGAGGCGTTGACCCGGCTGGCCGGTCGGTACGCCGCCGAGGAGCGGGGCATCGACCTGCGCCACATCGGTGGCGGCTGGCGGTTCTACACCCGGGACCGGTACGCGCCCTACGTGGAGCGCATGCTGCGCGACGGGCAGCGGGCCAAGCTGACCCGCGCCGCGTTGGAGACCCTGGCCGTCGTGGCCTACCGCCAGCCGGTGACCAGGGCGCGGGTGTCCGCGGTGCGCGGGGTGAACTGCGACGGGGTGATCCGCACGCTGCTCACCCGGGGGCTGGTCGAGGAGACCGGCATCGACCCGCAGACCCAGGGCATCCTGTACCGGACCACCGAACTTTTCCTCGAGCGGTTGGGGCTGTCCTCGCTGGACGAACTGCCGCCGCTCGCCCCCCTGCTGCCCGAAGTGGACGCCATCGACGATGTTTGATCAAGAACCGGCGGATGAGCAAGAACCGGCCGGAATTCGCCTGCAGAAGGTGCTCTCCCAGGCCGGTGTGGCCTCGCGGCGTGCCGCCGAGGAGCTGATCGCGCAGGGCCGGGTGAGCGTGGACGGCCAGGTCGTGCACCAGATGGGCCGGCGGATCGACCCGCTGGTGGCGGTGGTCCGGGTGGACGGCGACCGCATCGAGCTGCGCAACGACGTGGTGCACCTGGCGCTGAACAAGCCCAAGGGGATGCTCTCCACCATGTCCGACGACCGGGGCCGCCCGTGCGTCGGCGACCTGGTGGCCGAGCGGGAGGCCGGGCTGTTCCACGTCGGCCGGCTGGACGCGGACACCGAGGGCCTGCTGCTGCTCACCAACGACGGCGAGCTGGGCCACCGGCTGATGCACCCCTCGTTCGAGGTGCGCAAGACATACCTGGCCGAGGTACCCGGGCCGATCCCGAAGGGCCTGTGGCGGCAGCTGCGCAACGGGGTGCAGCTGGAGGACGGCCTGGTCCGGGTGGACGACTTCAAGGTGATCGACGTGCACTCCGGCCGGGCGATGGTCGAGCTGACCCTGCACGAGGGCCGCAAGCACGTGGTGCGCCGGCTGCTGGCCGAGGTGGAGCACCCGGTGCGCCGCCTGGTGCGCACCGCCATCGGCGACGTGCAGCTGGGCACCCAGCGCCCCGGCACCCTGCGCCGGCTGAACCGCAAGGAGCTGGGCTCGCTGTACTCAGCCGTGGGTCTGTAGCTCCCGGACCACCCGGAGCGCTTCGTCCGCGTGCTGGTTGAAGTGCAGCTCGCTCTTGATCACTTCGACGACCCGGCGGTCCTGGCCGATGACGAAGGTGACCCGCTTGGTGTGCAGCGGGGAGAACCGCCGCCACACGCCGAACGTCCTGGCCACCGCGCCGCCCTCGTCGGAGAGCAGCGGGTAGTCGAAGTGGTGCTTGCCGGCGAAGCTGCCCTGCTTGGCCACCCCGTCCGGGCTGATGCCCACCCGCTGCGCGCCGACCGCCGCGAACTCGGCCGCCAGGTCCCGGAAGTGGCAGGCCTCCTTGGTGCACCCGGTGGTGTTCGCCGCCGGGTAGAAGAACAGCACCACGGGGCCGTCCTCGAGCAACGTGCTGAGCCGGCGCACGGTGCCGGCCTGGTCGAGCAGTTCGAAGTCCTCGACCTCGTCGCCCGGCTTCATCGTTCGGCCTCCAGATTGAGGTGGGCGTTCGGCGCCTTGGCGGCCTCCGCCAGCTCGGACAGCTCGCGCACCGCCACGCCTTGCTGCCTCAGCAGCTCGACGCCGACACAGTCTGGCACGAACAGCGCCGGTTCCCGCCAGGCGATCACCACTCGGGTGATGCCGGCGTCCAGGATCAGCTCGGTGCAGGTGCGGGACCGGCTGGCCCGGGTCGAGCAGGGCTCCAGCGTGCTGTAGACCGTGGCGTTTCCCAGGCGGGGATCGCCGGCGACCTTGGCCAGCGCGGTCTCCTCGGCGTGCGCCCTCGGGTCGTTCTCCCGCGAGTAGCCTGAGGCCAGCTCAGTTCCGTCGGCGGCGACGATCACCGCGCCGACCGAGAACGCGGTGTTCGACGGCGGGCAGCGGCGCGCCAGCTCAATCGCCCGGCACATCCACCACTCGTCGCTGCGCACCGACCCACCGTATGGTGTCCTCCATGGCAGTGCGAGCCGTGCGCGGCGCAACTCAGGTGGACAACAACGCCCGGGAAGAAATCCTGGACGCCACCGCCGAGCTGGTGGCCGAGGTGCTCTACCGGAACGCGTTGACCCCGGACGACGTGATCTCCATCGTGTTCACCGCCACCCCCGATCTGACCGCCGAGTTCCCCGCGTACGCGGCGCGCAAAATGGGCCTGACCGACGTCCCGCTGATGTGCGCCACGGAGATCGCCGTACCCGGCGCCATGCCCCGGGTGCTGCGCCTTCTGGCGCACGTCGACACGGAACGGGCGCGCTCCGACATCCGCCACTGCTACCTGCGCGGCGCCGCCGCCCTCCGCACCGACCTCCCCAAATAGCCCCCCCGCCCCGACGCCGCACAGGAAACCGTGGTGCCGCACAGCTCGCACCATGGGCGGCGTCCGGCTTTCCTGTGCGGCGTCGGTGATCTGCTGCTCCCGTTCGGTCCAGCCCAACTCGACCCGGCCCGCCGACGTGCGGTCTAGATGTACTGCCCCGGGAGGTTGGTGTTGATCTTCAGGTGCGTCGGCCGCCGGTTCAAGACAGCTTGGACGGCGCGGTCGGGCGGTCTGCCGCGGCTTGGGTGCCGCCCTTTTGGGTTACGCCCGCTCCCGAGCCCTGGCGCGAGCCCGGATTCCGCACCTCGGTTACGGACCGTGGTCGAGTTGCGGGCGGCTGGCGCGGCCGGCTTCATCGAGCGCAACCTCAGTCCGGTGGATTCCATGATCGAAGGGGACTGAGCCAGCACTCGGTGAGTGACGGCAGCTCGAACCGTTCGGAAAGCCGCCCCGGCAGTCACGGTAAGTAGCGAAACCGAATCCGCAGGCCGCGCAACGGGCGGCACCCAAGCCGCGGCAGACCGCCCGGCCGCGCCGTCCAAGCTGCCTTGAACCGGCACCGCCTCAAACCGGCACGGCCGTCTGCCGGCACCGCCTCAAACCGGCACGGCCGTCTGCCGGCACCGCCTCAAACCGGCACGGCCGTCTGCCGGCACCGCCTCAAACCGGCACGGCCGCGACCCGGCATGGCCTCAAACCGGTATGGCCGCGACCCGGCGGCATGGCCGTAACCCGGCACGGCCCCGACCCGGCACCGCCCCGACCCGGCACCGCCGTAACCCGGCATGGCCGCTCCCAGCACAGCCGCGAACCGGCGGCGCTTCGGAGGTGCCGGACGGGGACCACCAGCCCGCCGGAGGGTCAGGTGGGGGTGGTGGTGCCGTGGGAGAAGGCGGCGGACTCGGGGCCTCGGGTGGGGGTGGATTGGGCGGATAGGCGGGGGAGGGCGCGGCGCAGGTCGCTGAGCAGCATCTCGGCCAGGTCGCGGCTGAAGCCGTTGCGCACCACGAAGCGCAGTACGGAGAGATCGGTCCGGTTGGGCGGGAAGGTGTACGCCGGCACCAGCCAGCCGCTCTCCCGCAGCGCGGCCGAGACGTCGAACACCGAGTAGCCGGTCACCTCGTCGCGCAGCGCGCAGGCGAACACCGGCAGCTGTGATCCGTCGGTGAGCAGCCGGAACGGACCGAGCGCGGCGATCTCCCCGGCCAGATGGGTGGCCACGTCCCGGCAGTGTTGCTGGGCCAGCCGGTAGCCGTCGAAGCCCAGCCGGATGAAGTTGTAGTACTGCGCGACCACCTGGGCGCCGGGGCGGGAGAAGTTGAGCGCGAAGGTGGGCATGTCCCCGCCGAGGTAGTTGACCCGGAACACCAGCTCCTCGGGCAGCGCGGCGGCCTCCCGCCAGACCACCCAGCCCACCCCCGGGTAGACCAGGCCGTACTTGTGCCCGGAGGTGTTGATCGAGGCCACCCGGGGCAGCCGGAAGTCCCACGGCAGCTCCGGATCCAGGAACGGCGCGATCATCGCGCCGGAGGCGCCGTCCACGTGCACCGGCACGTCCAGCCCGGTCCGCTCGCGCAGATCGTCCAGCGCCGCGCACACCTGGGCGACCGGTTCGTAGGCGCCGTCGAAGATGGAGCCGAGGATGGCCACGACGCCGATGGTGTTCTCGTCCACCAGCTTGACCGCCTCCTCGGCGGACAGGGTGAACCGGTCGCCGTCCATCGGCACGTAGCGCGGCTCGACCTCCCAGAACTCGCAGAACTTCTCCCAGCAGATCTGGACGTTGATGCCCATCACCAGGTTGGGCCGGTCCTCGGGCCGGCCGGCCGCCCGCCGCGCGTTCCGCCAGCGGCGTTTCAGCGCCAGCCCGGCCAGCATGCAGGCCTCGGAGGAACCGGTGGTGGAGCAGCCGACGGTGCCCTCCGGGTCCGGCGCGTGCCACAGCTTGGCGAGCATCCGCACGCAGCGCTCCTCCAGCTCGGCGGTGCGCGGGTACTCGTCCTTGTCGATCATGTTCTTGTCGAAGCAGTCCGACATCAACCGGGCGGCCTGTGGCTCCATCCAGGTGGTCACGAAGGTGGCCAGGTTGAGCCGCGCGTTGCCGTCCAGCATCAGCTCGTCGTGGGTGATCTGGTACGCCAGCTCGGGGTCCATGCCGAGCGCGGGCAGCTCGTCCCGGGGCACCCGCATCGGTTCCCGGCTGAACAGCGGGTTGATCGCCAGGTCGGCGCCGGCCCGGCGCTCCGGCCGGCCGGCGTTGGCGGGGTGGGTCAGCGGCATGTTCGCGACCGTAGCGGTCAGTCGTTCAGCTCCTCCAGGGTGCGGCCCGAGGTCTCCTCGCCGAGCAGCGCGGCGCCCGCCGCGACCACACCCAACACGCCGAGCAGCGCGAACACCGCCGCCGCCGGTGCCCCGGCGGACATCAGCGAGCCGACCAGCACCGGACCGACGATCATCCCCACCCGGCCGATCGCGCCGTGGAAGCTGATCCCGGTGCCCCGGCCGCGGGTCGGGTACAGCTCGGGGGTGTACAGGTACAGGCAGATCGTCGAGGCGTAGATGAAGAACGTTGCCAGCGTGCTCCAGACGACCACCGAGGCGCCCTGCCCGGCGCCGAGCGCGGCCAGCGCGAGCAGCGGCAGACCCGCGCCGGCCAACCCGGCCGCGATGCTGGCCCGCCGGCCGATCCGGTCGACGAGCAGCGCGACCGCGACGCAGCCGAGGAACCCGCTCAGGCTGCTGACCAGCGTGTAGTTGAGCGCCGTCCGGATCGGCAGGTGGTAGATCGACGTGTAGATGGTGGGCAGCCAGGTGGTCAGCCCGTAGTTGACCAGGAAGCCGGCGAACCAGAGCACCGCCAGTATCGCGGTGCGCCGCCGGTACCGGCCGCCGAACAGGTCGCGCACCCGTGCGGTTCCCTCCCGCTCGCCGGGCGCGTCGATCACCGGGGAAGGCTCCGGCAGCGGTGCACCCGTCGCCGCGCCGACCCGGTCCTCGATGGTGCGCATGGCGCGTTCCGCGCGCTCGGTGTCGCCCCGCGAGGCCAGCCACCGGGGCGACTCCGGTACCTCGCGGATCACCAGCAGGGCCAGGACGGCGGGCAGCGCGCCGATCAGGTACAGCGCCCGCCAGCCGAACGCCGGCACCACCACCGAGGCGATCAGCGCGGCGGAGCTCAGCCCGGCGGGGAAGGCCAGCTCGTAGAGCAGCACGAACCGGCCCCGGGCCCGCGCCTTGGCCAGCTCGTTGACGAACACGGCCGCCGCCGGCACCTCGCCGCCGATGCCCAGGCCCTGCACGAAGCGCAGTGCGGCGAACACCTCGATGTTGGGCGAGACCATCAGCAGCAGGCTGGCCAGCGCGGTGACCAGCATCGCCGCCACCACCACCCGGATGCGGCCGAAGCGGTCGGCGAGCACGCCGGTGAGCATTGCGCCGATCAGCATGCCGGCCGACCCGGTGGTCACCACCATGGTCAGCTCGACCGGCGTGAGCTGCCACTCCACCTTGAACAACGGCATGGAGTAGGCGACCAGCAGCTGGTCGAAGCCCTCGAAAAAAGTGGCGATGCCGAGCAGCACCAGGACCTTCCGCTGCCAGCCGGAGCCGGGCAGCCGCTCCAGCCGCGCGGAGATGTCGCGGATCGTGCCGGATCGCGCGCGTGGCGCGGACAGAGCTCAGTCCTCGGCGTGGGCGATCTTGGCCAGCTCCAGCGAGAGCTCCAGCCGGCTGAGCAGCTGGGCGAGCTGCTTGCGTTCGGTCATGGTGAGGCCGACCAGCATGCGCTGCTCGTTGCTGAAGTGGTCCTCCACCACGGCGTCGATCACCGCCAGGCCGGCGTCGGTGAGCCGCACGTACACCACCCGGCCGTCGTGCGGGTCACCCTCCCGGATCACCAGCCCGTCCGCCTCGAGCCGCTTCACCCGCAGCGTGATGCCGCCGGTGGTGACCAGGGTCTGGTTGGCCAGCTCGCCGGCGGTGCGGCGGAACGGCGGCCCGCTGCGGCGCAGCGCGGAGAGCACGTCGAACGCGGCCATGCTGATGCCGTGCTTCTCGAACACCGGCACGATGTGGTCGAGGTAGCGGTAGAAATCGCGGTGCAACCGGCCGAACACCGCCATCGCGGAAACGTCCACGTCCGGCCGCTGCTGGCGCCACTGCTCCATCAGCAGGTCGACGGCGTCCGGACCAAGCCGGTCGGTGCCACGGGCCACCGTGAACCTCCCGGGCCAAGCGCAGTGGTCGTCGTTGCGGGGGAAACCATAGCCGATGTGACGCCGCGTGTTGGTATTACGGCGAGCTTCGCGTCCCGGCCGTTACGCACGCCGTTCCACAGGGCACAATGGATACTCGTGGGTGGGCAGCGACTACGTGGAGTCATCGCGCTGGACGGGCCGTCCGGCACCGGCAAGTCGACGGCGGCGCGGCGCCTGGCCGAACGCCTCGGCGCGGCCTACCTGGACACCGGCGCGATGTACCGGGCGGCCACGCTGGCGGTGCTGCGCGCCGAGCTGGACCCGTCGTCCCCGGCCGCCGTGCCGACGGCGGTGGCCGCCGGGATCGCGGTGGGCACCGACCCGGTGCGGCCGACGGTGCGGCTGGCCGGTGAGGACGTCGCCGAGGAGATCCGGGGGCCGGAGGTGACCGGCGCGGTGAGTGCGGTCTCGGCGCACCAGCAGGTCCGGGACCGGTTGGTCGGCCTGCAGCGGGACATCATCCACGAGGCGGCGGCCGCCGGCGGCATCGTGGTGGAGGGCCGGGACATCGGCACGGTGGTCGCCCCGGACGCCCCGCTGAAGGTGTACCTGACCGCCTCCGACCGGGTGCGTGCCGGCCGCCGCGACGACCAGGACCGGCGGGCCGGCCGCACCACCGACCTGGCCAGCACGCTGGTCGCGGTGCGCCGCCGTGACGAGCTGGACTCCGGTCGCGCGGTGTCCCCGCTGCGCCCGGCCGCCGACGCGGTCACCCTGGACACCTCCGAGCTGGACCTGGACGGGGTGCTCGGCGCGCTGCTCGCGCTGGTCGCCGAGCGGGGCCTGGCGGACTGATCGCCACACCGGCACGGCACAATGGTTTTCCGTGGATAACGCGTGGTTGCGCCGGAGAGGTCGGCCAGGTGGCTGACATCGACCGGCAGCTGCCCGCCGACAGCTGGCCCGTGCTGCACGACCTGGCCCGCTGGCTGGCCACCTGGCTGTTCCGGCCGGCCTTCCGGCTGCGCCTGTACAACGCGGCGAACGTACCGGCCAGCGGGCCGGTGGTGCTGGTGGCCAACCACAGCTCACTACTGGACGGGCCGCTGCTGCTCGGCATCCCCCGACGGCGCTCGGTCTTCCTGATCAAGGTCGAGATGTTCACCGGCGTCCGGGGCTGGTTCCTGCACCGGATCGGCCAGCTGGCCGTCCGGCGGGACGTGCCGGACCGGGCCCCGCTGCTCGCGGCGCAGGCGCTGCTGCGGGCCGGTGGCCTGGTCGCGGTGTTCCCCGAGGGCACCCGGGGGGATGGTGACTCCGCCTCCGCGCGGGGTGGCGCCGCCTGGCTGGCCCGGAGCACCGGCGCCGTCGTGGTGCCGGTGGCCTGCCGGGGCACCCGCCGCCCGGAGGACGCCGGCCGCCGGTTCCGCCCCCGGGTGGACATCCTGGTGGGGGAGCCCTTCCAGGTGAGCACCGAACGCGGGAGGGCCGGCCTGGCCACCGCGACCGAGCAGGTCCGGTCCGCGCTGGCCGACCTGGTCGCCGAAGTCGATGAGTTGCGCGGGATTGTGAAATGAGTACCGAGGACACCGAGACCGAGACCTGGTCGGACGAGGCCGAGTTCGCGCTCGCCGAACAGGCGGACGACGCGGCCGGCGAGGCCACCGAGGCCGCCCCGCCCGCCCCGGTCCTTGCCGTGGTCGGGCGCCCGAACGTGGGCAAGTCCACCCTGGTCAACCGCCTGATCGGGCGCCGGGAGGCGGTCGTGCAGGACGTGCCCGGGGTGACCCGGGACCGGGTCGCCTACGACGCGCAGTGGAACGGCCGACGGTTCACCCTGGTGGACACCGGCGGCTGGGAACCGGACGCGCGCGGGCTGCGGGCGGCCATCGCCAACCAGGCCGAGCTGGCCATGGAGACCGCCGACGCCATCCTGCTGGTGGTGGACGCCCAGGTCGGCGCGACCGCCACCGAGGAGGCCGTGGCCCGCACGCTGCGCCGGTCCGACCGGCCGGTGCTGCTCGCCGCGACCAAGGTGGACGACGAGCGCCTGGTCGCCGACACCGCCTCGCTGTGGTCGCTCGGCCTCGGCGAGCCGATGCCGGTGAGCGGCCTGCACGGGCGGGGCTCCGGTGACCTGCTGGACGCCATCCTGCGCGCGCTGCCGGAGACGCCCAGGGAGGTGGTCGGGGCCCGGGCCGGCGGCCCGCGCCGGGTCGCCCTGGTCGGCAAGCCGAACGTGGGCAAGTCCAGCCTGCTCAACCGGCTCACCGGCGAGCAGCGGTCGGTGGTCGACTCGGTGGCCGGCACCACCGTCGACCCGGTCGACTCGCTGGTCGAGCTGGACGGGCAGACCTGGCGCTTCGTGGACACCGCCGGCCTGCGCAAGCGGGTCCGCACGGCCAGCGGCATGGAGTACTACGCCAGCCTGCGCACCCGTTCGGCGATCGAGGCCGCCGAGGTGGCCGTGGTGCTGGTGGACGCCTCCGAGCCGATGGCCGAGCAGGACCAGCGGGTGATCAGCATGGTCGAGGAGTCCGGCCGGGCGCTGGTGCTCGCGTACAACAAATGGGACCTGGTCGACGAGGACCGCCGGCTGGCCATGAAGCGCGAACTGGAGCGCGACCTGGTCCGCGTGCAATGGGCCGAGCGGGTGAACGTTTCCGCGCTCACCGGGCGGGCGGTCAGCAAGATCGCGCCCGCGCTGCGCACCGCGCTGGAGTCTTGGGACCGGCGGATTCCGACCGGCGTGCTGAACGGCTGGCTGTCCGACGTGATCGCCGCGACCCCGCCGCCGGTGCGCGGCGGCAAGCAGCCGAAGGTGCTGTTCGCCACCCAGGCGCAGGCGCGGCCGCCGACATTTGTGCTGTTCACGACGGGTTTCCTGGAAGCCTCCTATCGCCGGTTCATCGAGCGGCGGCTGCGCGAGGACTTCGACTTCGTCGGCAGCCCGATCCGCATTGCGATGCGGGTGCGCGAGAAGCGGCAACGCAACCGCTAAGAAACCGTTCGGATTCGCGGCCGTTCGGGGAGCACCGTCATCTCGATCTTCCTTTGTGCCCGCACCGGGTTGTAGACAGTAGGATGTCAGCACTTTCGCGGCCCCGACATGGCAGGAGGTCGGCATGACTGCCCGCCCGCACGATTCGCCGGTGCGAATTGTGCTGGCCGACGACGAGCCGTTGTTGCGCGCCGGCCTGCGCGTGGTGCTCGAGGCGGAGGGTACCGTCGAGGTGGTCGCCGAGGCGGCGGACGGGGCCGAGCTGCTGGAGGCCGTGCGCCGGCACCGGCCGCAGGTCGTGCTGGTCGACGTCCAGATGCCCGGAGTGGACGGGTTCGCCGCGCTGCGCGCGCTGAGCAAGGAGCCCGACCCTCCGCCGGCCGCCGTGCTGACCACCTTCGACCTGGACGGCTACGTCAGCGAGGCGTTGCGCATCGGCGTGCAGGGCTTCCTGCTCAAGGACGCCGAACCGGCGGCGCTGGTGCGTGCCGTGCTCGACCTGGCCGCCGGGGGAGCGGTGCTGGATCCCCGGATCACCGCCCGGTTGCTGCCCCGGTTCGTGGCCGGTGGCACGGGACCGGCGCCGGCCCAGCTGGACGAGCTGACCCTGCGCGAGCGGCAGGTGCTCACCCAGATCGCCTCCGGCCACTCCAACGCGGCGATCGGTGAGAACCTGGGGCTGGCCGAGGCGACCGTGAAGAAGTACGTTTCCGCCGTGTTGGCCAAACTGGGCGCGCAGAACCGGGTACAGGCAGCGCTGCTGGCTCAGGGCTTAGGTGTGGGATGAGCAACCGCACACCGACCGTCCCGGGGCGTAGGACCTGGCAGCTGCTGGTGCTGTCGGTGGTGATCCCGGCCGCGGTGGTGTGCCTGTCCGGGCCGGGGCCGTTCCGCTGGTCGATGGCCGCGGCGCTGGGGGCCTGCCTGATCCTGCCGCTGCGCTACGTGCGGCCCCGGCTGGTCCTGTTGGCCTGCCTGCCCGGCTTGGCCGGCGGCCTGGGCTGGCCGGCGGCCATGGTGAGCCTGTACGCGATCGGCCGGGCCACCGGGCGGCGGATGCCGACCATGCCGTGGATCGCCCTGTGCGCCGCCACCTCCTTCATCGCGGTGCTGCTCTCCGAGTCGCTGTCCTGGCAGCGGATCCTGGTCACCGCGGTCGCCTGTGGGGTGTACAGCCTCGCGCCGGCGGTGCTCGGGCTGCTCATCACCACCCGGGAGCAGCTGCAGTCCAGCCTGCGTGACCTGGAGGCCGCGCGGGAGGCCACGGTGGCGGCGCGCGAGGAGGTCGCCAGGGCCGCCGAGCGGGACCGGATCGGCCGGGAGATCCACGACGCGGTTGGCCACCACGCCACGATGATCGCGGTTGGCGCCGCCGCACTGGCCGCGACCAGCAAGGACGAGCAGACCCGGGAGACCGCCGAGCGGCTGCGCGTGCTGGCCAAGCGGGCGCTCGCCGAGATGCGCGCCGCGCTGGGCCTGCTCGGCACCGACTCGGAGCTCAGCTCCGGCATCGCCGCGCTGCCCGAACTGGTCGCCCGGGCGCGGGAGTCCGGCATGAAGGTCGAACTGATCGGGGCGGGCAAGCTCGGCGACGACATCCCGCTCGGCGTGGAACGGACGGTCTACCGGCTGATCCAGGAGACGCTGACCAACGCGGCCAAGCACGCCGAGGGCGCCGAGGTGGAGGTGCGCCTGGAGCGGTGGGCCACCGAGCTTCGGGTCACCGTCACGAACGGTCCGCCGCCCCGCCCCAAGATGACGATCACCACCGGCCGCCCCGGGGGTGGCCTCGCCGGCCTGGCCGAGCGGATCGGCGTGCTCGGCGGCCGCCTGCGCGCCCGCCCGACCAGCAAGGGCGGCTTCTCCGTGCAGGGCCGGCTGCCCTGCCCGCCGCTGCCCTGGCACGTGGCCGCCCCCGGCGCGCTGCGCAACACCGGCGCCCCGACCAGGGCCGCACGCCCCGAGGGTGAGCTAAGGGATACCAAAGTCGCCTCAAGTCGGGCAACCAACGACGGTAGTGTCACGCGGGCCGCCCGCGCACACTGATCGCGCACTACTAGGTACATGTACGAGGGGTCGCCACGACCGGTTGTCCCGGCCTCCCGCGCCTGCGGTAGGCTACCGATTGCCCCTCGGGGGCAACCGGGACGTGGCGCAGCTTGGTAGCGCACTTGACTGGGGGTCAAGGGGTCGCAGGTTCAAATCCTGTCGTCCCGACGGTTCGGCGAAGGCCCGTTGAACTGGTGGAAACACCAGGTCAGTGGGCCTTTCCCGTACCTGAGAACGATCACCGCTCGCGCTCAGATTTCATGATCGTTTCCTGTTATATGGAGCGAATCTGGAGCGACCGCTGTTATCAGCCGTAATGGGGTCAGGATTTGGCGATTTTTGTGGCGCAGTTCACATGATCAGATGCAATGGGTCTGAACTGGCTACAACCCGCTCGAATCTGGGACAACTCGAAGACTGGTGCTGAGTCCTGTTTCGGTGGGGCGCCGCTGGTCAGTGTTTGAGGTGGCGTTTGAGGTGGGCAAGCTCGGCGTGTAGGGCGTGGGTTATGTGTGCGGGGTGGCGTAGTCCGTGGGCCTCGTCGGTATAGGTGATGAGTGTGGCGTGCGGTTGTTGGGCGGCGAATTCGCGGACGTCGTTGATCGGGGTGACGGTGTCGTTTTCGCCGTGGATCAGGTGGATGGGAGCGGACGCGGGGGAGAGCCGGTCGGGGCTCTGGGGTGGGGTGAGCAGTGTGGCGTGGTGGGCCTGGAATTTGGGGGCGGTGTGTGCCCAGGTGGCGGGGTCGATGACGGCGTGTCGGACGCAGCCCGCGCGGAAGATGTCGGTGGTTGCGAGTGCCCGTAATGCGGTGTAGGCGCCTGCTGAGGAGCCGCAGATCGCTACCCGGTTCGGGTCGACGCGTCCTGACTTGGTGAGGTGGGTGACCGCGTGGATGCAGTCGGTGACGTCGATTCGGCCCCATCGGTGTCGGAGCGCGTTGCGGTAGGTGCGTCCGTATCCGGTGCTGCCGCGGTAGTCGACGTCGAGAACGGCGTAGCCGTGGCTGGTGAAGAACAGCACCCAGGGGTCGAGGCGTAGGTGTGTGTTGCTGGTGGGGCCGGGGTGTGCGCGCACCAGCAGTCCTCGAGCGGCGGTGGTCGGTGGGTGGAGCACGGCGTGGGCGTGGCTGTTGTCGCGGGTGGGGAACTGGATCAGTTCGGGGGACTTGTCGGGTGTGGCGTGGGGGCTGTGGATGGGGGTGGTGAGTTCGCGGTGCGCGCCGGTGCGGATGTCGATCACGGCGACGGCGGGGGTTTGGGTCGGGGTGGCGCCGATGGCGGCGAGGTGGTGGCCGTCAATCGCGAGATAGGGCTTGAAGCTCGTGTAGGACACGGGTAGCTGGACGAGGGCGCCGTCGCTGTCGGTGAGGGCGAGCCAGGTTCGGGGGCCTTCCTGCGCGGTGACGGCGACGCGCTGGTCGGGCAGCGGCTGATAGCTGGCGTAGCCGAACTCCCACATAGCGGGGCCGAGCTCGGCCTCGCACGCGATGACGGGCTCGACGTGGCCGTCGCGGTGTCGGTAGAGGTTGGCCCAGCCGGTTCGGTCGGACAAGAAATACAGGACGCCGTCGGGGCTGTAGCGGGGTTGGCTGATCGCCTCGTCGGCTGATCCGCCGACCAGGGCCGTGGGACCGATGGTGGCGTCGGGCCGGAGATCGGCGGTCCATAGGCGGGTGCCGTCCCAGGGCATGTTGGGGGCGTTCCAGGTGATCCAGGCCAGCTTGGTGCCGGTCGAATCGATGGCGGGGGACGAGTAGAAGTCCGCCCCAGAAGCGATTACTTGCGGCTGCCCGGGACGGTCTGCCGGCAGGGAGACGAGCTCGTTGATGACCTCGGCGCCGGTATGGCGTTCCCGGACGCAGACCAGCCGCCGGTTGTCGGGGCTGAGATGAAGGTCGCCGTGCCGATGTTCGCCGTCAGTGACTTCGGGAGTGAGCGGGGTGAGCGCGCCGCCGTCTGCCCGCCAGATGCGTTGGTCGTCCGCGTGGACGAACCACACCACGCGATCATGGACGACATATGCGCCGCCGCCGTACTCGTGCACGGTCGAGGCCACGTGAATCCCGGGCGGGAGGACACTGCCGGTGCGGCCGTTGTGCCAGGTCACGAGTACGTCGCCGCTGGCGCGGCGTTCAATCCAGTAGAGGCGCCCGTCGGCCGCGGTGAGCGCGTCGAGCGCGATCGCGGAGGGTATTTCACCGCTGTCGCGCGATTGTGGTGTGCCGGTCATCGGTCGTGGTGGATGGCGTGCGCCTGATCGTCGAGCGCCCGCGCGGCCGCGTGTACCCCGGCCTGGGCGAAGGCGTCGCGCAATGCCCGCGCCGCGCCGAGTCCCGCGGCGGAGCCACGGCGGGCGAAGGTGTCGAGGGCGGCGCCGCCCAGTCGGAGTGCCTCCTGCGCGTCGCCGCATGCCAGGTGCGCATGCGCCATCCCGATCTGGATCCGGGCTTTGCGCCGGTCGCAGGATGAAGGGAGGCGGTCCAGCGCCTCGCGGAAGTCGGCGATGGCGTCGCGGGGCTGGTTGAGCGTGAGGTGGCAGTTGCCGGCGTGCGCGGCGAGGCTGCCCTCGTCGAACTCGTACATCCAGGGGTCGGCGCCGTCCGGGCGCGGTTGGGTGAGCCATTCCCGTGCTTGGTGGATCGCCTTGCGCGCGGCGGCGGGTCGCGCGGTTCGGGCGAGCGCGTCGGCCCGCAGGATCGTGAGCCAGGAGCGGGTTGTGGGTGAGAGCGACCTGGGGATGGTGTCGATGGCTTCGCTGAGGTGAGTGAGCGCGCGATCGGGATGTCCGAGCTGCGCGGCGACGAGACCTTGGTAGCCGTTGATGTAGCAGCTCAGTCCTTGGTCGCCGGCTTCGCCGACGGCGTCGGTGGCGTGGGCATAGCTGTGGCCGCTGCTGACGGGGTCGCCGAGGTCGAACCACAACCACGCGGCGAACCCGGCGGCCTCGCCGGCCGCCGATCCGAGCCGCCGCCGCAGTCGGCCCTCTTGGTGGTTGCGCAGCAGCGTGGTCAGCAGAGCGAGGTGGGCCTGAACGTGCGTGAGCATCTCCGTCGAGGACAGCTCGTGATAGAGGTGACGTTGCCGGTCGGTGATCTGCTCCAGGTCATCGACCACGGCTTCGGAGATGCGTGAGGAGCGGCGCCCGGCGTCGGCCAGCCGCTCCCAATCCACCCCTGACTCACCACCGGGATTAGCCGGACCGGTATGCGGGGCTGGTTGATCAGCCGACGCCGCGCGCCGTGTGCGCAGGTTGTGGCTGCGGATATGCGCTTGTTCGCGGATCACCGCGGCGAGCATGACAATCAGCTGGCCGTTGGTCAGCAGCGCCGCGTCACACGCGGCGATCATGGACTCCGAGGGCACCACGGCCGCGCGTTCCACCGCGCCGAGGTGCTGAGCCGAATACCCGGTGCGCCGACCAAGCTCGTGCAGGGTCCAGCCCCGTTCGTTCCGGTACGTGCGCAGCCGAACCCCCAGCGCGGCAAGCACCGACCGCGAACCATCCTGCGGCTTGGCCGGCCGGCCGGCGCGCCGACGGGCCGACCCGCTCGATGACCGGTCCGAGCCCGCTTCCCTCGCAGCCACCTGCCGACCCCCTTGTTCGCTCGCCGCAATTTGCTGGTCGTTGCGAGCAAATCCACCCGGTTTGTTGGCTAGTCCTCATGGTCCGAATACACACCCACCACCGGTGGACACGTCACCGGGGAAATGATCTCCCAGCGCGGGCGCCCCGCGCCAAACCATACGCGCGTGACCGGCGCTGCACGGGCGAACACAACCTTCGGGTGGGCCGCGGGCAAGGTGACTCACCTGGGAAGGCCGCGCAGTGTGGTGGGTTTCCCCGTGCGCGCGTTGCAACACCAGCCGAGGCGTACGGATGATCATGGCTGATCATCCGTCGGTAGATCAGGCGTACCAGCTGCTTGTCTCACGGGAGGACCGTCGCTATCACGCGGTGTGGGATCGGGAGATCTTCGTGCTCGCCGGCCCGGATCGGGGTGTGTTGCCGTCGGCGGTGTGCGGGCGCGGTGGTTGCGAGCCCTACGACGAGTCGGGCATGTCGCGCCCGCGGGCCTGTAGCGAGTGCTTCCCGTGGCTACGGGCGAACGCTCCGGAAGCGACATGCGTCGGTGCCCCGCGCCGCAACCTTGCCGTGCACCGCGAGACCGGCGTGCACCGGTCGTGGGTGGTTCGTGCTGGGATGGCGTCCCCGCCGGCTGATCTGGCCGGCCCGCTGGAGAGGACCCCTGCCGTGGTTGATGGTGTGCGGGTTGGCATGGTCATGACCGAGCACCCCGGTTGGAGTTGGCAGGGCGGCAGCTGGTTGCGGGCGGTCCGCTCCGACGATTCGGTGTGGGTGCTCACGGCCGCACCCGCGGCTCAGGGCATCGGTGACGTGGCCGCGCACGCCGTGCGCACCGGCGGTGTGGGGCAGCTGCCCGCGATGGACGTGTACAACCCGCGCGAGCTGATCGATCCGGCCTCCGTGGTGGCCGGCTTGAGGGGGTTGGGGCCGGTGGCGCGCTGGCGCAACCCGGAGGTGTGGGATGCGTTGGCGACAGCGGTGTTGCGGCAGGTGATCCGCGCCGGGCAGGCCCGGAAGCTGTATCAGGCGTTCAGCCAGGCCCACGGCGAACCCATCGACACCCCGATCGGCGGGGTGTGGGTGTTCCCGACCCCCAGCGTGGTGCTGGGTCTGCCGGATGGGGAGTTCTCCCGGCTCGGGTTGGCGTTCAAACGCCCGACACTGCGCGCCGCCGCCGAGGCGGTCCTGGCGTTCGGCGAGAAATGGGCCGGGTTGACGCCGGCCGAGTTGGCGGTCGAGCTGCGGTCGGTGCCCCGGGTGGGGCCGTGGACCGCCGGCGCCGCGGTGGCGGATCTGTCCAACAACTACGCGCTGTACCCGTACGCCGACCTGGCGGTGCGGACCTGGGCCGCTCGGCTAGCGCCCGAGCAGATGTGGCCGAAGGCCGAGGACGACTTCGCCCGGGTGTGGTCGCGGCTTGCCGGCGACCGGCTCGGCGCGTGGACTTTGCTGACCCTGGCTTGGGGGAATCGACATGTCAACGGAGCAGGGCTCTGACCTGATCACCACCCTGATCGCGGGTCTCGACCCGGCCCGGGCGGTGGATGCGGTGTTCGTCAACGCACCCCTGCGCGACTACGCGCGGCGGCCGAGGGTCAACGACTTCACCCTCCCGGTGCTGGGTATGGCGTATCTGGCCACCTACGCCACTGCCCGCGGCTTCAACGTCGGCGTCCTGGACGCCGAGGCCTACGGCCTGGCCGTGCGCGACACCGTCGCGCTGGTCAACCAGGTGGCGCCTCGGTGGGTGGGTTTCAACCTGCTCGCCCCGACCTACGAGATCAGCGCCCACATCGCCCATGCGCTGGCTCCTGGGATCAACGTCATGCTCGGTGGGCACCAGGCCAAGGCCATGCCGCTGGAGATCCTCACCGACCCGCGCATGCGCGGATGCGCCGCGCTGGTGCTCGGCGAAGCGGAGACCCGGGTCGCCGAGCTACTGGCCGATGACAACGCCCGGGAACGGCTACCCGGTGTGATGTGGCTCGACGCGCGCACTCAACGGCCCCGGATCGGGGTCGCCGACGCGAGCGCGGCCGCGTTCCTGGCTCCGGATGTGAATGCTCTGCCGTTCGTCGACCGCACGTTTCTCGCTGACGACCCCCATTTCGCCGGCGGGCGGTGGGAGGCGAACCTGGTCGGCGCGCGGGGCTGTCCGTACAACTGCTCGTTCTGCGGGGCCGCTGTCTCGGCCAACCCCGACATCACCATCCGCACCCGCCACCCGGACAACATCCTCGCCGAGATGACCCACCTACGAAGTGAAGGAGTGGCGGCGTTTCGGTTCGTCGATGACCTGTTCCTCGGCGCCCGCCGCGTGATCGAGCAGATGATGACCGCGTTCACCAGCGAACACATCGGTGACTGGGCGCAATGGGACGCCACCGGCCGGATCAACGTCCTGCACCGTGCCACCGACACCACCCTGGACACCCTCGCCGACAACGGCCTGCGCGAGGTCGCACTGGGCATCGAGTCCGGCAGCCCACGCATGCTCGACCTGATCGACAAACGTATCCGCCCCGACATGACCCGCACCGTCGTCCGCCGCCTCGCCGAACGAGGCATCAACGTCAAGGGCTACTTCATCCTCGGCCTACCCACCGAAACCGCCACCGAGATCGATACCACCGTCGCGCTCGTCCGGGAACTCTGGGACACCACCGAGCCGCTGCCGGGGCGGTTCCGCGCCTCGGTGTTCGAGTACCGCCCCTACCCCGGCACCCCGGACTGGCAGCGCCTGATCGCCACCGGCCGCTACACCCCGGTCCAACTGCTCGACTACCAACCGATCGACCTCACCAGCGACGGCCTGGACGAATCGATGCGCGGCCGCGACGAGTTCAACTTCTCCGTCAACCTCCCGCTCGCCGACGCCCCGCTCGACTACATCCGCGACCAACTCGTCGCTCTCACCCGCGACCAACACGCCCGCACCACCGTTCCCGCATGAGCCGCCGGGGTTTGTTCGTCACCGTCGACGGACCCGGCGGCGCCGGCAAGACCACCACCGTCGCCGAACTCCACCGCCAACTCTCCGACGTCGGCTACTCGGTGCACGCCACCACCGAACCTTCACACCACACCCTCGGCGTGCTCGCCCGCCAGCACACCGACATCTACCACGGCTACGCCCTGGCCTGCCTGGTCGCCGCCGACCGCTACCACCACCTCGCCACCGAAATCCGCCCCGCCCTCGCCGCCGGCCGCATTGTGCTCTGTGACCGCTACGTGCCCTCCTCCTACGTCCTGCAACACCTCGACGGCGTCCCCACCGCCTTCATCGCCACCCTCAACACCGCCACCGACACCCCCGACCTGGCGGTGCTGCTCACCGCCGACCCCGAACACACCACGGACCGCATCGCCCGCCGTGGTGCCCACAGCCGCTTCGAACACTCCGGCCTGCAAGGCAGCCAAGCCGAAACCCACCTCTACCGAGCCACCACAACCCGCCTTCGCGAACTCGGCTATCCACTGCACATCTTCGACACCACCGACACCCCAGCGGACCAAATCGCCGCGCGCATCGCCGATCGGGTCGTCGCGCTCGCCGGCCCGCCCACCCAGCGCGCGGGCGCGTAAGCTCCCCGCCACACACCGCGCCCACTCCCCAAGCGCGGCACCCGATGCGGCGAGGACACCCCGATGCCCGACCGACACCTCATCGACGTGCACGTTCTACTCGTCAGCGACGGCCACGTGCTGCTCACACAGCGCCGCGACCCCAACCCCGAGTTCGACGGCCGATGGCACCTACCCTCCGGCAAACTCGACGCCGGCGAATCCGTCCTACACGCCGCCGCCCGCGAAGCCGAAGAAGAAGTCGGTGTCCTCATCGACCCCGCCGACCTGCACCACACCCACACCACCCACGTCAACGGCTCCGGACCCGAACCCCGCCTCGGCCTGTTCTTCCACACCCACCACTGGATCGGCGAACCCACCAACCGCGAACCTGACAAATGCGCCGACGTCCGCTGGTTTCCCCTCCACAACCTGCCTGACCAACTCATCAAATATCCTGCCGAAGGCATCCACGCCTACACCGCCGGCACCACCTTCAGCACCCACGGCTGGCCGCTCTACCCGATACGTGCTGGCGTATAGATCCGCACGCCCGTGCCGGTCGACAGGTTGCGCCGCAGCCGGGGTTTGGATCTGTATCCGGCCTACAGGCGGATGGCCGCAGCGAGCGAAGCCAGTCTCGCCGGTCTGCGGCGGGGTGATCACGGACCGGCATGATGAGCCTGCCGACGCGGTCCCTGGTACGGGAGCTCGCCCAACCCGCTGATTAAGAGCGCTCTGTGCCGTTTCGGCAGGTCTGGTCCGGTGGGCTGTGCTGTTGGTGTTGGTCGGTGTTGCACGCTGTCGGTCTTCTCGGGCGCGCCTCGGGCGCGTGGAATGCTTGTTCGTCCGCCGGTTCACCTCGGAGGACGGGCGTGTGACCTGGGTGGCTCTTGGTGTCTCGGGCACACCTCGGGCGCGATGGCTTTTGCTGCCTGCGAAACGGACGACGAACTCCCGGCCGCTACGTGAGTCCCCCTATCTCGATCACAATCCGTCACGGGCCGATGATGAACGGTATAGACACGCGATCGGTTGGGAGGTGCCAACGCCAAGGCACTGTCTGCGGCAGCCGAGGAACTGTCTGCGGCAGCCGGGGCAGCCGAGGAACTGTCTGCGGCAGCCGGCGTCCCGGTCCGCCGGCCCAGCGAGGAACAGTGCTAGGCCACCCGGGTGAGGGACCTGATCGGGTTCACCGACCCGGCCGGGTTCGAGCTGCGGCAGCCGGCGTCCCGGTCCGCCGGCCCAGCGAGGAACAGTGCTAGGCCACCCGGGTGAGGGACCTGATCGGGTTCACCGACCCGGCCGGGTTCGAGCACGAGCTGTGCTACGGCCAGCTGGTGGTGCCCGGCTCGTTCCGGCCGGGGCGGGCAATGTCCGGTTTCGTCACCGCCGGCCAGGGACTGGGACACATCGTTCTGATCGTGCCCGACCTGGCCGAGTCGCTGGACTTCTACCGTGGCGCACTCGGCTTCCGGGTCAGCGACGAGATCGACATGCACGGAAACCGGTTGGTCTTCTTCCACGTCAACCCGCGCCACCACAGCCTGGCCATCATGGGCATGCCCGGCCTGCACCACCTGATGCTCCAGGTCGGCGGCGTGGACGACGTCGGCGTGGCACACGACCTCTGCCCGGACCGGGGTGTGCCGATCGCGATGACGCTCGGCCGGCACACCAACGATCGGATGCTCAGCTTCTACCTGCGCTCACCCAGCGGTTTCGAGATCGAGTACGGCTGGGGCGCGGACACCGTGGACGACGAGGACCGGTGGGTGGTCACGCACATGCGGAGCACCAGCATCTGGGGGCACCGGCCGGGCGATGCGCGCGAGCCGGGCTGCGTGGAGCCGGTGGCCTGAGCCGCCTCGAGACGGCCCAGGCCCCGAGCTCAGCTGCCCGTGGCGCCGTAGGTGAGTTTGTCCGCGTCACCGGCATTGAGCGCCTCGGTAACCCGGCTGAGGTCCAGGATGCGCGACTCGTGTAGTGCACGTACTTCCAGCCGTCCTCGGACCGGCGCAGCACGATCGAGGCCCGGAACGGCGCGACATAGAGGTGCTCGCTGCCCGGGAACTTCGCCGAGGCCAGCGCGCTGAGGTAGGCGGTGGCGAGATCCCCGTGCACGTGGATGCGGATGTCGATGTCCTCGACCTTGGCGATGCCGTCGAGGGTGGGCGGCACCTGCTCGTACCAGTAGGTCTTGATCTCCTCGTATGTCCCGAGCGCCCGGGCGTTCTCCTCCGACTGGTACACGATGTCCGGGTAGTCCCTCGGCCAGAACGTCATCATCGTCTCGGAGTCGACCACGCGGAACGCCTCGATCCACCGCCGCAGCATTGCCGCGATGTCGGCGGCGTCGTTGGAGCCCTCGTTGTTCGCCATTGTGTTCCTTTCAGCCGACCCGGCCCGGGACCGCGAGGTCTTTGGGGATGACGCTGTTGCGCATGGTGAAGTGGGGAATGACGTACTTACCCCACCGTTCGAGTTGTTCCATGATTCCCGCGTGGGAGTGTCCGTCGATGCGGAATCCCACGTCGTCGTAGCCGAGCTGACCGCCCACCCCGGCCGCGCACTGCGCATGAAGCGTTGGCACCTCGGCGGGCTGGACGCCGACACCCCGACCGCGGGC
>NZ_BAABJP010000066.1:0-27060 GCF_039543365.1 Actinospineispora eucalypti
CCGATGGTACTGCACTCGCCAGGGTGTGGGAGAGTAGGTCACCGCCGGCATACAAACCCAATAAGCGGGCCGAGAGTCTCTGAGAAGAGGTTCTCGGCCCGTTTTTTTGTGCGCGCTTCCCTGGCCGCGGCATTATCCACGCGAGTCCGACAGAAGTGCTCGCTGCCCGGCTAATCGGCGAGGGTTGTCCACATTGACTCCGGGTATCCACAGATCGTTCCCATCGGGTCGATCTCTTCTCGTCGTTCGTCAACCCTGGTGCTTGCCGCCGGATGAGCCGGTAGAGGCACGCGACACGACATGGGATGGGGACGGCGATGAATGAGACTCTGGTCACCCTGGTGGGCAACGTCATCAGCGAGGTCAGCCGGCGGCGGGTCACCGAAGGCGAGGGACCGGTGTACTTCCGGATGGCGTCCAACGAGCGCCGTTTCGACCGGGAGTCGGGGAATTGGGTCGACGGGGACCGCTTCTTCGTCACGGTCACCTGCTGGCGAAGGCTGGCGGACGGCGTGCAGCTCTCCCTGGAGAAGGGTGACCCGGTGATCGTGAAGGGACGGCTGTACACCTCCAGCTTCGAGGCGGAGGGCAAGCCGCGCTCGGTTACCTCGCTGGAGGCCTACGCGGTCGGCCCGGATCTCAGCCGGTGTTCGGCCCGGCCGAACCGCCCGCGCCGTGAGGCCCTGGAGGACGTGGCGGCCGAGGACGTGGCGCTCGCGGGGATTCCCGAGCAGCGTTCGGCGACCGGGCAGTCGGAGGGGTCGTGCTCCCCCGAGGCCGAGGGGCTCACGGACCCGCAAGCCGCCACTGCCGAGCGTGAGCTGAAGGTGGTGACCACGGCGGCCAACTAGCGCGGAACGCGCTTGCCGAGCGTGCGCCCAGTTCGGCGCACGCGGGTGACACCGCGCGGACCGCGCTTGCCGAGCGGTCGCGCGGGTCGGCGCGCACGGGAGATACGAGTGCCGGCCGAGGCACGGTGCCCGGACACGCGCAACTACGATCGAGGGTGTGGCTGAGTTCATCTACACCATGCGAAAAGTCCGGAAGGCACACGGCGACAAGGTCATCCTCGATGACGTGACGCTGTCGTTCCTGCCCGGGGCGAAGATCGGGGTTGTCGGCCCGAACGGTGCCGGAAAGTCGACCGTGCTGAAGATCATGGCCGGCCTGGAGCACGCCAACAACGGCGATGCCTTCCTCTCCCCGGGCGCGAGCGTGGGCATCCTGCAACAAGAGCCACCGTTGACCGAGGACAAGACGGTGCTCGGCAACGTCGAAGAGGGCGTCGGCCCCATCATGGAGAAGCTCAAGCGGTACAACGAGGTCGCCGAGAAGATGGCCACCGACTACTCGGATGAGCTGATGGAGGAGATGGGCCAGCTCCAGGAGGAGCTGGACCACGCCGACGCGTGGGACCTGGACTCCCAGCTGGACCAGGCGATGGACGCGCTGCGCTGTCCGCCACCGGACGCCGACGTGCGCCAGCTGTCCGGTGGTGAGCGCCGCCGGGTGGCGCTGTGCAAGCTGCTGCTCAGCAAGCCGGACCTGTTGCTGCTGGACGAGCCGACCAACCACCTGGACGCGGAGAGCGTGCTCTGGCTGGAGCAGTTCCTGGCCGACTACGCCGGCGCCGTGCTGGCCGTGACGCACGACCGGTACTTCCTGGACAACGTGGCCGGTTGGATCCTCGAGCTGGACCGGGGCCGGGCCTTCCCGTACGAGGGCAACTACTCCACCTACCTGGAGAAGAAGGCCGAGCGGCTCGCGGTCCAGGGCAAGAAGGATGTGAAGCTGCAGAAGCGCCTGGTCGAGGAGCTGGCCTGGGTGCGGTCCAACCCGAAGGCGCGGCAGGCGAAGAGCCGCTCCCGGCTGCAGCGTTACGAGGAGATGGCGGCCGAGGCTGAGAAGACCCGCAAGCTGGACTTCGAGGAGATCCAGATCCCGCCGGGTCCCCGCCTGGGCAACGTGGTTGTCGAGGTCGACCATCTCGACAAGGGGTTCGACGACCGGTTGCTGATCAAGGACCTGTCGTTCTCCCTGCCGCGCAACGGCATCGTCGGGGTGATCGGGCCTAATGGGGTGGGCAAGACGACCCTGTTCAAGACGATCGTGGGTCTGGAGTCGGCCGATTCCGGGACGGTGCGGGTCGGTGAGACGGTGAAGCTCTCCTACGTGGACCAGAACCGGGCCGGCATTGACCCGAAGAAGACCGTGTGGCAGGTGGTCTCCGACGAGCTGGACTACATCCACGTCGGCCAGGTGGAGATGCCGTCGCGGGCCTACGTGGCGGCGTTCGGCTTCAAGGGGCCGGACCAGCAGAAGCCGGCCGGCGTGCTGTCCGGGGGCGAGCGCAACCGGCTCAACCTGGCGCTCACCCTGAAGCAGGGCGGCAACCTGATCCTGCTGGACGAGCCGACCAACGACCTGGACGTGGAGACGCTCTCGTCGCTGGAGAACGCGCTGGAGCAGTTCCCCGGCTGCGCGGTGGTGATCTCCCACGACCGGTGGTTCCTCGACCGGGTGGTCACGCACATCCTCGCCTGGGAGGGCGCCGACGAGAACCCGGCCTCGTGGTTCTGGTTCGAGGGCAACTTCGAGGCGTACGAGAAGAACAAGATCGAACGGCTGGGGGCGGAGGCAGCAAGGCCGCACCGGGTGACACACCGTAAGCTGACGCGCGACTGACCGTTGTGAAACCACCCCGCATGCGGTCGTGCGGGGAAGGTCACTCGTCACCACCACGTGGTCATCGAGAAGCACCGGGAGGGGCCGTGCAGCCGACGGAGTTAGGTTCCTCCGCCGCGCGCGCGCTTGCCACGGCCCCAGCGGTGCTTGAGCTGGCGGAGTCCTCCCGTTGGCGTGCGCCGGAAACCACCGCCGCACTGGCCGAGCAGGCGGTGCAGCTTGCCCGCTCGAGCGGTGATCATGCCACGGCGATGCGCGCGGAAGGCTGGTTGGCACACGGTCTGGTGGCAATTGGCCGCGGAGTGGCCGCCGTTCCGCGCGCCGTGCAGGCGTTGGCCGAGGCGGAGCGGGCGGGTCCCGCGGACGCGGTGGACCGGCTGCGGGTCGAGCTGAGCCTGGTCGCGGCCAGTCTCAGCGACGCCGATCTGTCGCGCACGCTGCTGAACCCGGTGCTCGACCGGGCGGATCTGCCCGAGGTACTCCGCGCGGATGCGCATCTGGCCGCCGCGCAGCGCCCGGGCGTGTCGGAGAACGACCCGATCGACGCGGCGGTGCACGCGCTGCGCCGCATAGGCGGTGAGTACAGCGAGCTCGGGCTCGCCGCCGTCGACATAGTGCTGGCCAGGCAGCTGCGCACCCGGAGGCGTTGCGAAGAGGCCGCGCGGCGGGCGAAGGAGGGTCTGCGCCGGGTACTCGGCGAGGGGCCGGGCGGAGCGCTCGACCCCGTTTCACCGCACTTGGCCGCGCTGCTGAGCCTGGAGCTCACCCTGGCCATGCTCGACGGCGGCCATCCCGAGACGGTCCGGGACGCGGCCCAGGCGGTGATGAGCTGGGGCGCCCGGCCGGGCTCGGTGGTGGCGGTCGCCTGGTTGCGGCTCTCCCTGGCCAGGCGGGTGTACCTGCCGGCCGGTGATCTCGACTCGGCGGCCGTGGCGTCGGAGTGGGTTGCCGAGGTGATCGAGCCTTACGACCAGCCGGAGGTCGAGGTCGAGTGCCACATGCTGCTCGCCGAGATACGTGAGCGGCGCGGCAACCTGGCCGACGCGCTGGCCGCCACCCGGCGGGCGCACTCGGCGGAGCGGCGGCACGCCGCCCGGGTCGAGCAGGCGTTGGTGCTGCTCACCCGCGCGGCCAGTGGTGGCGCTCCGGACGCACCGGGTCGTCCGCCTCCGGGCATCGACACCCGCGAGCCGGGCCGGGCCCGCGGGCCGGTCGGCTCCGCGGCGCCCAACCGGTGGATCTCCTCGGGGACGCACGGCGTCCCGCCGGCGCCGCAACGCCCCGAGCGACCAGGCGATATCGGGCCGGTCAAGAACGGCCCGTCCGGGGCGTGGCCGAGGCCTACGGGTGCGCCGGCCCTCGGCGAGCGCCCGTCGGCGGGAGCCGCCGGTCGGTTCGACTCGTCACCTGCTGGACCCCCGCTTCGCGGAGCGGAGCCACCTCGGCGGCCCGACCCGTTGTTCGGCCCGCCGCCCCGGTCCGCCTCGGGGTCGCGCGGCGGACCCGGCGAACCCTCCGTGGACGCCGTGCTGCGGCTCACGCCCGGCGAGCTGGCGGCCGAGCTGGTGAACCTGTCCACGCCCTCGGGGCAGCCGCCACATCTGGTGTTGATCGATCTCACCCGGCCTGGCGGCCGGTGGGACCCGGCCGTCGCGGGCGCGTTGCTGACGCACATCACCGAGCAGGCCCGGGGCCGGCTGCCGTGGGGTGGCCGGGTGTACCGGCTGGGCGATGACGCGGTCGCGGTCGGTCTGCCGGAGTCTGATCCGGGTGCGGTGGCCGGATGGGTGCGCTCGGTCTCGGACGACCTCGACCGTCGGTGGGCGGAACTGTCCCTCGGCATGCCGGGCATCACCTTCCACGTCGGCGTGCGACGGCTCGGTGGCGGCCTGAGCGTCGAAGAGCACCTGCGTGACCTCGGGCAGAGCGCACTGGCCGGTCACCGGCCCGCGCCGTTCACGCCGCCCGCCGGGCCGGCCCGGACCGGTGGGACAGGCGGCGAGCGATCCGGTCGGGACCGGCCCAGGAACGAGCCGGCCCCCCGCCGGGCCGGTCCGCCGGCCGGCGGGGTCAACCGTGAACGGGCACAGAACCCGTGGGCGTGGTCCCCGGCTCCTCCGGAGACCGGCTCGAGGGAGAACCGGCAGCCGGTTGGCCCGGCGGTGAACCCCTCGGGCGCGGGCCTCGCCCGACCTGATTGGAGCGAACCTGGACCGGCTCGCCGGACACCGGGCGCGGGTCCCGCCACCCCGCTGGGTCACCCCGGCGCGTTCGACCGGGCCAAGGCGCCGGAGCCGGACGGCTCCGCCCGAGACCACCAACTGACCGATCGCGAACGGGACCTCGCCGAACGCGAACGCAAGCTGCGGGAGAAGGAACGCGAGCTCGCCGCTCGGGAGCTGGCACAGAAGGAAGCCGCCCTCCCCTCCGCCGAACCGGAGTCGCGGCTCCCGCCGGATCGGAACGCCGCCCGGACATCACTGAACGACCGAACCACGGCCTCACCGAGCCAGCCCTGGGTACCAAAGCAGACTGGCTTCCGAGGAGCGCAGGACGCCGGATACGCCGCCGCGCGGAACACCGGGCCTCGGAACACGGAGCGCACCGAGCTCCTGGCGGCGCGGGACGCCCAACCCCCGGCGCGCGACCCCGGGCACCGCGCGCACCAGGAGGCCGAGCCTCGCGCGTCCCGGCACTCCGAGCCCCGGGTGACGCGCGACCCCGAGCCCCGGTTGCCGCGGCATGCCGAGCCGGGCGGGCAGCGGGATGACGAGTCCCGGTTGTCGCCGGTGGGCGGGCTTCGCGGTCGGCGGGATGACGTGCCCCGGGTGTCGCGGCACGCGGAGCCGGGCGGGCAGCGGGATGACGAGTCCCGGTTGTCGCGGGAGGGCGGGCTTCGCGGGGAGCGGGACGACGACTCCCGGCCGACGCGGGGTGCCGGGTCCTGGGCGTCGTTGGACGCTGGGCGGACGGCCTCGGGGGCGGCCGGGTCGGCGTCGGTCGAGCCGGAGGTTGAGGACCGGCCCGGGCGGCGGCGCAAGCCGGAGATCGACCGGGACGAGATGGCCGATGACCCGCTGTTCGGCCGGAGGCCACCGGCTTCATCCGGGGACGACGAAGATCTCCTCGGGGACCGGGACGGTCGTCGTCCGTGGTCCGACGCGGACGAGCCGGGTCTGCCCCCGTGGTCGGCCGCGGCCTCGGATGCGCGGGTCTCGGATGCGCGGGGCGTGGAGCCGATCGGCGAAGGCGGCCGGCGGCGGCGTCCGGACGACGAGGAGCCGAGTGCCGGTGGCCGGCGCCGGAAGCCGGACGAGGACGAGTCGGCGCCGTTGCTCCGTGGGCTGTTGTCGGGTGAGGGCGGTCGGCGGCGGCGCCCCGATGACGACGAGTTCGGCTCGGGCGCGGGGGGCGGCCGGCCGGTGAACGGGTCCGCTGTCGGCGGCCGGCGTCGGAGTCCGGAAACCGATGAGGCCGGTGGCTCGGCATCGGACGAACCTGGCGTCGGCGGTCGGCGCCGGAAGCCGGACGAGGACGAGTCGGCGCCGTTGCTCCGTGGGCTGCTGTCGGGCGAGGGCGGTCGGCGAGGGCGCCCCGACGGCGAAGAAGCGGGCGCGGTCGGGGCCTGGTCACTGAACGGGGCCGAGAGCGGCCGCCGTCGGCGTCCCGAGGCGGACGATGTGGACCATGCGGACGAGAACCGCGCGCCGGCGGAGTTCCGGTCGGGCGACGCCTTGACCGGTAGCGGCCGCCGCCGTAAGGAGACCGAAGAGGACCGCCCGGAGGACGTGCGGCCGGAGGGTGGCCGTCGGCGTCGGGAGGCCGAAGAAGAGGGACCCGGTGACGTGCGGCCGGGGGGTGGCCGTCGGCGTCGGGAGGATGCCGACGAGCGGCATGCCGGCGCGGTCGAGGACGGGTCGGTGAACGGCCGGCGGCATCGCGATCGCCGGGACGGCGACGACAACTCGTTCGGTACTTCGGCGAGCGGCCAGTGGCGTCGTGTGGATGACGGGCATTCGGCGGGTGGCCGGTGGCGACGTGAGGGCACGGATGACCGGGATTCCGGCGCGTCGGTGAACGGCGTAGCGGGCGGGCGGCGGCGTCGGAGGGATGCCGACGAACACATCCTCGACGCGGCCAGGTTCATCCATGAGGAACACATCCGGCGTGGTCGGCCGGAGGGGGCCGAACCGAACGGCGCGGAGGCGCCGAACGGCTCGCCGGTCAACGGCCGGCCGCGCAACGGCGCGACCACGCACGGCCGGCACACCAACGGGGTGAGTGCATTCCCCTGGAGCAGCGCGCCCACCGGACCCGAGGGGGGCGTCGAGGCAACCGCCCAGGTCGGCGACTCCGGCGACACAGACTCCGACTCCGACGTCGGCGACGGTGACGGGCCGAGGCCGAGGCCGTTCCCGGATCGGGTCCTGGAGAGCACCACCGCGCAGGTGCCGGCGGAGGGCGTTCAGGCGCAGCCGGAAGCCACCGCCGAGGACTCGGCGCTGGATCGGACCGTGGGGGTGGACCCGGCGCCGCCCGGCCAACCGGCGGACCACGCCGACCGTGTGGGCCGAGCGGATGGTGCGGATGAGACGGACCGGTCGGCGGATCAGGAGGAGCCGTCCGGCGATCCGTCCTCGGCGTCCACCCAGCCGACGCACCAGGTGCCCGAGCAGAGTTCCCGGCCGGTGTCCGAGCTGAGCTTCGCTGAGCTGCTCGCCGGCGCGCTCGCCGCCTATCGCGAGGCCTGAAACGAAGTAACGGGTCGTCCGGCGCGCGTTGGCTAGGCTTGCCTGCGACGGCTACGTCCACGGTCGCGCCGGAGGGGAAACGCTGATGGGCACGGACACCCAGTCACGCCAAGGGGACGTCCAGCACAACGATGGAGGGCTCGCCGGTGACGACCCGGTGACCGCCGACGCGCGCCGGGTTCTGGCCCAGGCGCGCGACGCCGATCCGAGCATCGCCGAGCTCACCGAGCTGTACTTCCGGCACACCCCGCCGGAGGATCTGGCCGCCGCCGAACCTCGGCAGGTGGTCGCGGCGGTGCGGGCGCACCGCGAGCTGGCCACCCAGCGCAGCCACGGCCGGCCGGTGCTGCGGGTGCGCGACGGCGCCGAACAGCTCGGGCGGGCGTGCACGGTCGTGGAGATCGTCACGGACGACATGCCCTTCCTGGTGGAGTCCGTGGTGGCGGCCGTCGGCCGGTCCGGGGCCTTCGTGCAGCGGGTGATGCACCCGATCGTCGCGGTGCGCCGGTCGTTGTCCGGGGAGCTGAGCGACGTCCTGCCGGACGCCAACCCGAACGACCCGCCGTCGGGCACCCAGCTCGAGTCCTGGATGCACCTGGAGACCGACCCGCTCGCCGAGGACGCTCGCAACGAACTGGCCGACGAGCTGGCCAAGGTGCTCGGCGACGTGCGGGAGGTGGTCGAGGACAGCGAGCGCATGATCCACACCGCGCTCGACCTGGCCGCGCGGCTGCGCGACCAGCCGCCGCCGCTGGACCGCACCGAGGTCGAGGAGGGCGCCCGGCTGCTCGGCTGGCTGGTCGACGACCACTTCACCTTCCTCGGCTACCGCCGCTACGACCTGGACACCAGCGCCGGGGAACCCAAGCTGACCGCCGTGCTCGCGTCCGGGCTGGGCGTGCTGCGCGGGGACAACCTGTCCGCCCGGTCCTTCGTGCCCGGCTCGGACGCCAACGAGCGGGCCACCTCGCGCGAGCTGTTGCTGATCAGCCAGGCCAGCTCGCCCAGCCGGGTTTCCCGCCCGGGCTACCCGGACTACCTGAGCGTGAAGACCTTCGACGCGGACGGCAACGTCACCGGGGAGCACCGGTTCATCGGGCTGCTCACGGTGAACGCGCTGTACGAGAGCGTGCTGGACATCCCGGTGGTGGCCCGCCGGGTGCGCGACGCCATCCACCGCGCCGGCTACCCGTTGGAGTCCTACTCCGGCCAGCGCATGCTGGAGGTGATCTCCGGCTACCCGCGGGAGGAGCTGTTCCGCGCCTCGGCGGACGAGCTGCACGAGACCGCCGTCGGCGTGCTCGACCTGGCCGAGCGGCGCCGGCTGCGGGTGTTCGTCCGGCGTGACCCCTACCGGCGCTTCTTCTCCTGCCTGGTCTACGTGCCCCGGGACCGGTACACCACCTCGGCCCGGCTGGCCATGCAGGAGACGCTGCGCCGCGAGCTGGGCGGCACCTCGGTGAACTACACCGCCCGGGTGAGCGAGTCCAGCGTGGCCCAGCTGCACGTCACCGTGCACACCGATCCGGCCGCCGCCATCGAGCCGGACCTGGAGCGGCTGCAGGCGCTGCTCTCCGAATGCGTGCAGACCTGGGACGACCGGGTGCTCGCGCTGGTCGAGGGCCAGCCGGGCACCGCCGACGCGGTCGCCCGCTACCTGCCCCTGATCCCGGCCGCCTACAAGGAGGACTTCGACACCTCCCAGGCGGTCGCCGACCTGGCCAAGCTGGAGGGGCTGGTCGACGAGCCGGACATGGTGCTCTACCAGCCGGACGGCGCCGGCCGGCGGGACCGCCGGTTCAAGCTGTTCCTGGCCGGCGACGAGGTCGCGCTCAGCGAGATGCTGCCGGTGCTGCAGCAGATGGGCGTGCAGGTCATCGAGGAGCGCCCGTACCGGATCACCCGCCCGGACGGCCGGCGCTGCTGGATCTACGACTTCGGCCTCCGGCTGGACGAGGCGGTGGCCACCGCCATCGAGGAACGCGGGGACGTGCCCGGTGACCGGGCCAAGTTCTGCGCCACGTTCGCCGCCGCGTGGCGTGGGGACACCGAGGTGGACCGGTTCAACGGCCTGGTGCTGCGCGCCGGCCTGGACTGGCGGGAGGCCGGGCTGCTGCGGGCCTACGCCCGCTACCTGCGCCAGATCGGCACCCCGTACGGCCAGCTGTACCTGGCCGACACGCTGATCGCCCACGCCCCGGTGGCCACCGCGCTGGTCCGGCTGTTCGAGGCGCGGTTCGACCCGGCGCTGAACGAGCCGGACAGCACGGAGCGCAAGGAGCTGATCGAGCGCCGGCAGGCCGAGGTCACCGAGATGATCAACCAGGTGGCCGGGCTGGACGCCGACCGCATCCTGCGCGGATACCTGAACCTGATCAGCGCCACGCTGCGTACCAACTACTTCGCCCGCCGGCCGTACTTCGCCATCAAGCTGGACCCGGGGCAGGTCCGCGAGCTGCCCGCGCCCAAGCCCCGGTTCGAGATCTTCGTGTACTCGCCGAGGGTGGAGGGTGTGCACCTGCGGTTCGGCCCGGTGGCCCGGGGCGGGCTGCGCTGGTCGGACCGGCCGGCGGACTTCCGCACCGAGATCCTCGGCCTGGTCAAGGCCCAGGCGGTGAAGAACGCGGTGATCGTGCCGGTGGGCGCCAAGGGCGGCTTCGTGGTGAAGCAGCCGCCCGAGCCGACCGGTGACCCGGCCGCCGACCGCGAGGCCAACCTGGCCGAGGGCATCGCCTGCTACCGGATGTTCATCACCGGCCTGCTCGACCTGACCGACAACCTGGTCGGCGGCGAGAACGTGCCCCCGGAGGGCGTGGTCCGCCACGACGGCGACGACAGCTACCTGGTGGTGGCCGCCGACAAGGGCACCGCGACCTTCTCCGACATAGCCAACGCCCTGGCCGTGGAGCGCGGCTTCTGGATGGGTGACGCGTTCGCCTCGGGCGGCAGCGCCGGCTACGACCACAAGGCCATGGGCATCACCGCCAAGGGCGCGTGGGAGAGCGTGAAGCGGCACTTCCGGGAGCTGGGCACGGACACCCAGAGCCAGGAGTTCACCGTGGTCGGCATCGGCGACATGTCGGGTGACGTGTTCGGGAACGGGATGCTGCTGTCCGAGCACATCCGGCTGGTCGCCGCGTTCGACCACCGGCACGTCTTCGTCGACCCGAACCCGGACGCGGCCAGCTCCTACGCCGAGCGCCGGCGGCTGTTCGGGCTGCCCCGGTCCTCCTGGGAGGACTACGACGGCTCGCTGATCAGCGAGGGCGGCGGGGTGTGGTCGCGCACCACCAAGGCGATCCCGGTGACCGAGCCGATGCGCGCCGCGCTGGGCCTCGGCCCCGAGGTCCGCACGGTGACCCCGCCGGAGCTGATCAAGTCGATCCTGCTGGCCCCGGCGGACCTGTTGTGGAACGGCGGCGTCGGCACCTACGTGAAGGCGGCGACCGAGGCGAACAGCGAGGTCGGCGACAAGGCCAACGACGCGGTCCGGGTGAACGGCGGCGAACTGCGGGTGAAGGTGGTCGGGGAGGGCGGCAACCTGGGGCTCACCCAGCTCGGCCGGATCGAGTTCGCCCGCGCCGGCGGCAAGGTGAACACCGACGCGCTGGACAACTCGGCCGGCGTGGACTGCAGCGACCACGAGGTCAACATCAAGATCCCGCTGGCCCAGGTGGTGGCGGCCGGCGAGTTGGACGAGCCGTCCCGCATCGCGCTGTTGGAGGAGATGACCGAGGACGTCTCCCGGCTGGTCCTCGCGGACAACTTCAGCCAGAACGCGATGCTCGGGGTGGCCCGGGCGCACGCCAGCGGCATGATCAGCGTGCAGGAGCGCCTGGTGGTCGACCTGGAGTCCCGCACCGGGCTGGACCGCGGCCTGGACGTGCTGCCGGACAACGAGGGGTTCGCCACGCTGATCAAGGCCGGCCAGGGCCTTTCCTCGCCGGAGCTGGCCACCCTGCTCGCGCACGTCAAGCTGGACCTGAAGGCGCGCATCCTGGAGTCCGACCTGCCGGACGCGGCGGTGTTCGCCGACCGGCTGCGCAACTACTTCCCGGCGCCGCTGCGCGAGCGCTACCCGGACGCGGTGGACGCGCACCCGCTGCGCCGGGAGATCATCACCACCCAGCTGGTCAACCAGGTGGTGGACGGCGGCGGTACCACGTTCGCGTTCCGGCTGGCCGAGGAGCTGGAGGTGCAGGCGTCCGACGTGGTGCGGGCCTACGCGATCACCACGGCGGTGTTCGAGCTGCCCGAGCTGTGGGCGGAGATCGAGCGCCTGGACGCCAGCGGCGCGCTGGACACCAAGCGGGCCGACAAGCTGGTGCTGGAGAGCCGGCGGGTGCTGGACCGGGCCTGTCGGTGGTTCCTCACCAACCGGCCGCAGCCGCTGCCGGTCGGGGCGGAGATATCCCGGTTCTCGCCGACCGTGACCGCGCTGCGCGCCCGGGTGCCCCAGCTGCTGGTGGGCCGGGAGGCGCAGGATCACGCCGAGCGGGTCGGCGAGCTGATGAAGAGCGGCGTGCCCAACGCGCTGGCCGAGCGGATGGCCGCGCTGCTCAACGTGTACTCGCTGCTGGACATCGTGGAGGTCACCGAGCTGTCCGAGCGGGGCAACGACGAGAGCGACCCGGCGGCGGTGGCGGCGCTCTACTTCGCGCTGTCCGACCACCTGGGCATCGACCTCGCGCTGACCTCGGTGAGCAGCCTGGAACGCGGGAACCGGTGGCACGCGCTGGCCCGGCTGGCCCTGCGGGACGACCTGTACGGCTCGCTGCGGGCGATCACCCTGGACGCCTTGCGGGAGAGCGCGCCGTCGGACAGCGTGGAGAAGAAGATCGCCCAGTGGGAACGGCTGAACGCCTCCAAGCTGAGCCGGGCGCGCGCCGCGCTGGGCGCGGTCGGCAAGGCGCAGCTGGACCTGGCCACGCTCTCCGTGGTCTCCCGCCAGCTGCGGGGGCTGTCCCGGTGAGCGGCGCTCACGCGGCGGCTCGGAGGGCGGGCCGGAGGTCCGTCCGAGGAGCCGGGCCGGCGGTGTCAGAGTGAGCCGGTTCCACGTGGAGATCCCGTTGCGCTGGGCCGACCTGGACGTGTACCGGCACGTCAACCACGCGCGCACGGTCACCCTGCTCGAGGAGGCCCGGGTGGAGCTGGTGTTCCACCGGGCGCGCCGCGACGGGGCGGGAGCGTGGTCCGAGGGCCTGCTGGTGGCCAGCCTGCGCGTGGACTACAAGCACCAGATCGCCTACCGGGGCCAGTCCGTACGGGTGAGCATGTGGACGCACAGCGTGCGCGCGGCCTCGTTCGTGATCGACTACGAGCTGCACACCGGGCCGGCCGAGGAGGACCCGGTGGCGGTCACCGCGAGCACGCAGATGGTGCCGTACGACCTGGTGGCCGGCCGGCCCCGCCGGCTCACCGAGGCGGAACGGGCCTTCCTCGAGCAGTTCGCCGAGGAGCCGGCGGCCGAACTGGGCGCCCGACCCAGCGGGCCGGCTCCGCCGGCCCGGACGCGCGCCGGATGACCCTGACCGTCGCCGGCCGGGCGCGCGACGAGCTGGCCGAGTTCGTCGCCCGGGTGGTCCAGCTGGACCCGCTGGTGAACGTGCTGGTACGGGCCGAGGGGGAGCGGGTCGCGGTATGGGCGCGCACCCCGTTCGAGGTGTTCGCGTGGCACGCGGCGCCCGGCTCGATGCGCGGTCCCGGGGTGACGGTGGCGGCGCGGGAGTTGCTGGCCGGGCTCGCCGTGGGCCGATCGGACGAGGTGGAGCCCGGCCTGCCCGCGCTCGGGGACTGGCCTGCCGCTCTGCCCGTCGAGTGGACGCCGGCGGGCCGGGTTGTCACTTCGGAGCTGGACGGACTCGTGGCCCGTGGCTTGGCGGACGCCAAGGAGCACGGTGATCACCCGCCGCCCGAGCTGTTGGACCGGCCCGTACTCGCCGTCGAGCCCGATCCGGAGGCGACCGGCGAGGCTTCGACGGGGCGCGGCGGATTGGTGCGGGTGCCGATGCGGTGCTTGTTCGCGCTGTCCGGGTTGGGGATCGTGGGCGACGCGGAGCTGTCGGTGGCCGACGGGTGGGCGCGGCTGGCCACGTCCGACGGTGCCGTGGTGTTCCGGCGACGCGCCTTGCTCCCGCTCGCCCTCTGAACGGGCCGCGTTCCATGATCATCAAGACATGGCGGTCGCTCAGCCCCAGGTGACGGGGAGGCGGTCCAGGCCGAAGACCCGTTGCACGGTCTTCAGGCGCAACGGCCCATCCGGCTCAGCCAGGCGCAAACCGGGGATGCGGGTGACCAGTGCGCTCAGGGTTACCTGTAGCTCCACCCGGGCCAGGCTCTTGCCCAGGCACTGGTGCGGGCCGTGGCCGAACGCGATGTGCTTGCGGCTGTCCCGGCCCAGCAGTATCCGCTCCGGCTCGGGAAAGAGCGACGGGTCGTGGTTGCCGGTGGTGGCCAGCGCGATCACGCCGTCGCCGGCCCGGATGTGCACGCCGGCCAGCTCGACGTCCTCGGTGGCGATCCGGGACAGCGGCGACTCCACGATGGTGAACAGGCGCAGCAGCTCCTCCACCGCCGCCGGGATCCGCTCGGGGGCGGATCGCAGCGCGTCCGCGAGTGCCGGGTCGCGGATCAGCGCGAGCGCGCTCAGCGAGATCATGTTGGCGGTGGTCTCGTGCCCGGCAACGAGCAGGATGAAGGCCAGTTCGACCAGGTCGCCGTGGTCCTCCCGGCCCTCCGCGCGCAGCTTCAGCACCTGCCGGCCGAGCAGGTCCGCCGGGTCGGGGTCGCGCTGCTTGGCCCGCACCAGCTCACCCAGGTAGGCGCGGATGTCGGCGGCGGCCTTGAGGATGACCGCCGGGTCGTTCTCCACCAGCGCCCGGGTGCGCTCCTCGAACAGCTCGTGGTCCTGGTACGGCACGCCGAGCAGCGCGCAGATGACCGAGGACGGCACCGGTAGGGACAACGCCCGCACCAGGTCCACCGGGCGTGGCCCGGCCAGCATGGCGTCGATCCGCTCGTGCACGATCCGCTCGACCGCCGTCCGCAGCGCCTCCATCCGGCGCGAGGTGAACTCGGTGATCACGTCCCGCCGGGCCCGGGTGTGTTCCGGCGCGTCCATGCTGATCAGCCACAGGTGGTGGCCCTCGGCGTACTGCGGGAAGCCCGGCCGGCCCCGGTCCGAGCTGAACCGGGGGTCCACCAGCATGGCGCGGATGGTGGGCAGGTCGGTGACCGCCCAGCCGGCCCGGCCGCCGGGCAACGTCGCGGGTACCACGGCGTGCCGGTCGTACAGCGCCCGGTGCAGGTCGGGCGGGGTATACGGACAGGTGCGCGGGGCCGGGACCGTCGGCCGCTCGACATCCACAGACATGGTCGGACCCCCCCGGTGTGGCGCGTGTCACCGCCAAGCTAACACCGTTAGGTTGGGTTAGGCCAGCCAAACCGCGGTATCCGGCGGCAGCCAGCCGTCCTCGGTGAGCGGGCCGCTGGAGATGAGCACGTCGCCGGGTGGCAGGTCGACGGCGAACTCCGAGGTGTTCAGCACGCAGGCCAGGGTGGTCTCGGTGCGCCGGAAGGCGAAGCAGCCGGCCGGGGCGCCGAACCACTCCAGCTCGTCGCCGACGAACCCCGGGTGGCCGCGGCGGATCTCCAGCGCGTGCCGGTACAGCGACAGCGTGGAGTGCGCGTCCTCCAGCTGCGCCTCCACGGTCAGCCCGGCCCAGCCGTCCGGCATGTCCAGCCAGCTGGTCTCGCCCTCGGAGAAGCCGTAAGGCGGCTCGTCGCCCTCCCACGGCAGCGGCACCCGGTGGGCGTTCCTGGCCTGCTTGTCGGGATCGGGCGGCGGCACGCTGGGCAGCCCCAGCTCCTCGCCGTTGTAGAGGAAGGCCGCCCCGGGCAGGCCCAGCTGGACCAGGGCCAGCGCGCGGGCCCGGCGCAGCCCCTGCTGCCCGCCACCGAACCGGCTGACCGGGCGCGGCACGTCGGACCGGGAGATCGCCCAGCTGGGTGTGCCGGACACCCACCCCGCGGTCCGCACGGCCCGCTCGATGGCGGCCTTGATCTCGCCGGCCTCGAACTCGACGTGCAGCAGCCCCGAGTTCTCCCCGAGGTGCAGCTCGTCGGGCCGCAGGTAGCGGCCGAACCGTTCGTCGTCGGCCACCCGGATCCCGCCGACCAGCACCCGGGCCGGGTACTCGTCGAGCACCGAGCGGATCATCCGGTGGATCTCGTGCACCCCGTCGTGGTCGAACCGGGCGTCCGGGCCGTCGCCGCCGTCGACCTGGCCGAACGACTGCGACGGCGCGTCCGGCAGGCCGTGCGGCTTGGCCATGCCGTGCGCGGTGTCGATGCGGAACCCGTCCACGCCCCGGTCCAGCCAGAACCGCAGGGTCTTCTCCAGGTCGGTCCACACGTCCGGGTTCGACCAGTTCAGGTCGGGTTCCTCGGGGGTGAACAGGTGCAGGTACCACTGGCCCATCTCGCCGTGCCGCTCCGCGATGCGGGTCCAGGCCGGGCCGCCGGTCTGGCTGGGCCAGTTGTTCGGCGGGCTGGCGTCACCCGGGCCCCGGCCGTAGCGGAACACGTAGCGGTCCCGTTCCGGGCTGCCCGGGCCGGAGCCCAGGGCCGCCTGGAACCACTCGTGCTGGGTGGAGGTGTGGTTGGCCACCAGGTCCAGGACCAGCCGGATGCCGTGCTCGTGGCTGGCCGCGACCAGCGCGTCGAACGCGGCCAGGTCGCCGAACAGCGGGTCGATGTCCCTCGGGTCGGCCACGTCGTAGCCGTCCGCGTCCACGCTGGCCATCGGGGAGCGGAAGCACGGGGTGAGGCACAGCGCGTCCACGCCCAGCAGTTCCAGGTAGCCCAGCCGGGCGCGGATGCCGTCCAGGTCGCCGACGCCGTCGCCGTTCGAGTCGGCGAACGACTTCAGATAGATCTGATAGCAGACCGCGTCGCGCCACCAGGGCCGTTCGGCCGACCATCGGACCTGGCTGGGCTGCACGAATGCTCATCCTGCCAATAAAACGGCTGTCGCACAGAGTGCCTCGGCGGTAACCCTCCGAATGGTCGAGAGCGGTTGCCCTCGGTCGCCAAGCACGCTATTGCGCCCGCCTCGTCGTGCTCCGTTCAGGGGTTCAAAATGGGCTGTTCACCATGCTTGCGGCGGCGAACTCCAGGTACTGCCAGAGCATCGCCCGGTGCGCGTCGTCCAGGTCGGCCTCGTCCACCGCGACCCGCATGCAGCGCAGCCACGCGTCCCGCTCGATCGGCCCGATCTTGAACGGGGCGTGCCGCATGCGCAGCCGGGGGTGTCCGCGCTGCTCGGAGTAGGTGCGCGGGCCGCCCCAGTACTGCTCGAGGAACATCCGCAGCCGGTCCTCGGCCGGCCCGAGGTCCTCCTCCGGGTACAGCGGGCGCAACACCGGGTCCTCGGCGACCTGCTCGTAGAACCGGGCGACCAGGCGCTTGAACACCTCGGCGCCGTCGACGTCGGCATAGAACTGCTGGGGCGTGGTCATCTCTCGCTCCGGGTCGGTCCGTTGGTGGCGGGGCCGGCGGCGTGCGGGCGCTCGATGTCGGCCTGGACGAACGCGCTGGTGATCGCCGCGTTCATCGCCCGCTGCACCAGCCACTGCTGGCCGGGCCGCGTCTTCGCGGTCAACCGCAGCGTGATGCCCTCCACGGTCACGCTGTCCACCCCCAGTACCACCGGCGGCTCGAGCAGCTGCTCGGCCACCTCGTCGGTCTCGGCCACCTCGCCGGCCACCCGCGCGGTGATCTCCTCGGCGGCCTGGATGTCGGCGCTGTGCGCCAGCGGCAGGTCGACCACGGCCACCGCGTAGCCCTGGCTCTTGTTGCCGACCCGCTGGATCTCCCCGTTGCGCACGTGCCAGACGGTGCCGCGCACGTCCCGCAGGGTGGTGATCCGCAGGCCCACCGACTCCACGGTACCGCTGGCCGGCCCGACGTCGACCACGTCGCCGACCCCGTACTGGTCCTCCAGCAGCATGAACATGCCGGACAGGAAGTCGCGCACCAGGTTCTGCGCGCCGAAGCCGATCGCCACGCCGACAATGCCGGCCGAGGCCAGGATCGGCCCCAGGTTCAGCCCGAACTCGGCCAGGATCATCACCGAGGCGATCAGCAGCACCATCACCGATGTGATCGAGCGCAGCACCGAGCCGATGGTCTCGGCCCGCTGGTTGCGCCGCTCGGAGAGCATCGACCCGGCCAGCTCCCTGGCCCGCCGGCGCAGCGACTGCGGCACCAGCGCCCGGCCGTTGGCCGCGCCGCGCACCAGCTTGGTGATCGCCCGGTGCAGCAGCGCGCGGGCGATCAGCGCGACCACCACGATCAGCAGCACCGAGAAGGCGCGGTCGATGACCACGTCGGCCGAGCGGGCCAGCGCGTCGCTGTGGGTCCACTGGTAGACGGCCGCGCACCAGGAGCCGGCGTCGTTCACGCAGGCCGGCGCCCACTTGACGACGTCCATCACGTCCGGCGGTGGTGGTGGGATCACGTCGGTCAGGCCCTGGGGGACGGCGGCCGGCGGGGTGGGTAGGGGCCAGTGTGGGGTGGGCACGGGCGGGTGCGGACTAGCCACATCCGGCCAGGTTACGTAAGCCCGGCGCGGGGCCGGCCACCGGCCGCCACCCGGGTCGGAAGACACACCGCTTTCCTGGATGCGGGACGGCGCCGAATGTGGTCGACTATGCGCGTCAGCTCCCCGCCCTGGAGGTGGTCGCGTGCCGGAACGACAACCCGGACTCCCGGGCGCCGTCGCGGATCGCGGGGCGGCGCCCCGGTTACTGGTGCCCGAAGGCGCCGGCGGCCGGTAGGGGGTGGCGTGGTGACGTCTCGAGTGCTGTTGCTCAATGCGACTTTTGAGCCGCTCGCGGTCGTCACCGCGAAGCGCGCGGTGCTGCTCATGCTCAGTGGCAAGGCCGAGCTCGTGCAGGCCGCGCTCGAAGGTGGCGCGTTCCGTTCGGAGAACCTGACCATCACCGCGCCCTCGGTGATGCGGCTGTCCCGCTACGTGCGGGTGCCGTACCGGGCGACCACGCCGATGACCAGGTCGGGCGTGCTGCGCCGGGACGGGAAGGTGTGCGCCTACTGCGGCAAGCGGGCGGACACCATCGACCACGTGGTGCCGCGCAGCCGGGGTGGCAAGCACACCTGGGAGAACTGTGTCGCGGCCTGCCGGCCGTGCAACTCGCGCAAGGCCGATCGGCTGCTTACCGAGCTCGGCTGGGCCATGCGGGTGAACCCGGGACCACCCAGGCGGGGGCGAAGCGGTGTGTTGTTGCTCACCGTCGAACCGCACCCGACGTGGGAACCCTGGCTGGAGATGGTCGCCTAGCCCGCGATCACCCACAGCGGCTGGCTCCCTAGCGTGCGCTGAAAGCCTTGCGCTCGGCCGGCCGTGGGTCGGACCCGTGGACGGCAACCGGCTGGCCGCGCTGTGCGGGCTGCTGGTGGCGCTGGCATTCGCCGGCGAGCCGGTCCGGGTGGGCGGCGGGCCGGCGCATCCGCTGGAGCCGGTACTGCCGAGGCGGTAGTCATCCCGCACGCGCCTGACTGGGCGCGTGCTCGGTGGTCCAGCGCCCGCGGCGCCAGTCATGGGCAGATCTGCCCCTTGTGCGGCCGCGTCGCCCCGGGCAACGTCGCGGGCATGCGCGTCGACGAGTATGCCGCCCAGGATGCCACCGGCATCGCGGAGCTGATCAGGTCCGGCGAGGTGAGCGCCGCCGAGGTGTACGAGGCGGCCCGCGCGGCGCTGGACGCCGTGGCGCCCCGGTTGAACGCGACCGCCGCCGAACCGTTCGAGAAGCCGCTGGAGCACAACGCGGACGGCCCGTTCGGCGGCGTGCCGTTCGCGGTGAAGGACCTGGTCTGCCACATAGCCGGGGTACCCACCCGGATGGGCAGCCGGCTGACCGGCCCGGACGGCCTCACCTTCGGCTACGACACCGAGCTGATGGCCCGCTTCCGCGCCGCCGGCCTGGCCACCATGGTGCAGACCACCTCCCCGGAGATGGGCTTCAACGCCAACACCGAACCGCTGATCCACGGCTCGACCCGCAACCCGTGGAACCCCGGGCACTCGGCCGGCGGGTCCAGCGGCGGCTCGGCCGCGCTGGTCGCGGCCGGCGCCGTGCCGGTGGCCCACGCCAACGACGGCGGCGGTTCGATCCGCATCCCGGCCGGCTACAACGGCCTGGTCGGGCTGAAGCCGACCCGGGGCCGGGTGTCACTCGCGCCGGACGCCCAGGAGGCGCTGTACGGCTTCGCCTGCGAGTTCGCGGTGACCCGCACGGTGCGCGACGCGGCCGCGCTGCTGGACCAGGTGGCCGGGTGGGTGCCCGGCGAGAAGTACCGGCTGCCGGAGCCACCCCGCCCGTTCGCCACCGAGCCGGAGCGGGACCCGGCCGCGCTGCGCATCGCTGTGCACACCGAGTCGTGGGCGGGCAGCGAGGTGGACCCGGACGTGGCCGCCGCCGTGGACTCGGTGGCCGACACCCTGGCCGACCTCGGCCACCGGGTGGAACGGGCCACGCCGGCGCTCGACTGGGCCGAGTTCATCCTGGCCAACTTCCGGATCTGGGCCGGCTTCCTGGCCGAGTCGGTGCACGGGGTCAGCCAGCTGTCCGGGCTCGCCCCCGGCCCGGACACCCTGGAGGCCACCGTGCTGGCCGGCTACGAGTACGGCCGCCGGCTCACCGCGGTGGACATGGGCGAGGCGTTGGCCATCGCCAACCGGACCAGCCGGGAGCTGGGCCGCTTCCACCAGGAGTACGACGTGCTGCTCACCCCGACGGCGAACACCCCCGCGCCGCCGTTGGGGGTGTTGGACGCCAACGCCGACCTGGATCACGAGGCGTGGACCAGGAAACTCTTCGACATCGTCACCTTCACCCCGCTGTTCAACCTGACCGGCGCGCCGGCTCTCAGTTTGCCCCTCGGGGTGAGCTCGACGGGGTTGCCGATCGGGGTGCAGCTGGCCGGTGATCTCTGTTCGGAAGGGATGCTGCTTGCGTTGGGTGGGCAGTTGGAGCGGGCTGTGCCGTGGGCGGGGCGGCGGCCGGGCGTTTGGGCGGGGGTTTAAAGATCGGCTTGGACGGGCGCGGTTCGGTTTGTTGTCGGGCTGGGTGCCGCCCGTTGCGTTTCTCGGGCCGGTCCTGACCCTGTGTAGCCGGTAGGCGTCGGTCTCCGGGGTGCCGATTCATCGAGTGCAAGCTCAGTCCGCTTTGATCTTGCTGTTCACCGGACTCAGCTTGCCCTCGGTGCGGCGCGGCCCTCGACCCGCCCGATCGCCCGTGCGCTGTGGCTACGGACGGTGACGAGCGACCCGAGCCGACCCGCGCCCAAACGTTCGGCCGGCGGGCGAACGTGACCAAGGAGCCCAACCGCCCCCGTCCAGGCCGATCTTTAAAACCGTACGCTCGCCTACATGACCGAGCCCCACGAGCTGACCGCCGTCGAGCAGGCCGAAGCGATCCGCGCCGGTGAGCTCGGCCCCGTGGAACTGGTGGAGCACGCCCTGCGCCGGGTGGACCGGCTGGACCCCATCCTGGCCGCGTTCGTCACCCTCACCCCGGAGCGCGCGCTGGACGCCGCCAAGGCCGCCGAGAAGCGCCTGCTCGCCGGGCCGGCCGAGGAGCTGCCGCCGCTGCTCGGTGTGCCCACCGCGATCAAGGATCTGGCGGTCACCGCCGGGGTGCGGACCACGTTCGGCTCGACGGTGTTCGCCGAGTACGTGCCCGAGGTGGACGACGACTCCGCCCGGCTGCTGGCCGAGGCCGGCACGATCAGCCTGGGCAAGACCGCCGTGCCCGAGTTCGGCCTGCCGCCGTACACCGAGCCGGCCGGCCGGGCGCCGACCGTCACGCCGTGGGACCCGACCCGGCTGGCCGGGGGTTCCTCCGGCGGGGCCGGGGCGGCGGTCGCGGCCGGGCTGGTCGCGTTCGCGCACGGCACCGACGGCGGCGGGTCCATCCGGATCCCGGCCAGCGTGTGCGGCCTGGTCGGGCTGAAGACCAGCCGGGGCCTGGTGTCCCGGGGACCGGTGGGCGGCGACCCGCTGGGTATGTCGGTGTCCGGGCCGCTCGCGCGCACCGTGCTGGATGCGGCGACGATGCTGGACGCGCTGGCCGTCCCGGTGCCCGGTGAACCGTTCAACCGGCCGGCCACGCCCGGCGGAAGCTTCGCCGAAAGGGTCCGCCGAGCCAACCCGGGACGGCTGCGCATCGGCCGGTACGCGCAACCGCCGCTACCCGGGGTGACCGTGGATCCGGAGTGCCTGGCCGCGTACCGCCACGCCGGCGAGCTGCTGGCCGGGCTCGGGCACGAGGTGGTGGACATCCCGCCGCCGGTCACCGCGGAGGGCGCCCAGGAGCTGGTGAGGCATTTCGAGGTGTTGTGGGCGGTGCTCGCGCACGGCCACCCGGTGCCCCCGGAGCGGGAGTCCGAGCTGCTCGGGCTGACCCGGTGGTGGCGGGAGCGGGGCCGGGCGATCAGCGGGCCGGAGTTCGTCGCCGCCGCTTCCGCCGCGCAGCTGCTCACCCGGCGGGTGGTGGCCGCGCAGTCCCGGGTGGACGTGGTGCTGACGCCGACGCTGGCGCAGCCGCCGCGCCCGGTCGGCTGGTTCACCGAGGGCGGGGACCCGGTCACCGACTACGCCCGGCAGCGGGCGTTCACACCGTTCACCGCGCTCTACAACCTCACCGGTCAGCCGGCCCTGAGCCTGCCGCTGGGCTGGACCGGGGAGAACCTGCCGATCGGCGTGCAACTGGTCGGTGCGCCGGGCGCCGACGCGCTGTTGCTCGAGCTGGGCGCCTCGCTGGCCTCCGTCGCCCCGTGGGGTGACCGCCGTCCTCCGGTCTGGTGACGCGGGGCTGTGCGAGGCTCTCAGGTTCGTCCACTACCCTGAGTGGCTGTGAGCGTCTTGCAGACCACGCTGCTGTACGTGTGCGTGCCGCTGGGGATATACCTTGTGATAGCGCTGTTGGCGGCCGGCCGAGGCCTTGTCCGCCGACCGCGCTACCGCCCCGGTGAGCCGTGGAACTACCCACCGGTGTGGTGGACCGCCAACCCGAAGGGCGCCGAGCTTCCCGAGGTGACCGAGCATGAGTACGCCCAGGGCGCGAGCCGAGGAGGGGCACATGGCAACTGGTGAGCTCACCTCACCGGAGGCCGAGGCCCCGGAGCAGCACCACGTCGAGCCCAGTCACGACGGCCACCTGGTGCCGCGGGCCCAGGAGGAAGAGGAGCTGCCCTACGGCGCGGTGCGCACCGCGTCCGGCCGGATCTCCGCCGCCGAGGAGTACCGCTCCGACCAGGTGGCGGCCGTGCCGTTCTCCAGCTCGCAGCTGAACCGGCTGGACGACACCCTCACCCTGGTCAGCAAGCACACCAAGCTGCGCTTCTCCATCTACCTGGGCGACCTGTTGCCCGAGCCGAGGGCGGCGGCCGAGAAGCTGCACGACCAGCTCGGCGCGGCCGGCGCCGACTCGGTGCTGATTGCGGTCGACCCGGGCCGGAAGAAGCTGGAGATCGTCACCGGCCCGGCGGCCAAGGTGCGGCTCTCCGACCGAGTGTGCGACCTGGCCGCGATCAACATGGTCGCCTCCTTCAAGGAAGGCGACCTGTTTGGTGGCCTCTTGACTGGTTTGCGAATGCTCTCCGACCAGACCGGCTGATTCAGTGACTTCAGCACACTGATTCAGTGCTTTCAGCACGCTGATTCAGTGACTCCAGCAGGCCAAAGGGACTGAACCGGCCTGCCAGAGTCACTGAATCAGGCTGCCAAAGTGACTGAATCGGCGATTTGGGGTCAGGAGCGGTCGAACTCGCGGGCGGACAGGGCGCGGACCACGCCGGCACGGCCTTCGGAGACCAGGCGGCGCAGGGCCGGCGGGCGGCGCTCCGCGTCCTCCACGGCCAGCCACGCGTCGGCCGCGTCCACCCCGCTCTTGTCCACCGACCAGGACGGGTAGAGCCCGAGCACCATGGACTGTGCCCGCTCGCTGGTCCGCCGCTGCCAGACGTCCTCCACCTCGGCGAAGTAGCGCTCCACGTACGGGGTGAGCAGGTCCCGCTGTGCCGGGTGGGAGAACCCGGAGATGATCGCGTCGCACACCGCGTTGGGCAGGTCGTCGTCGTGCACCGCCCGCTGCCAGGCCCGCTCCTTGGCCTCCGCCGTGGGGACCAGCGCCCGGGACCGCTCCGCCTGCCGCTCGCCGGCACTGGTCGCGTCCCGCTGGTGCTCGGCGGTGATCTCCGCCTCGCCGGCCCGGCCGTGCGCGACCAGCGCGTGCAGCAGCCGCCAGCGCAGGTCGGTGTCCACGGTCAGCCCGGGCAGCGTCTCGGTGCCGGCCAGCAGGCCGGCCAGCAGGTCCAGCTTCGGCCCGTCCAGCGCGCTGCCGGTGAGCGCGTTCACCGCGACCAGCTGGCCGTCCGAGCCCGGCTCGGCGCCGCGCGCCATGGCCAGCAGGGCGTCGGTGAGCAGCGGCCAACCGTCGGACGCCGCCCAGGTCGGGTCCCCGTAGGAGGCCACCGCCGTCTGCGCCTGTAGCAACAGCCGCTGCACCACGCCGGTCTCGGAGTCCTTGCCGGCGCCACCGGCCACCAGCGCGGTGAAGTCGCGCGCCTTCAGCTCCGCCTCGCGGGTCATCTCCCAGGCCGCCGACCAGCACAGCGTGCGGGGCAGGGGCTCGGTTATGTCGGCGATCCGGTCGATCAGCACGGTCAGCGAGCCCGGGTCCAGGCGCAGCGCGCCGTAGGTCAGGTCGTCGTCGTTGACCAGCACCAGCTTGCCGCGCGGCACGCCGACCAGGTCGGGCACCTCGGTGCGGTCGCCGCTGACGTCCACCTCGACGCGGTGGGTGCGCACCAGCTTGCCCTCGGGTGAGTCGTCGTAGACGCCCACGGCCAGCCGGTGGGTGCGCAGCTCACCCGCGCCCGGCCGGGCGCCGCCCTGGCGCACCGCGAAGGAGGTGAACCGGCCGTCGGGGCCGACCGTGAAGTCCGGCCGCAGCAGGTTCAGCCCGGTGGTGCGCAGCCACTGGTTACCCCAGTCGGAAAGGTCGCGACCAGACGCTTTCTCCAGCGAGCCGAGCAGGTCGTCGAAGGTGGCGTTGCCCCACTTGTGCGCCTCGAAGTAGTCGCGCAGGCCGGCCAGGAACGGCTCCAGGCCGACGTAGGCGACCAGCTGCTTGAGCACCGAGGCGCCCTTGGCGTAGGTGATGCCGTCGAAGTTGACCTCGACGGCGGCCAGGTCCGGGATGTCGGCGGCCACCGGGTGGGTGGACGGCAGCTGGTCCTGCCGGTAGGCCCAGGACTTCTCCACGTTGGCGAAGGTGGTCCACGCGTTGGTGTACTCGGTGGCGCCGGCCTGGCAGAGCACCGACGCCCAGGTGGCGAACGACTCGTTCAGCCAAAGGTCGTCCCACCAGCGCATGGTGACCAGGTCGCCGAACCACATGTGCGCCATCTCGTGCAGCACGGTCTCCGCGCGCCGCTCGTAGAGGTACTTGGTGACCCGGGACCGGAAGACGTAGTCCTCCAGGAAGGTGACCGCGCCGGCGTTCTCCATCGCGCCGGCGTTGAACTCCGGCACGAACAGCTGGTCGTACTTGCCGAACGGGTACCGCACGCCGAAGTTGGCGTGGTAGAAGTCGAAGCCCTGCTTGGTCTCGGTGAACAGCCGATCGGCGTCCATGTGCTCGGCCAGCGAGCGCCGGCAGTAGATGCCGAGCGGAATTCCGTCGTGCTCGTCCCGCCAGACCGAGTACGGGCCGGCGATCAGCGCCACCAGGTAGGTGCTCATGATCTCGCTGGTGGCGAACCGGTGCATCGCCGCGCCGCTCGGCGCGGAGGAGCTGTCCTCGATGCGTGAGTTGGAAACCACCTGCCAGTCCGCCGGGGCGGTCACGGTGAGCTGGTAGCGGCCCTTCAGGTCCGGCTGGTCGAAGCAGGCGAACATGCGCTTGGCGTCGGCCGTCTCGAACTGCGAGTACAGGTAGACCGCCTGGTCAACCGGGTCGACGAACCGGTGCAGGCCCTCGCCGGTGTTCATGAAGCGGCAGTCGGCGGTGACGGTCAGCTCGTTGTGCCCGGCCAGGTTGGGCAGCGGGACGCCGTCCTCCTCGCGGTAGCCGGAGACGTCCAGCTGGACGCCGTTCAGCACGGCCGAACTCACTCGCGCGGCGACGATGTCGATCCAGCTGTCCGCGCCCGGTTCCGCGCAGTCGAAGCGCACGGTCGTGGTGCTGGTGAACTCCGTCGTGCCGGGGCGGCCCGAGCCGTCGGTCAGGTCCAGCGCAATGGTGTAGTCGGCGACGGTGAGCAGCTTGGCGCGCTGCTCGGCCTCGGTCCGGGTGAGGTTCGGGGGTGCCACTGGTCTCCCTGTCGTGCGGCCTGCAGGTCTGCCGCGATCCAACCATGCGGGCCGGGTGGACGGGCACCGAGTTGCGCGTGCGAGTCTCCGGGCGTGGCGGAAAGAGGGCTGGTTGCCCGGGTCCGGGAGGAGTTCGGCGTGGCGCTGGGGCGGCTGGCGCCGGTGGACGCCCTGCGAGCCGACTGGCTGGCCTCGGCGGACCGGATCGCCGCCGTGCTGGACCGCGCGGACCGGCTGGGTACGCGGCTGCGCGGGCGACCCGCCGAGCTGGTGGTCTGCCACGCCGATCCCCACCTGGGGAACGTGCTGCTGGACGGCGACCGCGCCTGGCTGATCGACTGGGACGACGCGGTGCTCGCGCCCCGGGAGCGGGACCTGATGTTCGTGCTCGGCGGGGTGCTGCCGTTCCGGCCGGTCACCGAGGGGGAGTGGGCCGAGTTCCGGGCCGGCTACGGGCCGGGTTGATCCGGCAGGTGTAACCGGAACAATTTCCGTTCCGGGGGTGTTGCCCCTCACATGACCTCTAGCAACGGCTCTGACACCGGCACGGCCAAGGTGGATTTCTGGTTCGACCCGCTCTGCCCGTGGGCGTGGCTGACCTCCCGCTGGATCCTCGAGGTCCAGAAGGTGCGCGACATCGATCTGAAGTTCCACGTGATGAGCCTGGCCATCCTGAACTCCGGCCGGGACATCCCCGACGAGTACCGGGAGCGGCTGGCCAACGCGTGGAAGCCGGTGCGCGTGTGCATCGCCGCTGAGCAGCTGCGCGGCCAGGAGATCCTGGAGCCGCTCTACACCGCGATGGGCACCCGGATCCACAACCGGAAGAACCAGGACTTCGACGTGGTGATCAAGGAGGCGCTGGCCGAGCTGGACCTGCCGGCGTCCCTGGCCGACGCGGCGAACAGCACCGAGTACGACGAGGCGCTGAACACCAGCCACCACGCCGGCATGGACCCGGTCGGCCTGGATGTCGGCACGCCGACCATCCACGTGGACGGGGTGGCCTACTTCGGCCCGGTGATCTCCCGCGCCCCATCGGGCGAGGAGGCCGGCCGAATCTTCGATGCCGCCCGCACCCTCGCCGACTACCCCCACTTCTTCGAGCTCAAGCGCACCCGCACCGAAGACCCGGTCTTCGACTGACGTTGGGTGCGGGAGTCCGGGTCTATCCCGTGATCGGTGTTTCCGGCGGTTCGGTTAGTAGCTCTCAGCTGCCGGCCAGCG
>NZ_BAABJP010000067.1:0-56220 GCF_039543365.1 Actinospineispora eucalypti
CCGCTGGCCGGCAGCTGAGAGCTACTAACCGAACCGCCGGAAACACCGATCACGGGATAGACCCCCACCTGGCGAGTCGGGGATTTGGGTACGGTGAGTCGGGGATTTGGGTACGGTGTTGGTGGGTACCGCGCGGGGTGTTCGACCGCGGTGCGGGTTTGACCCGGTCGGCCGGCGGAGCTGGGTGCTGACGTCGATTCCTGCGCCTGCTCGCTCGCCGAACCGCCCGCCACGTCGAGATGGACGTTGTGGTCGTGGCAAGTGAGAGCAGCCGACCATGGTGTCCATCTCGATGAAGGCAGCCAGGCGAACCGGCCGGACTTCGACTCTAGGTAGTCGCACGCTCGGACATTGAGGCAGGCAGCAACCAACTCGAGTTCCTGACGCACTGGGCACGAATCCCCGACTCGCCGTACTCAGATCCCCGACTCGCCGTACCTAGATCCCCGACTCGCCGAGTGGGTGGGCAGCGGCTAGAAGCGTTGGACGCCGGTGACTTTTAGGGCGGGGGTGCCGGTGGTGTGGGAGGTTTCCAGGTCTAGGTCGGCGGAGATGAACCATTCGTGGTAGCCGTCGGGGTCGTCCAGGACCTGGTGGATTTCCCAGCGGCCGTCCGCTTCGGTGATGCGGAAGAGGTCCGGGCCTCTTGCGTGCGCGTCGGTGCGGATCTCGTCGAACTGCTCGAAGTAGGGCTCCAGGGCGAGCTGCCACTGGTCGGCGTCCCAGGTGCGGGACGGGTCCAGTTCGCCCAGCTCGTACCACTGCTTCCGGGCGGCCAACTGCACGCGGCGGAACATCGCGTTGCGCACCAGCACCCGCAGTGCCCGGGGGTCGACGGTGACCGGTCGGGGCTGTGCCGCGCCCGGGGCGGCCTCCTTCGAGGCGTCCGGGTTGGCCAGCTTCTCCCACTCGTCGAGCAGGCTGGAGTCGACCTCGCGGACCAGCTCGCCGAGCAGCTCGATCAGGTCGGCGAGGCCCTCGGTGCGGGCCTCCTCGGGCACTGTCTGGCGCAGTGCCTTGTAGGAGTTCGTCAGGTAGCGCAGGACCAGGCCCTCCGAGCGGGCCAGCTGGTAGTGCCCGATGTACTCGACGAAGGTCATGGACCGCTCGTAGAGGTCGCGGGACACGGACTTGGGGGAGAGCTCGAAGTCCGCCACCCACGGGTGGCCGCGCCGGTAGGTCTGGTAGGCCGCGTCCAGCTCCTCGGCCAGCGGCTGGGGCCAGCTGATCTCCTCCAGGGCGGCGGTGCGCTCGTCGTAGTCCAGCCCGTCCGCCTTCATCTCGGCTATCGCGGCCCGCCGGGCCGCCGAGCGCTGAGCGAGCAGCACCTGCTTCGGGTCGTCCAGGGTGGCCTCGAGGACGGACAGCACGTCCAGCGGGTAGTCCGGCGACTCCCGGTCCAGCAGCTCGACGGCGGCCAGCGCGAACGGGGACAGCGGTTGGTTCAGCGCGAAGTCCATCTGCAGGTCCACGGTGACCTTGGCCCGCCGGCCGTCGGTGTCCGGCTCGGGCAGCTGCTCCACCACGCCGCCGGCCAGCAGCGCGCGGTAGATGGCGATTGCGCGCAGGATGTGCTTGCGCTGGGCCGGCCGGTCCTCGTGGTTGTCCTCCAGCAGGTGGCGCATGTGGGCCAGGGTGTCCCCGGGCCGGTTGATCACGTTCAGCAGCATCGCGTGGCTGACCCGGAAGCTGGACCGCAGCGGCTCGGGCTGCGCCGCGACCAACCGCTCGTAGGCGGCCTCGCTCCAGGAGATCTCGCCCTCGCGTGGCTGCTTGCGCACCACCTTGCGCCGCTTCTTCGGGTCCTGGCCGGCCTTGGCCAGCGCCTTCTGGTTCTGCACCACGTGTTCCGGGGCCTGCACCACCACGGTGCCCACGGTGTCGTATCCGGCCCGGCCGGCCCGCCCGGCGATCTGGTGGAACTCGCGGGCGTTGAGCATCCGGCTGCGGGTGCCGTCGTACTTCACCAGCCCGGTGAATACCACGGTGCGGATCGGCACGTTGATGCCGACGCCCAGGGTGTCCGTGCCGCACACCACCTTGAGCAGGCCGGACTGGGTGAGCCGCTCCACCAGCCGGCGGTACTTGGGCAGCATGCCGGCGTGGTGCACGCCGATGCCGTGCCGGACCAGCCGGGACAGCGTGCGGCCGAACCCGGCGGCGAACCGGAAACCGCCGATCAGCTCGGCGATCTGGTCCTTCTCCTCCCGGCTGCACACGTTGATGCTCATCAGCGCCTGGGCGTGCTCGATCGCCGCGACCTGGGTGAAGTGCACGACGTAGACCGGCGCCTGCTTGGTGTACAGCAGCTCCTCCACCGTCTCGTGCAGCGGCGTGGAGGCGTAGGAGAACATCAGCGGCACCGGCCGCTCGCCGGAGCTGACCACGGTGGTCGGCTGGCCGGTGCGCCGGGTCAGGTCCTCCTTGAACCGGGTGACGTCGCCCAGCGTGGCCGACATGAGCAGGAACTGGGTGTGCGGCAGCTCGATCAGCGGGACCTGCCAGGCCCAGCCCCGTTCCGGATCGGCGTAGAAGTGGAACTCGTCCATCACCACCTGGCCGACGGCGACCTCCGCGTCGGCCTCGCCGCCGTGCCGCAGCGCGATGTTGGCCAGCACCTCGGCGGTGCAGCAGATGATCGGTGCGCCGGGGTTGATGCTGGAGTCGCCGGTCATCATGCCGACCTGCTCGGCGCCGAAGACCTCGCACAGCGCGAAGAACTTCTCCGAGACCAGCGCCTTGATCGGCGCGGTGTAGAAGCTGCGGATCCCCTGGGCCAGCGCGGCGAAGTGCGCCCCGGTGGCCACCAGGCTCTTCCCGGATCCGGTGGGCGTGGCCAGGATGACGTTGGAGCCGGACACGATCTCGATCAGCGCCTCCTCCTGCGCCGGGTAGAGCGTGATGCCCTGCTCGGTGGTCCAGAGGGTGAAGGCGTCGTAGAGCGCGTCCGCGTCGGCGGTGTCGGGAAGCTTCTCGGTGAGGTTCATGTCGCTTTCGATGGTGCCCGATCCCCGGTCAGGACGCGGTGGCGCCTTCGGGGTCGAGTCGGGTGACGGCGTCGATGCCCGTTCCGCTGACGCTGCTCTCGGTCGGCTCGGCCGTCGCCCGGGGCGGTCGGCGGCGCCGCTGCACCGGGGTGGCCAGGCGGGTCGGGGAGGAACGGCCGCGCAGGGTGACCGCGTCGCCCAGCTCCCAGCGGCGGGCCTCGGTGGCGTTGGCCATGACCACCGCGCCGCGCGCGGCCAGCACCCGGCCGGGCACGTTCTTGGCCAGCTCGGTGAGGCGCGCGGCCTCGTTCACCGGGTCGCCGATCACGGTGTACTCGTAGCGGTTCACCCCGCCGACGTAACCGGCCACCGCCTCGCCGGCGGAGACGCCGACCCCGGCGAACAGCTGCGGCACCTCGATGCTGAGCTGTTTGGCCAGCTCGCGGGCGGCGTTCAGGGCGCGCCCGGCCGGGTTGTCCAGGTCGTTGGGCGCGCCGAAGATGGCCAGCGCCGCGTCGCCCTCGAACTTGTTGATCCAGCCGCCGCACTTCTCCACCACGTCGACGACGACCCCGAAGAACTGGTTGAGCAGCGCGACCACCTCGGTGGGGGACTGTTCGTGGGCCAGCGTGGTGGAGCCGACCAGGTCCACGAACAGCACGGCGACCGTGCGCACCTCGCCGCCCAGCCGCACCTCCTCGCTGCTCGTGGTGGCGTGCGCGACGTCCTGGCCCACCTGGCGGCCGAACAGCTCGCGGATCCGCTCCCGCTCGCGCAGCCCGCCGGCCATGGTGTTGAACCCGGCCTGCAGCTGGCCGAGCTCGGTGGCGTCGTACACCGGCACCGAGACGTCCAGCTCGCCACGCTCGATCTTCTGCATGCCCAGCCGCACGGTGCGCACCGGGTCGGCCACCGCGCGCGCCGAGCCCACCGTGGTCAGGAAGCCCATCAGGAGCACGGCCACGCAGCCGGCCAGCACCACCACGGCCAGCTGCTCGGCCGGCACGTCCCGGTAGATCAGCACCTGCAGGCCGGTCAGCGCCAGCCCGCTCACCGGCACCCCGGTGCCCAGCGCCCAGAACAACACCGGCCGGGCCAGCACGCTGGCCCGGAACCGGGGGCGGGGCGGGTTGCCCTCCAGCACCCGTGACGCCGCGCGGCGCAGGATGCGCTCGGCCAGCAGGTAGCAGAGTGTGCAGGTGGTGATGCCGCCGACCAGCACGGTCTCCGCGACCCCGAGGCCCAGGCGGAGCGAGAACATGCCGTTCAGCACGCCGAACACCACCGCCCCGACCAACCAGCTGATCATCAGCATCAGCGAGACGCGCAGCGGGCCGTGGAGCACCAGCTGGCGTTCGTGCCGGGGGTCGTCGACCCGCGCGCGGAACATCAACTTCAGCGTGATCAGGCCGATCACGATGCTCACCGCCAGGTAGGCGAGGGTCACCGTGAGGTTCAGCATCAACACGCGCTGGGGGTCGGACAGCTCGCCGGGTGACTTGGGCAGCACCCACAGCGAGTACCCGATGGTGCCGATGGTGCCCGCGACGTTCGCCGCGAGGATGACCGCGACCAGCAACAAGCGCGCCGGCAGGTCGATGACCGTCCGGCGTCGGGCCACCCGCCCCTTCCTGACCATGATTGGTCGAACTCTACGCTGAGAAGGGCCGGAAGGTGTTGCCCGGTCAGTTATCGCACGCGGTTCAGCCGCGGACTCCGGCGCCCATGCCGACCTGCGCGCGCCGCGGCGCCGGGTCCATCCGCATGCCCCGGCCGATCGGGCCGCCGCCCGGGTGGATGGGCCGCCGGACGTGCAGCACCGGCCAGGCCGGCGAGGGCGGGAAGAAGGTGTTGAACTCGGCCGGCACGATGCCCAGCTTGGCGCAGTTCTCCAGGAACGCCTCGTACTGGTGCATCGCCTCGGAAACGCTGCCGGCGGCCAGGTGCGCCTCGATCAGCGCGCGCCGGGCGCTCTCCCGCAGCGGGTCCGTGGTGACCACCAGCTGCCCGGCCCGGATGGCCGGCTCGTGCCTTCCGACGTCGGTCAGGCGGCGGCACAGCGACTCCAGCGCGTGCATCCGGACCTGGCGGAACCGCTCCCGCTCCGGCTGCACCCACTCGTCGGTCCAGCCCGGCAGCAGGTCCTGGCTGAGCAGGCCGATCAGCTCGTCGGCGGCGGGGAAGGTGGCCGCGCACCGCTGCTGCTCCCAGGCGCGCAGCAGTGCGAACGCCCGCTGTACGTCCACGTCCAGCCCTTCGGCCAGCCGCAGCCCGGTGACGGGACCGACGGTCACCTCGGTGACCAGGTCACCCAGGGAGTCGCAGACCCCGGCCAGCGTGCCGAGGGCGGTGTCCCGGTCCCGGCCGGGCCAGAGCAGCGCGGCCAGCTCGCCGGCCGGGCGCGGCGAGGTGCTCATGGCGAGCAGGGCGAGCAGCCGGCGCTCGTCCGGCTCCAGAGGGGATGCCGTGGTATCAGCGCCGTGGGGGATCCTCAGCTCGAAAGAACCGAGAAGACGCAGCTTCGACGGGCGTGCCGGCGCGGCACAGCCCGACTTTCCATCAGGCATTTCTTTTTCCCCACGTTTTTGTTCGGCGGGCCGCACAGAAGTGCGGAAATCCCCCGGCGCATGCTTTTCGGCCGACGCGTACGGGCACTGCGGGCGCGCGGTCGGCCCCCGTAGTCTTCCCCCTGTTCGCGGCGCTGCCTAGGTCCGTTCCGGGAATCATCTTCGCCCATTCGTGACATGCGGGCGCCGCCGGGGTCTCGTTCGCCCCGGCGCGGCCGTGGATCAGCCGCTTCCGCTGAGTACCGCCTGCAACTGGACGTGCGTCCCCTTGCCGTCCGACCAGACATGTAGCAGGTCACAGAGCTGCCGGGCCATCCAGACGCCCCGCCCTCGGCTCGCGCTCGGGTGCGGCAGGCGCAGGCCGGGCAGCGGTTCGGCGAGCGCGCCGGTGTCGTGAACTTCACACACCAGACGGTCGTGTCGCTGCCAGATCTGCAGCGTGCCGAGGCCCCGGCCGTGCTCCACCGCGTTGCTCGCCACCTCGTTCACCGCGATGATGAAGTCGTCGGCCTTGGCCTTCTCCATGCCCAGCTTGTCGGTCGCCCGGCCGACCGAGGTGCGCAGCTCGATCAGCTGCCACGGGGTGAAAGTCATTTCGTGGTCCGGGGTGCCCAGGCGGGAGGCCGCCGGCACCGGGTGGGCGGCGAGCACCTCGGCCGGCTGCCGCACCTCGGTGTTCCGCCGGATGGCGCCGTCCGGGTCGATCAGCCACGGGTGGCTCCACAACACCGCCCGGTGCTTCGGGCCCTCGGCAAGGGAAGCCGGATAAAGGCAGGTCATGGTGATCGGCGCGGAGGAGAGCGCCAGGTTCAGCGCCACGTCCGTCTCCACCCAGGAGCTGGGGTCCTCGTCCGGGTTGTCCGCGCGGTGCTCGGCGATCACGGTGACCGGGCCGGCCCAGTCGACCAGGTCGCGCAGCTCGTGCGCCCGGCGGGTGGCCAGGGTCTGGCCGGAGCGGCGCATCCACGGCTTCGGCGGCGGCAGGTGGATCAGGCCGACCGGCTCGACCAGCGCCTCGCGCAGCCGCCGTTCGGTGTCCGAGGACGCGATCAGCGCGACCGGGGTGCCGCCGCGCAGGCCGGCCTCCGCGATGGGCGCGGCGATCGAGACCAACTCCTCGGCGGACGAGTAGTAGGCGGCCCGGTGCGCGAAGCTGCTGGGCTGCGCGGCGCGAGTGTTCTCGAACCTCACAACGTCCCCTCGAGCGGCTCTGCCCAGTCCTCCTGGTCGGCATCGTCGTCGTCGATCTCGTCCCGGTCGTCGTGGTCACGCCGGTCGCGCAGGCTCAACTGCGTGGTGAACGCGGCGCCGCACTTGTCCATCACCCGGCGCAGCTGCGGGTGCGCGTCGTAGAGCACCAGCTTGTGGCTCTCCGGGAATGCCTCGGCGGCCTGCACGAACTGCACCACCGCGGTCACGTCGGCGAACCGCAGGGACTCCAGGTGTACGGAGATCTCCCTGCTCGTCTCGGCGGCGCGCAGTGCGGCGTCCAGCTCCCGCTCGATCACACCCCGGATCAGGTGCCGGTTGCTGAAGTCCACCTCGCCGGCCACCCGGGTCCGGAACGTGCCCTGCCGGGTGACCCGCAGCAACCCGTCGTCGTAGATCGCCGGGGTGATCAGCTTGATGTGGTGGTTGGCGCACAGCTCGTCCAGCGCGCGGGCCGACCAGTCGGCGCGCTCGTACTGACACAGCAGGGTGATCGGACGCCCGCGCAGGCTGTACTGCAGCGCGCGGTCGTACTCCGCCACCGTGTGGCCGTTCGGCAGGTGCTTGGTGCCGGTGGGCTCCTCGGCGATGCGGACACCGGAGTAGCCCTCGCGCAGCGCCTCGCCCACCTTCTGCGAGACCATGGCGCTCAGCTCGTCCACCCGCAGCGTCCAGAGCCGGTTGGTCACCTCCGGCGGGACCACGGTCAGCTGGCGGGTGCGGATGTGCCTGGCCACGTCGACGTTGTCCTCGCGCAGCCGGCGCATCAACGGCTCGGTGCTGCGACCGCCGTCGTAGTAGAAGATCTTCTCACCGTGTGCGAGGCCTCCGGCCACATAGCCGGCCGCGACCTCCCAGTGCTGCTCGTCGCTGTCCATGACAACGCATGCGTGATCGCCTGGCGCGATCTCGCTGAGCGTCTTGGCCACGAACAACCTTCACCCACCCGTGTTCATCACATTGCGCTGCTGTTGGATCAACTGTATGTGATCATCGGCCCACTCAGGCTCCCACGCGGGCCGGACGGCGGTTTTGCGTCGCCCAGCGGGCGAGCGCTTCTCCGTGCCCGTTGGGCCTCGTGTGGTTCACCAGAGCCACCGCATGGGGCAGTTTTCTCCTGGTTCCCGGTGCTAGCAAGTGCCATTAGTCAGTCGTGCGTCCGGAGGGTGTTCTAGCACACATGAGAGGCTCAACGGCGCTGATCGAGTTCGGATGCGGGCCAGATGCGGTGATTGGACGATTGACCGGGTGAATCTCGACCGGTTGGCGCACCGAGTGGCTCGCACAGCGATTCACAGTGTGTTCGATGGCCCGAATGTGTGGCCGGCGATGTCCATGCGATGGTCTCCGCGTGGATTCATGGCGGTTGGTCGAACCAACGTTGGACATCGACCTCTTGGCCCAGACCGAGTCTCTGTTCGCCCTGTCGAACGGGCACATCGGGTTACGCGGCAACCTCGACGAGGGTGAGCCGCACTCGTTGCCCGGGACCTACCTGAACTCGCTGTACGAGCTGCGCCCGTTGCCCTACGCGGAGGCCGGTTACGGCTATCCGGAGTCCGGGCAGAGCGTGATCAACGTGACCAACGGCAAGCTGATCCGGCTGCTGGTGGACGACGAGCCGTTCGACGTGCGCTACGGCGAGCTGCACCGGCACGAGCGCACCCTGGACTTCCGGGACGGCGTGCTGCGCCGCGACCTGGAGTGGACCAGCCCCGCGGGGCAACGCGTGCGGGTGTGCAGCACCCGGATGGTGTCGTTCGTGCAGCGCTCGATCGTGGCCATCCAGTACGAGGTGACCCCGGTGGACGCGCCGGCGCGGATCGTGCTGCAGTCCGAGCTGGTGGCCAACGAGCAGCTGCCCCCGCCCGGCAACGACCCCCGGCTGGCCGCGCTGATGGAGGCGCCGCTGGAGCCGGAGGAGACGTACCCCAACCACACCGGGGTGCTGCTGGTGCACCGCACCCGGCACAGCGCGCTGCGCATGGCTTCGATGATGGAGCACATCTGGGACGGTGACGACGACGTACTGGTCACCACCGATGCGCACCCGGACGCCGGCAGCGTCACGCTGAGCACCACGCTGGAGCCGGGGCAGCGGTTCCGGCTGGTCAAGCTGATCGGGTACGGCTGGTCCAGCCAGCGGTCCCGGCCGGCGGTGCGCAGCCAGGTGATGGCGGCGGTGACGGCGGCCAAGCACAGCGGCTGGGACGGGCTGCTGGCCGAGCAGCGCAGGTACCTGGACGAGTTCTGGGCGCGGGCCGACGTCCGGCTGGACGGCGACGAGCGGATGCAGCAGGCCATCCGGTTCTCCCTGTTCCACGTGCTGCAGGCGGGGGCGCGAGCCGAGCAGCGGGCCATCCCGGCGAAGGGGCTGACCGGCTCGGGCTACGACGGCCACACCTTCTGGGACACCGAGACCTTCCTTCTGCCGGTGCTCACCTACACCGCGCCGCAGGCGGCGAAGGACTCGCTGCGCTGGCGGCACAGCACGCTGGACCTGGCCCGGGAACGGGCCACGCAGCTCGGCCACACCGGTGCCACCTTCCCCTGGCGGACCATCCGGGGGCAGGAGTGCTCGGGCTACTGGCCGGCCGGCACCGCCGCGTACCACATCAACGCGGATGTCTCGGACGCCGTGCTCCGGTATGTGAACGCCACCGAGGACCTGGACTTCGAGCGGGACTACGGCCTGGAGATCCTGGTGGAGACCGCACGGATGTGGATCTCGCTCGGGCACTTCGACGCGGCCGGCCGGTTCCGGATCGACGGGGTCACCGGCCCGGACGAGTACAGCGCGCTGGCCGACAACAACGTCTACACCAACCTGATGGCGCAGCGGAACCTGCGCGGTGCCGCCCGGGTGGCCAAGGCGTACCCGGACAAGGCCGGCGAGTTCTCCGTGACCGGCGCCGAGCTGGACCAGTGGAGCCGGGCCGCCGAGTCGATGTACGTGCCGTTCGACGAGCGGCTGGGGGTGCACCCGCAGGCCACCGGGTTCACCGACCACGAGCGCTGGGACTTCGACAACACGCCGAAGGAGAAGTACCCGCTGCTGCTGAACTATCCGTACGGGGACATCTACCGCAGCCAGGTGATCAAGCAGGCCGACCTGGTGCTGGCCCTGCACCTGCGCGGCGACTACTTCACCCCGGAGCAGAAGGCGCGCAACTTCGCCTACTACGAGGCGCTCACCGTGCGGGACTCCTCACTGTCCGCGTGCACCCAGGCGGTGATCGCGGCGGAGATCGGGCACATGCGGCTGGCCCAGGACTACCTGCGCGAGGTGGCGCTGACCGACCTGGACGACCTGCACCACAACACCGGCAGTGGCCTGCACATGGCCAACCTGGCCGGCGTCTGGCTGGGCCTGGTCGCCGGGTTCGGCGGGATGCGCGACCACGACGGGGCGCTCACCTTCGCGCCGCGCCTGCCGGCCGGCTGGACCCGGCTGAAGTTCGGCATGACCTTCCGGGGCCGGCAGCTGCGGGTCGACATCAGTCCCTCCGAGGCGAGTTACAAGCTGCAGGACGGCGAGCCGCTGACCCTGCGCCACCACGGGCAGAAGGTCACCGCACGCGTGGGCAAGGCGGTCCGGCACCCGATCCCGCCGGTGCTCACTCCCGCACCGGTGCACCAGCCGCCCGGGCGCCCACCTCTGACGGGGAATCCAGTCTTCCCCTGGTCGAACGCTTAGACCTGCGCGTTTGGTGCGGGGCGGGTTCTAGGGACGGCTTGGACGGGGACGGTGGGGGGCGGCTCGCCTCCGGCTGCCGGCCGGCGGTTGGGGCGGTGCGGCTTCGTTACTCACCGTGGTCGGTTGGTGGGGGTCGGCGAGGGCCTGCCGCGCCGAGTGCTGGCTGAGTCCGGTGTTTTCTTGATCGAAACCGGACTCAGCTTGCGCTCGATGAACGGGCGCCCGCTGCGGCCCCGCTTGGCGACTACAGGGAGTGAGATCGAGCGCCGAAAACGCAACGGGCCGGACCCGAACCGAGCCAGATCCTGAGCCGCGCCCGTCCAAGCTGATCTTTAAACCGCCGCCGAACCGAACGACTCAGCCCATCGGGGTGAGCACCGCATCGATCAAGTGAGGGCCGGGTTCGGACCGCGCCCGGGCCAGAGCGGCGGTCAGCTCCTCGGCGGTGGTCGCCCTCGTGGCCGATACGCCCATGCCGGTGGCGATGGCCACGAAGTCCAGGTTCGGGCTGCCGATGTCGAGCAGCTTGCTGGCCTTCGGCCCGGGGCCGTTGCTCGCGCCGGGGGTTTCCGCGCCGACCCGCTCCAGCTCCATGCGCAGGATCGCGTACGCGCTGTTGTTGTAGATCACCGTGGTGATGTCCAGGCTCTCCCGGGCGTGCGTCCAGAGCGCGGAGATGGTGTACATCGCCGAACCGTCCGCCTGCAGGCACCACACCGGGCGGTCGGGCGCGGCCACCGCCGCGCCGGTGGCCGCCGGCAGCCCGTAGCCGATCGCGCCGCCGGTCAGGGTGAGCCAGTCGTGCCTCGGCGCGCCCTCGGTGGCGGCGGGTAGGAAGAAACTGCTGGTGACCGACTCGTCCACCACGATCGCGTGTTCCGGCAGCAGCGCGCCGATCGCGGCGGCGGCGGTCTCGGCGGTGAGTGCGCCGGTCGGCGCGGCCGGGCGGTTCAGCGGGGCGAGCGGGGCGGTGGTGCCGGGGGCGACCTCGTCGGCCAGCGCGATCAGTGCGTCGGTGGCCGGGCCGCTTTGGCCGGCGAGGGTGTGCACCTGGCAGCCGTCCGGCACCAGGTCGCTGGGCTTGCCCGGGTAGGCGAAGAAGGTGACCGGGGACTTGGCGCCGGCCAGGACCAGGTGCTTCGCCCCGCCCAGCTGGTAGGTGGCCATCTCGGCCAGGTAGCCCAGCCGGCCGACCACCGGCACCCCGGCGCCCCGCTCCAACCGGGTCGGGAACGTCTCGCAGAGCAGCTTGGCCCCGGTCGCCTCGGCGATCCGCGCGGCGGCGGACAGACCCGGCTCGCGGGTAGCCTCGCCGCCGATCAGCAACACGCCGGGATCGCCCGAGCGCAGTGCCTTGGCGGCCGCCGCCACGGCCTCGCTGACGTCCGCGCGCGCCACCCCTTGCTCTGCGTGGGAATTTGCAACATTCGGTGCACCCGAAGTCCAGGACACGTCGGCGGGCAGGATCAGCGTGGCCACCTGGCCGGGTGGGCCGCTCGCGGCGGCGATCGCCGCGCGGGTGTCGGCGGCCACGTCCTCCACCCGCTGGGTGCGCCGCACCCAGCCGGAGACCGCCCCGGCCAGCGCGTCGATGTCCGACTCCAGCGGCGCGTCGTACTGCTTGTGGTAGAGCGCGTGGTCGCCGACCACGTTCACGACCGGAGTTCCCGCCCGGCGGGCGTTGTGCAGGTTGGCCAGCCCGTTGCCCAGGCCGGGACCGAGGTGGAGCAGCACGGCGGCCGGTTTGCCGGCCATCCGCGCATAGCCGTCGGCCGCCCCGGTGGCCACGCCCTCGAACAGCGCGAGCACCCCGCGCATCGCGGGCACGGTGTCCAGCGCCGCGACGAAGTGCATCTCCGAGGTGCCCGGGTTGGCGAAGCACACGTCCACGCCGCCGTCCACCAAGGTGTTGATCAACGCCTGGGCGCCGTTCATTTCTTGCTCCTCCTTCGTCGGAGCTCGTGAGTGGCGAGTAGCGCTATGGCGTTACTCGCCACTCACGGGCTGCGCAGCAGCACATCGGGGTTGAGAATGCCTTCGGGGTCGAAGGCGGCCTTGATCCTGCGCATCAGGGCGACCGTCGCCGGGTCGGTGAGCTCCAGGAAGTAGCGGGCCTTGGCCCGGCCGATGCCGTGTTCGCCGGAGATCAGGCCGCCCAGCTTCATGCTGGCCTCGAACAGCTCCCGCAGCAGCGCGGAGCGCACCTCGCCGTCGGCCTGGAACACCGCGAGGTGCACGTTCCCGTCGCCGGCGTGCCCGCAGCCGAGCACGTGCGAGCCGTGCCGCTTGGCGATCTCGGCGGTGATCCGTATGTACTCCGGGATGGTCGCGCGCGGGATCACCACGTCGATGATGTCGTTGGCCCCGGCCGCCTTGGCCGTCCAGAAGGCCTTCTCCCGGGCTTCCACCAGCTTGCGCGCCGCCGCCCCGGGCAGCACGTAGAGGTCCACCGCCCCGAGGCCGGTGAGCAGCTCACCCAGCTGCTCGGTGTCCTCGTCCAGCCGGTCCGCGTGCCGGCTGTCCAGCAGCACCAGCAGGTAGGCCTGCGCGGAGTCCCGGACCTCGGCGGGGATACCCAGCTCCAGCTGTTGCGTGTGGGTGATCGCGGCCATGGTGAAGGCGTCGATGTACTCCAGGATGACCGGCGCCAGCCCGCTGGCCACCACCTTCGGCACCACCCGCGCGACCTCGTCCACCGTGCGGAACGGGGCCAGCACGGTGGACTGGTGCGGGGGCCTGGGGTAGAGCCGCACGGTTGCCTCGGTGACCAGGGCCAGGGTGCCCTCGGAGCCGATGATCAGCTGGGTGAGGTCGTAACCGGAGCTGCTCTTGGTCAGCTTGCCGCCGGTGCGGATCACCTCCCCGGTGGGCAGGGCCGCCTCGAGGCCGAGCACCTGGGTGCGGGTCACCCCGTAGCGCACCGCGCGCATGCCGCCCGCGTTGGTGGCCACGTTCCCGCCCAGGCTGGCGCTCAGCTCGCCGGGGGAGACCGGGTACACCAGCCCGTGGGCGGCCGTCGCCTCGTCCAGCTGGCTCAGCGTCACGCCGGGCTGGACCACGGCGACGTGGTTCTCCGTGTCGATCTCCAGGATCCGGTTCATCCGCTCGAAGGAGACGAGCAGCCCGTCCGGGTGCGGCACGGCTGCCCCGGAAAGCCCGCTGCCGCTGCCCCGCGCGGTCACCGGCATCCGGTGCTCGGTGGCCAGGCGCAGGATCTGCGCCACCTCGGCCGCGTCGGCGGGGCGCACCACGGCGGCCGGCGGGCGGGCGGCGACGGTGAGCGCCTCGTCGTGGCCGTACTCGGGGGCGATCCGCTCACCGGTGAGCACGTGCTCGGCGCCGACCAGCTCCGCCAGGGCGGCCAGCGGCCGGTTCACCGCTGGACCCGCACCTCGGTCTGGGGCGCGGACCGGATGGTCTGCAGCACCACGCAGTACCGCTCGGTCAGCTTGATCAGCGTGGCCAGCTCGTCGTCGGTGGCCTGGGTGTCCAGGTCGAAGGCGAGCCGGATCTCCCGGAAGCCGACCGGCGCGTCCTTCGCCACGCCCAGCGTCCCCCGGAAGTCCAGGTCGCCCTCGGCGTGCACCTTGCCGGCCACGTCGATGCCGATCGAGGTGGCCACCGCGCGCATGGTCACCCCGGCGCACGCGACCAGGGCTTCCAGCAGCATGTCCCCGGAGCACAGCTGGGTGCCGTCGCCGCCGGTCGCCGGGTGCAGCCCCGCCTCGGCCAGCGCGGTCGCGGTGCGCACCCGACAGGCGACGCCGGTGCCGTCCAGCTCGCCGTCGGCGGTCAGCGTGACCACCGCCGATTCCGGTTCCTCCCGGTACCGGGCCTTGAGTGGAGCCTGGGCCTCCCTGAGCGTGTGCGCATCCATACCGTGAGTCTGCCCCAACCCCGGCCGGGTCCGCATCGGCTGTGGGACCCTTCCGGTGTGGATGCGGAGAGGGCCGAGGCGTCGGCACCGCCGGTGTCCGGAGGCCCCGATGTCACCGGGCGGGTGCTCACCGTGCCCAACGTGCTCAGCCTGCTCCGGCTGGCCGGCGTGCCGGTGTTCCTGTGGCTGCTGCTCGGCCCGCACTGGGACGGCCTGGCGGTGCTGGTGCTGGTGGTGAGCGGTCTCACCGACTGGCTGGACGGCAAGCTGGCCCGCTGGCTCAACCAGTACAGCCGACTGGGTGAACTGCTCGACCCCGCCGTCGACCGTCTCTACATCCTGGCGACGCTGGCCGCGTTCCTCATCCGGGACATCGTGCCGTGGTGGGTGGTCGCCGCACTGGTCGGCCGGGATCTGGTGCTGACGGTGTGCGTGGGACTGATGAGGCGGCGGGGCTATGGCCCGTTCCCGGTCACCTACCTGGGCAAAGCCGCCACTTTCAACCTGCTCTACGCGTTCCCGCTGCTGCTGTTCGCGCAGGGAACCTCCGAGCTGGCGACGGTGGCCAGGGCCTTCGGCTACGCGTTCACCGCCTGGGGCACCGCGCTATATCTGTGGTCGGGTGTCGTATACATCATCCAGTTTGCCCGCGCGATGCGCCCTCCGGTGGCGTCCCCGAGCGGGGGAACCGATAGGCTATCCGGGTGATCCCAGAGGACCTGCGATACACCGACGCTCACGAATGGGTCCGTGCCACGTCAGACGGCACGGTGCGGGTCGGAGTGACCGACTACGCCCAGCGTCAGCTCGGTGATGTGGTGTTCGTGCAGCTCCCTGAGATCGGTCAGCGAGTCGTCGTGGGCGTGGCGATCGGTGAGGTCGAGTCCACGAAGTCGGTTTCCGAACTGTTCTCGCCGGTCACCGGCGAGGTCGTGGGGGCCAACGATACGCTCGCCGACCAGCCCGAACTTGTGAACGCGGAACCATACGGCGACGGCTGGATGCTTGAGATTCGCCCCGATGAGCCGGCCCCCGGCAGCCTGGAAGGATTGCTCGACGCGTCCGCGTACCGCTCCCTGACCAACCAGTCCTGACCATTCGGCCGCGCGGTAGTTTGGGTTATACCCAGCACCGCCGATCGCGGCCCACCCGACACCGCGCAGGAGGAGACCCCGAGGTGACCAGCAGCAACGGGCCCGGTGTGCCACCAGAGCGTTCCCCCGAGACGACCTCGGTTTTCCGGGCCGACTTCCTCAGCGAGCACGAAGCCCCGGCGGCGGATCAACCCGTCTCCGGCATCGACGCCCTGCCTCCGGGGTCGGCACTGCTTGTGGTCAAACGTGGTCCCAACGCGGGTTCTCGCTTCCTGCTCGACCAGGCGACCACCAGCGCGGGGCGGCATCCGGACAGTGACATTTTCCTGGATGACGTCACCGTGTCACGGCGGCACGCCGAGTTCCGTCGGGATAGCGGAGATTTCGTGGTTGTGGATGTCGGGAGCCTGAACGGCACGTACGTGAACCGCGAGCCGGTGGACACCGCCGTGCTCGCCAATGGCGACGAGGTGCAGATCGGCAAGTTTCGGCTGGTCTTCCTGACCGGCCCGAGGGACGCCGGTCAGGGGGCCGCTCAGGGGCACGGGTGACCGCGCCGCAGTGGTCCCGGGGGCGTGGCGCCGAGGAGGGCCGGTGGAGCATCGGCGCGGTGCTCGACCGTCTGCGCGGCGAGTTCCCGGACGTGACCATTTCCAAGATCCGATTCTTAGAGTCCGAAGGCCTGGTCTCACCAGCTCGCAGCGCCTCCGGATACCGGCAGTTCTCCGGCGAGGACCTGGAGCGACTGCGGTTCGTGCTGGCCGCGCAGCGCGACCACTACCTGCCCCTGAAGGTCATCAAGCAGCAGCTCGACGAGCGCGACCAGGAGGCGTCCGGCGAGGCGCGCCCGCTGGTGGCCGTGCCGAGCGGTGCTCCGGACGCATCGGTGGCTCCCAGTAAAGTGCGACTGACCAGGGAAGACTTGCTCAGCGAGGCGGGTATCGACGTCGCCACGCTGGCCGCGTTGGAGCAGTACGGCATCGTGCGGCCCGGCCCCGCCGGGTTCTACGACACCGACGCGGTGGAGTTGGCCCGCACGGCCAGCGCGCTGACCGAGTTCGGGATCGAGCCGAGGCACCTGCGCGCGTTCCGGGCGGCCGCCGACCGGGAGACCGGTCTGCTGCAGCAGGTGGTCGGGCCGGTTGCCCGTCAGCGTGACCCGGACGCCGCCGCGCGCGCCGAGGATCTGCTGCGGGAGATGGCCGGGCTGTCCGTGCGGCTGCATGCCCTGCTGATCCGGGTGGGCCTGCGGGAGGGGCTGCCCCGGTGAATCGGTCCGGATACGCGGATCGCTTCGTCACGAAGCGCGCGAATGGCCGCGCGCCCGTGTAGCGTCTAAGTACCAGGGTCCACCGGATCCAAACCCGACAACAGAATTGCACGCAGGGGCGATCAGGTGGTGCGAGTCCCCGTCGGGGAGGGAGGCGAGACGCGTGAGCGAGATGCGCGTGGTGGGTGTGCGAGTTGAGCTACCCGCGAACCAACCGATTCTCTTGCTGCGGGAGACCAATGGAGACCGTTACCTGCCGATCTGGATCGGTTCGGTGGAGGCCACCGCGATCGCGCTGGAGCAGCAGGGGGTGAAACCGGCCCGCCCGCTGACCCACGACCTGTTGAAGGACGTGATCAAGTCGCTGGGCCGCCGGCTGGAGCAGGTTCGGATCACCGATCTGCAGGAGGGCACCTTCTTCGCCGAGCTCGTGTTCGACGGGGGCACCAGGGTGTCCGCCCGGCCGAGCGACTCGGTGGCGCTGGCGCTGCGGGTGGGGGTGCCGATCCACGCCGAGGAGAACGTCCTCTCCGAGGCGGGATTGATCATTCCGGACGAGCAGGAGGACGAGGTGGAGAAGTTCCGCGAGTTCCTCGACTCGGTCTCGCCGGAGGACTTTCGGGGTGCGCAACCCTGAAGCCGAACTCGAAGGTTGCCGCGCGTCGCGTTGACCACCTGGTGACCTCGGCTTACGGTCTCAGGTATGGATGAGGAGCAGCCCGGTCCCGACGCTGCGTCAGCTGCACAGGGCGAGCTCTTTCCCGACTCGGTTCTGGACGACGGCCTGCCCGATCAGCTGTCCGGATACCGGGGCCCAACCGCCTGTCAGGTTGTCGGGATCACCTACCGGCAGTTGGACTACTGGGCGCGCACCGGACTGGTCGTGCCGACGATCCGGAGCGCCAGCGGCTCGGGCAGCCAGCGGCTGTACTCGTTTAAGGACGTGCTGGTGCTGAAGGTGGTCAAGCGGCTGCTGGACGCCGGGGTGTCCCTGCAGAACATCCGGCTCGCGGTGGACCACCTGCGGGCGCGCGGCATCCGCGACCTGGCCGGGATCACCCTGCTCTCCGACGGCACCACGGTTTACGAGTGCGCCTCCCCCGAGGAGGTGGTCGACCTGCTGCAGGGCGGCCAGGGGGTGTTCGGCATCGCCATCGGCGGCGCCATGCGGGAGATCACCGGCACCATCCGGGAGTTTCCCGCCGAACGGGCCGACGGCATGATCGCCCCCGACTCGCCGACCGACGAGCTGAGCCGCCGCCGCAAGGCCAAACAAATCTCCTGATCGGGCGGACTCGTCGACATCGACGTGAGTCTGCCGGATTTCATGATCGAACCAGACTGTCGTCGGTCTCGATGAGATTCTCCGAAAGCCCACGGGCTCGGTAGGGCCTGGATCATGCTGTTCGGGTGTTCGACGAACCCTTCCGGGGCAGTGACGCTGTCCGGAGCGGGCTGCTGACCCGGAACCAGCTGTTCGGGCCGCGCTATCGGCGGCTCTACCCGGATGTTTACGTCCGTGCGGATCGCTTGCCCGACCTTGCGCTGCGTTCCCGGGCGGCCTTCGTGCTGGTCGCGGACCGGGGTGGGGCGCTCGCCGGGTACTCGGCCGCCGAACTACTGGGCGCGAGTTGTGCGCCCCGCGACGCGCCAGCGGAAGTCCTCGTCCCCAGGGACGTCCGCCCGCACCCAGGGTTGCTGGTCAGCCGGGGCAAGATCGAACCTGCGGACGTGACCAGCGCTGCCGGTTGCCGGGTTACTGCCGCCGAACGTACCGCGTGGGACCTGGCCCGCCGACCGCCGTTGGTCGAGGCCGTGGTCGCGGTCGATGCACTGGCGCGGGTCGGCGGGTTTTCGCCGGCCGTCCTGCTGGATCGCCGGAAGGCCGCGCCGCGTGCTCGTGGCGTCCGGCAGTTGGGTGAGGCGGTCGCGCTTGCCGATCCGGCGGCGGAGTCACCGATGGAGACTAGGTTGCGGGTCGCGCTCGTCCTGGGCCGGTTGCCGGCGCCGAAAGCCCAGCACGTGATCCGCGATGAGCACGGATTCCCGCTGGCCAGGGCCGATCTCGCCTATCCGGATGCGCGGCTGGACATCGAGTACGACGGGGCCAAGCACTACGACCGGCTCCAGCACCTGCGGGACCGTGATCGGGATTCGCTGCTGGCCATCCACGGCTGGGAAACCCTGCGGGTCGACGCGCACGGCATGGGCACCGGCATCTTGCGGACCGTTCAGGAGGTTCACCGGCTGCTCGTCCCGCGGGCGCCGGAGCGGTATGGCGGCATCGAGATCGACAGGAGTCTGGTGGATTTCATGATCGAATCAGACTCCGGTCGATTTCGTGGATTTGTCGGGGGACGGGGCTAAGGTTTTCGGGTATGACGCGGACCGACGAGATTGCGGATGGGATCTACCGGATTTCGACGCACGTTCCGGGTATCGGGCCGACCGGGTTCACCTTCAACCAGTTCCTGGTCGACGCGGAGCAGCCGTTGCTGTTCCACACCGGGCACCGCTCGATGTTTCCGCTGGTCACCGAACAGATCGAGCGGATCATGCCGGTGTCCCGGCTGCGCTGGATCACCTTCGGGCACATCGAGTCGGACGAGTGCGGCTCGATGAACGAGTTCCTGGCCGCCGCGCCGGAGGCCCAGGTGGCGCACGGCGAGCTGGGCTGCATGGTCTCGCTGAACGAAATGGCGGACCGGCCGCCGCGTCCGCTGGCCGACGGCGAGGTGCTCGACCTCGGCGGCAAGCGGGTGCGCCACCTGGACACCCCGCACGTCCCGCACGGTTGGGAGGCGCGGGTGCTCTACGAGGAGACCACCGGCGTGCTGTTCTGCGGCGACCTGTTCACACACGTCGGGGACGGCCCGGCGGTCACCGAGGATGACCTGGTCGACCACGCCGAGCAGGCCGAGGACATCTTCCGCGCCACCTGCCTCACCCCGACCACCGGGGCCACACTGCGCAAGTTGGCCGAGCTGCAACCCGGCACGCTGGCCGTGATGCACGGCTCCTCGTTCGCCGGGGACGGGCGATCCGCCCTGCTGCGGCTGGCCGACGGCTACGACGCCCGGCTCACCGCCGCACTGGCCGGCACCGGCTAGGCCCCGCGCCCCCGAGGCGTCGGTCAGCCGGAGCGCCGCCAGGCGTCGGCGAACCGGGTCATCCGTTCCGCCGCGCCGCCGTGGTCGCCGAACCACACGGCCACCGAGTCCGCGCCCGCCTCGGCCAGCCCGTGCGCCTGGCGCACCGCCGTCTCGGGGCCGGCTTGGTCGCCGGTCCAGGTGATCCGGCTGCCCACCCGGATCGGTCGGTCGGTCAGCCCGCGCAGGTGGGCCAGCCGGTCGCGGAACGCCGAGGCGGACAGGCCCACGCCCTGCCACTCGTCGGCCAGCGCGGCCACCCGGACCAGCGCCCGGTCGGTGACCCCGCCCACGGTGATCGGCACCGGCCGGTGCGGCACCGGCTGAAACACCCCGGCCTCGAACCCGTGGAACCGCCCGGCGAAGCTTCCGTCCCCGGCGAACAGGCGCCGGAGCAGGGCGATGGCCTCGTCGGTGCGCGCGCCCCGGGTGGCGAAGTCCGCGCCGACATTGTCGAACTCCACCCGGTCCCAGCCGATGCCCACGCCCAGGTTGACCCGGTCGCCGGACAGCCGGGCCAGCGTGGCCACCTGCTTGGCCACCACGAACGGGTTGCGCATGGGCAGTACCAGCACCGAGGTGCCCAGTCGCAGGTCGTTGGTCGCCGCCGCCAGGTAGGACAGCGTGACCAGCGGCTCGTACACCCCGCCGTAGGTGTCGCCGTACTCGCCGGGCGGCAGCAGGTGGTCGGGCAGCCAGGCGGTCCGGTAGCCGAGCCGCTCGGCCAGACCGGCCAGCTCGACCAGGGTCTTCGGCGGCATCGCCGGTGACTCGTTGGGCAGCACCACCTCGATCTCGGCCATCTCAGGCCGCCACCGAGGGCAGGAAGGACCGGATCGCGGCCAGCCACTCGACCGGCGCTTCCTCCCCGACCAGATGGCCGGCGTCGATCTCCACCAGGCGCGCGCCCGGGATGGCGCCGGCCAGCTCCCGGGACAGCGCCGGCGGGGCCAGCAGGTCCAGCGTGGCCGCGATGACCTGCGTGGGCACCCGGATGCCGGGCAGCTCGGCGCGGGTGTCCACCGAGTCGACCAGGTCCACCTGCTCCGGGCTGCCGGCCGGGATGAACTCGGCCAGCGCCGTGACCGCGTCCGACAGCTCGTCGGGGGTCCGTGCTTCGAGGTGCCGCTCGCCGGTGGCCACCAGGGTGAGGAAGCGGGCCAGCAGCGTGCGGTCGGCCTCCAGCAGTGCGCGCCACACATCCACGGCCAGGCGCATCCGGTTGTTCGGATGGGCAAAACCGGCGGTCAGCACCAGCCCGGTCACCCGGTCCGGATGCCGGGTGGCCGTGCGCACCGCCACCGCCGTACCCAGCGAGTAGCCCAGCACGGCGAAGCGGGCGAGGCCGGCCGCGTCCGCGGCGGCCACCAGTTCGTCGGCCAGCCGGTCCAGGGTGAGCGGGGTGGCGGAGCGCGGTGTGTCGCCGGAGCCGGGGTAGTCCACGCCGACCACGGTGTGCGTGCCGGCCAGGTCGTCGATGAGCGCACCGAAGTTGGCGGCCACGCCGCCACCGCCGCCGTGGGCGAGCAGCAGGCCGGGTCCGGTGCCCCGCACGGTGCGGGTGAAATGTTTGGTCACGCGGCGAGGTTAGGAGCTGACATTGATGTGAAGGTCAACCTTGGGTGAGCGAGGTCGCATGCTGATCGGAGAGCTGTCCCGCCGGACCGGGGTGAGCCCCCGGCTGCTGCGCTACTACGAGGAACGCGGCCTGCTCACCCCGGAGCGGGCCGGCAACAGCTACCGGGGCTACGGCGAGGACGCGGTGCCGGCCGTGGGGCGGATCCGTGCGCTGCTGGACGCCGGGCTGTCCACCGAGGTGATCAGGTCGCTGCTGCCCTGCGCCTACGGCGACCCGATGCGGCTGGAACCCTGCCCGGAGCTGCTGCGCACCCTGCACACCGAGGTTGCCGCGCTGGACGGCCGGATCGAGGCGCTCAACCGGGCCCGTGGGCTGCTCGCCGGTTATCTACCTGGGTAGCCTGTGGATCATGGCGCGCCCATATGTGCTGCTGTCGGCGGCGATGTCGGTGGACGGTTACCTCGACGACGCGAGCCCCGAGCGGCTGCTGCTCTCCTCTTCCGAGGACTTCGACGCGGTGGACGAGTTGCGGGCCGGCGTGGACGCGATCCTGGTCGGCGCTGGCACGCTGCGCGCGGACAACCCTCGGCTGCTGGTGCGCTCGGCGGAGCGGCGCCGGGCCCGGGTGGCGCGCGGGCTGCCCGAGTCGCCGGCCAAGGTGGTGATCTCCGGTTCCGGCGCGCTGGACCCGGAGGCCGCGTTCTTCACCGCCGGCCCGGCCGAGCGGCTGGTCTACCTGCCGACCCGTGCGGTGGAAGCCGCCGCCGAACGGTTGGCCGGGCGCGCCGAGGTGATCGGTGCCGGTGATCCGCTGGACGTGCACGCGTTGCTCGCCGACCTGGCTTCGCGGGGTGTTCGACGGCTGCTGGTGGAGGGCGGCGGCACAGTGCACACGCTGTTCCTCACCGCCGACGTGGTGGACGAGCTGCGCCTGGCCGTGGCCGGGTTCTTCGTGGGTGACCCGGCGGCGCCCCGGCTGGTCGGCCCGGGGAGGTTCCCCCAGTCGCCCGCCCGCCCGATGCGCCTGGTGAGCACCGAAAACGTCGGCGGCACCGCTGTGCTTCGGTTCCAGGTGGGTTGATCTCGGTTTTCGTTGCTCGCGAGGAGAAGCCGTGACAGAGCCGATTCACCGGTTCCCCGAGTTCTGGACCGAGGCTGACCTCGATGCGTTGCCCGAGAACGGACACCGTTACGAGATCCTGCACGGAGGAATGCACCTGAGCCCGCCTCGGAACGGACGCCACCAGAGGACCGGGCAAAGGCTGGTTCTGCGGTTGCTGTCGGCCGCGCCCGAGGGTTGGGAGGTGCTTCAAGACCTCGGAATTCGGGTGCCAGGTGGGATCTACGTTCCGGACGCAGTGGTGCTCAAGCCGAACGCGGACCTCGACGCGACCTGGCAGGACACCGAAAACGTGGCCCTTGTGGTCGAGGTCGCGTCACCTACCACGGACTTGCGTGACCGGACGGACAAAGCGGCGAAGTACGCCGAGGCGGGCATTCCGACGTACTGGCGAGTTGCCCGGGACGGCACGATCACCGTGCACGCGCTGGTGGACGAGGCCCAGTACGGCATCGTCAAGCCGGGGGAGACCTGGACGGCGGTCCTGCCCTTCTCGGTTGAACTGGACCCCGCCGCGTTGGTGGTCTGACCAGCACAATGTAACCCGAGTGTGATTGTGTTCACACTCGATCGGGCTCATTCTGGATACTGAATTCCGCATCGCCGGCACCAGTTCCGGAGGTCGTGATGACCGAGGCAGCCCCAGCGCAAACCGTTCCGCTCGGCGTCAGCCGGCCCGAGCTGCGGGTCACCGACCTGCCCACCCCGGAAGAGGTCTTCTCGGTCAGCCGGATCGGGCCGAAGGAACTGTTCATGTTCGCCATCGGGCCCAGCCTGATCGCGCTCGGCATCTCCATCGGCAGCGGGGAGTGGCTGCTCGGCCCGCAGGCGGTCGGCCAGTACGGCTTCGTCGGCGTCGGCTGGGTGATCGTGGTCTCCGCGCTGCTGCAGACGTTCTACAACGTGGAGTGCGCCCGCTACGTGATGGCCACCGGAGAGGTGCCGGTGGTCGGCTGGGGCCGGGTGCCGCCCGGACGGCTGCTGTGGATCCCGCTCTCGGTGTTCGTGGTGATCTTCGCGTTCATCGCCGGAGGTTGGGCGGCGTCCGCCGGGCAGGGGCTGTTCGCGCTGGTCAACGGCCGGGTGGCCACGGCGGCGGAGGCCCAGGCGACCCGCTGGTACGCGATCGGCCTGCTGGTCGTGGTCTTCCTCATCACGGCCGCCGCGCGCAAGATCAGCCGTGCGCTGGAGCTCTCCAACTGGGTGATGGTGGGCGCCATCCTCGGCGTGCTGCTGGTGGTGGATCTGATCGTGGTGCCGTGGAGCGTGTGGTGGGAGGGCATCCGGGGCTTCATCACCCCGGCCGCACCGCCGGCCGGCATCAGCGCCACCCAGCTCGGCGCGCTGGCCGGGTTCACCGCGCTCGCCTCCGGGCTGAACTGGTACGTGATGGGCCACTACCGGGACAAGGGCTACGGCATGGGCTACCGCGCCGGGTTCCTGTCCGGCATGCGCGGCGAGCGGCGGGAGCTGCTGGCATCCGGGGTGACCTTCCCGGACGACGAGGCCAACGCCGGCCGGTGGCGCCGCTGGTACCGGCTGCTCATGGTCGACATGTGGGGCGTGTTCTTCATTGGCGCGATGCTCGGCATGCTGCTGCCGACCATCCTGATGTCGCACGCCGTGGCGCTGTCCGGGCAGAAGCCGACCACCGCGAACGTGCCCACCTTCGTGGCCGGCGCGCTGCGCCCCGAGTACGGCACCGGGATGTTCTACCTGATGCTGGTGATGGGCGTGCTGATCCTGTTCAGCACCCAGCTGGGCATCTTCGAGGCCATGGTCCGGGTGGTCACCGACGCCACCCACGCCACCAGCCCCCGGATCCGTGCGCTCATCGAGGACGACCCGCGCCGGTTCTACTACCCGTTCATGCTGGTCCTGCTGGTGGTCATCGCGGTGATCCTGCACCTCGCGGTGCCGGTGGCGCTGGTGCAGTGGTCGGCCAACATGTCCAACCTGGGCGCCCTGATCTACCCGTTCCTGCTGCTGTACCTGAACAGCCGGCTGCCGAAGGCGGCGCGGCCGCGTTGGTGGCACAAGGTGATCCTGGTGCTCAACTTCCTGTTCTTCGGGTTCTTCTTCGTCAACTTCATCGCGGACACCTTCGGCGACCCGCTGGTCACGTTCTGACCGTCGCCACCTGCTCGGCCACCTCGATCAGCCGCTGGCGGAGCGGCTCGGCGCGGCGGGCGAACCCGGCCTGCTCCCTGGTGTACTCGGCGCGGCCGGCCGGCGTCTCGATCCGCACCGGTGAGTAGCCGAACTCGGCCAGGTCGTAGGGGCTGGCCCGCATGTCCAGCTCGCGCACCTCGACGGCCAGCTCGAAACAGTCCGCGACCAGCTCGGACGGCGTCGCCGGCGCCATCTTGTAGGCCCATTTGTAGAGGTCCATGGTGGCGTGCAGGCAACCGGGCTGCTCGTTGCGCAGCTGGTCCTCCCGGTTCGGCCACAGCGCGTTCAGCGGTCGCGCCGGCTCGGTGAAGAACCGGAACGCGTCGTGGTGGGTGCAGCGCAGCGGCATGGACTCCACCACCCGGTCCGTTTCGGTGGTGCCCAGCCGCAGGGGCAGCTGTTCGTGCCTGGGCCGGGGCTCCCGGTACACCATGGCCCATTCGTGCAGGCCGAAGCAGGTCAGCCGAGGCGGCCGGTCCCGGGTGGCGAGGAGCAGGTCCCGGATGAACCCGGCGCTGGCCGACCGGGACTCGGGCAGCCCGGCGGGGTCGAAGCGGACCCCTTCCGCGCACCGGCGGTAGCCGGGCACCTCGAGGAACTCCGCCGCGTCTCCGGCCAGCGCGACGCCGGTACCAGGGTGCCAGCGCTCCAACCGGCCGGGCCGGAACGAGTAGTAGGTGAACATGAAGTCCAGCACCGGGTGGGTCCGGCCGGCCCGGCGGCGCGTGCGGTGCGGCTCGGTCCAGCGGCGGACCCGGGCGAGGTGCGCCGACGACCGCACCCGCCAATCCCGCTCCGCCAAAACCCGCACGGGTATCAGATTCTAAGGCCCGGCACACACGCTTCGGCGCCCGCACATGAGCCGCGATGCGGGTGAGCGGTCAGGGTTCGGCGTGGACGGCGCCGACGTAGTAGCGGAGGAGGTCGTCCATGGAGACCACGCCGACCGTTTCGCCGCCGCGGTCGGCGACCACCTTGGCCAGGTGGGAGGCGGAGCGGCGCAGCGCGGTGAGGGCCTCGTCCAGGCGGGCGTCGCAGGGGATCTCCGGCAGGCCGCGCACCTGGCTGGCCGGCACCGTCGCGTCGGGGTCGTCGGCCTGCGCCAGCACGTCCTTGACGTGCAGGTATCCGACCAGCCGGCCGGACTCGCCGCACAGCGGGAACCGGGAGACGCCGTGCTCGGCGACGGCCGCCGCGATCTGCCCCACCGTGGGGGAGACCGGCAGGGTGAAGACGCGCCCCAGCGGCACCACCACGTCCGCGACGGTGCGCCCGGCGGAGCCGAGGGTCTGGGCCAGCCGGCTGCTCTCCTGCTCGTCCAGCAGGCCCTCGCGCCGCGAGTCGGCGATCATCTCGGCCAGCTCGTCGCGGGTGTAGGCGCTGTCGAACTCGTCCCTCGGGGTCACGTGGACCAGCCGCAGCACGGCGGTGGCGGTGAGGGTGAACAGGGCGAGCACCGGACGCACCGCGCGGCAGAACGCGTGGTGGGTGGGCACCAGGATGAGCGCGACCCGCTCCGGCCCGGCGATCGCCAGGTTCTTCGGCACCATTTCGCCGATCACCGTGTGCAGCACCGCGACCAGGCCCAGCCCCAGGGTGAACGCAACCGGGTGCAAGATCTCCTGGGGCGCACCGATCAACCGGAACGGCCGCTCCAGCAGGGCGGCCACCGCCGGCTCGGCCAGCCGCCCCAGCCCGAGCGAGCACAGCGTGATGCCGAGCTGGGCGCCGGCGATGAGCAGCGGCAGGTGTTCCCCGGCGCGCAGCGTGGCCTGGGCGGCGAGGCTGCCGTGCTCGGCCAGCGTGGTGAGCCGGTCCTTGCGCGCGGTGATGATGGCGAACTCGGCGCCCACGAAAAATGCGTTCCCGGCCAGCAGCAACACCGAGACGAGCAGCCCGGCGACCTCGCTCATCAGGCCACCTCGGGTCGGTCGGCGGCGCGCGGGCCGGCGTGGGAGAGGCGCAGCTCGGCGATCCGGTTGCGCTCCCGCCGCATCACGGTGAGCCGCCAGCCGTCCACCTCGACGTCATCGCCGACGTCGGGGATGCGGCCGAGCCGCTCCAGCACCAGCCCGGCCAGCGTCTCGTAGTCGCCCTCCGGCGGGGCGAAGCCGGTGGCCTCGGCCAGCTCGTCGGTGCGCAACAGGCCGGAGACCAGCCAGCTGTCCTGGCCCAGCGGGCGGATCGGGGCCGGGCTGGCCGGGTCGTGTTCGTCGCGCACGTCGCCGACGATCTCCTCGACCATGTCCTCCATAGTCACGATGCCGGCCGTGCCGCCGTACTCGTCCACCACCACGGCCAGCTGCGAGTCCGACCCGCGCAGCCGGGTGAGCAGCGCGTCCCCGTCCAGCGAGTCGGGAACGGTCAGCACCGGCCGGGCCAGCTGGGCCATCGTGGTGTCCGGCCGCTCGGGCACCGGCACCGCGAACGCCTGCTTCACGTGCACCACGCCCCGGATCTCGTCCAGGTCCCGGTGGTAGACCGGGAACCGGGAGAAGCCGGTGCGCAGCGAGGTGGCGATCAGGTCCGGCAGGGTGGCGTCGGCGGGCAGCGCCTGGACCTGCACGCGGGGCGTCATCAGGTCCTCGGCCACCCGGTCGGTGAACCGGATGGCCCTGGCCAGCAGGGTTGCGGTGCCCGCGTCCAGGGTGCCGTGCTCGGCGCTGCTGGAAACCAGTGAGCGCAGCTCGTCGGGCGAGCGGGCCGACCGCAGTTCCTCGGCCGGCTCCACGCCCAGCGAGCGGACGATCCAGTTGGCCGAGCTGTTCAGCCAGTTGATCAGCCAGCGGAACACCTGGCTGAACATCGCCTGCGCCCCGGCGACCGCGCGCGCGGTCGGCAGCGGCCGGGCGATGGCCAGGTTCTTCGGCACCAGCTCACCCAGCACCACGGACAGGGCGGTGGCCACGGCGAGCGCGAGGGTCACCGCCACCACCGGCACCAGCCCCTCGGGCAGTCCGAGCGCGGCCAGCGGACCCTCCATCAGCCGGCCCAACGCGGGCTCGGCGATGTAGCCGGTGGCCAGGGTGGTCAGCGTGATGCCCAGCTGCGCTCCGGAGAGCTGGAAGGACAGCGTGCGGTGGGCCCGGCGCACCTGGTGCGCGCGCCGGTCGCCGACCGCGTTGACGTGCGCGTCGATCTGGCTGCGTTCCAGCGTGGTGAGGGAGAACTCGGCCGCCACGAACAGCGCCGCCGCCAGGGTCAGGGCCAGTACGGACAGCACGCCGAGTACCGACCAGAGGATGCTCACCTGGGACCTCGCCGGACGGCGGCGCCCAGGGCGTGGGCAGGCGGGACGCCGGGCGATGAGCCCGGCCCGGTATCGCAGCCCGGTTCGGCGGGGCGTTGCTTGGGCACGAGAGTGCGAACCTCCTCGGAGGCCGCCATTCTACGGCTGCGCTCCGGGCCGCCCGGTCACCGGTCGGGCGGCACCAGTCCCTGCTCCTGGGCGAGGATCGCCGCCTGCACGCGGGACCGCAGCCCCAGCTTGGTCAGCGCCCGCGAGACGTGCGTCTTCACCGTCGTCTCCCCGATGAACAGCCGCCGGGCGATCTGCGCGTTGGACAGCCCGGCGCCGAGGCAGGACAGCACCTCCGACTCCCGTTCGGTGAGGTCGTCCAGGCCGGCCGGCGGCGCGGGTGCCACCGGGGCGGACGCCGCGAACGCGGCCATCAGCCGCCGCGTGACCTTCGGCTCGAGCACCCCTTCGCCGGCCACCACCTGGCGTACCGCCTCGATCAACCGGGGCGCTTCCACCGACTTGAGCAGGAATCCGCCCGCGCCGGCCCGCATCGCCGCGTAGACGTATTCGTCCAGGTCGAACGTGGTGAGCACCAGCACCTCGCACACCCCGTCGCCGACCAGGGTCCGGGTGGCCACCGTGCTGGACCTGCGGTCCGGCGGGGTCGCCGGCATCGGGCACAGCATGGTGCGCTGGGCGGACCAGCGGTTCGCCCACCGGTTCGCCGGTGGCCCGCCGCCGGTGAAGCCGCCGAAGTCCGGCCTGGCCCAGGTGCGCTACGAGTGGCGGGAATGGGGCAAGTTCGCGCTGGCCTGGACGATCACCCTGGCGGTCACGCTGCTGCTGGTCGGTGTGGTGGACAACCCGGCGCGCTGTGGCACTGGATGGGCCGGATGAGCATCGTCGGAGTGATCTGGCTGGTCGGCTGGCCGGTCTGGGTGACCGCCCGCGAGCTGCTCGGCGGCTCGAAGCCGGACGGCCCGAAGGTGGACGGCCCTCGGTCCGAGGGCGCCGGGCCCAGCGATGGGCCGACTACCGACCGTGGTGGACGCTCGCGGCGTGGTTGATCATCTGGCTGGCCTTCACCGTGCTGGCTTCCCGCTGGTTGGGGCGGTTCGACCGGGGTCCGTTGGAGCTGGCGATGCACTGGGCCTATCAGGCGCCCAGGCGCTGGTCGGGGAGGGCGGACCGGCGTGTCGGGGTTGGCTGAGGTGATTCTGCGTCACTCACGTGAGTACCCGATTAACTGGTTGTCGGTAACTTCGGTAGTCTCCCGACATGGGATCCGAGCGGATCACGGTCACGTTGCCACCAGACCTGGTGGCCAACGCTCGCATAGCGGTGCGTAGCGGCGCCGCCGCGAGCTTATCCGCCTTCGTTGCCGATGCACTTCGCGGTCAACTCGAGCGGAATCAAGCACTTATTGAGCTGGAGCGCGTCCTCGGGGGAAGACCGCCACAAGAAGCTCTTGACGCTGTCCGGCGCGATTTGGGTCTTCCCCCGGCAGGTATGCAGGTCGCGTGATCGGCGGGCGCGTCCTCGATGCCTCCGCGGTGATGGCCTTCGCCTCCCAGCGCTCCGTGTACGCGGCGGCCCTGGTGTGGACTGTGGTCGAGGAACATATGGTGTTAGTCCTGCCGTCCGCCGCCGTCGCGGCGGCCTGGTCCCAGTTGGAGGCCAAGTACCACCCGGTGCTCGAGGTCCTGTTACGGCTGCCCAACACGGTGATCGACGACCTGGACGCCGACCGCGCCCGCGCGGTCGGCCAGCTGGAACCCGGTGACCTGGAGGCGGCGCATGCGGTGGCCTGCGCTCAGCGCCGGGGGTGGCCGCTGGTCACCACGGACGCCACCCGGTACAAGGAGTTCAACGTCGAGGTCCCGGCCGAGGAGATTCCCTAAACTTCCAGGCCGGCTTGGCGGAGTTGGCGTTCGCCGAGCTCGGTGAGCTCCAGTGCCCGGCGGCGGCGGGTGGGGCGCAGCCAGTCGCGGTCCAGCAGCCCGGTGAGCAGCGCGGCGCCCAGCCGACCGCCCAGGTGGTGGCGCTGCTCGGTCCAGTCCAGGCAGAACTTCAGCAGCGGGCGGCGGCTGGGTGCGTCAACCACGTCCGGCAGGTCGACGCCCAGGGTGGCGAGGTGGCGCTCCGCGTCCGGGCCGAGCCGGTAGGGGTGTTCCGGCAGCACCGAGGAGAACGGTTCGCCCGGCCGCCGGCGGGTGTCGCACACCCCGTCGATCGGCTGCAGCGCCTCCCGTTCCACCAGCCAGGCGGTGACCGCGACGCCGAGCCGGCCGGCCAGGTGGTCGTAGCAGCTGCGCGCGTCGCGCAGCGCGGCCGCCTTGGTGTGCTGGCGCAGGGACCGGATCGGCTGGGCGGGCGCCAGCGCGGACAGCGCCTCGATGGCGGTGGCCACCCGCTCGTTGGCCAGCCGGTGGTAGCGGTGCCGCCCGGACTGCTCCACCGTGATCAGGCCGCCCTCGCGCAGCTTGGCCAGGTGCGCGCTGGCCGTCGGCGCGGACACGCCCGCCTCGCCGGCCAGCACGGATGCCGGCAGCGACCGGCCGTCCAGCAACGCGAGCAGGATGCGCGCCCTGGACGGGTCGGCGAACAGGGCGGCCAGCCCGGCGAGCTCCGGATCGCCCCTCGTCAGCTCAATGGCACTGGTCACCAGCCCAGTGTGCGCGCACCACGCTTCGGCCGCCGGCGAAGTGTCCGCTCAGGGCTGGTTGGTCCACCAGTTCTCCGTCATGAGCCCGCTGAAACCGGCGAAGTCCGCCGTATTGCGGGTCACGAGGACCAGCGCGTTGGTTGCCGCCGTGGCGGCGATCTGTCCGTCCGCGAACGCTCTCGAGAACCCGGCTTGTTCCAGACGGGCGCGCTCGACCGCATGCCAGCTTGCCGCCCGCTCGTCGTACGGAATCACCGGGAAGCGCGCCGACACTTCGGAGACGAAGACTTCGAGCGCATCGCGGCGCCGACACGGCGGTAGGCGACGAACTCCGAAACGGAGCTCGTGCCAGGTCACCGCGGAGATCGCCGCGTTGCCCTCGACCTCGGCCAGACGGGCCAGCACCCGCGAATCAGGCGCGGGTCGCGCGGCCTCCGACAGGACGTTGGTGTCCAGCAGGTAGGAACTCACCACGGCGCCTCACGGCCCGGTTCCCGGCTTCGGACATCGTCGAACGGATCCTCGTCCGGCCACTGGTCGACATGCCAGGCCGTTCGCCAGGAGTGCAACACCGACCCAAAGGGCTGTCCGGCGACCCGCCCGGTGCCCGGATGGCTGAGCACCGCAACGACCTCGCCACGCCGGGTGATCTCTACGGTCTCGCCGGCGCGTACGCGATCGAGCAGCTCCTTGAGCTGCTCCCTGGCCTGGGCAACGCCGATCCGCATGATCCTCCCTAACTGTACATTTCAAGTGTACAACTCGTGATGGCCCCACGCTTCGGCCGCCGGCGAAGTGTTCCGGGGCGATCCTGCGGTCATGGTTGTTGTGCGGGAGAGAGCGGGCCGCCCGGGGCCGCTGCTGGTGGTGATGTGCGTCGGGATGTTCCTGGTGTTGCTCGACGTGACCGTGGTGAACGTGGCTCTGCCGGCGATCGCGGACGGCCTCGCCGGCGGCCGGGAGCGGTTGCAGTGGGTGGTGGACGGTTACGCGGTGGCCATCGCCAGCCTGCTGCTCGGCGCCGGCTCGGTGGGGGACCGGATCGGCCACCGGCGGGTGGTGCTGCTCGGGCTGGCCCTGTTCGGGCTGGCCTCGGCCGGAGCGGCGGCGGCGCCGGACGCGGCGGTGCTGGTCGCCGCCCGGGTGGTGCAGGGGATCGGCGCGGCGCTGCTGTTGCCGGGCAGCCTGGCGCTGATCGCCGACGCCTACCCGGACCGGGGCGCACAGGCCAGGGCGCTGGGCATATGGGCCGGGGTGTCCTCGCTGGCCCTGCCGGCCGGGCCGTTGCTGGGTGGCCTGCTGGTCGGCGCCGGTGGGTGGCGGCTGGTGTTCCTGATCAACCTGCCGGTGGTGGCCGGTGCGCTGGTTGCCGTGCCGCTGGTCGCCGCCCGGGGTGTGCGCAGGCCCGGCCGGTCGCCGGACCTGGCCGGCATGGCGCTGGCCGCGGCCACCCTGGCCGGGTTGGTCTACGCGGTGATCGAGGCGGGGCACCGGGGCTTCGGCCCGGCGACCGTGGTCGCGGCGGTCGTGGCCCTGTGCGCCGGCGCCGGGTTCCTGGTCCGGCAGCGGCTCGCGGCGGCGCCGATGCTGCCGCTGGGGCTGCTCGCCCGGCCGGCCTTCACCGGCCCCAACCTGGCCGCACTGCTGATGAACCTGACGTTCAACGGGGTGCTCTACGCGCTGACCCTTTACCTGCAGGGGGTGCTGGGGTGGTCCGCGCCGGTCGCCGGGCTGTCCCTGCTGCCGCTGTTCCTGCCGTTGGCGTTGCTGGCCCCGCTGGCCGGTCGGTGTGCCGGCCGGTTCGGCCCCCGGCCGGTGCTGGTCGCCGGGGCGGCGATCGCGGCCGCCGGGGTGGCGGCGCTGGCGGTGCTGGCCAGGGTCGGGCCGGCCGGCGGGTACCCGGCGGTACTGCCCGCGCTGCTCGGCATGGGCGTGGGCGCCGGGCTGTTCACCGCGCCGGTGGTGAGCGCGGCGGTGCGCGCGGTGCCGGCGGAGCGGGCCGGCCTGGCCAGCGGGGTGAACAACACCGCGCGGCAGACCGGCACGGCCCTCGGCGTGGCGATCTTCGGCGCCCGGCTGGCCGGGGCGTCCGGGCCGGCCGGGTTCACCCACCGACTGGGTGAGCTGGGTCTCCTCGGCGGGGCGCTCTGGCTGGCCGCGCTGGTGATAGTGGCGATGACCACTGGCTCGGGGCCAGCCGAAGGGGCCGCGCGGCGGTAGGTTTCGCAGATGGCGAGCACACTGGCCGAGAGGCGGGTGCTGGTGACCGGGGGGTCCTCCGGTATCGGTGCCTCGGTGGCCGATGCGGTGGTGAAAGCCGGCGGCCGGGTGGCCCTGCTCGCCCGGCGGACCGACCGCCTCGCCGAGCTGACCAGCCGGCTCGCCCCGAACGCCACCGCCGTGACCTGCGATATCACCGACGAGGCCGCCGTGCGTGACGCGGCGGACGTCGCGGTCGAATGGCTCGGCGGCCTGGATGCCCTGGTCAACTCGGCCGGGTTGTTCACCGCCGGACGGGTCGCGGACCTGGATCCCGCCGCCTGGCGGTCCATGTTCGAGGTGAACGTGTTGGGCCTTTTGAACGTCACCAGGGCGTGCATCCCACATCTGGGTGACCGTCCGGGGGCCAGCGTGGTGAACATCTCATCGCTGTCCGGCCGCCGGGTTCCCCGCCCCACCAGCGGGGTCTACGCGGCGACCAAGTTCGCCGTGCACGCGCTCAGCGAAGGGCTGCGCCAGGAGCTGAGCCCGAACGGCATCCGGGTCACCACCGTGGCACCGGGAATGGTGGACACCGACATCGCCGCCGAGTGGCCCGACGACCCGGACTCGACGGCGTTCCGTGAGCGGCTGCGGGCGGACGGGCTGCCCGCCGAGGCGGTGGCCGACGCCGTGGTGCACGTGCTCGGCGTCGGACCGGAGGTCAACGTGGTGGAGTACGCCGTCATGTCGACGAAGCAGCAATGAGCCGGCTGGCGCCCCCGGGCCCGGCCGACGGCCGGTTAGCCGAGCCGAAGACCGGGCGGCCCCGGGCAACGGTCGGCGGGTCGCGATCGCCGTTCGTGGACTTCGACCGGCCGTCCTGGGCCAAGCTGGGCGAGTCCATCGCGCTGCCGCTGACCGCGGACGAGCTGGAGCAGATCCGCAGCCTCGGCGACGAGGTGGACCTGGCCGAGGTGCGCGAGGTGTACCTGCCGCTGTCCCGGCTGCTCAACCTGCACGTCCAGGAGGCGGGCCGGCTCTACCGCGCCTACCGGACCTTCCTGGGCGACCAGCCGGCGCGCACCCCGTTCGTGATCGGTATCGCCGGCTCGGTCTCGGTGGGCAAGTCCACCACCGCCCGGCTGCTGCGCACCCTGCTGGCCCGCTGGCCGCACCACCCCCGGGTGGAGCTGATCACCACGGACGGCTTCCTCTACCCGAACGCGGAGCTGGAGGCGCGCGGGTTGATGACCCGCAAGGGCTTCCCCGAGTCCTACGACCGCCGCGCGCTGCTGCGGTTCGTCACCGAGGTCAAGGGCGGCAAGGACGCGGTGCGCGCGCCGGTCTACTCGCACCTGGTGTACGACATCATGCCGGAGCAGTCGGTGGTGGTGCGCCGGCCGGACATCCTGCTGCTGGAGGGGCTGAACGTGCTGCAGCCCGCGCCGCCGAGCCGGGACGGGCGGGCCAGCGGCCTCGCGGTCAGCGACTTCATCGACTTCTCGGTGTACGTGGACGCGGCCCCGGACGATGTGCGGCAGTGGTACATCGACCGGTTCCTGCGGCTGCGGGAGACCGCGTTCCGCGACCCCGCGTCCTACTTCCGCCGCTACGCCGACCTGGACACCCCCGCCGCCATCCGCCGGGCCGAACACCTCTGGGACGAGATCAACGGCCCCAACCTCCACCACAACATCGCCCCCACCCGGGGCCGCGCCACCCTGGTCCTCACCAAAGGCCGCGACCACGCCGTGACCGGCATCCGCCTCCGCAAACTCTGACGCCGGTGCGCGACTAGCCGACCCGGGCCGTGGTGTCGCGGAGGGCGGCGGCCAGGCGGTCGCGGACGGCGGTGCGGGCGGCGATCTCCTCGTCGAGGGCGGCGATCTTTTTCACCACGGCGGCGGCGCCCTCGGCGCACAGGCCCTCCGACTCCAGGTCGTTCTTCAGGCAGGGGACGAAGTCGCGCACCTCGTCGCTGGTGAAGCCCATGGCCAGCAGCCAGCGGATGTTGCGCACCTGGCGGACCGCGTCCGGGCCGTAGGCGCGGTAGCCGTTGGACGCCCGGCAGGCGTCCAGCAGGCCCTGCTGCTCGTAGTAGCGGATCGCCCTCGGCGTGGTCCCCGCGGCCCTGGCCAGCTCCCCGATCAGCATGCTTCTAGTCTCCAGCAACTTTCCCGATGATGGTGATCCCGGCGAAGGTGAAGGACATCTCGCCGGTATCCATGTCCGGCAGCCGGACCCGGCAGGGGTAGACCAGCGACTCGCCGGGGGCCAGCAGCTTGGCCTGGTGCGGCATGTCCATCGGCGCGGCGGCGCCCCGGAAGGTCACCTTGCCAGGGCCGAGCTCGTCGGTGCTGGTCCGTACCGGTTTGTCGCCGTTGTTCTGGGCGACCAGGGTGAGCACGACGCCGCCCTTCATCTTGGTGACCAGTGCGGTCACCACCAGGCCGTTCGGGGCCGGCGCCGGCTCGGCCAGGCCGAGCGGCCGCACCCCCGGCGGCGTCCCCTGAGCGGCGGTCGGGGCGGCCGGTTCCGGCGCGGCCGGAGCGGGTGCGGACCCCGCCGGCGCGGGTGCGGGCGCCGCCGGCGCGGCCGCCGGGGCTCGGGCCGGTGGCTCCGGCGAGTCGGCGGACGCGGTGAGCATGGCGCCGGCCCAGCCGAGGGCGATGCCCACCAGAATCGCGACGATCAACGTGGCCGGCACCCGTCGCCGGCCACCCCGACGGTGGGCCGGGATCGTCACCCGGGAAGTATTGGGCCTTCCGGTGGGCCGGCCAAGCCGGCAAACGGCTCATTCGGGCTCAGGCGACGTTGATGCCGCCGTCGACCCGCAGCACCGCCCCGGTCAGGTAGCTCGCCCCCGGGTCGGCGACCCGCACGATCCACCGGGCGATCTCCTCCGGGTCGGCGATGCGGCCGAGCGGGATGCGGGACAGGAAGAACTCCCGGCTGGTCTCCATCTGCTCCTGGGTGAACCCCGCGTGCTCGAGCATCGGGGTCTGCGTGACACCGGGCGCCACCGAGACCACGCGCACTCCGCGCGAGCCCAGTTCCACCGCCCAGGTGCGGGTCATGAAGTCCAGCGCGACCTTGGTGCCGCCGTAGACCGAGTTCGCCGGCCACCCCCGGGCTCCGGACACCGAGGTCACGTTCACCACCGTGCCGCGCGCGGCGACCAGGTGCGGCAGCGCGCGCTGGGTGAGCAGCAGCGGGCCGAGCAGGTTGGTGTGCAGCTGGGTCACCGCGACGTCCCGGTCGATCTCGCCGAGCGCTTGGGGGCGGGTGATGGCCGCGTTGTTGACCAGCACGTCTATCCCGCCGAGCGCCGACTCGGCGGCGCTCACGATGTCGTCGGGGCCGCTCGGGGCGGCCACGTCGGCGGTGGCCACGGAGATGTTGGCCCGGCCCTCGGCGGTTTCCTTCAGCGACCCGGCGGAGCGGCCGACCACCAGCACCCTGGCGCCCTCGTCGGCGAACTTGTGGGCCGCGACCCGGCCGATCCCGGTGCCGCCGCCGGTGATCACAACGGCCTTGTCCAGCAATGATTCGCTCATGCCGGCGACGCTAAACCTTGCCGCCGGCGTCAAGGTCAAATCTGCTCGGCCGGCTCGCAGGTGAGCAGGCGGGACCGGAGCGCGGGGTCGGGGCCGACCGGCGGCCCCGCGTAGCCGACCAGGTTGAGGGCGAGCTGGACGAACACGTCCTCGATGCGGTCCAGGCCGAGCGGGCCGGCCGGCTGGTACCAGTGCGCCACGCCGTTGCACATCTCCAGCAGGGCCAGCCTGGTGAGCGTCACCTCGTCCAGGTTGAAGTCGCCGTCGGCCACCCCGGCGGCGAGCGCGTCGGTCCAGTACCGCTCGTAGCGGTCCCGCTTGGCGACGATCTCCGCGCGGCGTTCCGGCGGCAGGAAGCGCAGCTCGCCGTCCACCACGGAGACCGTGCGCGGGTTGGTGGCCTGGACCGAGACCAGCGCCCGCACCAGCCGTTCCAGCTGGGACGCCGGGGCGTGGCCCTCGGTGGCCAGTGCCGCCACCCGCATCAGCTCGTCCAGCGCGAAGTGCATCACCGACTCGAGGATGGCCAGCTTGTTCGCCGCGTGCAGGTACAGCGCGCCCGAGGTGACCCCGGCGGCGGCCGCGATGTCCCGGATGCCGGTGGCCGCGTAGCCGGCGGCGGAGAAGGTCCGCACGGCGGCGCGCTGGATCTCCGCGTAGCTGGTCACCCGTTCAGCCTACTTGACTCACTAATCACTTGATTAGTACCGTCACTAATCAAGTGATTAGTCGAGGTCATCCCGAAGGGAGACGGGCATGCGGGTGGTTCGCACGGTGCGCGCCGACGTGCCGCCGGAACGGATCGGCCACACCCAGACGCACGAGCACGTGCTGTCCAAGCTGGCCTCCGTGCGGCAGGGCAGCATGCTGGACTCGGCCGAGGCGATCCGGCTGGACAACTACTACGAGGTGCGCCGGCACCACTCGGTGTTCGACCTGACGGTGAACGACGTCGAGGACGCCGTCGCCGAGCTCGGCGAGTACGCCGCGCACGGCGGCTCCGCCATGGTGGACGCGACCAGCATCGGCATCGGCCGCGACCCGGAGGGACTGCTCGCGGTGGCCGAGCGCACCGGCGTGCACATCGTCATGGGCGCCGGCTACTACCAGCGCGAGTTCCACCCGGCCGGGCTGGACGACCGGTCGCGGGCCGACCTGGCCGCCGAGATGAGCCGGGACGTCACCGAGGGCGTGGGGGAGCGGCGGATCAGGTCCGGGGTGATCGGTGAGATCGGGTTGAGCTGGCCGGTGCACCCGGTCGAACGGCGGGTGCTGGAGGCGGCCTGCGACGCCCAGCGGGACACCGGCGCCGCGCTGCTGGTCCACCCGGGACGGCACGCGGACGCGCCGCTGGACGCCATGCGGATCATCCGTGCGGTCGGTGGCGACCAGGACCGGGTGATCATGAGCCACATCGACCGGACGCTGTTCGATCTTCCGGCGATGGTCGAGCTCGCGGAGACCGGCTGCTACCTGGAGTTCGACCTGTTCGGCCAGGAGTCCAGCTACTACCCGTTCGCCGACATCGACATGCCCAACGACGCCACCCGGGTGGACCACCTGGTCGCCCTGCGCGGGCGCGGCTTCGGCCGCCGGCTGTTGGTCGCGCAGGACATCTGCAGCAAGACCCACCTGCGGCGCTACGGCGGCGAGGGCTACGCGCACCTGATCCGCAACGTGCTGCCGCTGATGCGCCGCAAGGGCCTGGACGACGCCGCGATCGGCGAGCTGACGGTGGCCAACCCCCGCGAAGCACTGGCGTTCGCGGCATGACCGCCGGCGAACGGACGGCCGTGTCCCGGCGGCCGCTGGTCGGCGCCGGGGTGGGCACCTTCATCGAGTTCTACGACTTCGCCATCTACGCGCTGAGCGTGCCGATCATCGCCGCCCGGTTCTTTCCGGCCGGGGACTCGGGTGCCGCGCTGATCTCGGCGTTCGCCGTGTACGGGGTGGCCTTCGTGATCCGGCCGCTGGGCGGGGTGGTGTTCGGAGTGCTGGGCGACCGCTACGGCCGGCGGGGCGTGCTGGTCACCGTGCTCACGCTGATCGGCGTGGCCACCGCACTGATCGGGGTGCTGCCCGGCTACGCGGACGCCGGGCTGCTCGCGCCGGCCCTGCTGGTCGGACTGCGCCTGCTACAGGGGCTTTCCGCCGGTGGCGAGGTGACCAGCGCCACCTCCTTCGCCCTGGAGCACGCGCCGGAGCGCCAGCGGTCGCTGTGGATCACCGTGGTGGTGGCGACCTCGGCGGTGTCCTCGGTGGTCGGGCTGCTCGTGGTGCTGGCGCTGAACGCGGCCCTCGGCGAGGCGGCGTTCACCGAATGGGGCTGGCGGATCTGCTTCCTGCTTGCCCTGCCGCTCAGCCTGATCGGCCTGTACGTGCGGATGCGCACCGAGGAGAGCCCGGCCTACCAGCGGGCCCGCCGCACCGAGGGGCTCAGCGCGGCACCGGTGCGGGAGGTCTTGGCCCGGCACCGCCCGGCGGTGGGTACCGCTTTTGCCCTGGCCGCGATGACCGGTCTCGGCTTCTACTACCTGGCCGGCTACTTCCCGACGTACCTGCAGGTCACCGCCGGTCTGTCCCGCGCTTCGGCGCTGGCCGCCAACGGTGTGGCGCTGCTGGTCTTCGCGGTTGCGCTGCCCGGCTGCGGGGCGCTGGCCGACCGCTGGGGCCGCCGGCCCGCCGTCCGCGCCGGCGCGGTGCTGCTGGTGCTGACCGGGGTGCCGGCTTACCTGCTCGCCGGGCAGGGCTCTTTCGCCTCGGCGGTGGCCGGCCAGGTGCTGCTGGCGTTGGCCCTGGCGGTGTTCGGGGGTGGCAGCTACGTGGCACTGCTCGAGGTGTTCCCCACCCGGACCCGGCTGACCGGCGCGGCGATCGGCTACAACCTCGGCTACGCGCTGCTCGGCGGCACGGCGCCGCTGCTGGCCAGCGCGCTGGTCGCGGCCTTCCACAGTCCTTTCGCCCCCGGCTTCTACCTCAGTGCGGTTGCGCTGCTGGTGCTGGTGGGCACCCGTTCGATGCCGGAGACCAGAGAGGTGGACATCAGTGACTGAGTTCGTCGTGGACGCCAGGGTGCGGCTGCCGGTCGACCGGCGCAAACCGCTGGACGGCCCGCCGCCCGCGCTGCGCCGGCAGCGCTACGACCAGCTGCTGAACATGTCGGAGAAGGTGGCGGCGGGCACCACCCCCGCGCTGCTGGCCGCGCTGCGCGAGCAGGGGGTGCACCGGGCGGTGGTGCACGCCGAGTACGAGGGAGCCGAGGACGCCGCCGCGCTCACCGAGGCGACCGCCGCGCTGGTCGGCGAGCACCCGGACCTGTTCTCGGGGTTCGGCACGCTGACCATGCCGCCGCCCACCGCGGGTTCGGCCGCGCGCGAGGTGCGGGCGTGTGCCGACGCCGGGCTGATCGGGGTGAACATCCAGCCGGCGTTCGCCGGCATGGACATCCACGACCGGCGGCTCTACTCGGGCTACGCGCGCGCCGAGGAGTTGGGGCTGATCGTGGCGCTGCACACCGGGGTGAGCTACTCGCGGGTGTACCCGATCGCGCACGAGCGGGCCGAGTTCCTGGACCAGGTGGCCTGCGACTTCCCCGACCTGCGGCTGATCGCCTGCCACGGGGGCTGGCCGTGGGTGACCGAGTACTGTGCGGTGGCGCGCCGGCACCCGACCGTGTACCTGGAGCTGGGCGGGCTCTCCCCGAAGTACGTGATGCGCCCCGGCACCGGTTGGGACGTGCTCGCCGGTTACCTGAACAACCTGCTCGCCGACCGGGTGCTGTTCGGCACCGACTGGCCGATCTTCGACCACGGCCGGGCGCTGCGCGAGTGGCGGGCCGCCGGGGTGCGCGAGGAGGCCCTGCACCGGTTGCTGGGCGGAAACGCGGCGGAGCTGTTCGGGCTGGCTCGGTGACCGAACCGACGGTGTCCTCGGCGCTGGCCGAGGCCGCGCGCCGGTGGCCCGACAAGGTCGTGCTGCGCTGTGCGCGGCTGGATCAGCGGGCCAGCTTCGCCGAGCTGGACGCGTTGGCCGGCGCGGTGGCCGATGCGCTGCGAGACCGGGGCATCGGGCCCGGCGACCGGGTGGCCGTGATGTTCCACAACGACCTGGAGTTCCCGGTCTGCTGGCTGGGCGTGCTGCGCGCGGGCGCCGCGATGGTGCCGCTGAACGTGCGGCTCACCGGGCCGGAGCTGGCCGCTCTCCTGGCCGAGGCGGCACCCGCGCTGGTGCTCGCCGCCGAGGATTTCGGCCCGCTGCTGGCAGGGGTGCTGCCGGCCGGTTCTCGCGCGCTGCTGCTGCCGGCCGACGGGTCCGATCTGGCCGCGGCGTTGGCCGGGTTGCCGGTGCCGGGGTCGCGCGGGGTGGAGGCCGCCGCCGGACCGGTGCCGGAGACGCTGGCGAACATCCAGTTCACCTCGGGCAGCACCGGCCGGTCCAAGGGCTGCCTGCTCTCGCACCGCTACTGGCTGACCATCGGCTCGGCCATGCGTGACCACGGGCCGAGGCTGCGCGGCGACGACGTGTTGCTCACCGCGCAGCCCTTCTACTACATGGATCCGCAGTGGAACCTGGTCGCCGCGCTGCTCACCGGGGCCGAGCTGGTGGTGCTGGAGCGGTTTTCCTCGGCGACCTTCTGGGCGTCGGTGCGGGAGCACCGGGTGACCTTCTTCTACTGCCTCGGCGTGATGCCGGCGATGCTGCTGCGCACGCCGGTCGCGCCGGGGGAACGCGAGAACCGGGTCCGCTACATCGGCTGCTCGGCGATCCCCGAGGGGCGGCACGCGGAGCTGGAGCGGCGGTTCGGCGCGCCGTGGCACGAGCTGTACGGCAGCACCGAGACCGGGGTGGACATCCTGGTCGAGCCGGCCGACCACGATCTCGCGCTGGCCGGCGGGCTGCTCGGCCGGCCGCTGCCGAACCGGGAGATCCGGGTGGTGGACGACGAGGATCTCCCGGTGCCGCGCGGGGTTGTGGGGCGGCTGCTGGTGCGCGGGGTGGCGATGAGTGACGGCTATCTGGACGGCTCATCGGCCACCGTCGGGAACGGCTGGTACGTCACCGGAGACCTGGCCATCCGGCGGCCCGACGGGATGGTCCGGTTCGCCGGTCGGGTCAAGGACATCATCCGGCGCAGCGGGGAGAACATCTCGGCGGCCCAGGTGGAGGAGGCGATCCAGGCCCACCCGGGGGTACGGCTCTGCGCCTGCCTGCCGGTGGCCGACGAGGTGCGCGGCGAGGAGATCAAGGCGTATCTGGTGTGCGAGGACGGCCCGGTCTCGCCGGCCGAGCTGCTTTCCCATGCGCGCGAGCGGCTCGCGGCGTTCAAGGTCCCGCGCTACTGGGAGTTCCGCGACCGCCTGCCGCTCACCCCGTCGGAGAAGATCGCCAAGGCGCGGCTGCGCGGCGAGCCGGACTCGGCGCTGGGCCGATGCTACGACACGGTCGCGGGGGTGTGGCTCGACCGGGTGCGCCCACGCGGCACATGAGGTGCGCGGGCTCACCAGTGGGTCGAAGCGGTTAGCGCCCGCCCGTTCCACCGAGCATGATCGCCGGCTCTGGCGCTTTAGCGTCGGTTTTCGACGCTGATCCGCCACAAACGACGATCACCCTGCCTGCCACCCAGCGACCTCCACACCCTGGAGCGACCCTGGTGTCATGTTGACCTTGCGAGTGCCGCGGTGAGGCCTCGGACCGCGCGAGGTTTGAGCCGGCGGAGGACAGCTCACTGAGGGGTGTCAGGCGATGTGCTTGAGGGCTTCGCGGCGGGACAGCGGGGAAAGCCGCGGGTGTGCGGCGACGAACGCGCGCACCCAGTCCGGGTCTATGCGCGCGTGCTGGCGCAACGCCCAGCCGATGCCCTTGCGCAGGAAGAACTCCGGCTCGTCGATGGCCGCCTCGATCGAGTCGGCAAGCAGCGCCAGGTCGGTCCGCTCCTTGGAGAGGAGCTGGCAGATGATCGCGGTGCGGCGCAGCCAGATGTCGTCGCCCGCCACCCAGCCCCGGATCACCGGTTCGACGGTCGCCGGGTGTTCGCGCAGCAGCGGGCCGATGCGCCGGCTGGCGATCTCGTCCACGTAGTCCCACCAGGCGCCGGCGACGATCCAGTGCTGGTAGAGCGGCAGCCAGGGCGGGACGAGCCACCGGGCGTACCGGCGGTGCCCGGTGAGGGCCAGCGCGACGTAGCGCTCCTCGCGGTAGGTCGCCTCGTCCCACAGCGTGCGCACCGCCCGGTCCAGCGCGTCGGGCGAGCCGACCGGGTGGTCGGCCACCAGCTCGCGCAGCAGCGTCCGCCGGGGCGGCGTCGGCACGCCCAGGAACGGCATCTCCGAGCGCATGTACCGCTGCATCTGGGGTGCCGCCGTCGGGTCCGCCAGCCGGCGCAGCCCCTCCCGCGCGGCCCCGACCAGTGCGGTTGCCTCGTCCGTGGTCGACACGCCGTGCAGCCTACGGCGGGCCCCTTGCGTACACGTCCGGCCTCGGCGAGGGTAGATCCATTCGAGGGTCTTGCATAGATCTGCGCTTCAATGAATAATCATGCGTATGGTGCGGATCGGAGTTGCCGGTGCGAGCGGGTATGCCGGGGGTGAGCTGCTGCGCCTGCTGCTCGCCCACCCGGAAGCCGAGATCGGCGCGCTCACCGCCGGGGGAAACGCGGGGAACACCCTCGGCGGGTTGCAGCCGCACCTGCTGCCACTGGCCGACCGGGTGCTCGAGGAGACCGGGGCCGAGGCCTTCGCCGGGCACGACGTGGTCTTCCTGGCGCTGCCGCACGGGCACTCGGCCGCGCTGGCCGCCCAACTCGGCACGGACACGGTGGTCATCGACTGCGGCGCGGACCACCGGCTGACCGACCCGGAGGCCTGGCGGCGCTGGTACGGCGGCGAGCACGCCGGCAGCTGGCCGTACGGGCTGCCCGAGCTGCCCGGCCAGCGCGCGAAGCTCACCGCCGCGAAGCGCGTCGCGGTGCCCGGCTGCTACCCCACGGTGGCCAGCCTGGCCCTGGCCCCGGCCCTGGCCGCCGGCCTGGTCGAGCCGGACGTGGTGGTTACAGCGGTCAGCGGCACCTCGGGGGCAGGCAAGGCCCTCAAACCGCACCTGCTCGGCTCCGAGGTGATGGGCGCGGTGAGCGCCTACGGCGTCGGCGGGGCGCACCGGCACACCCCGGAGATCGCGCAGAACCTGTCCCAGGCGGCCGGCCGCCCCATAACCGTGAGCTTCACCCCGCTGCTCGCCCCGATGCCCCGGGGCATCCTGGCCAACTGCACGGCGCGCACCGAGGCGAGCGCCGAGGAGATCCTCGAGGCCTACCAGAAGGCGTACGCGAACGAGCCGTTCATCCACCTGTTGCCGGAAGGGAGCTGGCCCAGCACCGCCATGACGCTGGGGGCGAACACGCTGGCCCTCCAGCTCACCGTGGACCCCGACGCCGGCCGGCTGGTCGTCGTCGCGGCGATCGACAACCTCACCAAGGGCACCGCCGGAGGCGCGGTGCAGTGCATGAACCTCGCCGTCGGCCTGCCGGAAACCACCGGCCTTCCGCTCACCGGAGTCGCCCCGTGACGATCACCGCACCCCATGGTTTCCGCGCCGCCGGCGTGGCCGCCGGCATCAAGGCCTCCGGCGCCCTGGACCTGGCGCTGGTGGTGAACGACGGGCCGGACCACCACGCGGCCGGCGTGTTCACCCGCAACCGGATCCAGGCCGCGCCGGTGCTCTGGTCCCGGCAGGTGCTCACCACCGGGCGGCTGCGCGCGGTGGTGCTCAACTCCGGCGGCGCGAACGCGTGCACCGGGCCGCAGGGCTTCCAGACCACGCACGCCACCGCCGAGCGAGTGGCCGCCCGGCTGGGCTGCGGGGCCGGCGAGGTCGCCGTGTGCTCCACCGGCCTGATCGGTTCGCAGCTGCCCCGGGACGCGGTGCTGGCCGGGGTGGACGCCGCGCACGCCGCACTCTCCGACGTGGGCCGGGCCGCCACCGACGCGGCCACCGCCATCCTCACCACCGACACCCGCCCCAAGCAGGCCGAGTACCGGGGCGAGGGCGGCTGGCGGATCGGCGGGTTCGCCAAGGGCGCCGGCATGATCGCCCCGGCCATGGCCACCATGCTGGCCGTGCTCACCACCGACGCCGTGGTGGACCCGGGCGAGCTGGACAAGGCGCTGCGCGCCGCCACCTCGCGCACCTTCGACCGCCTGGACATCGACGGCTGCACCTCCACCAACGACACCGTGCTGGTGCTGGCCAACGGGGCGTCCGTGGTGAGCGTCTCCACCGACGAGCTGACCGAGGGGTTGACCAGCATCTGCGGCGACCTGGTCGAGCTGCTGCAGGCCGACGCGGAGGGCGCCACCAAGCAGGTGGTGATCGCGGTGCGGGGCGCGCTCACGGAGGGCGAGGCGGTGACCGTGGCCCGCTCGGTGGCCCGGGACAACCTGGTCAAGACGGCGTTGTTCGGCTCCGACGCCAACTGGGGCCGGGTGGCCATGGCGGTGGGCAACGCGGACGCGATCATCGACGCGCAGCGGCTGGACATCCGGATGAACGGGGTCACCGTCTGCCAGGACGGCGCCGCCTACGGTGACCGGAAGACCGCCGACCTGACCGGCCGGGACATCCTGGTCGAGATCGACCTGCACGTGGGTGACGCGTCGGCCGAGGTGCGCACCACCGACCTGTCCTACGCGTACGTCGAAGAGAACAGCGCGTACTCGTCGTGACCGGGGTGAAGCCGAGCACCAGCGCCGAAGGCGCTGGCCGAGCACGCGCCCAGTTAGGCGCGAGCGGGAGATCTAGCGAGCGGCTGGCGCGCGCCGGGGAGAAGGCCGGCGTGCTGGCCGAGGCGCTGCCCTGGCTGCAGAACTTCCACGGCAAGATCGTGGTGATCAAGTACGGCGGCAACGCCATGATCGATGACCAGCTGAAACAGGCGTTCGCGCAGGACATGGTGTTCCTCCGGCTGGCCGGCATCCACCCGGTGGTGGTGCACGGCGGCGGGCCGCAGATCACCGCGATGCTGAAGCGGCTGAACCTGCCGGGGGAGTTCCGGGGCGGGCTGCGGGTGACCACGCCGGAGACCATCGACGTGGTGCGCATGGTGCTGGTCGGGCAGGTCGGGCGGGAGCTGGTCGGCCTGATCAACGCGCACGGCCCCTACGCGGTCGGCATGTCGGGGGAGGACGCCGGGCTGTTCACGGCCGAGCGCCGCACCGCGCTGGTCGGCGGGGAACAGGTGGACATCGGCCTGGTCGGGGACGTCACCCAGGTCAACCCGGCGGCGGTGCGCGACATCGTGGCCGCCGGCCGGATCCCGGTGGTGGCCGGCGTCGCCCCGGACGCCGAGGGCGTGGTCTACAACATCAACGCGGACAGCGCGGCCGCCGCGTTGGCCGAGGCGCTGGGCGCCGCCAAGCTGGTGGTGCTCACCGACGTGGAGGGCCTCTACGCCAACTACCCGGACCCGGACTCGCTGATCAGCGAGCTGACCGAGGCCCAGCTGGCGGCGATGCTGCCCAGCCTGGAGTCCGGCATGGCCCCCAAGATGGAGGCCTGCCTGCGCGCGGTGCGCGGCGGCGTCTCCCAGGCACACGTGATCGATGGCCGGCTGGCGCACTCGGTGCTGCTGGAGGTCTTCACCAGCGAAGGAGTGGGAACGATGGTGGTGCCGTCATGAGCAGCGACCTCACGCAGCGGTGGCAGGCCGCGATGATGAACAACTACGGCACGCCGCCGCTGGCCCTGGTGCGCGGCAGCGGCGCCGAGGTGTGGGACGCCGACGGCCGCCGCTACCTGGACCTGCTGGCCGGCATCGCGGTCAACGCGCTCGGCCACGCCCACCCGGCCATCGTGGAGGCGGTCACCCGGCAGCTGAACACGCTCGGCCACACCTCCAACCTCTACCTCACCGAGCCGTCGGTGGAGCTGGCCGAGCGGCTGATCGACCTGCTCGGGGTCGGCAGCGCCCGGGTGCTGTTCTGCAACTCCGGCGCGGAGGCGCTGGAGGCCGCGTTCAAGATCTCCCGCCGGACCGGCCGGACCAAGCTGGTCGCCGCGCTGAACGCCTTCCACGGCCGCACCATGGGCGCACTGGCGCTGACCGGCCAGCAGCCGAAGCGGGCCCCGTTCGAGCCGCTGCCGGCCGAGGTCACGCACGTGCCCTACGGCGACGTGGACGCGCTGCGCGCGGCCGTCGACGGAGATACCGCGGCCGTGGTGCTGGAGCCCATGCTCGGCGAGGCCGGCGTGATCGTCCCGCCGGAGGGTTATCTCCAGGCCGCACGGGAGATCACCACCCAGCACGGCGCCCTGCTGGTGCTGGACGAGGTGCAGACCGGCATCGGCCGCACCGGCGGCTGGTTCGCGCACCAGGCGGTCGGCGTCACCCCGGACGTGATCACCCTGGCCAAGGGCCTGGCCGGCGGCATGCCGATCGGCGCCTGCATCGGCATCGGCGCGGCCTCCGAGCTGCTGGAGCCCGGCCACCACGGCACCACCTTCGGCGGCAACCCGGTGTGCTGCGCGGCCGCGCTGGCGGTGCTGCGCACGATCGAGTCGGACGGCCTGCTCGGCCACGTGGACCGGGTGGGCAAGGAACTGGCCACCGGCATCGACGCCCTGGCCCACCCGCTGGTCGGCGAGGTGTCCGGGGCCGGCCTGCTGATCGGCATCGGACTGCGCGAAGCGGTTTCGGCGAACGTCGCGAGCGCCGCCCGGGATGCCGGATTCCTCATCAACAACGCCGTGCCGGACCGGATCCGGCTGGCCCCGCCGCTGATCCTCAGCCACGAGCAGGCGGCCGAGTTCCTGGCCGCGCTGCCGGGGTTCCTGGATGCCGGGGTGACGAATGTCTAGCGCGGAACGCGCGCGCCGAGCGCCCGCCCAGTTAGGCGGGCGCGGGACAACGAGGCACCTGCTGCGCGACGACGACTTCAGCCCGGCCGAGCAGCTCGAGGTGCTGGACCTGGCCGCCGAGATGAAGCGGGACCGCTACGCCCACCGCACCCTGGCCGGCCCGAGGCCGATCGCCGTGATCTTCGACAAGAACTCCACCAGGACCAGGGTCTCCTTCGAGGTGGGCATCTCCCAGCTGGGCGGCCAACCACTGATCATCGACGCCCAGCAGAGCCAGCTGGGCCGGGGCGAGACCATCTCCGACACCGCCAAGGTGCTGTCCCGGTACGTGGACGCGGTGGTGTGGCGGACCACCACACAAGATCGCCTGGAGCAGATGGCCGCCGCCGCCACGGTCCCCGTGGTGAACGCGCTGACCGACTCGTTCCACCCCTGCCAGGTGCTGGCCGACCTGCAGACCGTCCGCGAGCGGTTCGGCCGGCTCAAGGGGCTGACCATGACCTTCCTCGGCGACGGGGCGAACAACATGGCGCACTCGCTGCTGCTCGGCGGGGCCACCGCCGGCATGCACGTGCGGGTGTCCGGGCCGGCCGGGTTCGCCCCCGACCCGGACGTGCTGCGCGCCGCCGTCAAGCGGGCCGAGGAGACCGGTGGCTCGGCCTCGCTGGTCGAGAACCCGGCCGAGGCGGTGACCGGGGCCGACGTGGTGGTCACCGACACCTGGGTGTCCATGGGCCAGGAGGCGGACGGGCTGGACCGGCGCGCGCCGTTCCTGCCCTACCGGCTGGACACCAACCTGCTCGGGCACGCCAACCCGGGGGTGATCGTGCTGCACTGCCTGCCGGCCCACCGGGGCGACGAGATCACCGACGATGTGATGGACGGCCCGGCCAGCGCCATCTGGGACGAGGCGGAGAACCGCCTGCACGCGCAGAAGGCCGTGCTCACGTGGTTGCTCCGGCAGAGCGGACCATGACCGCGCCGACCCGGGTGGCCCGGCAGGCCCGGATCGTCGAACTGATCACCCAGCGGGCGGTGCGCAGCCAGGCCGAGCTGGCCACGCTGCTCGCCGCCGAGGGCGTCGAGGTCACCCAGGCCACGCTGTCGCGGGACCTGGACGAGCTGGGCGCGGTCAAGCTGCGCGGCCCGGACGGCGGGGCCCCGGTGTACGTGCTGCCCGAGGACGGCCACCCGATGCGGTCGGCCGGAGTACCCCGGCTGGCCCGGGTACTCGGCGAGCTACTGGTGTCCACCGACGCCAGCGGCAACCTCGCGGTGCTGCGCACCCCGCCCGGGGCGGCCCAGTTCCTGGCCAGCGCGCTGGACCGGGCGGCGCTGCACGACGTCGTCGGCACCATCGCCGGCGACGACACGATCCTGGTGGTGGCCCGCGAGCCGCTCACCGGTTCCGAACTGGCACGGCGGATCGCCGCCCTGGGCGACTCGCGCTCCGACCCGAACCCTGATGAAGGAGCATCCCTCTCGTGAGCAAGGTCCTGACCTCCCTGCCCAAGGGTGAGCGCATCGGCATCGCCTTCTCCGGAGGCCTCGACACCTCCGTCGCGGTGGCCTGGATGCGCGACAAGGGCGGGATCCCGTGCACCTATACCGCCGACCTCGGCCAGTACGACGAGCCGGACGTCTCGGGCGTCCCGGCCCGGGCGAAGCAGTACGGCGCCGAGATCGCGCGGGCCGTCGACATCAAGCCGCAACTGGTCGAGGAGGGCCTGGCCGCGCTGGCCTGCGGCGCCTTCCACATCCGGTCCGGGGGCCGGGTGTACTTCAACACCACGCCGCTGGGCCGCGCCGTCACCGGGACGCTGCTGGTCCGGGCCATGCAGGCCGACGACGTCAACATCTGGGGCGACGGCTCGACCTTCAAGGGCAACGACATCGAGCGGTTCTACCGCTACGGCCTGCTGGCCAACCCCGAGCTGCGCATCTACAAGCCGTGGCTGGACGCGGAGTTCGTCGAGGAGCTGGGCGGGCGGGACGAGATGAGCCGGTGGCTGGCCGCGCACGGGCTGCCGTACCGGGACTCGGCCGAGAAGGCGTACTCGACCGACGCCAACATCTGGGGGGCGACGCACGAGGCCAAGACGCTCGAGCACCTGGACGTGTCCCTGGAGACCGTCCAGCCGATCATGGGCGTGCGGTTCTGGGACCCGTCCGTGGATATCGCCACCGAGGACGTCACGATCGCGTTCGAGGGCGGCTACCCGGTGGAGATCAACGGCCAGCGGTTCGCCGACAACGTCGCCCTGGTCCGCGCGGCCAACGCGATCGGCGGGCGCCACGGCCTGGGCATGTCCGACCAGATCGAGAACCGGATCATCGAGGCCAAGTCGCGCGGCATCTACGAGGCGCCGGGCATGGCGCTGCTGTTCGCCGCCTACGAGCGGCTGCTCAACGCCATCCACAACGAGGACACCGTCGCCAACTACCACAACGAGGGGCGCAAACTCGGCCGGCTGCTCTACGAGGGGCGTTGGCTGGACCCGCAGGCGTTGATGGTGCGCGAGTCGATCCAGCGGTGGATCGCCTCGCTGGTCACCGGCACCGTGACGCTGCGCCTGCGCCGGGGTGACGACTACACGATCCTCGACACCCAGGGACCGAACTTCTCGTACCACCCGGAAAGGCTCTCCATGGAGCGGGTCGAGAACCCGGCCTTCGGGCCGGGCGACCGGATCGGTCAGCTCACCATGCGCAACCTGGACATCGCCGACTCCCGGGCCAAGCTGGAGTCCTACGCCGGGCAGTCCCAGGAACAGGGGATGGTGCTGGTGGAGCACGGCACGCTCTTCGGCGAGCTGCCGGCGGGCGGGTTCGACCGGATCGCGGCGGCCCGCGAGGGCGGCGAGGCCGGCGGCGAGGATCACCGGGCACTCGACGAGGCCGCCCTGGAATCGGGTAACGACTGATGGCCGAGAGAAGGCTTGCCGGAACGAGCATTGGCTCGGCGCTGTGGGGTGGCCGGTTCGAGGGTGGTCCTTCGGACGCGCTGGCGGCGCTGTCCAAATCCACCCATTTCGACTGGCGGCTGGCCCGCTACGACATCGCCGGCTCCCGGGCGCACGCCCGGGTGCTGCACCGGGCCGGCCTGCTCACCGGCGACGAGCTGGCCGGCATGCTGGCCGGGCTGGACAAGCTGGACGCGGACGTCGTCTCGGCCACCTTCGTCGCCGCACCGGGGGACGAGGACGTGCACTCCGCGCTGGAACGCGGCCTGATCGAGCGGGTCGGCCCGGAGCTGGGCGGGAAGCTGCGCGCCGGTCGGTCCCGCAACGACCAGATCGCCACCCTGCTGCGGCTGTGGTGGCGGGACACCGCGCGCTCGGTGGCCGACGGGGTGCTGGACGTGGTGGACGCGCTGCGCGCCCAGGCGTCCCGGCACCTGGACACCGCGATGCCCGGCCGCACCCACCTGCAGCACGCGCAACCGGTGCTGCTCGCGCACCACCTGGCCGCGCACGGGCACGCGCTGCTGCGGGACGTGGACCGGCTGCGCGACGCGGACCGCCGCGCCTCGGTCTCCCCGTACGGCTCCGGCGCGCTGGCCGGCAGCTCGCTGGGACTGGACCCGGAGGCGGTGGCCGCCGAGCTCGGCTTCGCCGGGTCGGTGGCCAACTCGATCGACGGCACGGCCTCCCGGGACATCGCGGCCGAGGCGGCGTTCGTGCTGGCCATGATCGGGGTGGACCTGTCCCGGCTGGCCGAGGAAGTGATCATCTGGGCCACCGTGGAGTTCGGTTACGTCACGCTCCACGATGCTTACTCAACGGGTAGCTCGATCATGCCGCAGAAGAAGAACCCGGACGTGGCCGAGCTGGCCCGGGGCAAGGCCGGCCGGCTGATCGGCAACCTGACCGGCCTGCTGGCCACGCTGAAGGCCCAGCCGCTGGCCTACAACCGCGACCTGCAGGAGGACAAGGAGCCGCTGTTCGACTCCGCCGACCAGCTGGCCCTGGTGCTGCCCGCGATGGCCGGCATGGTCGGCACGCTGGTTTTCCACGCGCCCCGGCTGGCCGAGCTGGCCCCGGCCGGCTTCACCCTGGCCACCGACGTGGCCGAGTGGTTGGTCCGGGCCGGAGTACCGTTCCGGGTGGCGCACGAGGCCGCCGGCGCGTGCGTGCGGATCGCCGAGGAGCGCGGTGTCGGGCTGGACGAGCTGACCGACGCGGAACTCGCTTCGGCCTCCCCGTCGCTGGGTCCTAAGGTTCGAGAGGTGCTGACCGTGGCCGGATCGATCGCGTCCCGTGACGGCCGGGGTGGAACCGCTCCCGGCCGGGTCGCCGAGCAGCTGGTCGAGATGCGCTCGGCGGTCGAGGACGCGCGCCGCTGGATAGCCCAGCAGCCCCCCATCGGAGAAGTCTGAACAGAGATGAGTGCTGTCCCTATGTCCACCCTCCCACCCCCGCCCGACCTAGCTAGCGCAAAGGCCGACTACGACGCCCTGGTCGCCCAGGGCATCACCCTGAACCTGACCCGGGGCAAGCCCTCCAGCGAACAGCTCGACCTCTCGGTTGAGCTGCTCAGCCTGCCCGGGGCGGACTTCAAGGCCGCCGACGGCACGGACACCCGCAACTACGGCGGGCTGCGCGGCCTCCCCGAACTGCGGGAGATCTTCGCCGGCGAGCTGGGCGTGCCGGTCGACCAGCTGATCGCCGCCGGCAACTCCAGCCTCGAGCTGATGCACGACACGGTGGTGAACGCGCTGCTCAGCCCGGTCCCGGGGGCGTCGCGCCGCTGGCTGGACGAGCCGAGGGTGGCCTTCCTCGCTCCGGTGCCCGGCTACGACCGGCACTTCACCGTCTGTGAGCGGTTGGGCGTCGAGCTGGTCCCGGTGCCGATCACACCGGACGGCCCGGACATGGACGTGGTGGAGCGGCTGGTCGCCGAGGACGCCTCGGTGAAGGGCATCTGGTGCGTGCCCAAGTACTCCAACCCGACCGGCGCGGTCTACTCGGACGAGACGGTCCGCCGGCTGGCCACCATGCCCACCGCCGCGCCCGACTTCCGGATCATGTGGGACAACGCGTACGCGGTGCACCACCTGACCGAGACCCCGGCGCGCATCGCGGACATCCTGCCGCTGGCCGCCGAGGCCGGGAACGCGGACCGCCCGCTGGTGTTCGGCTCCACCTCGAAGATCACCGTCGCCGGTGGCGGCGTCGGGTTCCTCGGCGCCTCGGAGGCCAACCTGGCCTGGTGGCTGAAGCGGCTGGAAGCCCGGACCATCGGCCCGGACAAGGTCAACCAGCTGCGGCACGCCCGGTTCCTGGGCGACGCCGCCGGCCTGGCCGCGCACATGGAGAAGCACCGCCGGCTGATCGCGCCCAAGTTCGCCGCCGTGCAGCGGGTGCTCGCGGAGAACTTCGCCGACACCCCCGGGGTGACCTGGTCGGAGCCGACCGGCGGCTACTTCATCACGCTGATCGTGCCGGACGGCCTGGCCTCCGAGGTGGTGCGGCTGGCCAAGGCGGCCGGCATCGCGCTCACCCCGGCCGGGGCCACCCACCCGTACGGCAAGGACCCGCAGGACGCGGTGATCCGGCTGGCCCCGACGTTCCCGCCGCTGGCCCAGGTGGAAGGGGCCATCGCCGGGGTCGCGGTGTGCCTGCGCCTGGCGCTGGCCAGCTCCGGGCTGCCGGTCGGGGCGTGACCGACCTCCTCACGCGGGAGGATCTCGCCGTCGACGTGCTGCCGGCGGCCCACCGGCTGCTCGGCTGCACGCTCGAGGCGGACACCCCGGACGGACCGGTCGCGGTCCGGCTGGTCGAGGTCGAGGCCTACCGGGGCGCGGACGACCCCGCTTCGCACAGCTACCGGGGCCGCACCCCGCGCAACGCGGTGATGTGGGGCCCGGCCGGCCACCTGTACGTCTACTTCGTCTACGGCATGCACTTCTGCGCGAACGTGGTGTGCATGGGCGAAGGGGTGGCCGGGGCGGTGCTGCTGCGGGCCGGTGAGGTGGTCAGCGACCCGGGGCTGGCCCGGGCCCGCCGGCCGAAGGCGCGCCGGGACGCCGAGCTGGCCATGGGGCCGGCCCGGCTGGCCGCCCTGCTCGGCTTCGACCGCGAGCGGAACGGCGTGGACCTGACGGACCCGGCGTCCCCGGTGCGGCTGTGTGCTGGGGACCCGGTGCCGGCGTCGTCGATCCGGTCGGGGCCGAGGGTCGGGGTGGCCGCCGCCAAGGACCTGCCGTGGCGGTTCTGGCTGGACGGTTCGCCGGCGGTGAGCCAGTACCGGGCCGCCGTGCCACGCAACCGCCGGAACCGGGTGGCCAGGGTCTCAGGCGCCCCAGCTGGACCCGATTGATAGCTGAGCCTAACCTCAGCCTCGATGAGTGTGGCGAGACGGGTCGTTGCGGGCGTAGTGGTGCTGCTGGCCGTCCTGACCGCCTGCGCCCAGGCGCCTCGCGGGGATGCGCCGCCGACCTCGGCACCGGGTTTTCCCGCCACGGTCGCGCACAAGTTCGGGGTGACCACGGTGCCCGCGCCGCCGCGCCGGGTGGTGTCGCTCGGCTACACCGACCAGGACGCGATCCTGGCGCTGGGCGTGGTGCCGGTGGCGGTCCGGGAGTTCTTCGGCGGCCAGCCCTCGGCGACCTGGCCGTGGGCGCGACCGCTGCTGCGCGGCGCGACACCGGAGGTGCTGCCGCTGGCCGAGGTGAGCGTGGAGAAGGTCGCCGCGCTGCGGCCGGACCTGATCGTCGCGGTATCCGCCGGCCTCACCCGCGAGCGCTACCAGACCTATTCCCGGATCGCGCCGACCATCGTCCAACCGGCGGGCTACGTCGACCACGGCACGCCGTGGCAGGAGACCACCCGCATCGTGGGTGCGGCGCTGGGCCGGGGCGCGGAGGCCGAGCGGCTGGTCACGGGGCTGGAGGCGCGGTTCGCCGAGGTGCGTTCCCGGCATCCCGCGTTCGCCGGCAAACACCTCGCCACCGGGCGGGTGTACGTCGGCGACCGAGGGCAGTACATGGTCTGGAGCTCGCAGGACCCGAGGGCGCGGTTCTTCTCCGCGCTCGGTTTCGTGCCGATACCGGACTTCGACCAGCGCGCCGGCAGCCGCTTCTACGCGGACATCAGCGTCGAGCTGCTCAGCCTGCTGGACACCGCCGACCTGGTCGTGTGGATCACCAGCGGGGAGGCGGAGCGGGCGAGCATCGCCGGGCTGCCGGGGTACGCCGCGCTACGGACGGTGCGCGACGGCCGGTCGATGTTCGTCGGGGACGAGATGTCCGGTGCGCTGTCGTTCTCCAGCGTGCTGAGCCTGCCGAGGGCGTTGGACGTGCTCCCGGCGGAGCTCGCCGCGCGCCTGCCCGGATAACGGGTCGCCCGGTGCGGGATGATCGGGGGCGTGGTTGAGCACATTCTTGACGAGTTGGCCTGGCGCGGACTGATCGCGCAGAGCACGGACGCGGAGGCGCTGCGCCGCGACCTGGACGCGGGTCCGGTGACCCTGTACTGCGGGTTCGACCCGACCGCGCCCAGTCTGCACGCCGGGAACCTGGTCCCGCTGCTCACGCTCAGCCGTTTCCAGCGCGCCGGGCACCGGCCGATCGTGCTGGCCGGCGGGGCCACCGGGATGATCGGCGACCCCCGGGACACCGGTGAGCGCACGCTGAACGCGGCCGGCACGGTGGGCGAGTGGGCCGACCGGATCCGGGGCCAGCTGGAGCGGTTCGTGCACTTCGAGGATTCCCCGACCGGCGCGGTCGTGGTGAACAACCTGGACTGGACCGGCCCGATGGGCGTGCTGGACTTCCTGCGCGACGTGGGCAAGCACTTCTCGGTGAACACCATGCTGGGCCGGGAGACGGTGAAACGCCGCCTGGACGGCGACGGCATGTCCTACACCGAGTTCAGCTACCTGCTGCTGCAGTCGCACGACTACCTGCAGCTGTTCCGCAAGCACGGCTGCCGGTTGCAGATCGGCGGGTCCGACCAGTGGGGCAACATCGTCGGCGGGGTCGACCTGGTGCGCCGGGTGGAGGCCGAGTCGGTGCACGCGCTCACCACGCCGCTGGTCACCGACGCCGAGGGGCGCAAGTTCGGCAAGTCCACCGGCGGCGGCAGTGTCTGGCTGGATCCGGAGATGACCTCGCCCTACGCCTGGTACCAGTACTTCGTGAACGTCGCGGACGCCGACGTGGGCCGGTACCTGCGGCTTTTCACCTTCCTGAGCCGCCCGGAGCTGGATGAGCTGGATCAGCTGACCGCGACCCGGCCACAGGCCCGCGCCGCGCAACAACGGCTGGCCGAGGAGCTGACCACCCTGGTGCACGGCGCGACGGAGACGGAGCGGGTGGTGCAGGCCAGCCGGGCCTTGTTCGGCCGGGCCGAGCTGGGATCCCTGGACGCCGGCACGTTGCGGGCCGCGCTGGCCGAGATCCCGTCGGCCTCCGCGTCGCTGGCCGACGGGCCGACGATCGTGCGGTTGCTGGTGGAGACCGGATTGGCGCCGAGCAACTCCGCCGCCCGGCGGACCGTGGGCGAGGGTGGCGCTTACGTGAACAACGTGAAGGTCGCGGATGAAGACTGGACCCCCTCCGCCGCCGACCTTTTGCACGGACGCTGGCTGGTTGTGCGGAGAGGCAAGCGTCACACCGCCGCGGTGGAGATCGGCTAGACACGCCCGACCGACCGTTCGTCGCATCCGTGACCTGCGGTTTTGCCGTTCGGCGAGTTAGTGGCGAGGCGATTTGACTTTGGCTTGGCGCGGTCTGTAACTTTCTCCTCGTCGCCGAGCGGGGCGCACGGAAGACCAGAAAGACCCGGTCCTCCAGCCGCGAACCGCAGTAGGAGACAAAACCCCGAAGAAAAACTCAGGACGATCGGTTGCGACCGAGACCCGGACTGTGTAAGGTTGGGGAGTTGCCCCGGAACAGGTAGCCTGGCGGCTAACCGGTCTGGTGTGTGGATGTCTTTTGAGAACTCAACAGTGTGCTGAACTTTTTGACGCATCTTTTGTGGTG
>NZ_BAABJP010000068.1:0-149701 GCF_039543365.1 Actinospineispora eucalypti
TGAACGCGGGCACGACGGCGCGTTCCGCTGAACGCGGGCACGACGGCGCGTTCCGCTGAACGCGCAGGCCGTGTTGGTCGGGAGTGCCTAGACTTCCCGCGGGGTCAGGGGATGAGCGCGGGAGGCTGAACACGATGGCGTTGTTGGCGGCCAGCACCTATCCGGAGCTGTTGGGGGCGGCGGTGCGCGAGGCGGCGGACCGGGTGTTCCTGCGCTGCGCGTCCGAGCGCACGGCGCCCGACGCGTTGGACGAGGTGACCTTCGACCAGTTGTGGCGACGGTCCCGGCGGGTGGCGGCCGGGCTGCTCGCGCGGGGTATCCGCCCGGGCGAGCGTATCGCGGTGGCGGCGCCCAACCAGGCCGAGTGGCTGGAGCTGTTCTTCGGCGCCGCGTCGATCGGCGCCGTGCTGGTGACGCTGAACGTGCGGTACCGGGAGTCCGAGCTGGACTACATGCTCAACCAGGCCGAGGTGCGGCTGCTGGTGACCGCGGCGCGGGCCGGGGACATGGACTTCGAGGCGTTCTACCCCGGTTTCCGGTCCCGGGTGCCCAGCTTGGAGCACGTGCTCTACCTGGGCGGCACCGGTGACGGGGAACGGTTCGGCGACCTGCCGGGCGACCCGGCCGATCCCGGCGAGCTGGACCGGCTGGCCGGTCGGGTGCGCTCCGCCGACCCGGCGGTGATCCTCTATACCTCGGGTACCACCGGTCGCCCCAAGGGCGCGGTGCTCACCCACGGCAGCCTGATTGCCGCGGCGTCCGGCCAGGCGAAGCGGCTGGGCACCGGGCCGGACGACGTGTGCTTCAGCGCGATGCCGCTGAACCACGTCGGCGGGATCACCTGCTCGATGACCAGCGCGTTGGTCGGCGGCTCGCAGGTGGTGCTGGCGCCGATGTTCTCCCCGGCGTCCGCGCTGGACGCGGTGGAGCGCTACCGGGCCACCATGTTCGGCGGGGTGCCCACCATGTACACGCTTACCCTGGGCCACGGGAGCTTCCCGGACCGGGACACCACCTCGGTGCGGCTGGCCATGGTGGGCGGCGCGAACGCGGACCCGACGCTCTGCGCGGCGATCCTGAAGGGCTTCCCGAACGCGCGGCTGTTCAACCTGTACGGGTTGTCCGAGGTGTCCGGCGCCTGCGTCATGTCCCAGGGGGACGACGACGTGGACACGGTGGCCCGCACCCTGGGTACCCCGCTGGACGGCATGGGGGCCCGGGTCGTCGACCTGGAAGGGCGGGACGTACCGGACGGCGAGGAAGGGGAGTTGCTGGTGCGGACCGACGGCGCGGCCGCCGGTTACTGGGAGCTGCCCGAGGCCTCCGCCGAGGTCTTCCTCGGCGACGGCTGGGTCGCCACCGGGGACATCGTGGTGGCCGACCCCGACGGGCACCTCACCATCAAGGGCCGGCGCAAGGAGATGTTCCTGCAGGGCGGGTACAACGTGTATCCGGTCGAGGTGGAGAACGTGCTCACCGCGCATCCCGGGGTGGCCATGGCCGCCGGCATCGGCGTGCCGGACCCGGTGCTCGGGGAGATCGGCCGCTACTACGTCCTGGCCAAGCCCGGCCACCGGCTGACCGCCGACGAGCTGACCGCGTTCTGCAAGGAGCGGCTGGCCAACTACAAGCTGCCCCGGCAGTACGAGTTCGTCGACGAACTGCCCACCACGCCGTCCGGCAAGGTGGCCAAGGCTCAGCTGAAGGCCCAGCTGAAGGAGCAGCTCAACCCGTCCTGAGCCGGGTACGGGCGATCCGCAGCAGCTCGCGCACCGGCCCGGCGGGCGCCGGGCCGGCCGGCCAGACCGCGCGCAGCGTGCGGGCCGGGGCCAGCCCGGTGACCTCCACCCGGACCAGGCGGCCGGCGGCCAGGTCCTCCCGCACGGCCAGGGCGGAGAGCACCGCCGGCCCGGCGCCGGCCCGCACCGCGCCCCTGATCGCGGCGGTGGAGGACAGCTCCAGCGCGGGCGGCCTTACCCGGGTGCCGGCGGGCAGTGCCGAGGCCAGCGCGGCGTCCAGCACCTGCCGGGTGCCCGAGCCGACCTCCCTGGCCACCAGCGGGGTGTCCGCCAGCTCGGCCGGGGTGAGCGGCCGGCGCCGGCGCGCCCACGGGTGACCCGGCGCCACCACGACCACCAGGGTGTCGCCGCCGACCGGCTGGGTGGCCAGGCCGTTCGGCACCTCGCTGCCCTCGACGAAGCCCACGTCGGCCTCGCCGGCCAGCACCAGGGCGGCCACCCGCTCGCTGTTGTGCACGCTGAGGCTGACCGAGCTCGGGGTCCGCCGGTCGGCCAGCTGGTCGGTGCGCAGCGCGACCAGCCAGCCCGGCAGCAGGTACTCGGCGACGGTGAAGCTGGCCACCACGGTCAGGTGGGCGTCGCGTTCCCCGCGCAGCGCGGTTATGCCCGCGTCCAGCCGTTCGGCGGCGGCCAGCACGTCGTTGGCCCAGTCGGCGACCAGTGCGCCCGCCTCGGTGAGCCGGCTGCCGGTGGGGCCTCGGGCCACCAGGGGCACGCCCACCAGCCGTTCCACGGTGCGCACCCGGGCGGATACCGCCTGCTGGGTCAGCCCGAGCTCCCGGCCGGCCGCGCCGAGGCTGCCGGTGCGGGCGACCGCGAGCAGCAGCTGCAACGCGCCGAGATCCGGTACGCGCGCGGACAGGACCACGGGACCAGCCTAGCCAGTCACAAGGCTACTTTGTGAGTGCCCCGCTCCGAGCCTACTGGTGGTCGCGCCGCAACGCCCCGAGCATCGAGACATGACCGCGGCAACTGACCACCACCCCGCCATCTCCGAGGAGGAGACCGGCGGGCCGCTGGCGCACCTCGGACCGAACTGGTTCGCCTCCGTGATGGGCACCGGCATCGTGGCGAACGCCGCCCTGGCGCTGCCGGTACGGGTGCCCGTGCTGCACCTGGTCGGGCTGGTCTGGTGGGTGTTGGCCAGTGTGCTGCTGCTCGCGGTCAGCGGCGCCTGGGCGGTGCACTGGGTGCGCCACCGGCCGGCCGCGTTGCGGCACGCGGCCGACCCGGTGATGGCGCAGTTCTACGGCGCGCCGCCGATGGCCCTGCTGACCGTGGGCGCCGGCGCCCTGCTGGTCGGGCGGGAGGTGATCGGCGAGGCGGCCGTCGGGGTGGCGTGGCTGCTGTGGCTGCTCGGCACGGTGTCCGGCCTGGTGGTCGCGGTGCGCGTCACCTACCTGATGTTCACCCGGCTCCGGCTGACCGAGGCGTCGGCGTTCGGTGGGTGGCTGATGCCGGTGGTGCCCCCGATGGTCTCGGCGGCCACCGCCGCGCCGCTGGTCCCGCTCGCGCCGGCCGGGCAGGCGGCGCTGACCCTGCTGCTGGCCGGCTACGCGCTGTTCGGGGTGAGCCTGTTGGCGTCGCTGTTCGTCACCACGCTGATCTGGCAGCGGCTGGCGCTGCACAAGCTCGGCGCGCCCGGGCTGGTGCCCACGGTGTGGATCGTGCTCGGCTGGCTGGGCCAGTCGGTCACGGCGACCAACGCGCTCGGTGAGCAGGCGCATCTGGTGCTGCCCGTGCTGTACGCGGAGGGCCTGGAGGTACTCGGGCTCGCCTACGGGGTCCCGGTGTTCGGTTTCGCGCTGTTCTGGCTGATCCTGGCTTCGGTGCTCACGCTGCGCACCGCGCGGTCGGGGATGCCGTTCGGGCTGGCCTGGTGGTCGTTCACCTTCCCGGTGGGCACCGTGGTCACCGGGGTGAGCGCGCTGGCCGTGCGCACCGGCGCGGTGGTCCTGGTGGGCGGCGCGGTGCTCGGGTACCTGAGCCTGCTCGCGGCCTGGACGCTGGTCACCGTCGGCACCGTGCGAGGGCTGGCGCGCGGCGAGCTGCTCCGACCGGCCTAGGCGGCGGTGGCGGTCCGGGCCGGCCGGGAGCGGCGGCGGGACAGGGCCACCCCGACCAGGCAGATCGCCCCGCCGGCGATGGCCAGCACGCTGGGCACCTCGGCGAGCAGCGCGGCGGACATGCCGATGGTGATCGGCGGGGCGAGGTAGGTGGTAACCCCGAGCCGGCCGGCGTCCGTCCGGGCCAGCGCGTAGGCCCAGGTGCTGAAGGCCAGCGCGGTGGGTACCAGGCCCAGGTAGGCCAGGCCCCAGGTGGCCGGCGCCGGTGCCGCGGCGACCTCCCGGACCAGGGCGGGCAGGTAGGGCAGGCAGGCCACCGCACCGATCACGCAGGCCAGGAAGGTGACCTGTAGCGCCGGGATCCGCCGCAGCACGGGTTTCTGGGCCAGCACCCCGGTCGCGTAGGTCACCGCCGCGACCAGGCACAGCACCACGCCGAGCACGTCCGCACTGGTCACCGAGGCGCGCGCGGTGGCGAAGCCGATCAGCACCGCGCCCGCGCAGGCCACCGCCGCGCCGATCAGCAGCCACCGGGGGAACCCCTCGCCCAACAGCGCCCCGGCGAACAGCGCGATCAGGATCGGGCCGATGTTCACCAGCATCGCCGTGGTGCCCGCGTCCACCCGCTGCTCGGCGGCGTTGAGCGCCACGTTGTAGACGGCGAACCAGGCCACCCCGCACAGCACCAGCAGCACCCACTCCCGCCGGTCCGGCCGCACCCAGGTGCGCCGGACCAACAGCAGCGCGCCGAGCCCGGCCGTGCCGACCAGCAGCCGGCCGAGCGCCAGCGGCCCGGCCGAGTAGCTGTGCCCCACCCAGCGGATGGCCACGAAGGCCGAGGCCCAGGCCAGCACGGTGAACGCCACGGCGAGCAGGGGGAGCACGGACACGCGGGACGGCGCGAGGGTCATGCCGCGAACGCTAAGCGGAAGACGCCCGCGCCGGTACCGAGTTTGTGCCGGTTACCATGGGTGCTCGCCCGCGCCGCGCGCCGTACTCGGCCGCCGGCCGCCACCGTCCTCTGGGAGATCGAGTAATGCCACAGATCAGCACGGCCAACTTCAAGGGTGGCATCAGCCTGGACCTGCCGGACGGGTTGTTCAACCTGGTGGAGTTCCAGCACGTGAAGCCGGGCAAGGGCGGCGCGTTCGTGCGGACCAAGCTGAAGAACGTCCGCAACGGTGCCGTGCTGGACCGGACCTTCCGGGCCGGTGAGAAGGTCGAGCAGGCGATCATCGAGACCCGCGAGCTGTCGTTCCTCTACAACGACGGGGACAACTTCGTCTTCATGGACCAGGAGACGTTCGAGCAGCTCGAGGTGCCGGCCGAGGTGATCGGCGACATCGCGGACTACCTGCTGCCCGAGATGACCCCGGCGCTGCGCTTCTACGGCACCGAGATCGTGGGCGTCGAGCTGCCCGCCTCGGTGGAACTGACGGTGACCGAGGTGGAGCCCGCCGTGCAGGGCAACCGGGTGTCCAACGCGACCAAGCCGGCCACCCTGGAGACCGGCAAGGTCGTCAAGGTCCCGCTGTTCGTGAACGAGGGCGACCGGATCAAGGTCGACACCCGCACCGGCGACTACATCACCCGGGTCTGAACCGCCGGCGGTACTCGCTGGGGCTGCATCGGTAGGCCGCCCGGAACGCCCGGCTGAACCCGGCCGGGTCGGTGAAACCCCAGCGCGCGCACACCTCGGTGATCGGGTCCCGACCCGCGCGCAGCGCGTCGCGGCAGCGCTCCAGGCGGCGTTCCCGGATCCACTGCGCGACACCGTGCCCGCGGCGGGCGAACAACCGGTGCAGCTGCCGGGTGGAGATGAAGTGCGCCGAGGCGATGTCCGCCGGGCCCAGCGCCGGATCGGCCAGTCGGGCCAGGATGTAGGCGTCGATGCGGTGCAACAGGTCGGTGGTCGCCGGGTCGGCCGGCGGTTCCGCGCCATGCTCGATGGCCAGGGTGGCCACCAGCTCGGCCACCTGGTGCGACAACCGGGCCTCGGCGGCGGGGCGCAGCGCGGGACGGGTGGCCACCAGGTCGGCCAGCAGGTGGCCGACCACCCGGCTCAGGCCATCCGCCGGGTCGAACCGGGTGGCGGTGACCGCGCCCGACTCGGCCGGGCTGAGCATCACCGAGGCTCGCGGCCAGGTGAACACGGCCAGCTGCCAGGGCTCGCCGCGCAGGCCCCAGTGGAACGGGCGGTCGGTCTCGTAGATGGCGAACTCGCCCGCCCGGAGCAGGCACTCCCGGCCGTCCTGGCCCAGCGCCGCCTCGCCGGCGCCGACCAGGCCGACCTGGAGATAGCTGGTGCGGTCGCGGCGGGCCAGTAGCGGCGTGCGGCGGGCGCCCTGGTTGATCGAGGAGACCTCGGACACCTGCAGCTCGCCGTGGGTGCGGCTGCGCACCGAGCCGGCGAACCGGCCGTGCGCGTCGGCCGGGTTGTCCAGCCCGATGTCCAGCGCGACGAAATTCTCCCTGATCAGGTCCCGCCACACCGGCAAACGGCGCGCGCTACCCGTCGAGGAACCGCCGCCGACCAGCACCATCGCTCCGACCTCCGTACCGCACGACGGTAAGGAACCGCGCCGGAGCGGTCAACGCGGTGGTCTAGGCGGCCACCTCCCAGCGTCCGAGCTCCCGTTCCGCCCGGTACACCCGCCACTCGTAGCCGACCGGGTAGTTCTCGTAGCTCCGGCCGCCGATGATCTCCGGCGCGTGTACGTCGAGTTTCTTGTCGGTAATCCGGGCGTGCACCATTCTTCCGGCATCCAGCTTCCACAGCTCGTAGCGGTAGGGCGAACTGTCCGGGTTGCTCATGCTGCGATGGGTTCCTTTCCTGGCCACACCGGCCGGGGTCTCCGGCCGAACGCGTGCAACACGCCCTTTGGCATACCCGGCACGGCGATGGCTACTCGGCAACTCGATCGATACAGACGGAAAGGAGGCTACTCCGCGTAACCAGGCCAGGCGGGGATCAGGCCCGCTGGGTGACCCGCTCCAGGCCCTTGGCCATGCCGCTGGCCAGCACCTTCAGGCCGGCGTCCAGGGCCGGGCGGTGCAGCGCCGGCGCGAAGTGCGGCCACAGTGCCATGGACCACTCCAGCTGGCAGCCCTGGTCGGTGTCGGTCAGCCGGTAGTCCTCGGCCAGCGCGCGGAACAACGGCAGCGGGGCCGACTCGACGCGGAACGCCCAGCGCGAGCCCTGCTCGTGCAGCAGCACGGTCTCCTCCACGACCAGCCCGCCGGCCCGCACCCGGCGCCGGGAACCCACGTGGTCGGCGGTCTGCACGACCCACCGGCCGCTGTGGTCGAACCCCGGGCAGAAGTCGCCCCACCGGGCGGGGTCGCCGGTCAGCAGGTCGAACACCGCCTGCCGGGGCGCACGGACCGGCACCGTCCTGGTGACCAGGACCGGAGCGGAGGGTATGTCTTCGACGCCGACGGCGCGCAATGTGGCCATGACCGGTGTTTATACCGCCGAGGACGGCGGTGGGCGCGGCGGCCCGGCCCGGGGCACCACGATCGGCAACCTGGCACGCGCTGCCAAGCCGCTGGCACGACCGGCCTGGCGGCGCCCCGCCCACCCGGGCAGGCTCGGTGAATGAGTACCACCGAGCTGCCGCTCACCAGTTCCACCACCACGGTGCGGGCCGCCTGTCCGCACGACTGCCCGGACACCTGCGCGATGCTGGTGACCGTGACCGACGGCCGCGCCACCGGCGTGCGCGGCGACCCGGACCACCCGTACACCCGGGGCGGGCTGTGCGTGAAGGTCAACAACTACCACGAGCGGGTCTACCACCCGTCCCGCGTGCTCCACCCGATGCGCCGGGTGGGGCCGAAGGGCAGCGGCCGGTTCGAGCGGATCAGCTGGGACGCCGCGCTGGACGAGATCGCCGAGCGGTTCCGTGCCACCATTGCCGAGCACGGCGCCGAATCGATCATGCCGGTGAGCTACCTGGGCACCCAGGGGGTGCTGAACGGGCTGAACGTGGGCGACCCGTTCTTCAACAAGCTGGGCGCCACCGTGGCCGAGCGCACCTACTGCGACTCGGGTGCGACGACCGCGTGCGCGATGACCTTCGGCCCGACCCCCGGGGTGGACCCGGAGAGCCTGGTGCACTCCCGCTACATCGTGCTGTGGGCGTGCAACGTGGTGAGCACCAACCTGCACCTGTGGCCGATCATCGCCGAGGCGCGCCGCCGAGGCGCCAAGGTGGTGGTGATCGACCCGACGCGCAGCCGCACCGCCCGCCGCGCGGACTGGCACCTGGCCATCCGCCCCGGCAGCGACGGCGCGCTGGCCCTGGCCATGCTGCACGTGATCACCACCGAAGGACTGGTCGACGAGGAGTACGTGCGCGAGCACACCGTCGGCTACCCGGAGCTGGTCGAGCGGGTGGCCGGGTACACCCCGGAGTGGGCCGCCGAGCGGACCGGCATCCCGGCGGCCGACATCCGCACGCTGGCCCGGGAGTACGCCACGACCGACCCGGCGGTGATCCGCATCGGGGTGGCGGTCGAGCGGCATGCGGGCGGCGGGCAGACGGTACGCGCGATCGCCTGCCTGACCGGGCTGGTCGGGGCCTGGCGGCACGTCGGGGGCGGGCTGCTGCAGATGCCGCTGGCCGCGTTCCCGGTCAACTGGGGCGGGTTGATGCGGCCGGACCTGGCCACCCCCGGCACCCGGGTGGTGAACCAGTTCCTGCTGGGCCGGGCGCTCACCGGCGAGCTCGGCCTCGACCCGCCGGTCAACGCGTTGATGGTCTACAACTCCAACCCGGTGGTGGTCTGTCCCGAGCAGCCGAAGCTGCTCGCCGGCCTGGCCCGGGAGGATCTGTTCACCGTGGTCAGCGAGCAGGTCATGACCGACACCGCCGAGTACGCGGACATCGTGCTGCCGGCCACGACCCAGCTGGAACAGCGGGACATCATGTTCTCCTGGGGGCACCTGTACGTCACGCTGAACACCCCGGCGGTGGCGCCGCTCGGGGAGGCGGTGCCCAACACCGAGCTGTTCCGTCGGCTGGCCGCCCGGATGGGCTTCACCGAGGACTGCTTCACCGCCGGCGACGAGGAGCTGATGGCCAACGCGTTCGACTGGTCCGCGCCCGCGCTGTCCGGGATCACCCTGGAGACGCTGGCGGAGACCGGCTGGGCCAGGCTCAACCTGCCGGACGCGGACCACTGGGCGCCGCACGCGGAGGGGAACTTCCCGACCCCGTCGGGCAAGCTCGAGCTGCGCTCCTCGCTGGCGGAGCGGGCGGGCAACTTCGTCAGCCCGGTGTTCCGGCAGGGTTCGGGTGACCACCAGCCCGGGGGAGCGGTCGATCCGCTGCCGCACTACATCCCACCGGAGGAGCCGGCGAGCGGTTATCGGCTGGTATTGGTCTCCCCGAAGTCACACGCCTATCTCAACTCCAGCGCCGGGGACATGCCGGCACAGCGCCGGGTGCAGGGCGAGCCGACCCTGCTGGTGCACCCTCAGGACGCGGAGGAGCGGGGGATCGGGGCGGACGAGTACGTCCGGGTCTACAACGACCGGGGTGAGTTCGTGGTGCGCGCCGAGCTGACCGACCAGGTCGCGCGCGGGGTGGTGGTGTCGCCGATGGGGGCCTGGCGGCGGCACAGCAAGGCACAGTCGACGGTCAACGCGGTGACCCCGTTCCGGTTCGCCGACCTGGGCAACGCGCCGACGTTCTCGGACACCCGCGTGGAGGTGGAGCTGGTTTAGGGCTCGCCGCCGACCTCCGGGCCCTGGTAGCCCTCGCGCGAGGTGTGGTCCATCCCGACCTCAAATCCGATGCCCTCGCTGATCCGGTTGCCGCCGATCAGTGCCCCGGTGGACTTGTTGTCCAGCCCGAACGCCTTGGTGTTGCTACCGGTGATCACGTTGTTGGTGAGCACCACGTTCTTCACGTCGTCGATCCACACCGCCTGCGAGGCGTGCGAGTCGCAGAAGTTGTTGGTGAAGGTGATGTGCGCGCTCTCGCCCTTGCCACTGCCGTCGCCGGCGCCGCTGTTCGGCCCCTCGGCGATCAGGCACTGATTGTCGATCTTCTCGCACCGGTTGCTGTGGATCAGCACGTTGCTGCTGCCCGGGGTGTTGGTGGCGAAGGTCTGCATGCAGTCGGCGTGCGCGCCGCCGGAGTTCTTCACGTCGCTGACCGTGTTGTGGGAGATCAGCAGGTCCTTGCCGAAGAACCGGATGCCGTCGCCGTCGCCGCCCTTCGGCCCGCGCACCGTGTTGTTCAGGAGCGCCGAGCCGGTGCCGGTCATCTCGATCGCCGGGGCCGCCGCGTCCACCGAGTTGAAGCCCTGCACGATCACGTGGTCGGCGCTGACGCTGATGCCCTTGACCGTTCCGTTCCCGTCCCCGATCACCATGATCGGTGCCGAGGCGGTGCCCGAGCGAGTGATCTTGAGGCGGTCGGCGGGACCGCCGTCCCGGGCGCAGATGCGGTCGCCCGGGACAGCGGCGTCGACGGCGGCCTGCAGACCGGCGCCGTCGACCTGTTTGGTGCAGTTGGCGAACACCGGGGCCGGGCGCAGCGCGCCCGGCCCACAGATGTCCACGCCGGCGGGGGCGAGCGGCGCCGCGAGGGCGCTGGCCAGCGCGCCGACCACCCCCCACGACGCGGAGCACTCGCCCGACACCGGGCTGGCCGCCGGAACCTGCGGCAACCCGCCCGGCAGCGCCGGCGCCGGCGGCAGGCCACCCGGAACCTGGGGCAGACCACCCGGAACCTGCGGGAGACCGCCGGGCAGGGCCGGGGCCTGCGGGAGCCCGGCGGGCAGTTGGGGCAGGCCGCCCGGTAGCTGCGGAGCCGGCAGCCCGCCGGGCAGCTGGGGCACCTGTGGGAGGCCGCCCGGCACCTGCGGCAACCCACCCGGCAGTTGGGGAGCCGGTAATCCGCCCGGAAGCTGCGGAGCCGGCAGCCCGCCGGGCAGGGACGGCGCCCCGGGTATCGGCGGAGCCGGGGTGACCGGGGGCAGCGTGCGAGGCACGTCGCCCGAGTCGCCCGGCGCGCTGGTCTCACCCGAGGCGGCATTGGGCAGGCCGGGCAGGGCCGGGGCCTGCGGGAGTCCGGCGGGAACCTGGGGCAGCCCGCCGGGCAGTGACGGCGCCTGCGGCAACCCGCCGGGAAGCGAGGGAACCTGCGGGAGACCGCCGGGCAGCGACGGCGCCTGCGGCAACCCGCCCGGAAGCGACGGAACCTGCGGGAGACCGCCGGGCAGCGACGGGGCCTGGGGCAGGCCGCCGGGCAGCGACGGGACCTGGGGCAGCGACGGTGTCTGGGGCAGGCTCGGCACCGGTGGGACGGTCGGCTCCGCCGTGGGCACGGTGGGGTCGACCTGCTCCGGCGAGTCCTCCTGCTCCTCGGGGTCCTCCGGCTCCTCGGAGGCCGAGGGCTCCGGGCTGGATACGACCCCCACCCCGGGCGCGACCGTGGGTGGTTCAGGTTTCGGCGGCGGTGTTGGTTTCGGCGGAACGGTGAGGGTCGGTATTTCCGTGCCCATGGCGGCCGGCAGGTAGCCGCGGTCCACCCCTTCCGCCGTGTCCTGCCCGGTGGGCATCAGGGCGGCGGAGAGGACCAGCGCCCCGCCGGCCACCCCGAGCACCGCGCCGACCCGGGGCCATAAGCCCGGCGCCCGGATGCCTTTCGTGATCATGATGACGTCCTCCCCCGACGACGTGGCTCGCGCCACTGTTCATCCGTTGGTGTGAGGCAGCCAGGCGAGCCCGCCATCCCCACATGTCTCAATCACCACTTCGGTGAACCGGGAAGGTCGGGTTGACCTGCCCGGATCAGTGATGTCCGGGGGACCATAGATCGTTTCTGTCACGATCTGCGGGACATTCACCGCACGGCGTGAGTTCGTGTCCCATGATCAGGTGCGCAGAGTCACCTGGGAGTGATCGTCATCCCTTGCGCGGAGCTGGCCGCCCATCCGCTGGAGAGGGTCTCCGACTTTAGACCGAAATGGGGGTATGACCTGGGGCTGCGCTCGAACACGCGAGTACGCTGGGTCCCGATCGGACGAATGTGTCAGTCCGGTAACCTCCGATCGGCGGCACGGACGATCGGCGTTACGACGCGAGTGTGGCTGGAAGCGTGACCGGCGTGTCCGCCCGGTAGGCCATTCGAGTAGTCGAGCGCCGGCCGGGCCACACACCCGCAACTAAGGAGAGTTGAACTCGTTGATCGGGCTAGAACGTAGGAACTGGTTGATCGAAGGCCTTTTGCCCGGCCCTGTCAATAGCTGGCGGCGGTCGAGCAAAGTGCTGCGATCGCTGGACGAGCCGATCAGCGCAGATCTGGGTGTCTGCCGCGATGGGGGCAAGTGATGCAGAGGCTGTCAGGGGCCAAGTGGGGCTACGTCACCCGCCGGATGGATGCCGGCGAGCGTGACAACTTCCTCATCGGTGGAGTGACGCAGGAGCCGCGACTGGGTGATTTCGTCGTGGCCACCGTGGCGAAGCTCGGTGAGCACGAGGCCCTGGAAGACCCACACGGGCGGCGTGCCCGGCTCTACCCCGGAGACATGCTGGTCGGCGCGTACGGGAACCGGTACGCGACCGACTTCTACGAGGGCTACATGCCGGGCGTCGGTGACGCCGTGCACCTGCTCACCTCCGGTGGGCTGATCGGCACCGTCGCCTCCTCGCACACCAGCCGGGGCGAGCCCACCGAGCTCGAGGTCATCGGCGCCCTCACCAAGGCCGACGGTGTCCCGCTGAACACCGAGGACTTCGTGGCGCCCGCGCCGGCACAGGCACGGCCCGAGCTGGGCACCATCGTGGTGCTGGGTTCCGGGATGAACGCCGGCAAGACCACGGCGACCGCCGCCATCGTGCGCGGGCTGTCTCGCGCCGGCCTGAAGGTCGGCGCCGGCAAGGTCACCGGCTCCGGCAGCGGCAAGGACCACTGGTCCTACGTCGACGCCGGTGCCGCCTACGTGGCGGAGTTCCTCGACTTCGGCATGCCCTCCACCTTCGGTTACCCGGTGGACCGGCTGATGAAGACCACCGTCGACATCCGAGACCACCTGGTCGCGCGCGGCGCGGACGTGGTGGTGCTCGAGGTGGCCGACGGTGTCCTGCAGGACGAGACCCGTTACCTGGCATCGCAGCTGCCCGGTTTCGCCGACCACGTGGTACTCGCGGTCGGGGATGCGCTGGGCGCGGTGGCCGGTATCGGTGTGCTGGCGGAGCTCAAGGTGCCGGTGCGGGCCGTCTCCGGGTTGGTCACGGCCAGCCCGTTGGCTACCCGGGAAGCCGCCGCCGCGACGGATCTGCCTGTGGTGTCGCCGGCCGAGCTGGCCGGCGGGGCGGCTGTTGACCTCCTGGCCGAGATCTCGGTCGACGACCTAGCCAAGCTGGACGGTTCTCCCGCATGATCACTGGTTCGGCCCCGGCGCCGGACGGCCGACGTTCTAGACCGATGCCCGAGGTGTCACACCCGGCACCGGTGGGCGGATGAGCACTGCCGAGCAGCCCGACATAGGTCTGCTACGACAGCTATGGCGATTTCGGGCATACGGACGACGCGAGCTTCGACCTCTGCTCATAGGTACCTCGATGCGGGCCGGGGAGCTTGCGGCGGATCTCGCCGCGCCCTGGCCGCTCGCCCTGGTCATTGACCATGTGTTGTTGAAGAAGCCGCTGCCGGGGTTTTTTGCCCCGGTGGCGACCATTTTCGGTGAGGCGCCCGTCGCCAAGTTCGCGGTGGCGGCGGTCGCGGTGCTGCTCATCACCGCCACATCCGGGATGTTCGACTACCTGGGCGACCGGATGATGAACAGCTCGGGTGAGCGGATCACGTCCTCCATCAGGTCGGACGTGTTCGCGCACCTGCAGCGGCTGCCCATGACGTACCACGACGAGCAGCCGGTGGGTGAGCTGACCAGCCGGGTGGCCACGGACACCGGGCGGATCGAGAACGGCCTGGTGGAGCTGTTCTCCACGTTCATCCCGGGCGTGCTCTCGCTGGTCGGCTTCGCGGTGGTGATGCTGACCATCGACTGGCGCCTGGGCCTGATCGCGCTGGCGGCCGCGCCGCTGGTGTTCGCCACCGCGTCCCGCTACACCCGGCTCACCCGGAAGGCGGCCCGGCAGCGCCGGGCCGCTGAGGGCCGGATGTCCGGGTTCATCGCCGAGTCGCTGCAGGGCATGCGCACCATCCACGCGTTCGGCAGCCAGGACGCGCACGACCGGCGGTTCGCCGACGGCAACGCCGACGTGCTGCGCACCGGGCTGCGCTCGGTGGAGCTGCGCGCGCGGTTCACTCCGCTGCTCGAGGCGGTCAGCTCGATCGGCACCGCCTCGCTGCTCTTCGTGGGTGGCTACGGTGCGATGAACAACTGGTGGACCATCGGTGTGCTGATGGTGGTCAGCAGCTACCTGAAGGACATGCTGAAGCCGTTGCGGTCGCTGTCCAAGCTGGCGCTGACCTTCACCCAGGGCGCGGCGTCCGCCGAGCGGATCGCGGCCATCTTCGACGAGCCCCGGCCCTCGCCCGGGGACGGGGCCGGACTGCCGGAGCGGATCGCCGGCGGACTCCACCTGAGCAACGTGCGGCTGGACTACGGCCGCGGCCCGGTGCTGAACGGCCTGGAGTTCACCGTCCGGCCCGGGGAACGGATCGCCCTGCTCGGCGCGAACGGTGCCGGCAAGTCCACCGTGCTCTCCCTGATCGCGGGCCTGTACGCGCCCACCGAGGGGGACGTGCTGCTGGACGGCACGCCGTTGAGCGAGGCACCCGACTGGTGGCGGCACCGGCAGGTCTCCATGGTGCTGCAGGACACCTTCCTGTTCTCCGGCACCATCGCGGACAACATCCGGTACGGGCGCCCGGACGCCACCGACGAAGAGGTGACCGACGCGGCGGCCGCGGCGCTGGTCAACGAGTTCACCGACCGGCTCGAGCACGGCCTGTTCACCAAGCTCTCCGACGGCGGCGTCGGCCTCTCCGGCGGCCAGCGGCAGCGAGTGGGCATCGCCCGCGCGTTGTTGCTGGACGCTCCGGTGGTGCTGCTCGACGAGCCGACCACCGGCCTGGACGTGCACGCCGAGGAACTGGTCGTGCGGGCGCTGACCAGGCTGGCCGAGGGCCGCACGGTGCTGATGACCACGCACCGGCCGGCGCTGATCCGGCTGGCCACCCGGGTGGTGCACCTGGAGAAGGGCCGGCTGCGCGTGGAGCAGCCCCGGATGGACCCCAGGCAGCGGCCGATGCCGCCGCGTGTGCAGCAGCCCCGGTTCGGGCCGCAGCCACCGATGATCAACCCGAACGAGCCGACCCGGCGCCTGCCGGTGATCCAGGACGGCTTCCGGGGGCCGGGCGCCCGGGTGCCCCGGATCGGCACCTTCGACCGTCAGATGCCGCCGCTGAACCCGGCCAACGGCACCGGCGGCCTGCCCATGCCGAAGGGGCGGCCCGGCACCGGGCAGTTCGCCGCCACCAACGGCCAGCCGTCCAACGGCCAGCCGGAGAACGGCTATCCGCGCAACGGCCTGCCCCCCAACGGCAACGGGAACGGCAACAACGGCAACGGCAGCAACGGCAGCAACGGCAACGGTGTGTCGAACGGCCACCCGAACGGCAACGGGCACGCCGCCGACGGCCAGTCGGGCAACGGCCATCGCCTCAACGGCCAGCACGCCGAGGAGGAGCGGGCCAACGGCGAGTACTCCGGCAACGGCCACCACGCCTCCAACGGCAACGGCCACCGGCTGGACGAGGTGGACGAGCCCTCGGACGGCGGCAGCTATCCGCGCCGGCACGCCCGCGAGGACGAAGAGTCCACTCAATTGCGCTGAACGATTGGCGAGCCGGCCGGTTTCGCCAATCGTTCGGCCGGCCGGGGCCTCCGGCTTGACAGGAATTTGGCCGCCGTTCAGGCTCTCCCCACGGTGATCGCGCGGGTGGGCGCGTGATCACGGGACGAGCGACGGAGGTCGTCATGTCGCAACCAGCCGCTGGCCCGGAATCGGGTGCAATTAGAAGTCTTATTCCAGCTCGAATAGACCGACTACCCTGGTCGCCATTTCATACCAGATTGGTCGCCGCGCTCGGCGTTGCCTGGGTGCTGGACGGCCTGGAAATCACCGTCGTCAGTTCGATCGCCGCATTGCTCACCAAGCCGGAGTCGCTGAACCTGCCGGCCGTCGTGGTCACCGGAAGCGCCTCGGTATACCTGCTCGGCGAGGTGGCCGGGGCGTTGTTCTTCGGCCATCTCTCGGACCGGCTGGGCCGGCGGAACCTGTTCATCCTGACCCTGGCCATCTATCTGATCGGCAGTGGCCTCACCGCGTTGACACTGAGCAACGGGCCGGTCTCGATCGGCTGGCTGTTCCTCACCCGGTTCATTGCCGGTATGGGCATCGGCGGGGAGTACGCGGCAATCAACTCCGCCATCGACGAGCTGATTCCCGCGCAGTATCGCGGCCGGATCGACCTGCTGGTCAACGGCACCTACTGGCTGGGCGCGCTGTTCGGCACGCTGGGTTCGTTCATTCTGCTGAACGAGTTGGAGCCGAACCTCGCCTGGCGGCTGGCGTTCCTGCTGGGGCCGGTGCTCGGTCTGATCATCATCATCGTCCGGCGAAACCTGCCGGAGAGCCCGCGATGGCAGATCATGAATGGCAGGGCGGAGGAGGCCGAGGCGTCGATCTCACAGATCGAACGCGAGGTCGAGCGCACCGGCCGGGCGCTCCCGCCGGTGGACGAGAGCAAGGTGCTGGAACTGCGGCCGGCGGAAAAGATTGGCTACGTCCAGCTCACCAAGGTGCTGTTCAAGGAGTATCCGACACGCGCCGTACTCGGCGCCTCCCTGATGATTACCCAGTCCTTCCTGTACAACTCCATCTTCTTCACGTACACGATCGTGCTGGCCAAGTTCTACGGCGTCCCGGCGGAAAGCGCCCCGGTATACCTGATCGCCTTCTGTATCGGAAACTTCCTCGGTCCGCTCCTGCTCGGGCGATTCTTCGATACCGTCGGACGCAAGGTAATGATCTCCGGCACGTATATCCTTTCCGGCATTCTGCTGGCGATCAGCGCGGTGCTGTTCAACCAGGGCATGCTCACCGCGATGACCCAGACCCTGGCCTGGTGTCTGATCTTCTTCTTTGCCTCGGCCGGGGCCAGCGCCGGTTACCTGACGGTGAGCGAGCTGTTCCCGCTGGAGGTGCGGGCCAAGGCGATCGCGGTGTTCTTCTGCATCGCGCAGGCGTTCGGTGCGCTCGGGCCGGTGATCTACGGCAAGCTGATCGGCGAGGGGCCGGACCCCGACGTCGGCAACATGTTCATCGGTTTCATGATGGCCGCCGTGATCATGATCATCGGTGGCCTGGTGGCGGTCGTGTTCGGGGTGAACGCCGAGGGCAAGTCGCTGGAGGATCTCGCCCCGCCGCTGGGCTCGCTGGACCGCCCCGGTTCGGCGCGCGCGGAAGGCGCCGCGCCGCCCTCGCCGGCCTGAGCGCGAATCCGAGTTCGGCTCCGGCGTGACACCCGGTCGTGTTCAGGTGCCACGCCGGAGCTGACCTGCCTCCGCTCCCGGGGTAGGTTCTGGTCCAGGTTGCGCTATAACGAGGCGGACGTTGTCTTCCCGTCACAACGTGGCCGCCAGGTTCCGTGCCTCGGACACGATGACCAGGAGGGCGGGCGGTGACAGCGTCACAGGACTCGACGAGGACGTCGAAGCTGAGGAGCACCGTGTCCGTTACCGTTCTGCACCCAGGTTCGAGTTCTCTCCTGCGTGGCCTCGCCACCCGGCTGGACAGCCCCGCGCGTGGCGAGGCGGTGTCCGACACCGTGCTGCGGACGGTGTTCCCGGACCGGGCGGGGGACCGAGGCTTCGTGGCCACCCTGCGCCGCTGCTCCATGGAGAACGTGGCCTGCGCGTCCGGCGTGCTGGCCGGCCGGCTCGCGCTGACCGACGTGGATGCCCCGTGCGCGCGCGATTTCGCCGCGCTGGTGGCCCGGCTGGGCATCCCGCTGCCCGAGCTGGAGCGGGCCTACCGGGTCGGCGTGGAGCGGCTCTGGCAGGAGTGGTTCGACCTGTGCCGGGGCAGCGAGGGGCACGGCGAGCTGCCCGACCTGCTCGGCGGCTCCACCTCCCTGCTCTTCGGCTACGTGGACCAGGTGCTGCAGCAGGTGGTGGCCCGGCACTCCGAGGTGACCGAGGAGATGGCGGCCACCAGCGAGGACCGCCGGCGCGAACTGGTGCTGGCGCTGCTGGACGGCTCCGAGCCCACCCCGGAGACCGATGCCGCCCTGGGTTACCGGATGCGGGGCACGCACGTCGGGCTGCTGTTCACCGGGGACGGCCAGCGCGAGGTGAGCCGGGCGCTGGGCGCGCTGCGGGAGCGCAGCGGGGCGTGGGGGAGCCTGCTGGTGCGGCCGGACGCGAGCGCCTGGTTCGGCTGGCTGGGCTACCCGGACCGGGTGGACTCCGGCCGGCTGGAGCTGCTGCGCCGCACGGCCGGCGGGCTGGACGTGGAGATCTCCATCGGCGAGCCGGGCCGGGGCCTGGCCGGGTTCCGGCGGGGCAACGAGACCGCCCGGCGCACCGCCGGCCTGCGCGCCACCCTGTACCGGGCGCCGAGCTGCCTGTGCGCCCGGGACCTGCGGCTGGAGTCGTTGCTGCTGACCCACCCGGAGTCCGCGCGCCGGTTCGTCCGGGACGAGCTGGGCGAGCTGGCCGGGCCGGGCGAACGGTCCGGGCGCATCCGGGCCACCCTGCTGGCCTCGCTCACCGCCGGCTCCCAGGCCAAGGCGGCCGTCGAGCTGGGCATCCACGAGAACACGGTGCGCATGCGCATCCGTGCGGCGGCGCAGGAGCTCGGTGCCGCGTTGTCGGAACGCCGCACCGAGCTCCTGGTCGCTTTGCGCCTGTGCGAGGCGTTGGGCCCCGTCGACGCGTTCTAGACCCAATGCCGTTCGTTCAGCTCAGAAGTCGATCTTGCGTGGGCCGGTGCTGGGGTTTCATGGATTGGCGGTCGTGGTCGTTGCGTTTCTGGCGGGAATCGTGGGTGATCGCTGTCTGTGGCGGTTTAGCCTCGATTTTCGACGCTGAAGCGCCAGCGACGACGATCACGGGCCAGACGTCAATCTTGCACGGGGCTTGAACGACCGGCATTGGTCTTAGACCAGGGAGGCGCTCATCCCGCCGTCCACCACGAATGCCGACCCGTTGGAGAACCGGGAGCGGTCCGAGGCCAGGAAGGCGGCCAGCGGGGTGACGTCCCGCACCTCACCCATCCGGCCCTGCGCCTGACTGATCACCGCGGTGAAGTCGTCCACGCCCAGCTGCTGCTCGAACTCGGGCGCCCGGTCGGTCACCAGGTCGGTGCCGATGAACCCGGGGCAGATGGCGTTGACCCGCACCCCGTGGCCGCGGAACTCGATGGCCGCCGTCTTGGTCAGCGAGACCACCGCCGCCTTGGCCGCCGCGTAGTGCCCGATCAGCGGCGAGCCGGCGAACGCGGTGATCGAGGCCATGGTGATGATCGAGCCACCGCCGGAGGCGGCCATCGCCCGCGCCGCGTGCCGGACCGAGGAGAACACCCCGTCCAGGTTCACCGCGAGCACCTGGCGCCACGCGTCGATGGTCATGTCGGCCAGCGGGGTCACCGTGCCGATGCCCGCGTTCGCCACCATGATGTCCAGCTTGCCGTGCCGCCCGACCACGTCCGCGACCAGCGCGGCCACCGCCGCGTCGTCCCGCACGTCGCACACGGCCGATTCGCCCCTGGCCAGTCCGGCGGCGGTCTTGGCCGCGCCTTCGCCGTCGACGTCGGTGACCACCACGTGGGCGCCCTCGGAGTCCAGCTCGGCGGCGATGCCCGCGCCGAGCCCCTTGGCGCCGCCGGTGACGATGGCGATCTTGTCCTTCAACACGTCAGCCATCAGAGCAAGCTCCCGGTGAGTCCGCTGTCCAGGGTGTAGTGCGCGCCGGTGACGAACCGCGCGTCGTCCGAGGCGAGGAACGCCACCATCTCGGCGACCTCCTCGGGGGTGCCCAGCCGCTGCTGCTTCACCGCGACCAGGTCGTCGAAGTTGGCGCCGGTCGCCCCCTCGAACGGGTTGACCAGCCGGGCCACCATCTCGGTCTGGATGAACGAGGGGCACACCGCGTTGACCCGGATGCCGGCCGCCCGCAGCTCGATGGCCGCCGTCTCGGTCAGCCGCAGCACGGCCGCCTTGGAGGCGCAGTAGGAGCCGAGCAGCGGCACGCCCCCGAGGCCCGCCACCGAGGACATGTTCACGATCGCGCCGCCGCCCGACGCGACCAGCGCCGGCGTCTGGTGCTTGATGCCGAAGAACACGCCCTTGACGTTGATGTCCATCAGGCGGTCGAACTCTTCCTCGGTCTGCTCGACCAGCGGCTTGCCGATCTCGATGCCGGCGTTGTTCACCGCGATGTCCAGCCCGCCGAGGGTGTCCACGCAGGCCCGCACCGAGGCGGCCACGTCCGCCTCCGAGGTCACGTCGGAGACCAGTGGGTGGGCGGCATCACCCAGGTCGGCGGCCGTCTTGGCGACCAGGTCGCCGTCGATGTCCGTGAGCAGGACCCGCGCGCCGCGCGCCACGAACAGCTCCGCGACGGCGCGGCCCAAGCCCTGGGCGGCGCCGGTCACCAGCGCCCGCTTGTCCTTCAGATCAGAGAGCATGTGCCGAGGCTAGGGTGACCCGCGCCGCACGGATATGTCGAAATCCCACTGTTCCCGGGTGTCACCCGGTGGGTTCGGGACAGCCCCTCAGCCCGCGCCGGCCTCCTCCGCCTTGCGTTCCGCGTGGTACTTGTCCGACCAGGCCTGGATCGCGGCGCCGTTCTTCGCGTCCAGCTCGCCGTGCCGGCCGCGCGCCCAGGACTCGGCGGCCAGCAGCCGCCGCTGGGACGGCTGGAAGGCCGGCATCACGTGCCGGGCGAACAGCTCGTAGTGCCGCTGCGTCGCCTCCCAGTTGGCCCAGTCGTGCTGCATCATCATGTAGCAGCCGAAGCCGCCGTTGGACTGGTCCACCAGCCGCTGGATCTGGGTGATCGCCTCGTCCGGCGTGCCGATCACGCCCAGCCCGGTCTCGTTGATCCAGGCCACCCGCTCCTCGAAGGTGTCGCCCTCGGCGCGGAAGGTGGGCAGCGCCAGGGTGCGCTGGGTGTAGTCGCAGAACTGGTCGAACCCGTAGCGGACGTCCTCGATGGCCTGTTTCTTCGTCTCCGCGATGTGCATCGGGCCGACCAGCCGCCAGCGGGACCGATCGGTGGTCCGGCCGTGCCGGTTGGCCTCCGCCTCCACCACGTTCCAGTGGTGTGCCAGCACGTCGAACCCCTCGCGGGTGGTCGCGCCGAGGGAGAGCAGCCCGAGGCCGTGCGTGCCGGCCAGGATCGGCCCGGCGGGGGAGACGGTCGCGGCCACCGCGATCTCGAAGCACGGGTCGGTGTACGGGGCCAGCTGGGTCCGCGCGTCCACCAGGTTGTACCGGTCGGTCCGGTGGCTGACCCGCTCGTCGGTGTGCAGCAGCCGCAGCAGCACCTCCAGGTCTTCGCCCAGGGCCGGGCGCAGCTGCGCCGGCTCGAGGCCGATCATCTCCGCGTCGGTGGGCAGCGAGCCGGGACCGACGCCGAGCATGAGCCGCCCGCGCAGCAGGTGGTCCACCAGGATCGCCTGGTCGGCTACCCACAGCGGGTTGTGGTACGGCAGCGAGACGACCCCGGTGCCCAGCTTGATGTTCCTGGTCACCGCGCCGGCGTGGGCGATGAAGGTGAGCGGGTCGGCGATGATCTCGGTGCCGGCGGAGTGGTGTTCCCCGATCCAGGCCTCGTCGTAGCCGAGCCGGTCCATCAGCTGCAGCGTCTCGATGTCCCGCTGCAGCGAGGTGGTGGCGTTCTGGGTGGGTGGGCTGTTGAACGGGGGCATGAAGATGCCGAACCGCAGCTTGTTCACTACGCGCTCCTGGTTCTGTCGCCGGTGACGCCTGGGCTGTCCGGGTCGATCGTATGTCGGAATCCCACTGTCGCCCGTCGGCAAAGGGTGGGCCGTCGACATTGGCCGGACCGGCCGGGACGACCAGGATCACTGTGGACGTTTCGAGCAACGGGCAGGAGGAGTCGCATGTTGGTGCACAGCGCCGGTGCGCTGATCGAGCGGTGCGGCACTGCCTACGGCCCCCTCACGGCCGTGGTGCAGGGCGACCGCAGGATCACCTACACCGAACAGCTGTCCCGCATCCGGAAGGCCGGGCGCGCCCTGCTCTCCCAGGGGCTGACCAAGGGCGACCGGGTGGCCATCCTGATGACCGACCGGGCCGAACTGCTGGACGTCTACTACGGGGCGCTGTGGGCCGGCCTGTCCATCGTGCCGCTGAACGCCAAGGCCAGCGCCTCGGACCACGCGTACATCATCGGCGACTCGGGCGCCCGGGTCGTGGTGCACGACGCCAGCAAGGCCGACCGGGTGGAGAAGGCCAGGTCGGAGACCGACTTCGAGCGCGCGATCAGCGTGGACGCGGACGCGGTGCTGGAGGGTGGCGCGTACCTGCCGAAGCTCCTGGACGCGGAGTCGGACGGCCGGGGGCGGCCCGAGGTATCCCCGGACGACCGGCTGGGCATCTTCTACACCGGCGGCACCACCGGCCGGCCCAAGGGCGTCGAGCACAGCCACCGGTCGTTCGTCTCCGCCTGGGTCAGCGAGATGCTGGAGCTGGGCCTGGGCGAGCGGGACCGGTTCGGGCACGTGGCCCCGCTGACCCACGCGGGCGGCCTGTTCGTGCTGCCGGTCTGGATGCGCGGCGGCACCAACGTGATCCTCGGCGGCTTCGACCCGCAGGGCTTCATCGCGGCCACCAAGTCGGAGCGGATCACCGCCTCGATGATGGTGCCGACCATGATCTACGTGCTGCTGGACAACCTCAAGTCCGGCACCGAGGGCATGGAGTCGCTGCAGACGCTGATCTACGGTGCCTCGCCGATCGGCCGGGAGCGGCTGCTGCAGGGCATCGACACCTTCGGCCCGATCTTCTCCCAGCTCTATGGGCAGACCGAGGCGCCGAACCAGCTGACCGCGCTGCGCAAGAGCGACCACGCCGAGGCGGTCGAGACCGGCAACCTCGAACCGCTGTCCTCCTGCGGCCGCCCGGTGGCCATCGCCGACGTGCGTCTGGTGGACGACGAACTGAACGACGTGCCGGACGGCCAGCCCGGCGAGATCGTGGCGCAGGGCCCGCACATCATGCTGGGCTACTGGAACAAGCCCGAGGAGACCGCGAGCGCGGTCCGCAACGGCTGGCTGTGCACCGGTGACGTGGCCAAGGTGGACGACCGGGGCTTCCTCTACATCGTGGACCGCAAGAAGGACATGATCATCTCCGGCGGGTTCAACGTGTACCCCAAGGAGGTGGAGTCCACCCTGTTCAGCCACCCCGCGGTGCGGGACGTCGCGGTGATCGGGGTGCCGGACGAGAAGTGGGGCGAGAGCGTCAAGGCCGTGGTGGTCAAGGACCCCGAAGCCTCGGTGGACGCCGCCGAGCTGATCGCCTACGTGCGCGAGCGCAAGGGGCCGGTGCTCACCCCCAAGACGGTGGACTTCGTGGACGCGATCCCGCTGACCGCCGTTGGCAAGCACGACAAACCCGCGCTGCGCGCCGTGCACTGGGGCGGACGCGAGCGCGGCGTCAACTAGGCGTCATAGGCGTCAACCAGGTGTCGACCAACCGACTCCGAGCAGAGGACAGGAACCTTCAGTGAGCACTGACAAACCCGTCGTCATCTACGGCGCCAGCGGCTACACCGGCCGCCTGGTCGCCGAGTATCTCCGCGAGTTCAACCTGCCCTTCGTCGCCGCCGGCCGGAACGCCAAGCGGATCACCGAGGCGATCGAGCACGTGCCGGGCATCGACACCATCGACTACGACGTGGTCGAGGTGGAGCACACCGTGGAGGCGCTGACCGAGCTGTTCCGGGGCTCCCAGGTCATCTGCAACACCGTCGGCCCGTTCGCCAGCTACGGCGACGAGGTCGTGCAGGCCGCACTGGCCGCCGGCTGCCACTACGTGGACACCACCGGCGAGCAGAACTGGGTGCTGCACGCGCGGGACGCCTACGGCCAGAAGTTCGCCGACGAGGGCCTGCTGCTCGGCCCGTCCACCGCCTACATGCACTCGGTCAGCGACATCGCGGCCAACGTGGTGCTGGAGACCGGGGGCATCGACAGCCTGGACATCCTGTGCCTGTTCTCCGGCACGCCGACCTTCGCGTCCACCCAGAGCATCTTCACCATCCTCGCCGCCGACCACTTCTACCTGGAGCAGGACAAGCTGGTCCAGTGGCCGGGCGCGGCCTCGTTCAAGGTCCAGGTGCCGGGCCAGCACGAGATCTTCACCGCGCTGCCCTGGGGCGGCACGGCGCACCCGGTGTGGTGGCAGGACGACCCGCGCGTGGCCAATGCGAAGGCGCTGTCCGGCGTGTTCGACCAGGGCCTGATGGAGGGCGTGGCCCAGATGGCCAAGCACTTCGAGGACAACATCAAGCCGCTGCCGCCGGAGGAGCAGGCCAAGGCGCTGGAGGAGCAGGCCGCCGGTGTGCAGGGCGGCATGCCGCCCCGGGAGAACCGCCGGCTGCACCGCACCCTGGACTCGGTCATCGGCCGCGGCCCGAACAAGCTGGTGCAGTGCGTGATCCACGGCAACGCGACCTACCTGCAGACCGGTGCCATCCAGGCCTACGCCGCCCGCCAGCTGATCGTCGCCGGGCCGCGCAGGGCCGGCTTCGCTTCCGCCTGCCAGGCGTTCGGCCACCGCGAGCTGCTCGGCATGCTGCAGGGCTTCGGTTTCGTCGGTGACCCGCTGGTCACCGGTCACGTCGGCTGACAGCGCGGAACGCGCTGGCTGAGCGTGCGCCCGGTTCGGCGCGCGCGGGAGCAGCGTCTGGCGGTTTCACCCCTCGTACTGCCAGCGCTCCAGCTGACCGCGCAGCTCCCGGTGCCACTGGCGGCACCGGGAGCTGTGCGTTGCCGTGGGTTCGTCGCCGAGCGGCCGGCTCGGGTCACCGACCGCGTAGGTGATCCGGTACGCGAGCAGTTGGGCGGCGAGGTCCAGCCACCGGTCCGGGTCGCCCACCGGAGGCGAACCGAGCGAGGTCACCAGCCATCCGGGCAATGGTTCGGCCCGCTCCACCGCCCCGCCGACGCCGGCCCGCAGCCGGGCCATCAGGGTGGCCCAGGCCCGGTGCCCCGCGTTGATCTCCGGCTGGTAGCGCTCCCGGACCTCCTCGTCGTGCGCCAGCTGCGCGGTGGCGTGGCTCGCCGCGTTGCGGGCCTGCCGCTCGACGGCGCGCAGCGCGGCCAGCTCCTCGCGCGCGGACTCGAAGGCCCGCACCGCCTCGGTGTGCCGCTCCTTGCCCCCGGCGGTGATGGCGATGACCCGGGAGGCCTCCACCGCGTCGTACCGCACGCGGTCGTGCTCCCGGCGCCAGTGCTGCCAGGACTCGATGGCCTGCTCGCACGCGGCGCGCACCTTCGGGGTGAGCAGCATCGTGCTCAGTGTCTGCGCATACTCGGCCGACTTGGCCAGCCCGACCAGCTCCGGATCCGGCTCGGGTTCGCCGTCCTCCTCGGCGGAGGTGGCCCAGAGCAGCCGTTCCAGCCGGTCCACCCGCAGTCCCAGTCCGGCCATGCCGTCCCGTCCGTCCGACGGCTCTCCCGGGCGCGGCGCGGGGATCACGTCAACGAGTTTCGCTTCCGGTTCGGGGTCCTCGTCCGGGGAGTCCGACCGGTTCGCCTCAAGCACCTGCTCGCCCATCCTCGGGGGCGCTCCTTTCTGCTCCGGTCCGCCGTAAGGGGAGTAGCGCGGCCGCCAGCGCGGCGGCGGCGAGCAGGCCGACCAGCACCCATCGGGCAGCCGGGGCCAGCGCCGGCGCGAACAGCCCGGCCAGCACGGCGCCCGTCACGCAGAGCGCGGCGAAGAGGTAGGAGAGCACCGGGCCGATCCGGCCGGGGCGGCGGTGGGCGGCCCGGGTCTTCGCCTCGGCCTCCGCCTCCAGCAGTGCCGTGGTCAGCTCGACCAGCTCCTCGACGGCGTCGTCGTAGTCGTCGCCGCCCGGCCGGAGATCCCGCAGCGAGACATGCCGCTGCCAGAGCTCGCCGCGCAGCGCGACCGCGCGCTCCCGGGTACTCACCACCGCCTCAGGAGTCACATCTGCCTCAGATGCATCAGTGGCCTCTTTTGTCGATCTGGTTCGTGGCACAGCTCATAATGGCGCAAAAACTCACTCAATTGAACGAGAAAGATTGATACTCATTTGCGGGGCGGGGCTGCCGAACGCCGGCCGCGCGGACACGGCACACTGGGAGCATGGCCATCGGCGTGCAGTTCGCGATCTACTACCTGCTGTTCTTCTTCTGGCTCGCGTTGGTCGCGCGGCTCGTGGTCGAGGTGGTGAAGAGCTTCGCCCGCAAGTGGCGCGGGCCGAGCTCGGCGCTGGCCGCCGGCACGCTCGAGGTGGCGTTCGTGGTGACCGACCCGCCGATCCGGCTGCTGCGCAAGTGGATCCCGCCGATCCGGCTGGGCAACGTGGACCTGGACCTGTCGATCACGCTGCTGTTCTTCGCCGTGTTCATCGCCATGAACATCGCACGGCCGCTGGTGATCGTCGGCTGACGGGGCGGAACACGCCGGTCGCGGGAGGTACCGCCGCGCGGCCCCCGCGTCAGCCGGCCGCGCGGTGCTTGCCGACGTAGCCGGAGTCCGATCCGCCGAACCCGCCGATGCTCCGGTACGAGGCCGGGCTGGAGTAGCCGCCGTAGGAGCCCATCGCACTCCTCGCCATTGGACCGCCCCACTGGTCCGCGTAGTGGTTCACCGCCGCCCGCTGGTAGCTGTCGATCGCGCGGTCGAAGGTGTCGTCCTCGGTGCGGTCGCGCGCGGTCTCGGTGTAGTCGTTGTAGTCCTCGACGTCCCGCCTGACCTGCCGGTCGGTCTTCCGGTGGCTCTTGGCGGCCCGCTCCACCTTCTCCACCGTCCTGCGGGCCGGCTTCTCGGCGTTCCGCACCGGCACCGAGACGGTGCCCTTCTTCAGCGGCGCGCGGCCGATCGCCACCAGTTCGTCGGCGACGCTCCTGCTCGGCTTCTTCGCCTTCGGCGCGGCGGCACTCGGGCTGGTCGGGGCACTCGCACGGGGCGCACCGGGCACCCGCTCGATCGGGCCGGGCGCGGCCGGCGCGGGCAGCAGCTCCGGGCCGGTCATCGCGCTGGGGGTGCCCGGAACCGCGCCGAACGGCATCGGAGCGGACTGCAGGTTCACCGCGCTGACCGTGCCGACCGAGCCCAGCACCAGTACCGAGCTGGCCAACGCGATCCGGGTGGGAACCTGGTGCATCGGGGGCCTCCGTTCGCCGCGTGCGCTGATCACCTGTGCGTAAGGATCATCGCGGCGGACGGCCGGAGCATTAACTCATTTGGCCCTATTAGCCCGATCGAGCGATCACGCGCCGTGTTATTCGGCGCGCAGCCGCAGCGCGAGGGTCGGGCAGGCCGCCGCCGCGCGCTTGGCGTGCGAGACCAGCCCGGCCGGCACCGGGTCCTCGGTGAGGACGGGATAACCCCATTCGTCCAGGGCGACCAGTTCCGGCAACAGCTCGTGGCACAGCCCGTGGGCCCGGCAGCCGATCGGATCCACCCGCAGCCGGCTCATGTCCAGTCCTCCCGGTCGCTGGTCAGGCTGCCGAGCAGGGGCAGCGCGGTGGCGCCCGCCCGCCGGCAGGGCCGGCCGCTCAGGTGCTCGGCGACGTCGTCGGCGAACACCCGCAGTGCGCTGTTCACCAGTCGTACCGAGCCGTCCGGGTGGGCGCAGGCACCGCGCCGGGGGATCACCGCGAGCCGCCGGTGCAGCCGCTGCGCCAGCGCCTCGTCCACCTCGCCGTCGGCCAGCGCGCGCATGTCCTCGGCCACCGCCGGCAGCCCGAACATGCAGGGCCCGCACTGGCGGGCCGACTCTTCGGCCAGGTAGCGGGCGATCTCGGCGGTGACCGTCACCCCGCACGCCTCCGCCGGCAGCGCGACGACCGAGGCCACCCCCAGCCCGACGCCGGCCTCCGCGCACTCCCGGTGCGCGAGCGCCAGGTTCTCGGCCGCCGGCAGCGGCAGCCAGCCGCCACCGAGGCCGCCGAGCAACACCGCCGGGGACGGGCCGTCGGTGCCGCCGGCCAACCGCAGCAGCTGGCCGGCCGGGGCGCCGAGATCCACCTCGTGCACCCCCGCCCTGCGCACCGCGCCGGCCACGGTGACCAGCATGGTGCCCGGCGACTCCGGGGTGCCCCGGGCGCGGAACCAGTCGGCGCCGTTGCGGGCGATCAACGCCAGGTGGGCGAGCGTCTCCACGTTGGCCACCAGGGTCGGCCGGCCCTGTACTCCGCGCTCCGACGGCAGGGGCCTCGGCCCGGTCGGCCGGGCGTCCCCGTTGGTCAGGAAGTTCACCAGGGCGGAGGCCTCGCTGGCCACGTACCGGTGCGGCACGGTCACCGGGTGCACGTCGGCGGGGTCGTCGGTGCGCTCCGCGATGGCCGCCTCCAGCGGCTCCAGCAGCCGGCTGCCCCGGCCCAGGCACAGCATGGACTGCTCCGCGCCCACCGCGTGCGCGGCCAGCGCCATGCCGTCCAGCACCAGGTGAGGGGCGGCGTACATGAGCAGCCGGTCCTTGCGGCTGGTCGGGTCGCCCTCGCAGCCGTTGGCCACCAGCACCGGCCGGCGGCGCCCGTTGCGGGACTCGACCACCGAGGCCATCTTGCGGGCCAGCGGGAAGCCGGCGCCGCCCCGGCCGCGCAGGCCGGCCCGTTCGGTCAGCTCGAGCAGCGCCTCCGCGCCGCGGCGGCGGGCGAACTCGGCCCGGGGGAGCGGCCCGAACCGGTCCAGGTGCTCGTCCAGCCCGGCCGGCTGGCCGGTCTCCGCCCAACGGGAGAACAGCCGGTGCTCCGGCGCGACCCTGGGCAGCTCGCCGGAGTGAGTGTTGCCGGTCCGGGGCTGGGGTATGACGGGCGCGGATCGGGGCGTCGTGGTCGCGGCCCGCCGGGCCGGGACGTGGATGGGTGCGGTGGCGGGGGCTTCCTCGACCAGGTCAATGACCAGCGGCGGGTCTTCCACCAGGGAATGACGGCCCATCGGGTCACCGCCCCCGTACCGAGGCGAAGGCCCCGGTGGCCTGCCGGGCCTCGTGGTCGGGATCGGTGCCCCTGGTGCGCAGCCGCCAGAAGACCGCGAACAGCACCACCAGCGCGCAGAAGGCGTTCAGCGCGATCACCCAGCCCAACTCGCTGTCCTTGCCGCCGATGCCGAGACCGTGCACCACGGCCACCGGCCAGCACAGGTAGCCGCTCCAGTGCACCGCCCGCCACAGCCGGGGGCCGACCCGCGGCCGCACCACGCTGGTCACCAGTACGGCCAGCATCAGGTCCAGCGCGACCGCGCCCAGGCCCAGCCAGAACGGCTGGTAGACGGATACGAACGGCACCACGGCGTCCAGCCAGCCGATCTTGGCGTACGGGTCGATGACCGCGGTCGAGACGTGCACCGCGAGGAACATCAGGGTGGTCAGCGAGAGGTTGCGGTGCACGGCGCCGAGCGCGAACCTCGGCCATCGCGGCCCGGCGGCCCGCCCGGCCATCGCCACCCCGAGCGCCAGGCTCGTGGTGAGCAGTACCAACGCCACCAGCCCGGTCGCCCGGCTGGCGAACCAGAGCGTCTGGCCCATCGATCAAACTCCCTCGTCTTCGGCCGGCCAGCCCGGGGTCCGTTCGATCCGGCCGTCCTCGGCCACCAGGCGGGCCGGCAGGTGGTGCTCGGCCAGCCAGGTGGGTGCTTCGGTGCCGAGCACGACCGAGGCCGTGCTGGCGATGTTCGCGTCCACGCAGTTGCGCGCCGCGACGGTGACCGTGCGCCACACCGGATCGGGGTTGTTCCCGGTGCGCGGGTCCACGATGTGGTGGTGCCGCCGGCCACCCCGGTGCCAGGCCCGCACCGCGGTGCTGGAGGTGGCCAGGCCGCCGCCGGAAATCGCCACCGCCTGGTCCGGCGCGTCCAGCGCATCCCGGTGGTCGTCGGCCACCGCGATCCGCCAGCCGCCGTCCGGCGCCGGGCCGGCCACGCTGACGTCCCCGCCGATGCTGACCAGCACGCCGCACCCGGTGGCCCGGGCCGCCGAGGCCGCGGCCCGGTCGGCGGCGAGTGCCTTGGCCGTCGCGCCGAGGTCCAGGTGCACGCCCCGGGGGAGCAGTACCTCCCTGGTGGCCGGTTCCCAGTGCAGGCGCCACCAGCCGGGCGCGGGCCTGATCCGGTGCGTGGCCGGGGCCGCCGGGCCGGGGTCGGTCGCGGCCACCTCGGCGAAGTCCCGGTCGTAGCCGAGCGTGTGCATCGCGGCGCCGACGGTGGGGTCGACCAGGCCGTCGGTCAGTTCCGCCGCCCGCAGCGCCACGTCCAGCGCCTCACCGAGCAGCGGGCCGACGTGGGTGACCCGGCCGGCCCTGCGGTGCAGGTCGGTGATCTCCGAGTCGGCCCGGAACCGGCTGCAGGCCCGGTCCAGTTCGGCCAGCTGCGCGCGCAGTACGGCCTCCGCCGTCTCGGCCAGCGCCGGGTCGCTGACCAGGAGTAACACCGTCGTACCCAGGGCCGGGAAGCCGACCCGGCCCGGCGCGGCGGGGCGGTCGGTCAGGGTGCTCACGTAGCTCCGGTCGGGGCCTGGGCGGTCTCCTTGGGGGTGTTCTTGGGTGTCGCGGCGGGCGCGGTGAGCTGCTGGCGGGCGGCCGGTGGCTTCGCCGCCGTGGTCTTGCGGGTGGTGGTGGGTGGCACCTGCTTGGGCAGCGGTTTCGGCGCGGCGTCGGGGGTGGGCCGGGGGGCCGCCGGGTAGTGGGCGCCGTGGTCGACCGGTGCGAACGCCGCCTCGGCGGGCGCGGGGTTGGCGGCGCCGGCCTCGGCGGACGCCTGCTGGCCGCTGGCCAGGATCGCACCGAAGGCGGCGGCCAGCGCGGTCGCGCCGGCGGCGCTGCCGGCGGTTACCGCGGCTACCCGCCGCCGGCCGCGTTGGCGTTGCCGGCGCATGCCACGCAGGGTTGGAATGGGCTCCGTCACGGGATCAAAGCTCCTCGAAGTCGCTGTTCACGGTCATCCGGCCGGGGGAGTTCGCGCTGTCCGGTGGGGGGCCGGACAGGGGGGAGCACGAACAGCCGGGTTGGGTGAAGCGGTGCCGAATCTAGGTAGCCGGGCCGGGGCGGCGGGCGAACCTGAGAGCGGAGGTGACGCGGTATCGGCCACCGGCGCCCGAACCGCGTCGAGGAGTTGTCCAGTTGCTCCACGCGCCGGTAGGACTACGCCGATCGGCCCCATCGGCGGTTCAGCTTGCCCGCGACCGAGCGGGATTGTCCGCCGAGCGGGCGGCGGAACCGAACGATCAGCGCGGGAACACCCCGGTGGGAGGTACCGTGGGTATGAAGATTGATTAGGGTGTGTGCCGGTGGAGCGTCGGTAGGTCGATGCGCGGGAGTAGGGAATATGGGGGACGTGGCTTTGCAACAGTGCGCCCTGCCTGGGTGCGAGGTGATGATCGAGCAGGTGCCGGGCAAGCCCGCGCGCCGGTACTGCAGCGCGGCGCACCGCGCGGCCGGCCGGCGACTGCGCGGCGGTGACGACGAGTCGGACTACGGCGCCGAGGACGAGGCTGTGCTTTCCTCGGACGGAGCCGGCTCGGGCGTGACCGTCGGCGCGGTGGCGCGGGCCAACAGCAACGGTGAGAGCGGTGCCGCGCGCAAGGCGTCCCCACGGCCGCAGCCGCCCGCCAAGCCCGTGCCCCGCCCGCCGGCCGCGCGTCCCACGGCCCACACGCCGGCGCCACCGGCCAGCTCGCCCACCCCGGTGAGCGCGCCCCGCCCGGCTGATCCAGCCCACCCTGCCCGCCCCGGCCAGTCCGCCCGCCCCGCCCACCCAGCTCCGCCCGCGCCACCGCCGGTCAGGCCCCAGCCGCCGGCATCCACGCCGCGGCCCACGCAGCAGCCGGCCGCGTACCAGGCGCCGACCCCGCAGCACCCCCAACACCCGTACTACCCGGTGAGCGCGCCGGGTTACGGGCAGCAGGAGTGGGGCGCGCCCGGCGGCCAGCCCCGGATGGCCACGGCCGCCGACCTGACCGACGAGACGATCGTGCGGCCCCGGGCCGAGCGGCCCACCACCGGTTGGCGGGGCGCGGTCTACATGGCCTCCGGCGGCCGGATGAACCCGGGCGTGAGCGAGGTCGAGGCGGCGCGGAACGTGTTGTTGCGCCGGGTTCGCCGGCATCTGCCGGGGGCGCACCAGATCGCGGTGTCCTCGTTGAAGGGCGGCGTGGGCAAGACCACGGTCTCGGCGGTTCTGGGGTTGACGCTGGCCGAGCACCGGGGTGACCGGGTGGTCGCGGTGGATGCCAACCCGGATGCGGGGACGTTGGCGGACCGGTTGACCGGTGAGATCGGCGTGACGGTCCGGCAGATGTTGGACAACATCGACGAGATCGACTCGTTGACGGCGGTGTCGCACTACACGTCGTTGGCGGGTCGTCTGCAGGTGTTGGCGTCGGAGCAGGATCCGGCGATGAGCGAGGCGTTCAATCGGCAGGAGTACGAGCAGATCTGCGCGGTTCTGGCCCGCTTCTACAACATCATCATCACCGATTCGGGTACGGGTCTGGTGCACTCCGCGATGGAGGGCACGCTGGCGTTGGCGGACTCGCTGGTGGTGGTCGGGGCGCCGACGGTGGACGGTTCGTCGCGGGCGTCGAAGACGTTGGACTGGCTGGTCGCGCACGGCTACGCCGAGCAGGTGGCGGATGCCGTGGTGGTGTTGTGCTGTGACCGGGTGAGTCCGGAGATCGACCGGGAAAGGGTGCGGGCGCATTTCCTGGGCCGGACCCGGGCGGTGGTGGAGATTCCCTACGACCCGCACCTGGCCACCGGCGGCCGGCTGGACCTGGGCGCCATGCGGGACGAAACCCGTTACGCATTCCTGGAACTCGGTGCGCTCATTGCCGACGAATTCTCCGCATAGCGACTAGAACGGAATTTCCGGGCTGGCGTCCAGCCGCCCGGCCACGCAGTGCGCCTCGGGTTCCTCGCTGCGCACGAACTCGGCGAGGCAGTCGGCGAGTTTGCCGTGGCCGGCGGCGTTCAGGTGGAACGACTCCTGGGCCAGGTGGCCGAGCCCGCCGTGCAGGAACGCGTCCGGGCTGACCGTCAGCCGGCGCACCCACTCCGACCCGCCGGCGCACGCCTCGTGGCCCTCGGTGGCCCGGGACAGGTCGAGGAAGCGCGCGCCGACCCGGTCGGCCACCTCGCGCAGCCGTTCGGACAGCTGAGGCACCGCCTCGGTGCGCGCCCACCGGGCATCCTCGGGCCGGAACGGGCAGCCGAGCCCGACGCTGGCTGGAGTCGGGCGCCCGGTTCGGAGCCCGACGGGATCATCCTCGGCCTCGAGCCGCTCGGTGACCGGGGACGGGTAGGACGCCACGATCAGCGTGTAGTCGCGGTCGCGGTAGCCGGCGCGACGCAGCGCGGTGCGCACGTCGCGCAGCGCCCGCTCCACCTTGGGGGCCATCGCGTCCAGGCGGTCCGGCCACTCCCGCGCCAGCGTCTCGGCGCACCCGGGCGTCCGGGGCGTGAGGTACGCGGTCGCGCAGCTCACGAGCGTGCCGGCGAAGTCGGGCTCGTCGTTGGCGCCGGCCTGCACCACCACGGTCTCTACCCGCTTGGTCCGGGCCAGCGTGCCGAGCTTCCGCGCCTGTGACTCCTCGGTGCCGGCGGGCGCGAGCGAGACGTCCGCCGCCGTGGCGCCCGAGCAGGCCAGGTTCACCGGGGTGCCGGGCAGCCCGGTGCGGCCGATGTACGCGTTCCGGGAGCGGTGACACCAGTTGCCCGGCATGCCCCGGGTGCCGGACTGGTAGTCGCCGGCACCCTCCCCGGACGCGGAGCTGTCGCCCAGCACGACCAACGCGGCCGGCCGGTTCGGCACCGGCCAGATGGTCGCCGCCCGGGCCGTCGGCGCCGGCAGTGCGCCGAGCGTCGCCACGGTCAGCGCGGTGACCAGCAACGTTACCCTTCCCGGAGCCATTTGATCACGGTAGCCAGGGAGCCGCCCCCGGAGTACTCGCCGGACGGGTACACGGCCGCCACCGATGCCGGGCGGCCCGGGCGCTCGCCGATTCGCGTTGGGCCGAACGGGGGGAGTTCGGGGTTACCCCTAGCGCGAAGTCGGGGAAGATCCCGAGTTCAAGCCGCCCCGGGAGCGGGCATTCTGATGAGGAGAGGGGCACGTGAGGTGCCTCGACGAAGGAGGAACCAGTGAGCTCGACCCTGACCCGTCCGCAACACGGCAAGGTGATCGCGGGGGTGTGCGCCGGGCTGGCCGACCGGTTCGGCATGAACGCCACCCTGGTGCGGTTGCTGTTCGTACTGTCCTGCCTGCTCCCGGGGCCGCAGTTCGTCATCTACCTGGTGCTTTGGGTGATGATGCCGAAGCGCCCGATCTGAGCCGGTCGGGAGACACTGGCGCGGAACGCGCCGGCCGAGCCCGCGCCCAGTTAGGTGCGGGCGGGAGCCACTAGTCTGGCCAGGTGACGCCTCTCCCGGCATCGGTGCGGCCGCCGACCGAACCGGACCGGCCCGCCGCGCTCGGTCCCGGTCGACCGCCCGCCTGGGTCGGCGCGGCGGCCCGCTGGCTGGCCGCGCCGCTCGGCGGTGTTCTGTTGTACGCCGCGTGCGCACCGCGCACCCTGTGGTGGCTGGCCCCGCTCGGTTTCGCCCTGCTGGGCGCGGCCCTGCGCGGCCGGCGCCCCCGGACCGGCTTCGCACTGGGGCTGTTGTTCGGGCTCGGCTTCTTCGTGCCCCTGTTGCCCTGGATCGGCATCTACGTCGGCCCGCTGCCCTGGTTGGTGCTCGCGCTGCTCGAGGCGCTGTTCCTGGCCGCCGGTGCGGCGGCGATCGCCGTGGTTGGCCGGCTGCCGGTCGCGCCGGTGTGGGCGGCGGCGGTGTGGGTGGCCACCGAGGCGGCGGCGGCCAGGGTGCCGTTCGGCGGGTTCCCGTGGGGCAAGGTGGCCTACTCGCAGGCCGACGGGCCGTTCGCCCGGCTGGCCGCGATCGGCGGCACCCCACTGGTTTCGTTCGCCGTGGTGCTCACCGGGTTCGGGCTGGCCGCCCTGGTCCGGGTGCTGGCCCGGCGGCCGGCGGGGGAGGCCGGGCGCCGGAGCGCCCTGGTCGCCACCGGCTGCGCGGTGCTGCCGCTGCTGGCGGCGGTCGCCGCGCCGGCCGGGCTGACCGGTGCGGCCGGCTCCGCCACCCCGACCCCGTCCGACCGGACCGTCACGGTGGCGGCCATCCAGGGCAGCGTGCCCCGGCTGGGCCTGGACTTCAACGCGCAGCGCCGGGCCGTGCTGGACAACCACGTGAAGCGCACGCTGCGGCTGGCCGAGGACGTGCGGGCCGGCCGGGCCGCCCGGCCCGACCTGGTGATCTGGCCGGAGAACTCCTCGGACATCGACCCGCTGCGCAACGCCGACGCCTACCGCGAGATCAGTGTCGCCGCCCACGAGGTCGGCCGGCCCATCCTGGTGGGCGCGGTACTGGTGCAGCCGGACGGCAAGCACACCACCAACTCCGCGCTGGTCTGGGACCCGGTCGCCGGGCCGGTGCAGCGCAACGACAAGCGCCGGGTGCAGCCGTTCGGCGAGTACCTTCCGTGGCGCGGCTTCTTCCGGTTGTTCTCCGAGTACGCCGACCGGGCCGGGTTCTTCGAGCCGGGGGTCGGCCCCGGCGTGGTCACGCTCAACCAGGTCCCGGTCGGGGTGGCCATCTGCTGGGAGATCGCCTTCGACGACCTGGTCAACGACAGTGTGCGCAACGGCGCCCAGCTGCTGGCGGTACCCACCAACAACGCCACCTTCGGGCGTTCCGAGATGACCTTCCAACAGCTCGCCATGTCCCGGCTGCGGGCGGTCGAGCATGATCGTTCGGTCCTGGTGGCGGCGACCAGCGGGGTAAGTGCGATCATTGCCCCGGACGGCGGCGTGCAAGCGCGCTCGGCGCTGTTCGCCCCGGCGGCCCTGGTGGAACGGGTGCCGCTGCGCACGACCACGACGCTGGCCACCCGGCTGGGCGCGATTCCCGAGTGGCTGTTGGTGGCCTTCGGGGTGGCCGCCCTGGCCGCCGCGGTGGCCGGTCGCGGGCGGCGGGCCGCTTCGCGGCCGGGACGGCAACCGGAGACGAGCGGAGAGGACGAGGATGACTGACGAGCACCGCGGGGGCGACGGCGCGGAACTGCTGGTGGTCATCCCGACCTACAACGAGCGGGACAACCTGGGGCCGATCGTGGACCGGGTGCGCGCGGCGGTGCCCTCGGCGCACCTGTTGGTGGTCGACGACGCCAGCCCGGACGGCACCGGCGAGCTGGCCGACCAGCTGGCCGCCGAGGACCCCAGGGTGCGGGTGCTGCACCGGACCGGGAAGGGCGGCCTCGGCCGGGCCTACGTGGCCGGCTTCGGCCTGGCGCTGGAGCAGGGCTACCGGGTCATCGTGCAGATGGACGCCGACGGCTCGCACCCGCCGGAGACCCTGCCCGACATGCTGTCCGCGCTCGAGAAGGCCGATGTGGTGATCGGCTCCCGGTACGTGCCCGGCGGTACGGTGGTGAACTGGCCGAAGCACCGGGAGGCGCTCTCCCGGGGGGCCAACCTGTACGCGCGGTTGGCGCTCGGCGCCCGCGTCCGGGACATCACGGCGGGCTACCGGGTGTACCGCCGCGAGGTGCTGAGCGCGCTGGGCCTGGCCGAGGTGCAGTCGCAGGGCTACTGCTTCCAGATCGACATGGCCTGGCGCGCGGTGCGCGCCGGCTTCCGGGTGCGCGAGGTGCCGATCACCTTCACCGAACGGGAGCGCGGGCAGTCCAAGATGAGCGGCTCCATCGTTCGGGAGGCGCTCTGGCAGGTCGCCCGCTGGGGCGTGGCCAGCCGGTTGGGTCTCGGCGGCGGCGAGCCGGAGAAGCCGAAGAACGCCGTCTCGGCGTAAAAAATCGGCCTGACCCAGGTGCTGGGTCAGGCCGATCTCTTAGGGGCCGTCGGTCAGGCCGACTTGGAGCGGCGGCCGCGCAGTTCCTCCAGGCGCTCGGCGAGCAGTTCGTCCAGCTCACCGATGGAGCGGCGCTCCAACAGCATGTCCCAGTGGGTGCGCGGCGGCTTGACCTTCTTGCTCTCGGGCTCCACGCCGTCGATCAGCTTCGAGATGCTGCCGTGCAGCCGGCACTCCCAGTTGAGGGGTGGCTCGGCGTCGTCCGAGAAGGGAACGTCGAAGGCGTGTCCCTTCGGGCAGGCATACTGGACCGACCGGCGCGGCGCGAGGTCGTGATTGCGGTCGGTCTCGTAGCTGACAGCCCCGAGCCGGCTGCCTCGCAGCACACGGTCCGCCATGATGTAGTCCTTTCACCTCGTGGCTCGGAGGAGGGATCCCGAGCTCGCAGCACCTCGTGTAACGTCGCACCTAGCTACTAGTGTTCCCTCCACGACACGTTGGCCGACGTGTCGTCGATGTCACTTGCCAGTTGCGCGCCGTCCCTCAGTGTCCCCCATTTCGCGGTTTTGCAATCGTGATTGTGACCGGGTCGCCCTGTGTGAGGTGCGTCACACTCGCTAGACCAGCGGCGGTTCAGGGTTTCCGGCCGCACGGATTCCCCGGCGCACCGGCACCACCGCCACAATGGCGAACCCGGCCACCAGGAACACCACCAGCGAGACGATTGCCGGCCGGAACGACCCGGTCGCGTTGGCCACCAGGGTGAACACCAGCGGCCCCAGCCAGGCGGTGCCCCGCTCGCCGAGCGTGTACAGCGCGAAGTACTGCGCCTCCCGGCCGGCCGGCACCAACTGGCTGAACAGCGAGCGGGACAGGGCGGCCGTGCCACCCAGCACCACCCCGATGCCGGCGGCCAGCGCGTAGAACTGCAGCCGCTGGCCGGGCTGCACGAAGTAGGCCGCCGAGATCACGACCACCCAGGCCAGGAGGCTCACCAGGATGGCCCGGCGGGCGCCGATCCGGCCGGCCAACCAGCCGTGGGCCAGCGCGCCGGCGAACGCCAGGAACTGCACCACCAGCACCGTGCCCAGGATGACGTCCACGGGCAGCCCCAGCTCCTGCGAGCCGTAGAGCCCGGCGGTCTCCGCGACCGTGTTGATGCCGTCGATGAAGATCAGGAATCCGCCCAGGTAGGCCAGCGTGATGGGCAGCCGCCGAGCCTCGGCGAGGGTGCGGCCGAGCTGGCGGAAGCCGGCGGTCAGCGGGGAAGCCCCGGTGCGGTCGGACGCCGTGCCCGGCCGGTCGGTGAGGCGCATCAGCGGGAGCAGGGTGAACCCGGCCCACCACAGCCCGCACACCACGAAACACACCCGCACCCCGTCGGACTGGCTGACGCCGAGCGCGCCCAGTCCGCGCAGCATGGCGATGTTCAGCGCCAGGCACACCCCGCCGCCGAGGAAACCGAAGGCCCAGCCGCGAGAGGACACCCGGTCCCGCGCCTCCGGCGGGGCGATGTCCACCAGGAACGCGTAGTAGGCCACGACCGAGCCGTAGTAACACAGGTTGGCCAGCGCGAACAGCGCCGCGCCCAGGCCCCAGGCGGTGCCGTCCAGCACGGCCAGGCCGCAGGTGGCCGCCGCGCCGAGGAAGGCGAACCCGCCCAGCATGGCCCGCTTGTGGCCGGTCCGGTCGGCGATCGCACCGGCCACCGGCAACACGGCCAGCTGGATCACCGTGGAGCCGGCCAGCAGGAAACCGAACACCGATCCCGCCTGCACCGGCAGGCCGAAAACCGGGACGGCGCAGCCACGCAGCGCGGTCGGGCAGGGCTGGCCGGCGGCCCGGGCGGCCGCCGTGACCACCTCGGTCAGGTGCAGCGCGAGGAACACGGTGAGCACCGAGGTCTGGAACACCGAGTTCGCCCAGTCATACCAGCACCACCCGCGCTGCTCCCGGGTGAGCGCCGCCCCGCGCACCCGCCCCGGGCTCACCCCGGCCATCGACTCACCCGGGCCAAGGGATTCACCCCGGCCATTGGCCGCGCTCGGCGAGCACCTCACGCAGCAGGTCCGGCCGGTCGCTGACCAGGCCGTCCACGCCCATGTCCAGCAGCTCGTGCATCTCGTCGGCCTCGTTGACGGTCCACACGTGGACCTCCATGCCCAGCGCGTGGGCGGCGCCGATCAGGCCGGGGTCGACCACGGTCAGCGGCCCCTGCGTGCGGGGGAGCTGGGCCAGCTGGGCGGGCACCGGGAAAGCTCCGCCGACCAGCCCGCCGGCCGGTCCCAGGTGGGCCTGGCGCAGCCAGCCGCGCAGCCGCAGGGCCAGCGCGTCCCTCGGCGAGCAGGACGTGAGCAGCTTCGCGCCGGCCGCCCGGCGCACCCGGCCCAGCCGCTTGGCCGAGAACGAGGCCAGGCACACCCGGTCCCAGGCGTCCGTCCTGGACAGCAGCTCCAGCGTGGGCTCGACCGCCGGGTCCGCCTTCAGGTCGATGTTCAGCAGCGCCCCGGGCAGCTCCTCGAGCACCGTTTCCAGCGCGACCACCGGCTCCCGCCCGCCGACCCGGGCCGCGCCCACCACGCGCCACGGCTGCTCGGCGATCGGCCCCGAGCCGTCCGTGGTGCGGTCCAGGGCCGCGTCGTGCGCGACCACCACCACCCCGTCCGAGGTGGCGTGCACGTCGATCTCCAGGTAGCTGAACCCCTCCGCGACCGCGCGCCGGAACGAGGCCAGCGAGTTCTCCATCCCGGCCAGCTCGTCGAGCTGCCAACCCCGGTGAACCAGGGCCCGGGGGTACGGCCCGGCCAGGTACGGATGCGCGGAACCTCGCCCGGTGCCGGACGCGTCAGCCCTCACGAAACCCCAGTCTGCCAGCTCCCGCCCAACCCGGCCCCCGCGCGAAGTTTCACCGCCGTCTCCACCCGATGAACCTTCGGCGGAGCGTTCCGCACGGTGCCGCCGCGTTCAGCGGAACACTCTTCGCCGCTCGGTCCGGCGGTGGCTGGGTTCCAAAGACGGCTTGGACGGCGGGGCTTCGCTGGTCCGCCGCGGCCTGGGTGCCGCAGGTGACGTTCACCGGTGGTGATTTGCCGGCTCCGGTTACGGTGCGTGACTGCCGGGCCGAGGTTCGCGCACGTCCGCTTCCTCGAGCGCGACACCAGTCTGATTCGATCATGGCCAGGGCCAGACTGGTGTCGCGCTCGATGGGAACGCAGCTCGAATCCGAGCCTTCAGGCGCCCGCTGCCGTTACGGTGCGTAATGAAGGCTCCGCGGCGGGAACGGGACGCGCAGCCGGCGACGAAGACCGCGGCAGACCAGTCAAGCCCCGCCGTCCAAGCCATCCTTGGAGCCCGGCCACCGGCCACGCGACAGTGTTCAGCGGAACGTGCGGGAGGCGCTCGACTCGCGTTCAGCGGAACGCTCCGGACGTGCCGGCCTTGCGTTCAGCGGAACGCGCTCCCGGGCGCGGCGCGAGTTGTTTTGGCAGGTCAGGGGAGTGGGTGGTGGTCGGTGAGGAGCGGGGCGAGCAGGTCGCCGTGTGCGGCGAGCCGGTCGGGGAGGTCGGGGGCGGTGAAGACCAGATCGGTCGGGCGGCGGCAGGCGTGCACCTCGTCCCAGGTGAGCGGCGTGGCCACGGTGGGCTGGTGCCGGCCGCGCAGCGAGTAGCTGGCGACCGTGGTCTTCACCGGGTTGTTCTGGCTCCAGTCGATGAACACCCGGCCCCGGCGCCGCTGCTTGGCCATCACCGCGATCACCTTGCCCGGGTCCTCACCGGCCAGCCGGTCGGCGACCGCGCGGGCGTACTCGCTGGTCTGCTCGGGCCGTTCCACCCGGACCGGCGTGTAGAGCTGCATGCCCTTGCCGCCGCTGGTGCGCGGGTAGGCGGGCAGGTCGTCCTCGGCGAGCACGGCGGCGACCCGCTCGGCGATGCGCGCGCAGTCCACGATCGTGCAGCCCTCGCCGGGGTCCAGGTCGAAGACCAGCAGGTCCGGGTCGGTGCGTTCCGGCGGATCGCTGCCGTCCTGGACCGTCCACTGCGGCACGTGCAGCTCCAGCGCCGCCAGGTTGGCCACCCAGGCCAGCCCGGCCGCGTCGTCCAGCAGGGGGTAGTCGATGAACTCCGAGCCGGCGGCGCTGCCCGGGGTGGCCAGCCGCACGGTGCGCACCCAACTCGGTACGTGCCGGGACACGTTCTTCTCGAAGAAGGACGGCGCGTCCACCCCGTCCGGCCAGCGCCGCAGGGTGACCGGCCGGCCCGCCAGGTGCGGCAGCATCACCTCGGCCACCGCGAGGTAGTAGTCCATCACGTCCCGTTTGCGCAGCGAGACCAGCGGATACAGCACCTTGTCCGGGTTGGCCAGCCGGACCTGGCGGCCGGCCACCGGCACACTGGTCACGCCCCGTTTGCCCGAGCTGGGCCGGCGGGCGGGTGCCGGGGGCGGTTCGGCGGCCTCGGCGCCGGTGCGGATCTCGATCCATTCCTCGCCCCGGTGACCGGGCAGGTACCGGGAGTCGGCGCGCTTGGCGACCACCGAGGGCAGGCCCTGCTCCGCCGCGGCGGCCAGTACGGCCGCGCCCCCACCCGGGTAGCTGGGCACCAGCCGCCAGTGCTGGCCGGTCAGCGGCAGTCCCTCGGCCAGCTCGCGGCGCTCCCGGTAGGGCAGGTCCAGGCAGTCGCGGCCGTCCAGGTGTAGCAGGTCGGTGATCCACAGTCCGGGCGGGTTGCCGTCGATCTCGCCATCCAGCAGGGCGGTGGTGCTGCCCAGCGCGCGGCCCAGCCCGGCCAGCTCGGGGTGCCGGTTGGCCGCCGGCGCACCGTCCGGCTCCAGCAGCTCCACCCGGCCGCCGTCCACCCGGACCAGCACCCGCGTGCCGCCGAACCGCACCTCGTAGCGGCGCTGGTCGTCGTCCGGGGGCAGTTCGCCGGGGGCGGCCAGCATGGGGGACAGCTCGCGCGGGAGCGGCCGCCAGTCGGTCCGTTCGGGTGGGTCGCCCCGGCGCAGCAGCCACTGGTTCGGCCCCTTGCCCTTGCGCAGCAGGATGTACCGGCCGTGGGTCCGCTCGCCGTGCAGCACGAACTGCACCTCGGCGTCGTTCCACTTGAGCGTCTCGTAGTGGCCGCGGTCCCAGATCGTCATCTGGCCGGCGCCGTACTCGCCGGCCGGGATCTCGCCGGAGAACTCCAGGTACTCCATCGGATGGTCCTCGGTCCGCACCGCCAGCCGCAGCGTCTGCTGGTCCGGCGGGAGCCCCTTGGGCACGGCCCAGGAGGCGAGCACGCCGTCCCGCTCCAGGCGCAGGTCCCAGTGCAGGCTCCGCGCGTGGTGCTGCTGGATCACGAACGCGCTGCCGGGGCCGGTGAGGGCCGGATCCTCGGCCGGCACGGGCTCCGGAGTGCGGTCCGGATCGCGCTTGCGGCGGTACTCGTCAAGCGGCACCGCCCTAGTGTGCCCAATATCCCGGTGGCCTTGCGAAGGGAAGGTTAGGCATGCTTCCCTTAGGTTTACCTCACCAAGGCGCGGTGACCGAGGCCGGAAGGGCAAACAACGATGTTCGTGTGTATGTGCATCGCGGTCACCGAGCACGAGATCCGGGAGTGCATCCACGCCGGAGCACGGACCGTGGAAGAGGTCAGCGAGTGCTCCATGGCGGGCACCGGCTGTGGCGGTTGCCGGGAAACTATTGCCATGCTCCTGGAAAATAAGGGAGGCTTGGCGGGTGCATTGGACGGCCTGCCGCGAAGCGCTTAAGGTCTCGAGCACTGATCGAGTTATTTAGGTTCGGCTCGGCTTAGTTATCTGGCCCTTTCCTTATATCATCCGAACCTCTCCTAACTCCGAGTGATTGTGTCCTAATACGGACAGTCACGTGTAGCGTCGCGCCCATGCGTGGGGATGAAGAGGTCATTGCGCTGCTCAATGAGCAGCTGACCAGCGAGTTAACGGCGATCAACCAGTACTTCCTGCACGCCAAGATGCAGGCGAACTGGGGCTTTACCAAACTCGCCGAGCACACGCGTGACGAGTCAATTGACGAGATGAAGCACGCGGAGAAGATTACCGACCGAATTCTCTTCCTGGAGGGTTTGCCGAACTACCAGCGGCTGCTGCCGCTGCGGATCGGTCAGACCGTTCGGGAACAGCTCACCTGCGATTTGGCGGTCGAGCTGGAGGTCGTGGAGCGACTTCGCCCGGGCATCGCGATGTGCCGGGAGAAGGGTGACATCACGTCGGCCAATCTCTTCGAGGAGATCCTGGCCGACGAGGAAGGTCACATCGACTACCTGGAGACCAACCTCGAGCTGATCGACAAGCTCGGTGAGCAGTTGTACCTCAGCCAACTGGTGGAGCGCCCGCCGACTAACGGCTGACGCCCCCTCGGGAGGAAACAGCGCCGGCGCGGACGCGCGAAATGCCCCGCGCCGGCGCTGTGCGGGCGAGCAGCGTCTGCGCGACGATCACCGCGATCAGGAACGCCCCGGAGACCACGGTCTGCACCGACGAGTTGTCCAGGTTCGGGATCCGGTTGATCAAGTTCTGCAGGGCGGCGAGCAGGGCCACCCCGGCGGCGGTGCCGAGCGCCGAGCCCGAACCGCCGGTGAGCAGGGTGCCGCCGATCACCACCGCCGCGATCGCGTCCAGCTCGGCGCCCACCCCGACAATGGTGACCCCGGAGGCCGCCTGCGCGGCGGCGAGCGTGCCGGCGAGGGCGGCGAGCACCCCGGACAGCGTGTACACGGCCAGCTTGGTGCGGGCCACCGGCAGCCCCATCAGGGCTGCCGCCGACTCCGAGCCGCCGATGGCGAACAGCCGCTGGCCGAACCGGGTGCGGCCCAGAACCAGGCCGCCGAGCAGGAACGACGCCAGCGCGATCCAGGTCGGCATGCCGATGCCGAGCAGCCGCCCCTGGCCCAGCCAGAGGAACACCGAGCCCGGCGGTACCAGATAGGTGCGCCCGCCCTCGTCGGTGAGGAACAGAAGCAGGCCGCGGGCGAACAGCAGGCCGGCCAGGGTGGCGATGAACGGCGCCAGCCGCCAGCGGGTGATCAGCAGGCCGTGCACCGCGCCGATGACCGCCCCGGTGGCCAGGGGCAGGGCCAACGCGGGCAGCGGGCCCCACCGGGAGGCGTACGCGGCGAGCACCCCGCCGAGCGCGAACACCGAACCGACGGAAAGGTCGATTCCGCCGGAAATGATCACGAACGTCATGCCCAGCGCGACCAGCGCGGGGAACGCCGCCTGAAGGCTCAGGAAACCGAGGTTCTCGGTGGTCAGGAAGGTGTCGAAGGCCAGCCCGCCCGCCGCGAGCACGACGGCGAGCACGACCAGCGCGCCGCGCCGCCGCAGCAGTTCGGCCAGTGGTGTGGCGCTCCCGGTGATCGTGCCGGCGGTTGAGGTCACCGGGTCACCGCCTGCGCCCGCTGCACCGCGACCGCCACCACGATGATCGCGGCCTGGCTCATCTGGGCCACCGAGGCGGGGATGTTGTGCCTGATCAGCGTGGCAATGATGAGCTGCATGAGCAGCGCGCCGGCCACCGTGCCGAGCACCCGGACCCGGCCTCCGGAGAGCGGGGTACCACCGACCACCACGGCGGTGATGGCGGACAGCTCGACCAGCAGGCCGATGTTGGACGGATCGGCGGCGGTCAGCTGGCCGGTGGCGATGGTGCCGGCGAACGCGGCCAGCAGCGCGCACAGCAGGTAGACGGTGAGCAGCACCCGGGTCACCGGCAGGCCGGCGTAGCCGGCGGCGCGGCGGTTGCCGCCGACGGCCACCAGCTGCCGGCCGAAGGTGGTGTGCCGGACCAGGAACCCGACCGCGACCACCAGCAGCCCGGCGGCCAGTACCACGTAGGGCACGCCCAGCACCGCCCCTCCGCCCAGCGCGAGCAGGCCGGGCTCGGTGATCGGGGTGGCCCGGCCCTCCGCGATGACCAGCGCCACGCCCCGCCCGCCGACCAGCAGCGCCAGCGTGGCCACGATCGGCTGCACCCCGACGAAGGCGACCAGCGCGCCGTTCAGCAACCCGGCCAGCGCGCCGACCAGGAGCGCCGCGAGCAGCCCGCCGAGCAGGCCGTAGCCCAGGTACAGCGGCAGCACGGCGGCGGCCAGGGCCATCACCGAACCGACCGAAAGGTCGATTCCCTCGGTGCCGATGACGAGTGCCATGCCCAGCGCGACCACCAGCACCGGGGCCACCTGGACCAACTGGGTGCGCAGCGCGTCCGCCGTGGCGAAATGCGGAGTCACCACGAGGTTGACCAGGACCACCAGGCCCAGCGCCAGGTACACGCCGTACTCGCGGGCCAGCCAGACGGCGCGGGTCCGGTCCAGGCCGCCGGGTTCGGTCCGGAGCACCTCGGTCATGCCGGCCGCCCCGTGGAAGCGGAGCCCTCGCCGCCCTGGGCGATCGCGTCCATCACGCCGGCCACGCTCACCCGTGCCCCGGTCAGCTCGGCGACCGATGTGCCGTCCCGCATCACCACCACCTTGGCGGCCCCCTCGACCAGCTCCTCCAGGTCCGAGGACACCAGCAGGATGCCCAGGCCGTCGGCGGCCAGCTCGTCGATCAGCGTCTGGACCTCGGCCTTCGCCCCCACGTCGATGCCCCGGGTGGGCTCGTCCAGCAGCAGCACCTTCGGGCTCATGGCCAGCCACCGGGCCAGCATCACCTTCTGCTGGTTGCCGCCGGAGAGCTCGGACACCGGTTGGTCCGGCCCGGACACCTTGATGCGCAGCCGCCGGATGAAGGTGTCCACCACCCGGTCCTGGCGGGCTCGGGAGACCACGCCGAACCGGGACAACCGGGGCAGGGCGGCCAGCACGATGTTCTCCCGCACCGACAGGTTGAGCACCAGGCCCTCGGCCTTGCGGTCCTCCGGCACCAGGACCAGCCCGGCGCGGATGGCGGCCGGCGCGCCGGCGGACAGCTCCCGTCCGGCCAGGCTGACCGTGCCCGAGTCCCGCCCGGCCACCCCGGCCAGCGCGGTCATCGTCTCGCTGCGGCCCGAGCCGAGCAGCCCGGCCAGGCCGACGACCTCGCCGGCCCGCACGTCCAGGTCCACCCCGCCCAGCGTGCCTCGGCTGGTCAGCCCGCGCGCCCGCAGCAGCGGTTCGCCGGGTTTCGCGTGCTGCTCGGGGTGGAAGGTGGTGGTGCCGTCGTGTCGGACGGCTTCCAGCTCCCGGCCGAGCATGAGCGAGATGAGCCGCAGCCGGCTCAGCCCGGCCAGGTTGCCGGTGTGCGCGACCGCTCCGTCGCGCAGCACGGTGACGGTTTCGCACAGCTCGTACAGCTCGGCCAGCCGGTGGCTGACGAAGACAATCGCGATGCCCCGTTCGCGCAGGCCGCGCACCACCTCGAACAGGGTGCTCACCTCGCGCGGCTCCAGCGAGGAGGTCGGCTCGTCCATGATCATGACGCGGGCGGTGTTCCCGTCGGGCGCCGAACTGGGCGCCCGACCCAGCGCGCCGGCTGCGCCGGCGTCGGTGGACGCGGCCCGGGCCAGCGCCACCATCTGCTGGGTGCCCAGGCCCAGCGTGTCCAGCCGGCGCCGGGGGTCGACGTCGATGCCCAGGCCGGCGAGCAGCTCCCCGGCGGCCCGGTGCATGGCGTGCCGGTCCACCAGCGGCCCGAACCGGCGCGGCTCCCGGCCGAGGAAGAGGTTGGCCGCGACGCTCATCGAGCCGACCAGGTTGACTTCCTGGTAGATGGTGCAGATGCCGGCCCGCTGCGCGTCGATCGGCGCGCCGAAGGCGACCGGCCGGCCGGCGTACCGGACCTCGCCCGCGTCCGGCCGGTGCACCCCGGTGAGCACCTTGATCAGCGTGGACTTGCCGGCGCCGTTCTCGCCGACCAGCGCGTGCACCTCGCCCGCCCGGAGGGTGAAGTCGACCCGCCGGAGCGCGGCGACACCGCCGAACGACTTGTCCAGCCCCCGGGCCTCGAGAACCGGACCGTCCCCCTCCGAGTTCATCAGTACGCCGTGCTCAGTCCCTGCGCGGCGTTGCCCTGGTCGTAGGCGTGATCGGAAATGATGATCTTGCTGGGCACCGGGGTGTCGGCGTAGAACTTCTGGTAGGTGTCGAAGACGATCGGCCCGAACCGGGGGTTGCTCTCGATCACGGCCGCGATCTCGCCGTTCACCACGCCCTGCACCGCCTCCCGGGTGCCGTCCACGGTGACGATCTTGACGTCCTGGCCGGGCTTCTTGCCGGCCGCCTTGAGCGCGGCCACCGCGCCCAGCGCCATCTCGTCGTTCTCGGCGTAGATCGCGGTGAGGCCCGGGTTGGCCTGGATCAGCTGCTCGGTGACCGTCTTGCCCTTCTCCCGCTGGAACTCACCGGTCTGCTCAGCGACCACCTGAAGGCCCGGCGCGTTCGCGGCGGCGTAGTCCTTGAACCCCTTGGTGCGGTCGGTGGTCACGTTGTTGCCCGAGCTGCCCAGCAGGATGGCCACCCGCCCGTTGCCGCCGGTCGCCTTGGCCATCGCCTCGGCGGCCCGTTTCCCCTGGTCCACGAAGTCGGACACGATGGTGGTGAGGTAGTCCTGGCAGGGCCGGGCGCCGTCCAGGGTGCGGTCGATGGTCAGCACCGGGACGTTCTTCGCCCGGGCGGCGGCCAGCGCCGGCTCCAGGCCGGTGGAGTTCAGCGGCGCCACCACCAGCACCTGCGCGCCCTGGCTCAGCAGCGACTGGATGTCCGCGATCTGCTTGGGCAATTGGGACTGTGCGTTGGTGGCGAGCAGGGTGATGCCGCGCTTCGCCGCCTCGTCCTTGAGCGACTGGGTCTCGGTGATCCGGAACGGGTTGGCCTCCTTCTCCGACTGGGAGAAGCCCACCTTCAGCGTCTTGAGGTCGCCGGGCGGGATGCCGTAGGCCGCCCGGGCGCACTCCGGCCCGCTGCCCGGGGCCTCCTTCACCCGCTGCTCGCCCGCGCCGGACGGGGCGCCGGCGGACGGTGAGCCCTCCTGCGGTCGGGCACACCCGGCCAGGACCAGCGGAATCAGGAAACTTGCCACGACTGCTCGGCGGGCCGCCACATTGCGGATCACGGAGCACCTCCTCAGCCAGGTACGGAGCCTCACTCTGACTGAGCCGGATCGAGAGTGTCAACGAATGACCGGCACTGCTCGGTATCGAGCCGAAAGACGATCGAATCCGGTCGAAATCCGGTCATCCGACCCGGTGGCGGGCGCTCATCCCGGGTGCGGAGCCGGTTCTCCGGCGGGCGGTCCGGCGGCCCGGGCGAGATGCACCCGGACCCCCAGCTCGCGGAACCGGGCCAGCTCCCCGGGGTCCGCCGCCGCGTCGGTGTAGAGGTGGTCGATCTGATCGCCCGGCACGGTGCGCACCACCGAGTCGGTGCCGATCTTGGTGTGGTCGGCGAGCACGGCCACCCGGTCGGCCGTGCCGACCAGCGCCCGGTCCATGCTGGCCACCGACATGTTCGGGGTGGAGAGCCCGCGGGCGGCGGTGAGCCCGTTGCCCGAGATGAACGCGGTCGTCACCCGCATGGCCGCGAGCATCTGCTCGGCGGAGGGGCCGACCGTGGCCAGGATCGAGCCGCGCAGTGCGCCGCCGGCCAGCACCACCTCTATGTGCCGGTAGCGGGCCAGGACCTGGGCGACCAGCAGGGAGTTGGTCACCACGGTCAGCTCGGAGAAGCCGGCCAGCCGCCGGGCCAGCGCCTGGGTGGTGGTGCCGGCGCCGAGCGCGACCGCGTCGCCGTCGGACACCAGTTCCACGGCGGCCGCCGCTATGGCCGCCTTCTCCTCGGCGGCCTGCTTGGTCTTCTCCGCGTACGTCGGTTCGTAGGCCGTCCCGGAGGGGCCCGTGGCGACGGCGCCGCCGTGCCGCCGGGAGAGCAGCCCGACCGACTCCAGGTAGCGCAGGTCGCGGCGCACCGTCACCTCGCTGGCGCGCACCGACGCGGTCAGCTCCCGCACGGCCACGGCGCCCTGGTCGCGGACCAGCTCCAGGATGAGCTGGCGGCGTTCGGCGGCGAACATAGCCGACAACTGTAGGAGCCGATTCGGGCGTCGAACAGTCCGAGTCGGTCGGAATCGGTCCTCGACCGGCCCCGGACCAGGGATTGCCATCGTTAAGTGACTTCTGATTAGCTGTTCGCCGGATCGCCAGGAATGCCCTTTCGGCAAGTGGTAACCCACAACGCTAGGAGATCTCAGAATCATGACTGCCCTTCCACTCAGCGATCGCGTGGCACTGGTGTCGGGTTCCGGACGGGGCATCGGGCGGGAGATCGCGCTCAAGCTGGCCGGCGCGGGCGCCTCCGTCGTGGTGAACGACCTGGACTCGGACGTGGCCAAGCAGACCGCCGCGGACATCGAGGCGACCGGCGGCAAGGCCGTGGTGTGCGCGGGCAGCGTGACCGACCCCGAGTTCGGCGAGCGCTTCGTGAACACCGCCGTCTCGGAGTTCGGCGGCCTGCACATCGTCGTCAACAACGCCGGCTACACCTGGGACAACGTGGTGCAGAAGATGTCCGACCAGCAGTGGGACGACATCCTGGACGTGCACCTCAAGGCGCCGTTCCGCATCCTGCGCGCGGCCCAGCCGGTGATCAGCGCGGCGGTCAAGGCGGAGCGCGCGGCCGGTGCGCCGAGGGTGACCCGCAAGGTGGTCAACATCTCCTCGGTGGCCGGCACCGGCGGGAACGCCGGCCAGATCAACTACAGCTCGGCCAAGGCCGGGATCACCGGCCTCACCAAGACGCTGGCGAAGGAGTGGGGCCGCTACGACGTCACGGTGAACTGCGTGGCGTTCGGCCTGATCCGGACCCGGTTGACCGAGGCGTCGGCCGACGGCGACGCGAAGATCGACGTTGCCGGCCGGCAGATCAAGGTCGGGGTGAACCCGGAGATCCTGGCGGCCGCCGAGCGCGGCATCCCGCTCGGCCGGGCCGGAACCCCGGCGGAGGCGGCCGGCTCGGTGTACATGTTCTGCATCCCGGAGAGCGACTACGTCAGCGGCCAGGTGATTATCTGCGGCGGAGGCTGGGGCGGCTGAGCGGCGCGCCCGAGATGGCAGCGCTAGCCGTCACCGGCGGCCCGGCGCCGAGGCGTCGCCCGAGGGACCGCCGGCAACAGATCCTGACCGCCGCGGCGCGGGGCTTCTGGCAGCTCGGCTACCACCAGGTGGGCATGGCGGACATCGCCGCGGCCGTGGGCATCGGGCAGAGCGCGATGTACCGGCACTTCGCCGGCAAGGGGGAGCTGCTCTGGGCGGTGATCGTGGACGCCCTGGACTGGATCGACGCGGCCACCGAGGGCGCGGCGACGGGGGAGCAGCTGCTCGACGCGCTGGCGGTGTGCAGCGTGGGGCGGCGCGAGCTGGGCGTGCTCTGGGACCGAGAGAGTAACCACCTGCCCCGGGAGCGGCGCCGGGAGGCCCGCCGGCGGCTGAGCGAGCTGGCCGAGCGCATCGTGGATTCGCTGTGCGCCCGGGGGGTGTCCCGGGTGGAGGCCGAGCTGCGCGGCTGGGCGGCGCTGGCGGTGTTGCAGAGCACCTCGCAGCACCGCGTGGAGCTGGACGAACGCCGCTACGTAGCGCTGCTCGGGGCGGCCGCGCGGCGGGTCTACGCCACCGCGCTGCCGGCCAGGGACCGCACGGTCCGGCCGCACGAGCCTTCCCGCCCGGCGCTCGCGCCCGCCTCCCGCCGGGAGGCGCTGCTCGCCGCCGCCACCCGGCTGTTCGGTGAGCACGGGTACGCGGCGGTCAGCCTCACCGACATCGGCACCGCCGCCGGCATCGCCGGCCCCAGCGTGTACAAGCACTTCGAGAGCAAGGAAGAGCTGCTCTCCGCCGCGCTGGCCCGGGGCAACGAGGGGCTCTGGCTGGGGCTGCACCGGGCGCTGACCAACGCGGACGGCCCGGACGACGCGCTGCGCGAGGTCGCGGCCGACTACGCGGACTTCGCGGTCCGGGACCCCTCGCAGATCACCGTGCTGGTCACCGAGATGCTGAACCTGTCGGACGAGGCGCGCCGCCGGGTGCGGCGCGGCCAGCGCGAGTACGTCGAGGAATGGGCCAGCCTGCTGCGCCAACGCGACCCCGGGCTGGACGAACCCGGTGCGCTGGCCGCCGTGCACGCGGCGCTGTCCGTGATCAACTCACTGGCCCGGGTTCACGGGCTGCACAAGCTTCCCGGCCTCACCGACGACCTGGCCGGAATGGCGCTGAACGTGCTCGAACTCGAGGGAGGCTGACGATGTACCTCACCCAAGCCCTGCACCGCCAGGTCCGCCAGACCCCGGGGCTGCCGGCGACGATCTTCCAGGGGCGCACGCGCACCTGGGCCGAGTGCGGCGACCGGGTGGCCCGGTTCGCCGCCGCGCTGCTGGACCTGGAGGTGCGGCCGGGGGACCGGGTGGGCATCCTGGCGCACAACTCGGACATCTACCACGAGTTCCTGTTCGCGGTCCCCTGGGCGGATGCCGTGGTCACCCCGGCGAACACCCGGTGGAGCCCGGCGGAGATCGCGTTCTCGCTGGTCGACTCCGGGACCGACGTGCTGCTGGTGGACGACGCGTTCGCGCCGATGGTGCCCACGCTGCGCGAGCAGCACCCCGGCCTGCGCGCGGTGCTGCACAGCGGCACCGGACCCGCGCCGGACGGGGCGCTGGACCTGGAGGAGCTCATCGCCGGGCACGACCCGGTGCCGGACGCCTGCCGGGGCGGCGACCAGCTGGCCGGCATCTACTACACCGGCGGCACCACCGGGCGGCCCAAGGGCGTGATGCTCAGCCACGCGAACCTGCTGACCTCGGCGCTCGGCTCGGCGGCCACCGGCGCGTTCATGGTTCCCGGCGGCCGGTACCTGCACGCCGCCCCGATGTTCCACCTCGCGGACGGCGCCGCGTGGGCCACCTGCAACGCCCTCGGCGGGACCCACGTGATGGTGCCCGGGTTCACCCCGGCCGGGGTGGCCGCCGCCATCCAGGAACACCGGGTGACCGACGTGCTGCTGGTGCCCACCATGATCCAGATGCTGGTGGACTCGCCGGACGCGGCCGACGCGGACCTGTCCAGTGTGCGGCACCTGCTCTACGGTGCTTCGCCGATCTCCGTCGCGCTGCTCGAGCGGGCGGCGAAGCGGCTGCCGGCGGCCGAGTTCACCCAGGCCTACGGGATGACCGAACTGTCCCCGGTGACCACCATCCTGAACCCGGCCGACCACGCGGTGGACCGGCTGCGCCGCTCGGCCGGGCGGGCCGCGCCGCACTCCGAGGTGCGCATCGTCGACGAGCTGGACAACGAGGTGCCCCGGGGCACGGTGGGGGAGATCGTCAGCCGGGGCGGGCACGTGATGCAGGGCTACTGGAACCGCCCGGAGGAGACCGAGGCGGCCCTGCGCGGCGGCTGGATGCACAGCGGCGACGGCGGCTACATGGACGACGAGGGCTACGTCTTCGTGGTGGACCGGATCAAGGACATGATCGTGTCCGGCGGGGAGAACGTGTACTCGGCCGAGGTGGAGAACGCGCTGGCCAAGCACCCGGCGGTGGCGGCGTGCGCGGTGATCGGCGTGCCCGACCCGGACTGGGGGGAGCGGGTGCACGCCGTGGTGGTGCCGACCGGTGCGGAGCGGCCGGCCATCGAGGAGCTGCGGGGTTACCTCAAGGAGCAGATCGCCGGGTACAAGGCGCCGCGCTCCGTGGAGTACGTGGACGCGCTGCCGCTGTCCGGCGCGGGCAAGGTGCTCAAGCGTGAGCTGCGGAAGCGCCACTGGGCCGACACCGACCGCTCGGTGAGCTAGCGAGATGTCGGTGCGTCGGGTTCCCGGAGTTCCCTGCACCGAGTGACCTGGCTAACAGTAGACTCCTGGGTGAAATTTGGGGCTGCAGAGGTAGGTGTGGTGAGCGTGCGGACGGTTTCGCTGCCCGGCTCCGCCGGTCCGCCGCTCCTCGGCCACAGCGCGCAAGTGCTCCGCGACCCGCTGCGCTTCTACTTGGACCGCTATCGCAGGTTCGGGCCGGTCTCGCGGTTCAACCTGGTCGGCCACCCCTCGGCGCTGGCCGTGGGCGGGGACGCGGCCAAGGTGGTGCTGGAGGGACGCGACCGGTGCTTCGCCAGCGGCGCCGGCTGGGCGTTGTGGGCGGGGCCGTTCTTCCCTCGCAGCCTGGTGATGCTGGACTTCGAGGAGCACCTGGCGCACCGGGCGCTGATGGAGCAGGTGCTGACCCGGGACCGGATCGACGGCTACCTCGAGCAGCTGCATGCGGTGCTGGCGGAGGACCTGGCCACCTGGCCGACCTCGTCGAACTTCCGGGCCCAGGACGCCGTGCGCGCGACGGTGCTGCGGGCCAGCGTGCGGGTGTTCATGGGCGGCGGCCTCGGGGCCGAGTCGGGGGAGATCGAGCGGGCGTTCCTGGACTGCGCGGCGGCCGCCGGCGCGACATTGCGGTTCGAGTACCCGGGCAGTACCTGGTCCCGGGGGCTGGCCGGGCGGCGGCGGCTGGAGGAGCTGTTCGTGGACCGCACCCCGGCGGTGCGCGCCCGGGGCGGATCCGACCTGTTCGCGGTGCTCAGCCGGGCCACCGGGCTGGACGGTCGGGGCCTCTCCGACGAGGACGTCGTGAACCACATGATCTTCCTGCTGTACGCCTCGTTCGACCCGGTCTCGATCCCCCTGGTGACGATGATCCGGTACCTGGCGGAGTACCCGGAGTGGCAGACCCAGTGCCGGCACGAGTCCTACGCCCTGGGCAACGGCCGGCCGGGCATGGCCGAGCTGGACCGGCTGGGCTCGCTGGACCTGGTCATGCGGGAGTCGCTGCGGTTGATGCCGCCGGTGTACGCGCTGCCGAACCTGGCCGTGCGGGACACGGACGTGCTGGGGTTCGAGATCCCGGCGGGCACGGTTACGGTGGTCGCGCCGCTGGTCAACCACCGGCTGCCCGAGTACTGGCCGAACCCGGAAGTGTTCGACCCGGAGCGGTTCGCGCCGCACCGGCGGGAGGACCGGGCGCACGAGTACGCCTGGATCCCGTTCGGCGGCGGTGTGCACCGATGCCTCGGGCTGCACTACGGGGCGGTGCAGATGAAGGCGGTCATGCACCAGCTGCTGCTGCGCCACCGCTGGCGGCTGGCCCGGGGCCACGTGCCCGAGGTGATCTGGCGCGGCTTCGCCCGCATGCGCGACGGCCTCCCCATCGAGCTCACCCGCCTCTGAACCGCGCGGCCCTGGCGCCGGTGCGGTCGAGGTGCGGTGCCGGTTCAAATACGGCTTGGACGGCGGAGCTGGGCGGTCTGTCGCGGCCCGGGCTGGCCGGTCGCGTTGGTTTGTGGCGGGCTCGACTAACTCCGGGCGGCTGAAGTGTCACTCGGCGGACTTGGCCGATGGCTCTTCCCCGATCGGCTGGTGGTGCGGTGGGTGGCCGGAGAGAGCGGGGTTGTCAGGCTGGTCGAGAGGCGGCTGAGGGTTGTTCCGTTCGGCCGAAACAGCCCTCACCCGCATCTCGACTGGCACCGTCCCGGTGTCGGGGAAGCCCGTCACTGAGGGTCGCGGTCGCGCCCGAATCTGAGCGGCCCGATCGGAAGAGTGGAGTGCGGCGATTTCTAGATCGACATCAACCTGACGGCCCTCACTTGCTCCCGAAAGGCCCATGAGGTTGATGTCGATCTTCAACGAGGGAGCCGGAGCCGGTCGCCCGGTTCCCATTTGGCCCCGTCCCGACGATGGGGCGGCACCTGGGCCGCGGCAGATCGCCCCAGGCTCCGCCGTCCAAGCCGTCTTTGGACGGGCACCGCGCTTTAGTCGCACGTCAACAGCCTGGCCCCGCGCGAGAAACCGGAACGTCGCGCGGGAAACCGGGGCGCCGCACACGCTGGAAGGTGTGCGGCGCCCTGGTTTGTTTGCGACGCCGGGTCAGCTGGCCTTCTTGTACACCGCCACCGCGCCGGCGCTGCCCAGGCCCAGGTTGTGCTGCAGTCCGACCGTGGCCCCATCGACCTGGCGCTTGTCCGCCTTGCCGCGCAGCTGCCAGGTGAGCTCGGCGCACTGGGCGAGCCCGGTGGCGCCGATCGGGTGGCCCTTGGAGATCAGTCCGCCGGACGGGTTGACCACCCAGCGGCCGCCGTAGGTGGTGTCCTGGTTCTCCACCAGTTTGTGCGCCTCACCCTCGGCGGCCATGCCCAGCGCCTCGTAGGTGATCAGCTCGTTGGCCGAGAAGCAGTCGTGCAGCTCGATGACGTCGACGTCCTCGATGCCCACCTGCGCCTCGTCCAGCGCGCGCTGGGCGGCGAGCTTGGCCACCTGCGCGCCCACCGCGTTGATCGAGGAGTTGCCCTCGAAGGACGCGGTCACGTCGGTGGCGATGTAGTGGCCGGCGATCTCCACCGCCTGGTCCCACAGGTTGTGCGTGTCCACGAAGCGCTCGCTGGCCAGCACGGCCGCCCCGGAGCCGTCCGAGGTGGGGGAGCACTGCAGCTTGGTCAGCGGGTCGTAGATCATCGTGGCGTTCTTGACGTCTTCCAGCGAGTACTCGTCGCGGAACTGCGAGTACGGGTTGTTCACCGAGTGCTTGTGGTTCTTCCAGCCGATCCACGCGTAGTGGTCGGGGGTGGAGCCGTAGCGCTCCATGTGCTCCCGGCCGGCGTTGCCGAACATCTGCGGCATCGGCGCCTTGTCCTTTTCCCAGCCCCGGCCCGCGATCATGGCCTTGAGGTGGTAGTCCAGCATGCCCGGGCCCTTCTTGCCGGTGCCGGCGGACAGCGAGCCCTTGCTCATCTTCTCGTAGCCGACGGCGAGCGTCAGGTCGCAGCCGGCCTTGACCGCCTGGCGGGCCAGGAACAGCGCCGACGAGCCGGTGGCGCACGCGTTCACCACGGTCATGATCGGGACCCCGGTGAGGCCCACGTCGTAGAGCGCGCGCTGGCCCATGGCGGCGTAGGCCGAACCGGCATAGGCCTGCTCGATGTCGCCGTAGGCGACGCCGGCGTCGGTGAGCGCGTTGGTCACCGACTCCTTGGCCATGTCCGGGTATTCCCAGTCCTTGGTCTCGGGCTTCTCGAACTTGGTCATGCCCACACCGATGACGAACACGCGGTTGCCCATGGTGCTACCTCGCTACCTTCACGGGACGCCTTTTCTTTTGCCTCTAGACTATAACTCCGCTATGTGAACGGTGCTTGTCGACTGTTCAGTCCAGGGATGAGACGCGCGATGTAACTGCCGATAACCTCGTCCACGTGTCGCTCCATACTCCTCGTGAGCATGGCTGACATGGCCGCCGCGGTGAGCGGGCGGAAGCGCTGGGCCAGTGCCGTGAGTTCGGTCACCTCCTCGCCGCGGGGCAGCTGGTCCCCGTGCTCGCGCAGGAAGTGTTGGTAGAACAGCACGATCAGGTCGTGCATCGCCGAGTCGACCGCCCGGCCGAGCCGGCCGACCAGCTCGAGCACCCCGTCCAGCGGGACCCCGGCGGTGACCAGCTCGGCGGCCGCGCGCAGCAGTCGGGGGCTGGGCACCCGCAGGTCCTTCTCCTCGCGCTCCACCAGCTCCGCGTGGATGGCCTTCTCGATCAGGTCGTCGGCGTCCGGCGCGCCGAACAGCGCGTGGACCTCCTCGACGGTCATCGACTCGGCCGACTCCTGGCCCCAGAACCCGGTCACCACCTGTTCCAGGCCGAGGATCTCGGACAGGTCCCGGCCCTGGGTCCACGCGGTGAGCAGCTCGGTGATGGTGGCGACGGTGTAGCCGCGGCCGAGCAGTTGGGTGATCACCCGCAGCCGGGCCAGGTGCGCGTCGGAGTAGATGCCCACCCGGCCCTCGCGCCGGGGGGCGGGCAGGATGCCGTGGTCCTGGTAGGCGCGGATGTTGCGCACGGTGACCCCGGAGGCCTGGGCCAGCTCGTCAATGCGGTATCTCGTCACGTCCCGGTCTCTCCGGCTGCGGTACTCTGGCCGCGCCAACGTTGCCAGTCTTCACTGTCTCAGTAGTGGAAGATAGTGAATCGGTGATGTTTCTGTCGCGGGGGAGGTTATTGGATGAGCCCGGTTGGTGGGCGGACCAACTGGTCCCGGTTCGGGCTGGTGTTCGTGCCGGCGCTGCTAGTCCTGGTGGTCATCGCGCTGGGCGCGACCAGCGGCGCGGTGCCGGTCGCCCTGGCGGTGGAGGGGCGGCAGGCGGTCAAGATCAGCGTGCGGAAGCTGTCCCTGCAGGCGGCGGGCACCATGCCGGAGTTCTTCCAGACCGCCGGCGGGGAGAAGAAGCCCACCGTGGTGATTACGTTGAAGGACATCCACGCGCAGGGGCTGTGCGGCTCGTTCCGGGTGGACACGCCGGCCGGGCCGTACGTGCTGCGGTTCACCACGCCGGACGACCGCGACCCGGTGAACATCGGAACCCTGCGGTTCGCCCTGGAGAGCGTGGACGGGTTCGGCGTGCTCGGTGAGGACATGGAGCTGAACCGGGCATTCACCGAGGCCGGCCTGCCTACCGACGCGGGCGACCCGGGTTTCCTGCCGATCAAGGCGGGCGGCCTGCTGCTCAACCTGAACGTGACGGTCCGCTGGGCCACGGCGAACGGCCTGCGGCTGTCCGGGGTCCGGATGGCGGTCGGTAGTGACCAGAAGGAGTGTTTCTAGTGGTCCTCGGGGTGGTCACGCGCCCTGTGGGTGCGCACCGGGCCGCGTCGCCGGGCTGGCGGGACTGGTGCCGGGGGCGTCCGTTGCTGGCCGGGGCGTGCACGTTCGCCGGCGGGCTGGTCGTGGTGCTCCTGCCGGCCGGCGCCTACACGGTTCTGCTGCTGCCCGGGTTGGCCGGGGTGTCCGGGTTCCTGCTGGGCGGGATGCTGTGCGTGTGCGGGCTGTGCCTGGTGTGGTCGCCGGGGTTGCACGGCTTCCTCGGCCTGGTCGCCGCACTGATCGCGCTGACCGCACTGGTCTCCAGTAACATCGGCGGCTTCCTGCTGGGCACCCTGCTCGGCCTGCTGGGCGGCTCGCTCGGCTTTGCCTGGACACCCGGGGAAATTGCTCAGGAAAGCAGGTAAAGAACTTGTTGACTACGTGCTCAACTCATTGTTAACGTAGTAGTTGCAAGCACAATCACCCGCGTTCTACTTTCCCTGTCTACAGTTGTGCCTGGTCACCGGTGGTCTCTCCGGTGAAGCGGATTCGAGCTGGGGGGCAATTCCGCAATGCGCACTTCTATCTGGTGTGACCATGTGCAGTTTTACGTGCGGGATGCGCGCGCGGCTGCTTCGGAGTTCAGCTCCGCCTACGGGTTCGTCGAGCTGCTCGCCGCGCCGGCCGGGCCGGCGCGGTCGGTGGTGCTGGGGCAGGGCTCGATCGTGCTGGCGCTCACCGAGCCGCCGGACATCGGTCCCGGGCGGGACTTCCTGGCCGCGCACGGTGACGGTCTGGCCCGGATCGGGTTCGCCTGCACCGACCTGCGCGAGGTGTATGCGCGCGCGGTGGCCGGCGGAGCGCGGGTGATCGAGCCGCCGCGCCGGTTCGGCCCGGTGCGGATGGCCGCGCTGCGCGGGGTGGGCGACATCGTGCACACCCTGGTCGAGCAGCCCGCCGGGGCGCCCACCCGGTTCCTGCCCGGGCTGGGCTCGGTGCCGCGCGGACCGGTGCCGGCTCCGCTGGGCCTGCGGGAGATCGACCACTTCGCGATCTGCGTGCCGCACGGCGAGTTGGCCGAGGTGGTCGCGCACTACCAGCGGGCGTGGGGTTTCGAGCAGATCTTCGCCGAGCGCATCGAGGTAGGCGCGCAGGCGATGGACTCGGTGGTCGTCGCCAGCCCCGACCGGGGCGCGGTGTTCACACTGATCCAGCCGGGCGGCGCGGAGCCGGGGCAGATCGACCACTTCCTGCGCGAGCACGGCGGACCCGGCGTGCAGCACATGGCGCTGCGCACCGACGACATCGTGGCCACCGTGGGTGAACTGCAGGCCCGGAACGTCCCGTTCGGGCAGACCCCGGGGGCGTACTACGAGCAGCTGCCCGGCCGGGTGGGGAGCACCCGCCATGAGGTGGAGCTGCTGCGGCGCCTGGGCGTGCTGGCCGACCGGGACCACGACGGCGACCTGTTCCAGATCTTCACCCGCTCCGGGCACGACCGGGGCACCTACTTCACCGAGATCATCGAGCGGGACGGCGCGACCACCTTCGGCGCGAACAACGTGAAGGCGCTGTTCGAGGCCAAACAGCGCGAGCTGGACCAGCTGGCGGCCCCGGCGCGGTCGGCTTCGTGACCACCTCGTGAGCACTGCCGCAGCGGTCGCGCCGCCGCGCCAGCTCGAGGGGCTTTCCCGCTGCGCGCTCGGTCCCTGCCTGCTCGGCACCGCGTTCCTGGTCACCCAGCAGCTGCCGGTCAGTCCGATGTGGAACTCCGTGGAGCGGGTGGTCCCGGCCGGGCTGTTGCTGCTCGCCCTGCGCCCCGCGTTGCCCCGGGGCAGCTGGTGGCTGCGTTCGCTGGGGCTCGGTGCGCTCAACTTCGGCGCGTTCTTCGCGCTGCAGGCGTTCGCCGTGCACCGGGTGCCCGGGGCGGTGGTGGCCACGGTCACCGCGACCCAGGCGGTGCTGGTCCCGCTGCTGGTGGCGCTGTTCGGTGAGCGGATCCAGCCGCGCCAGGTGGCCGCGGCGGCGCTCGGCGTGGTCGGGGTGGCGTTGCTGGTCCTGCGCGCGGGCCACCGGCTGGACGCGGCGGGCGTGGCGGCCGCGCTGGTGCTGGCCGGCTCGGCGGCCGCCGGAATGCTGCTGACCCGCCACTGGGGCACCCCGCCGGGCACCCATCACCTCAGCACCACGGCCTGGCAGATGCTGGCCGGCGGGTTCGCGCTGGTACCGCTGGCGTTCATGCTGGAGGGCGGCCCGCCGGCGATGACCCACGGACAGGTCCTGGCCGCTGGCTGGCTCGCCGCGGCCGCCACCGCGGCCGCGTTCGCGCTGTTCTTCGGGGGCCTGCACCGCGGCGTGCCACCGGCCACGGTCGCCCGGCTGGCCCTGCTCAGCCCGGTGGTCGCGGCGTTGCTCGGCTGGACGTTCGCCGGTGAGACACTCAGCCCGGCGCAGCTGGTGGGCATCGCGATGGTGCTGAGCGCCCAGCTGCTGGGCGCCTCCCGGCGGGGTTGAACGCCTACTGCTGGTAGCCCTCCACCACGCCGGCGGAGCGCACCTCGGCCCCGTCCGGCTGCTGCCCGCTGGACCGGCGGGCGCGCCGCTGTCGCAGCAGGTCCCAGCACTGGTCCAGCTGCACCTCGAGGTCGCGCAGCCGCCGGTGGTCGTCGTCGGAGGCCTCGTCGCCCTGGGTGTGGCGCTGCAGGTGGTGCTCCTCGTCGACCAGATGGTTGATCCGCCGCAGGATGTCCTCGTCCATGGGTGTCCCTTCAGGAGTGCGTGGGTCCGGGGGGTACGTCCAGCTCGAACGCCACTTGGTCCGGGTAGCACCAGAACCATTCCTCACCGGGCTCGAACGAACGCACCAGTGGGTGGCCCGTGGTCCGGTAGTGGTCGGTGGCGTGCTTGCCGGGGGAGGAGTCGCAGCAGCCCACGTGCCCACAGCGCTGGCACATGCGCAGGTGCACCCACCGGCCGCCGAGCTCGAGGCACTCGTGGCAGCCGTCGTCGCTGGGGCTGTTCGGGGTGATCGTGTCCAGGTGTCCGCACTCGGCCATGTCTTCTCCCGGGATCAGGGGTGCGCCACCGGAACCGTAGTCCCGGCGGGCCGGTCCAGGCGGGTCAGCACCCGTTCGGCGAAGTCGCGCAGGGTGTCCACCTCGCGCGCGGTGAGCTGGTCGAAGAACACCTCGCGGACGGTGGTGACGTGGGCCGGGGCAGCCTCCTGGATGGCGCGCAGGCCGGCCGGGGTCAGCGTGACCACGGTGCCCCGGCCGTCCTCGATGCAGTCCTCCCGGCCCACCAGGCCCCGGTGCCGCATCCGGGCCAGGTGGTGGGACAGCCGGCTCTTCTCCCACTGCAGCGCGGCCGCCAGCTCGAGCACCCTGGCGCGGTGGTCCGGCCGGTCGGTGAGCTGGACCAGCACGTCGAAGTCGGCCAGGGACAGCCCGGACCGGGCCTGCAGCTCGCGGTGCAGGTGCGCGGTGAGCCGGGCGTTCATCGCCAGGTAGCCGCGCCAGGCGCACTGCTCGCGCTCGTCCAGCCATCGGGTTTCGGCCACCCGGCCAGTCTACGGGAATGGATGACGTGTCATCTACGTTGCCGGGACTGAAAGTTCGATGCGTCTACCATCTGCTTCGGCGGGAGAGGAGCCAGGCAATGAGCACCACCACGTTGCGTCCCGGGGTGGACGTCCGGCGGTCGGCCGACCGGCTGACCACGAAGATCGACTGGCTGGACTCCCGGCACTCGTTCTCCTTCGGCGGCCACTACGAGCCGGAGAACACCCACCACGGCCTGCTGCTGGTCAACAACGACGACCGGATCGCGCCCGGCACCGGGTTCGACACCCACCCGCACCGGGACATGGAGATCGTCACCTGGGTGCTGTCCGGCTCCCTGGTGCACCAGGACTCCCGGGGCAACTCCGGGGTGATCTACCCCGGCCTGGCCCAGCGGATGAGCGCGGGCACCGGGATCCAGCACTCGGAGAAGAACGACTCCTGGCGGCTGGCCGGGGAGAAGCACGACGACCCGGTGCACCTGGTGCAGATGTGGGTGGTGCCGGACGAGGCCGGCATCACGCCCGGCTACGAGCAGCTGGAGATCGCCCCCGAGCGGCTGGCCGGCCAGCTGGTCACGGTTGCCTCCGGAATGCCCGCGCACCGGGACGAGGCGGCGATCCACATCAGCAACCGGTACGCCGCGCTGCACGCCTCGCGGCTGGAGCCGGGGGAGTACGTGCGGCTGCCCGAAGCGCCGCTGCTGCACCTGTTCGTGCCGAGGGGATCGGTGGAGCTGGAGGGCGCCGGGAAGCTGGAGACCGGTGACGCGGTGCGGCTGACCGGCATCAGCGGGCAGCGGGTCACCGCCGTCGAACCGGCGGAGATCCTGGTCTGGGAGATGCACGCCACCATCGACTAGAGCGGCCGGATCGCGGTCTGATCGACGCGGCGAATATGTTTACCGGCATGCCGGGCAGCAAGCTGGAGTTCACCGGGGCCACCGGGGCGCGGCTTGCCGCGCGACTGGACCTGCCGGATTCCCCACCGCGGGCGTACGCGCTGTTCGCGCACTGCTTCACCTGCAACAAGGACGTGGTCGCCGCCGCCCGGATCGCCCGCGCGCTGACCGCGCACGGGATCGCCGTGCTGCGGTTCGACTTCACCGGCCTCGGCGGCTCGGGCGGGGACTTCGGGCACACCGACTTCAGCTCCAACGTGGCCGACGTGGTGTGCGCGGCGGAGTACCTGCGCGACCACGCCGGCCCGGTGTCGCTGCTGGTCGGGCACTCGCTGGGCGGCGCGGCGGTGCTGGCCGCCGCGCACCGCATCGAGGGGGTGCGCGCGGTGGCGACCATCGCCGCGCCGGCCGACCCCGGTCACGTGCTGCGCCTGCTGGACGAGCACCGCGCGGACATCGAGCGGGACGGTGAGGCCCACGTGACGCTGGCCGGCCGGAAGTTCCGGATCCGCAAGGAGTTCCTGGACGACATCGCCGGCCAGCCCCAGTCGGAGCGCATCGCCCACCTCGGCGCCGCGCTGATGGTGGTGCACTCGCCGGTGGACGAGCTGGTCGGCGTGGAAAACGCGCGGCGCATCTTCGAGACGGCCCGGCACCCGAAGTCGTTCGTCGCGGTGGACGGCGCGGACCACCTGCTCACCAAGCGGGCGGACGCCGAGTACGTGGCCGGGGTACTGGCCGCCTGGGCGTCCCGGTACGTCGGCGAAGCGCCGTCGCCGGCCGAAGACCGGCCCGCCGAGGGCACGGTTGTGGTCAGCGAGAACGGCGCCGGACCGTTCGGCCAGCGGGTCCTCGTCGGGCGGCACGAGCTGACCGCCGACGAGCCCGAGCCGGTCGGCTCGGACGGCGGGCCTTCGCCCTACGACCTGCTGCTGGCCGGCCTCGGCGCGTGCACGTCGATGACCATGCGAATGTACGCGCAGCGCAAGGGGCTGCCGCTGGACCGGGCCACCGTGCGGCTGCGGCACTCGCGCATCCACGCCAGCGACTGCGCCGACTGCGAAACCAAGGTCGGGCGGCTGGACCGGATCGACCGCGAGATCGTCCTCGAGGGGGCACTCACCGAGGAGCAGCGCCGGTCCCTGCTGGAGATCGCGGACAAGTGCCCGGTGCACCGGACTCTGCACTCCGAGGTGGAGATCCGGACCAGCGAGGCGGCGGGGGCCTAGGCCGGGGTGAAGACCACGTCCAGGCGTTCCGGGCCGAGCGTGTTGCTGCCGCCCCGCCAGACGATCTCGCCGTCGTCGGCCAGCCGGTAGTCGGGCAGCGTGCCGAGCATCTCCTGCAGCACCACCAGCATCTCGGTCACCGCGAGGTGCTCGCCGATGCACCGGTGCCGCCCGGTGCCGAAGGCGAGGTGGGCCTTGCCGTCCCGGTCGATGTCGAACGAGTCCGGCTCGGCGAACTTGGCCGGGTCCCGGTTGGCCGCCCCGTAGTTGAGCATCACCTTGTCGCCCCGGCGCAGGTGCGATCCGGCCCGCTCGTGGTCCTCCACCACGGTGCGGGCCATGTGCATGATCGGCGGGTCCAGGCGCAGCGACTCGTGCACGGTGGCCCGCATCAGGCCGGGGTCGGCGAGCAGCCGCTCGCGCAGCCCGGGCGTGGTGACCACCCGGTACAGCAGGCTGCCGATGCCGTGCACGGTCGTCTCGTGCCCGGCCACCACCATCAGCTGCACCATGCCGAGCGCGATCACCGGCGGCATCTCCTCGCCGTCGATGAGCGCGTTGACCAGCACGCTGAGCGTGTCCTCCCTCGGCCGCTCGCGGCGTTCCCGGATCTGCTCCTCCAGCCAGTCCTCCAGCTCCTTGGCCGCCGCGATCTTGGCCTCCAGGCCCACCTTGGCCGAGGAGAGGAAGTTGCCGGCCAGCCGCCGGACCGTCCCGCAGTCGGCCGGGTCCAGTCCTAGCGCGAGCCCGATGACCAACGGCGGGACCACCTCGGCCAGCGAATCCACCAGGTCGGCGCGTCCGTCGCCCCGGAACGTGTCGATCGCGTCGCGGACGATCCGCCGGATGCCGGGCTCCAGCCGGGCGATGGCCGGCGCGGTGAAGTAGGGCAGCGCCAGCTTGCGGTACGGGGTGTGCTCGGGCGGGTCCAGCTCGGCCGGGATGACCGGCATGGACGCCCCGGTCGGCGGGATCATGATGCCCTGGGTGGTGGTGTACCGCTCGTGGTCGCGAGCCGCGCCCAGCACGTCCGCGTAGGTGGAGAGCAGCCAGAATCCGCCGTACCGCGAGCTCCAACCCAGCGGGCAGGTGGCGCGCAGTTCGGCCAGTCGATCGTGCAGGACGGTGCGCATTGCCGGGTCGGCGAAGTCGTAGTCGACCACCGGGCAGCGCGTCTCGCTGGCGGTCATGCCAGAAAAACTAACGCTATTTGGTTGTCGCCGTCAAGCGCTCGCCGGGGAGGTCCGCTCCTCGGTCGCGGCCACCACGCTGTCGATGATCTTCTCGCAGACGATCTCGAAGATCGCCTCGGCCGACACCGCGCGCTGGGTGATCGCCCGGGCCAGGTTGGGTGCCTTGGCCGTGTCGTGCTCCTGGTCGGCGATCGGGGTGTCGCCCCGGGTCTCGTGCAGCGCGCTGGCGATCGCGTACAGCTCCAGCGCCTCCAGCATGGGGGCGATGGCGCCGGTGGGCACGTCCTCGTCCTCGAGCAGCCGCACCGTGGCGTCCAGCTGGGCGGTGCCGATGCCCAGTGGTTGACGGCGCAGCATCACCGGCACCAGGTCCGGGTGCCGGCGGAACGCCTCACGCAGCCGCCCGGCGTTGCGCAGGATCCACACCCGCCACGGCTCGTCGTGCGTCTGGGGCGTGCGCACCTCTTCCAGCGCGAGCATCGCCGCGCCCACCACGATCTCTTCCTTGTTCTCGAAGTGGTGGTACAGCGACGCGCCGTTGACCTTGAGGCGATCGGCCAGGCGCCGGATGCTCAGGGCGTCGATGCCCTCGGTGTCGATGATGTCCAACGCAACCTCGAGCGCCTTGCGCTTGGAGATCAGCGGAACTTTCGGTCGCGCCACGCCTCATTGCCCTTCGGATACCGCCCGGACCAGGAACACTGGCCAGGGTACCGCTTCAACTGGTGAAACGATCGCGGCGCCGGTCGAAGCCCGGTTCGGCGTGGCCGGAACGTTCAATACCGGTGCCCCGGGGGTGGGGACGATGTGCGGCGTGAAACCGAACCTTTCCGCCGCCGCCTCCTTCCTCGCCGCGCATGCCCGAACCCTCGACCGCCGCCGGTTCCAAACACTGTTTGGCGAGGTCGACGCGCCCGCGCTGTTCGCCGCCGTGGACGCCTACCGCAACCCGGACGGCGGCTACGGCTGGGGTCTCGAGCCCGACCTGCGCGCCGGCGAGAGCCAGCCCGGCGGGGCGCTGCACGCGTTCGAGGCGTTCGCCGACGCCGCTCCGGTGGTTACCCCGCACGCCGCCGAGCTGTGCGACTGGCTGGCCTCGGTCACCCTGCCGGACGGCGGCCTGCCGTTCGCCCTGCCCATCGCCGACCCGGCCGGCTGTGCGCCGTTCTGGCTGGACGCCGACCCGGGCGCATCCTCGCTGCAGAGCACCGCGTTCACCGCGGCGGCCGCGTGGCGGGTGGCCGCGCACGACCCGGCGGTCGCCGCGCACCCCTGGCTGGCCCGGGCCACCCGGTACTGCCTGGACACCATCCGCGACCTCGACACCCGGCCGCACGCCATCGCGCTGTGCTTCGCGGTGCACCTGCTGGACGCGGTGCACTCCGCGTATCCCGAGGCGCCGGAGCTGTTGGACCGGTTGGGCGCGTTCATCCCTTCCGACGGGATGCTGCCGGTGGAGGGCGGCGCCGCCGACGAGAAGATGCGCCCGCTGGACTTCGCTCCCGTCCCCGGCCCGGCGCGCCGGCTGTTCCGGGATGAGGTGATCGGTTCGGAACTGGAGCGGTTGGCGGGCCGGCAGGAGGAGGACGGCGGCTGGCGGGTCAATTTCCGCAGCTACTCGCCGGCCGCCGAGCTGGAGTGGCGGGGCTACGCGACGGTGGGTGCGGTGTCCGTGTTGCGCCGGAACGGGTTGGTCTAGGGGGTTGGCGCTGCTCCGGAGACGGCTCGGTGCGGACGCCGGTTCCGGTGCCGGTCGGGAGACGGCGCGGTGTGGGTGTGGTGTCGGTCTGAAGGCGGTGCGGCCTACGTGTGGTGTCGGTCTGAAGGCGGTGCGGCCTACGTGCGGTGCCGGTCTGAAGGCGGCTTGGACGGCGCGGCGTGGGCGGTCTGCCGAGGCTCTGGTTCGGCCCCGTGCGTTGGCGACCTGGTCGGTGCCGGCTCACTTCGCGCGGCCCCTTTCATGGTCATCAGGTATCCAGTGCGATTTTTCGCTGGGGAAATCGCGCTGAATGCCTGGTGATCATCGATTACATGGTCATCAGGGCGTGGTGGTCGCTTTGGAGGTCTGGAGGCGGCCCTCATGCCCTGATGATCATAGATGGAGGTGCGGGGGCGGTCCCGGGAGTCGCATCGGCAACATGCGTTTCGTGACTGACACGCCTTGGGTTTTCGATCATGCACCAACCCCCACCACGTACCACTCGCGAAACGGAAGTGACGGATGAGACGTGGGCGTGCCCACCTCCCCGGCAGCGACCCCAACACGACGGTCGTGCTCGGGTCGCGCGGCCCGAGCCCCGGTGCCGCCCCAACGTATCGTTCGCGCCCAGACCTCGGCCCCAACGGAACGGGCCGAACCCGAGCCGCGGCAGACCGACCACGCCGCGCCGTCCGAGCCGTCTCCACACCGGCACCGCGCCGAGGCAGCGCCGCCTTCGGGTCCGGCGCCGTGCCGCTTTCGGGACCGGCGTCGCACAGGTAGTTCGCGGCCACCAGGCCGTTGTGTCCGGCGCCGATGACCAGCACGTCGCGGTCGCCCGCAGTCATGTGCCGACTATATGGTCGGTTAATTTACACATACAGGCAGGGAGATGGTTGATTGACAGACTAAATGGTCGGTTCTATCGTCGGTGCCACACCATCCGAGGAGGTCAGCGTGAACCCACCCGGTGACGCTCCCGTCCATATGGTCGTCGACCCGGCCTGGCAGTGGGGGTTCGGTCTGCTCCATTTCGGTGTCGCGGCGCTGACCGTGGTGCTCGCCGCCCGGGGGCCGATCCGGCAACGGGACTGGCGGGAGCTCACGTTCCGGATGGTGGTGCTGTTCAGCGGGGCGCTCGGGGCGGTGGTCTTCGAGGGCGCGGTGGACCGCGCCGGCAAGCTCTGGTACGCCGAGCAGGGCGCGTGGCCACTGGTCACCCTGTGGGGCGTGCACGTGCCGCTCTGGGTCGCGCCGGTGTACCTGTGGTTCATCGGCGGCGGGGCGTTGGTGATCATCCAGAAGATCCGCAACGGCGGCCGCCCGCGCGACTTCCTATATATTTTCGGTGGAATCGCGGTGGCCGACCTGCTGCTTGAGATCCCGATTATCAAGATTGCCGGGTTGTACACCTACTACGGCGACAACCAGCCATTCTTCCACCCCGAGTGGTTTCCCCTGCCGCTGTGGTTCATCACCACCAACCGCCTGCTCGACCTGGTGCCGGCAATGCTGATCCTGGTGCTCATGTCGGCGAGGTCGAAGCACGTCATGTGGGCAATTCCGGTGGTCATGTTCGGCTCGATGTACGTGTCCTACGCATTCGTCACCTGGCCGACCATCGCCGCACTGCACTCCGGGGCCAGCGCGCTGGTCGCGCACCTGGCGGCCACCTACACGATCGTCATCGGCCTGCTCGCCACCTACTTCGGCGCGCAGCTGGCGCCGAGGATGAAAGAGCTGATGAAGCACCACGAGAAGCCCAGAGCCGCCCCGGATGTGACGGCTAGTCCGCTCCCCGTGCGGGCGTAGCGGGCGGCCTCGGGCGCCGGGTGCCGTCCAGCATCACCTCGATCACCGTGTCCACCACCTGGCGGTGGCTCCAGGTGCCGTCGGGCCGGAACCACTCGACCACCGAGTCGGCCATGCTGAACACCAGGTGGACGAGCAGCGCGGGGTCGTGCCCGGACAGCAGATGGCCCGCCGCCTGGGCGGCGCCCACCAGTCCGGCGATGTGTTCGGAGAACCTGGCCCGCTCCGCCCGCGCCCAGCGTTCCGTCGGGGTGTTCCCCTGGACCCGCTGGAGCAGGGACATCTCGGCCTGCAGGCGCAGCTGCGCGGCCATGATCTGCCGCATGATGTGCACCAGCCGGGCCAGCTCGTCGCCCTCGTTGGACTCCGGCTGCTCCAACACCGCCCACAGCGCGCCCAGCGCCCGCCCGGCCGCGTGCCGCAGGAAATCCTCTTTTCCCGTGACATGGTGGTAGACGCTGGATTTGGAAATGTTCGCCGCCCGCGCGATGTGTTCCATGCGGGTCGCGTCGTATCCGCGCTCGGTGAATATGCGAACCGCGACATCGGTGAGCGAATCGAGGGTGTAAGGCGCGCGTTCGCTGCGTTTCGGTGGCGCCACCCGGATCAGCCTAGCGTGGAGCGTTTGCCGAGCGCGCGCCCAGTTCGGCGAGCGCGGGAGGCGCCAGTGCCCGCTGCATGAGAATGGTGTCCAGCCAGCGGTCGTGTTTGCGCCCGACCCGGCGCAGCCGGCCGGCCTCGGTGAACCCGTGCCGCCGGTGCAACAGGGCGGAAGCGGGGTCGCCGGTGTCGGCGATCACCGCGATCAGCTCCCGGATGCCGGCGGCCGAGGCGGCGGTGACCAGCTCGGCGAGCAGCGGGCCGCCGAGGCCCCGGCCGGTGGCCCAGGGAGCCAGGTAGATCGAGTTCTCCGCAGTGTGCCGGTAGGCCTCCCGGGCCTTCCACGGCGTGCAGTAGGCGTAGCCGGCGAGCTTCCCGTCCAGCTCGACCACCAGGAACGGCAGGCCGGCGCCGGTGATCGCGTGGTACCGCTCGGTCCAGGCGGCGGTGTCCGGCACGGCCAACTCGAAGGTGGCGGTGCTGTGCGCCACGTAGTGCGCGTAGATCTCCCCGACGGCTTCGAGGTCGTCCGGAGCGGCGGGGCGGATCGTCGGCACGGGGCCTCCTGGGACGTGCTTTCTCTATAGAGGAATTACTTCGTATTATAGAGCACGTGGATCTGGCCTGGCTGGGCAACCGCGCGCGTGACCTGCGGCTGGAACGTGGCCTGACCCTGCACGCCCTGGCCGCTCAGTGCGGGGTGAGCGTGAGCATGCTGTCGTCGGTGGAGCGCGGGGACAAGGCGCCCACGGTGGTGGTGCTGGACAAGATCGCCACGGGGTTGGGCATCCCGCTCACCGAGCTGCTCTCCGAGGTCGACCGGGGGTTCCTGGTGCGCCGGGCGGTGGAACAGGACGTCGCCGAGGAACCCGGTGGTTGGTGGCGCACCATCCTCACCCCGGTGGTGCCCGGTGTGAACTTCGAGCTGGTCCGCTCCACCCTGCCGCCGGTCTGCGACGCCGGCTGGTTCCCGGCCTACGCCGGGGGGTCGCACGTGTTCGTCGTGGTGGTCGCCGGGGTCCTGCGGCTGACGGTCGGGGAGCGCACCGAGACCCTGCGCGCCGGTGACTCCGGCTACTTCGCCGCGCACCTGCCGCACCGGTACGCCAACGCCGGGGAGACGGACTGCGAGTACTACGTGGCCGCGCTGATCATGCGCTCGCGGGCCCCTGGCCGCTGACCTCTCCGCGACTTATATTGCCCTCAGTTCGAACGCTGAATACCAGGGGGAGCCCGATGCGCCCAATCGACCGACGCACCGTGTTGACCGGGATCGGCGGGGCGGCCGTGGGGGCGGCGCTCACCGTGGCCCTGCGACCGGGGCAGCCCGAGCCGGCCGCGCCGGCCAAGGTGGCACCACCCGCTCCCGTCGCTCCGGGAGCCGGCCCGATGAGCGGGCTGCCGCTGGCCAAGGACGCCGCCGCGCTCCAGCCGGACCTGGTGCGGCTGCGCCGGGCCTTGCACCGGCAGCCCGAGGTCGGCCTATCCCTGCCCCGGAGCCAGGAGGCGGTGGTCAAGGCCCTGGACGGGCTCCCGCTCGAGGTGCGCACCGGCAACGCCGTCAGCTCGGTCGTCGGGGTGCTGCGCGGCGGTGCGCCCGCGCCGGCCCGCCGGTCGGTGCTGCTGCGCGGCGACATGGACGCGCTGCCGCTGGCCGAGAAGAACGGGCTGGACTACCGGTCCCAGACCGCCGACACCATGCACGCCTGCGGCCACGACCTGCACACCAGCATGCTGGTCGGCGCGGCCCGTCTGCTCTCGGCGCACCGGGAGAAGCTGGCCGGTGACGTCGTCTTCATGTTCCAGCCCGGCGAGGAGGGCTTCGACGGCGCCGGGAAGATGATCGCCGAGGGGGTCCTGGATGCCGCCGGGCAGCGCCCGGTCGCCGCGTACGCGCTGCACGTCGGGTCGACCATGCCGCTGGGCAGCTTCGTCACCCGGCGCGGGCCGATGCTCTCCGCGTCGGACACGCTGAAGGTGACCGTGCACGGCAAGGGCGGGCACGGGGCGGTGCCGTACCAGGCCAACGACCCCATCCCGGTGGCCAGCGAGATGGTCACCGCGCTGCAGGCCATGGTCACCCGCCAGTTCAGCGTGTTCGACCCGGTGATCTGCACCGTCGGCCTGTTCCAGGCCGGCACCAAGAGCAACGTGATCCCCGACCAGGCGCACTTCGAGGCCACCGTGCGCACCTACTCCACGGCCGCCCGGGATCGCTTCATCGAGCAGGTGACCCGGTTGCTGCGCGGCATCGCCGACTCGCGGGGGATGACCGTGGACGCGGTGTTCAGCGAGGACCACTACGACGTCACCGTCAACAACGCGGGCGAGGCCGAGTTCCTCGCCGACACGGTGGCCCAGCTGCACGGCGCGGAACGGTTCGCCTGGCTGCCCGACCCCCTGACGCCCTCGGAGGACTTCTCCAAGGTGCTCGCCCAGGTGCCCGGCGCGATGGCCATGCTCGGCGCGTGCCCACCCGGCCGGGACCCGGCCACCGCGCCGGCCAACCACTCGCCGCTGGCCGAGTTCGACGACGCCGTGATGGCCGACGGCGCGGCCGTGCTGGCCGAGCTGGCGCTGCGCCGGCTGGTCAGCTGAGCAGGAAGTCGGTGACCACGCCGGCGAACTTCTCCGGGATGGTGTCCATCGCCATGTGCGCCTGGCCGGGCAGGTCCAGGATGTCGCTGCCCGGGACGGTCCGGTGGGCCGCCCGGGTGGCCGCGCGCACGTATTCGGGGCTGTCGGTGCCGAGCAGGAAGCGCACCGGCACGGTCAGCCGGGACAGCTCCGGGCGCGGCCGGTAGGTGTCGGCCACCCGGCCCTCGCGCACGATGGTGTGCGCGGCGGCCAGCCGGGCCGGCCACATCGGGGTGCGCCGCTGGGCGTCCACCGCGGCCTCGTCCAGCCCGATCGCGCCCCGGAAGAACGCGGCCAGCACGCCGTCCCGGTCGTCGGCCGCGAGCCGCTCCGCCATGGTGTCCAGCACGCCGGACGGGAACACCGCCAGCCCGTTGGTGCGGAACGGCGGCTCGTACAGCACGACCCGGTCGAACGGCCCGCCCCGGGGCAGCGTCTCCAGGGTGATCAGTGCGCCGTAGGAATGGCCGAGCAGGTGCACCAGGCCGTTCGCGCCGGCCGCGGCCTCGGCGACCGCGAGCAGGTCCTCGGCCTCCCGCTCGATGGTGTACGCGGCCTCGGGGCCGTCGCCGCTGAGCCCCCGGCCCCGGCGGTCCACCAGGTACAGGGTGAACCGCTCGGCCAGTATCGGCGCCACCTGCGCCCAGCGGGTCCGGTCGGCGGTGCCGCCGTGCAACAGGATCAGGCCGGGTCCCACGCCCCGCACCTCGAAGCCGATCCGGGTGCCGTCCGCGGAGATCACACTGCTGGTCATGACTCCGACCATAGGCGCGCCGGCTTTCGGCCCGCTTTCGTTTAGCTGCCCAGCGTCTCCGCGTACATCTTGGCCAGCCGCTTGTGCATCAGGCGGGGGTAGGCGGCCGGCAGGTAGCGGGTCAGCTTGTCGATCATCTTGGTGTCCGCGCCGACCATGACCCGGGTGCGGTCGCGGACGATTGCGTCGAGCACGGTGGACGCGACCTGCTCGGCGGTGGCGGACTGCTTGGAGCCGGTGAGGTTGCGCTGCAACGCCGCCCGTTTGCCCTCGTCGATGACCGGCGAGTTCTCCATGATGGAGGTCTTGGTGCCCCCGGGGCAGACCAGGGTGACGCACAGCGGTCCCTCGGCGAACTCCATCTGCAGCGCCTCGGTCAGGCCGCGCACGCCGAACTTGCTGATGTTGTAGGGGGACATCGCGGTCATGCCCATCAGGCCGGCGAAGCTGCAGATGTTCACCAGGTTGGCCGCCGGGCGGGTGAGCAGGTGGGGGAGGAACAGCCGGCTGCCGTGGATGGCCCCCCACAGGTTCACGTCCAGCACGGTGCGGAAGGTGGCCAGGTCGGTGTCCACGGTCGGCTCCGGCGCGGTGGAGATCCCGGCGTTGTTGACCACGATGTCCACCGCACCGTGCTCGCCCAGCACGGCGTCCACCAGCCAGCGCATCTGGTCCTCGGCCGAGACGTCCACCGCGTGCGCGCTGGCCCGCCCGCCGGACTCGACGATCCGGTCGGCGGTGGCGTCGGCCGCCTCCGGACGCAGGTCACAGACGGCGACCGTGGCGCCCTTGCCGGCGAGGGCCAGGCACAGCGCCCGGCCGATGCCGGAGCCGCCGCCGGTGACCACGGCCACCTTGCCGTTCAGATCGCGCATCTTCCCTCCGGCCACTCGGTTTGCCGGAAATGTAGCGCGTACTTACTGTCTTAGCTACCCGGCTTGCGACGTCCGACCAACAGGGTGAGCGGCACGGCCACGGTGCCGATCGCGGCGGCGACCAGGAAGGCCGCCTGGCCGCCCGGCGCGTCGGTCGCCTTGGTCGGGTCGTGGGCGGCCAGCGTCATCACGGTGATGAACAGCGCCGTGCCGGCGGCGCCGGCCACCTGCTGCAGGGTGCTCACGATGGCCGTGCCGTGGGAGTCCAGGTCGCCGGGCAGCAGGCCCAGCGCGTCGGTCATCAACGGGGTGAACATCAACGACAGGCCCACCACCAGCACCACGTGCATGCCGACCACCAGCCACAGCGGGGTGCCGGTGCCCAGGGTGACGAACGACCACAGCGCCAGACAGAGCACGACCGCGCCCGGGGTGACCAGCGGCCGGGCGCCCAGCTTGTCGTACCAACGGCCGACCACCGGCCCGAGCAGCCCCATCACCAGGCCGCCCGGCAGCAGGGCCAGGCCGGTGGCGAACGCGTTCACGCCCATCACGTCCTGCAGGTACAGCGGGAGCAGGATGAGCACGCCGAACAGCGACATCATGCCGAGCATCATCAGCAGCAGGGAGATCGTGAACGCGCGGTGCGCCAGCGGCCGCAGGTCCAGCAGCGCCCGGCCGTCCCGCTGCAGCCGCAGCTGGCGGGCCACGAAGACGGCCAGGGCAACCGCGCCGGCCACGGCGGGCGGCCCCGGGCTCAGCTGGCCCACGCCGCGCACGGCCTCGCCGACCGCGGACAGCCCGAGCACCAGCCCGCCGAAGGCCACCACGGACAGCAGCACCGACCACACGTCCAGCGGCACCCGGCGGGTCTCCGCCGCCATCCGCAGCCAGGTGGCCCCGGCGGCCAGCGCGATCAGTGCGATGGGCAGCACCAGGCCGAACATCCAGCGCCAGCCCAGGGTGGTCAGGATCGTCCCGGACAGCGTCGGGCCGATGGCCGGCGCCACGGCGATCACCACGGTGATCGTGCCCATGGTGGCGCCCCGCCGGTCCGCCGGCACCAGCCGGATCACCGAGGTCATCAGCAGCGGCACCATCACCGCCGTCCCCGCCGCCTGCACCACCCGGCCGGCCATCAGCGCGCCGAAGCCGGGCGCCAGCGCGGCGGCCAGGGTGCCGGCGCTGAACAGGGACATGGAGGTGAGGTAGACCGCGCGCGGGGTGAACCGCTGCAGCAGGAAACCGGTGATCGGGATGACCACGGCCATGGTCAGCAGGAAGCCACTGGTCAGCCACTGCGCGGTGGCCACGGTGACGTGCAGCTGGGTGACCAGCGTCGGCAGCGCGACGCTCATCACCGTCTCCATGAGCACCATGACGAACGCGGAGCCGACCAGCAGCCATACGGCGAGCGACGGCTTGCCGTTCGTTTCGGTGGCTCCCGGCCCGGTCTCCCGGGCCACCAGCCCCGACGCGCCGGGGTTCTCGGCGGCACCGGACATCAGCAGATCCCCCTCCGGATATCGGCCCGCGAGGTTACCCAGGGAGAGGGACGTAAAGCGAACGAGTTAACCGGGGGCTGAACGGGCGGTAGCGTGGCAGAATCGCCCGATGGGCGATTAGGACCGTCGTGCAGCGGGTAGAGGATGTCGGCGGCCGGAAGCGTCGCCTGGCCGCACGGCGACCCGTGCCGGCCACCGAGTAGCGATCCCGCGAGGACTGCACATGCTGATGGCCGGGAAGCGTGACGTTGCGCAAGGCCAGCCAAGAACGCAACAGGAGATCGAGCTCTGGACGGCGCTCGCCGCCAATGCCGAGTTTCTCGGTAGTTCGTCCCCGGACAAACGCATGTCGCTGTTACGCGAGCGGGCGCGACTGTGGGATGAACTCGCCACAATCAGCAGCCCCGCCTGCGGCCAGGCCTATCGGGATGCCGCCGCGAAATGTCGCGCGGAGGCCGAGCACCTGAGCTGACCCGGCCCCGCACGCTTTCAGTGGTGCGTCTCGTAGTTGTGGCTGTCCTCGAAGTTGGCGTCATTGTGCGAGCCGCTGGTGTCGTGGCTGTCGGAACTCGAGTGGTCCTCGAAGTCGCTGCGCGAGCTGTTGTCCGCGGCGTGCTGATCGGTGTAGCCGTCGGCATAGCCGTGCTCGCCGGCGGCATTGACCGTTGTCGAGCCGTCGCCGGAATTGCGCGCGTAGGTGCTGGTGTCGTTGTCCGTGCTGTAGCCGTCGGCGTTCGCGCCGACGGAAAGCGCGGCGCCGTCGCCGAACCGGCCGTACCCGATGTCGGTGCCGTTGGCGTCCCCCGAGCCGAAGGCGGCGCTGTTGTCGTCGCCGGTCACGGCCTGGTTGTTGTCCCCGACCACGTTGCCGCTGCCGGTGGTCAGCGTGCTGTCGGTGATGTCGCCACCGGCCGCCACCGCACCGTCCCCGGACGCCACCACCGGGTCGTTGTCGATCACCTGGCTGAAGTCGCCACCACCGGTGTCAATGTCCTGGTGCACCGAGTTGTCGATGTTGGTCTCGTGTTTCTCGATGGTCGTGTAATTGTTCACGTAGTGCTTCAGATAGTGCGTGCCGCCGTGGTGGCCGTTGTCATCGTCGCCGTTGTCGTCATCGTCGTCGTGGTCGTGATGACGGGGCGAAGGAACCCGGTCGTCGTCATCGGCCGCCAGACACAACGCGTCCCGCATGTCCGCCGCCGATACGTGCTGAAAGCCATGCTGGGCCGCATACGATTCCGGGTCGGCCTTGAATGCCTCGCGCGCGTTCTCGTCGCGGAATAGGTCCATCAACCACTCAAGCAGCGAAACCGAGGTCGTCATCTCGAGTATCTCCAGCCCAATATGCCGGTATAAGCGTCGTCGGCGATTGTGCATCGCGTGCGGCCACGCTAAGTGAAGGCGCAACGGGAAATTAGTGAAAACCTTCGATCGAGTGACGCACGGGCGGGCGATCCGAGACAGAAGTCAACACGTTCGGTTGAGGATTGTTTCGCATGTGAGGGTCGGGCTGGGTCGTGTTCTTAAACACGGCCTGGTGCGGCGGCCGTTGGCCGGTGCGGTTGGATCACCGGTGTGGCGTGGTTCTCGGCCTACGGACAGTCGCACTGGGTGGTGCTGGCGATCACCGTGCTCGGGGCGGCGGCGTTGGTGCTGGCCGGCCGCCGGGCCTCCGGCGGCGTTGCCCTCGGCTGCTCGTGGGGGCTCGCCTCGGTGATCGTCGCACTGAACGTCACCATGCAGGTGTGGGCGTTCGACCCGGCCGACCCGGCGGTCTCGCTGCCGCTGCAGATCTCCGACCTGGCCCCGTACGCGAGCGCGATCGCGCTGGTCACCCGCCGGCCCTGGGCGGCCGCGCTGACCTACTACTGGGGCATCACGCTGAGCACCCAGGCGCTGCTCACCCCGGTGCTGAACGCCCCGGACTTCCCGGGCGTCGAGTTCATCGCCTTCTTCGCCATCCACGTGCTGGTGGTCTGGGCGGCGATCTTTCTCACCTGGGGGCTGGGTGTGCGGCCGACCTGGTGGAGCTACCGGTTCACGCTGGCCGTGACCGTGTGCTGGGCGGCGGTGATGTTCCTGTTCAACGCGCACACCGGCAGCAACTACGGCTTCCTCAACCGCAAGCCCAGCACCGGCTCGATCCTGGACCTGCTCGGCCCGTGGCCCTGGTACCTGCTGCCGGAGTTCGGGCTGATCGTGCTCGCTTGGGCGATCATGACCTGGCCGTGGCACCGCCGGACGGTCAGAACTGGAACACTGGTGGAGTGACCATCAGCCACACGTCATCCCAGGACCGCGACGACGAGCTGGCCACCAAGCGGGGCGGGCTCACCGGCAAAATGCTCAAGTCGGCGGTGGAGCGGGCGCTGCGCATCCAGCAGCCCGCCGTTGCCTCCTACGTGGCCAAGATCCGGCGGGACCAGCCGTCCGCCTCCCCGGCCGAGGTGATCGCCACGCTGGACAAGCTGTACCTGCGCGCCGTCGGCGGCACCGGCGCGGTGGCCGGCGGCACCGCGTTCATCCCCGGCGTGGGCACGGTCGCCTCGCTGGCCACGGCCACGGTGGAGGCGCTGGCCGCGCTGGACGCCTCCGTGCTGTACACGCTGGCCGTCGCCGAGGTGCACGGGCTGCACATCGAGGACGTGGAGCGGCGCCGCGCGGTGGTGCTGGCCATCGTGCTGGGCGACGGCGGCGGCAAGCTGATGCGCAAGGTCACCGGCGGTACCGGGCAGTGGGCGGGCGAGGTGGCCGAGATGGTCCCGCTGCCGAAGCTCGGTCCGGTGAACCAGACGCTGGTCCGATGGTTCCTGCGCCGCTGGCTGACCCGCCAGGGCGCGCTGGCCTTCGGCCGGGCGCTGCCGTTCGGCGCCGGCGCGGTGATCGGCGCGGTGGGCAACGTGGCGGTGGCCAAGGGTGTCATCCGCTCCACCGTCGACGCCTTCGGCCCCCCGCCGGCGGAGTGGCCGGCCACCGCCCCGGCGGCGTTGGAGAAGTAGCGCCAAGCGCGCGCGGGAGATCTAGCTCACTCGCACATCAGGTCCAGGCGGCGCCAGAGCGCCTCGGTGGCGCGGATGGCGGTGCGCGCCTTCTCGCCGCGTAGGCGGGTGATCTCCGCGAGCAGGGCGTGCACCACGGCCATGGCGGCGGTGAGCGAGGGGAAGTGGCTGGTCCCCTCGCTGGGCACGGTGATCACGTGCTCGGCTACCTCGGTCAGCCCGGAGCGCAGCAGGTCGGTCAGTACGCAGGTGGTCACGCCGGCCTCGCCGGCCACGGCGGTGGCGTCCCGGATCTCCCGGGGCAGGCGCCAGAAGTTGATCGCCACCAGGCAGTCACCGGGGCCGAGCTGGGTCAGCGTGTTCACCAGCGTGGTGCCGCCGCGCACCGCGAACTGTGCGTCCAGGCCCATGAACGCGCACGAGTGGGCCAGTTGGTACGCCGGGCCCGAGAAGCTGCCCGATCCGAGCACCACGGTGCGCCGAGCGGCCGCGATCGCCGCCGCCACCGCCTCCACCGCGGCCACGTCCACCGTGCGTACCGCCAGGCTCAGGTTCTCCAGGTCGGCCCGCAGTGCCCGCTGCACCGGGTCGGCGGCGGCCTCGTGCTGGCCGAGCACCTCGGCGGCCCCCAGCGAGGACAGGTAGCGGCCGCGCAGCTCGAGGCGCAGGTCCGGCCAGCCGGTGAAGCCCAGCGCGCGGGCGGTGCGCACCACGGTGGCCGCGTCCACCCCGGCCCGCTCCGCGACCGCGCCGGCGGTGGCGTAGGAGGTGAACTCGGGCTGGGTGGCGAGCAGGTGGGCCACCCGCTCGGACTTGGGGCCGAGAGCGGCGTCCTCGGTACGCGCGCGGACCCAGGCCTCGGCGGTCTCCATCAATGCTCCTTGCAATGCCTATTGCACAGATGAGTGAGTGCCGTCACTATTGCATACCATGGGTGACCAGCAGCGCATCATCATCCGCAACGCGTCCGTGTTGGACGCCTCCGCCGGCGCCCTGGTGCCGGACCGCACCGTGGTGGTCGAGGGCGCCGAGATCGTGGACGTGGACGGCCCGGCCACCCGGGCCGAGGGCGCGCGGGAGATCGATGCCGGCGGCCGGGTGCTGATGCCCGGGCTGATCGACGGGCACGTCCACGTGCTGGCCTACACGGCGGACCTGCCCGGGGCCGCCGAACAGTCGCCGAGCTACGTGGCCGCGCGGGCCGGCGCGATCCTGCGCGGCATGCTGGACCGGGGCTTCACCACGGTGCGGGACGCGGCCGGCGCGGACCACGGCCTGGCCCGGGCGGTGCGGGAGGGTTGGTTCGTGGGGCCCCGGGTGCTGTTCGGGGGCAAGGCGCTGTCCCAGACCGGCGGGCACGGGGACATCCGGGGAGCCGGCCGGGACGCCATCGACCACGCCTACTGCACGCCCAACCACTGCCGGATCGCCGACGGCGCGGACGAGGTGCGCAAGGCGGTGCGGGACGAGATCCGCCGGGGTGCCGACCACATCAAGCTCATGCTCAGCGGTGGCGTGGCCTCGCCGACCGACCGGATCGACAGCCTGCAGTACTCGGTGGACGAGATCCGTGCCGCCGTGGAGGAGGCCGGCGCCGCCAACCGGTACGTGCTCGGCCACGCGTACACCGCCGCCGCGGTCAACCGGGGGCTGGCGGCCGGCGTGCGGTCCATCGAGCACGGCAACCTGATCGACGAGAGCAGCGTGAAGCTGTTCACCACCCATGACGCGTTCCTGGTGCCGACGCTGGCCACCTATTCCGCGCTGGCCGAGGAGGGCCTGGCCGGCGGCCTGCCCCCGGTCAGCCACGCCAAGGTGTTCGACGTGCTGGACGCCGGGCTGCACGCGCTGGAGCTGGCGCACCGGGGCGGCGTGAAGCTGGTCTACGGCACCGACCTGCTCGGCGACATGCACTACCGCCAGCTGACCGAGTTCTCCCTGCGCGCGCAGGTGCAGCCGCCGGCAGACCTGATCCGCTCGGCCACCACCACAGCCGCCGAGCTGCTCCAGCTGCCCGGCCGGATCGGCGTGATCGCCCCCGGCGCCCATGCCGACCTGCTCGTGCTGGACGGCGACCCGCTCGCCGACATCTCGGTGCTGACCAGACCGGACACCTCGCTGCGCCTGATCGTGCACGCCGGCCGGGTGCACAAGAACACCCTGGACGCGCGATGACCCAGCCGACCCAGCCGGCCGAGCCGACCCGGGCGGGGGAGCGGGAGCTGTTGGCCCGGGTGGAGCGCCTGCCGATGTCCCGCCCGCACCTGCACCTGCTGTTCCAGGGCGGGCTGGGCTACACGTTCGACGGCATGGACGCGGCGGTGATCGCCTTCATCCTGCCGGCGGTCACCGCGCTGTTCGCGCTGAGCGGCCCGGAGCAGGGGTTGCTGGGCAGTTCCACGCTGATCGGGTTCTTCTTCGGCGCGCTGACCGCCGGGTTGCTCGGTGACCGGATCGGCCGGCGCAAGGTGATGATGTACGCGCTGGCGGTGTACACGCTGGCCTCGCTGGTCACCGCCGCCGCACCGGACTGGCCGGTGCTGCTCGGCTCGCGGATCGTGGCCGGGTTCGGCACCGGCGCGGAGAGCGCGATCATTGCGCCGTTCCTGTCCGAGTTCGTGTCCAGCCGTTACCGGGGGCGGTTCATCGGCTCGCTGGCCGGCTTCTTCTCCTTCGGCTACGTGGCCGCCGCGTTGCTCGGCTACCTGCTGGTGCCGGCGTTCGCGGACGGCTGGCGGGTGGTCCTGGTGATCACCGCCGTGCCCATCCTGATGCTGCTCTGGTGGCGCCGCGCGCTGCCCGAGTCACCCCGCTACCTGCTGTCCCGGGGCCGCCGCGAAGAGGCGGAGGCGGTGGTGGCCCGGCTGGAGCGGCTCACCGAACGGGCCACCGGCCGCGAGCTGCCGCCGGTGCGCGCCGAGGACGTCACGGCGCCGATACCCGAACCGGTCCGGTCCGGACCGCATGGATTGGTCCGACTTTGGCGCGGTCCATTGGCCCGGCAGACCGCAACCACCTGGACCCTCTGGTTCGCCATCACCTTTGCCTACTACGGGTTCTTCACGTTCATCCCGTCCCTGCTGGTGCAGCAGGGACTGACCATCAGCAAGAGCTTCGGCTACTCGATCGCCATTTACGTGGCGCAGATCCCCGGGTACTACTCGGCCGCGTTCGTCTCCGAGCGACTGGACCGCAAGTGGACCATCGGCGGATACCTGGCCGGGGCGGCGCTGGCCGCGTTCGGCCTGGCCAACGCCGACACCAACGGCCAGCTGATCGGCTTCGGCATGCTGCTCTCGTTCTTCATGAACGGCACCTACGCCTGCCTGTACAGCTACACGCCGGAGGTGTACCCGACGGCGATCCGGGCCACCGGGATGGGCGCCGCGTCGGCGTTCGGCCGGATCGGCGGGATCTGCTCGCCGATCATCATCGGCAGTGCCTACGCCCAGCTCGGCTTCTCCGGGGTGTTCACCCTCACCTGCGCGGTGCTGGCCGTCGGCATCCTGGCCGTCGCGGTGCTCGGGGTGACCACCAAGGGGCGCACCCTGGAGGACATCAGCGCGCAGACAGCTAGTGTCGCGGGCCGGGACACTGGGTGAGCGCGTCCAGCAGCCCGGGGAACGCCCGGTCCATGTCCTCGCGGCGCAGCGCGTTCAGGCGGGCGGTGCCCACGTAGTACTGCCGGATCAGGCCGGCCTCGCGGAGCACGTTGAAGTGGTGCGTCGCGGTGGACTTGCTGACCGGGATGTCGAACGCGCCGCAGCGGACGTCCTCGCCGGCGGCGGCCAGCTGCGCGACGATGCTGCGCCGCACCGGGTCCACCAGCGCTTCGAGCACGCGCTGCAGGTCGAAGTCGGCCAGCTCGGGGTGGGGCGGTGTGCGCTGCACGGGCCAATAGTACGACACGCATCAAAGTTTGACGGCGGTCGTACTTCGCGGCTACCTTCGGCGGCATGGCGAAGACGGTGCGGTTCCACGAGCTGGGGGAACCAGAGGTCCTGCGGCTGGACGAGGTGGACCCGGGGGAGCCGGGCCCCGGCGAGGTGCTGCTGCGGGTGGACGCGATCGGCGTCAACCGGGCCGAGGTGCTCTTCCGGCGCGGCCAGTACATCGAACCGGCCCGGCGGCTGCCGTCCGGCCTCGGTGCGGAGGCCTCCGGGGTGGTCGAGGCGGTGGGGCCGGGGGTGACGGAGTACTCGCCGGGGCAGGCGGTGAGCGTGCTGCCGGCGTTCTCGCAGAACGACTACCCGATGTACGCCGAGCGGGCGCTCGCGCCGGTGAGTGCGCTGCTGCCCCGGCCGGACGGCCTGGACGCGGTGGCCGGAGCGGCGGTGTGGATGCCCTACCTCACCGCGTACGGCGCGATGGTCGAGGTGGCCGGGGTGAGGCCGGGAGACGTGGTGGTGCTGAACGCGGCTTCCAGCAGCGTCGGCCTAGCCGCCGTGCACACCGCCAACCGGCTGGGCGCCACCCCGGTGGCGATCACCCGCACCCGGGCCAAGCGGGAGCGGCTACTGGCGGAGGGTGCGGCCGAGGTGATCGTCGCGGCGGAGCAGGACGTGCCGGCCAGGGTGCTGGCGGTCACCGGCGGCCGGGGCGCTGAGCTGGTGCTGGACGCCGTCGCCGGGTCCGGTGTGCTGGAGCTGGCCCGGGTCATCGCCCCCGGCGGCACGCTGCTGCTGTGGGGCGCGCAGAGCGGCGAGCCCACCCCCTACCCGGGATTCGACCTCGGCATGCCGGCCCTGAACATGCGTTCCTACACCGTGCACGAGATCACCCGGGACGCCGTCCGGCTGCGCCGCGCCTCGGCGTTCGTCACGTCCGGCCTGCGCACCGGGGCGTTCCGCCCGGTGGTGGACCGGCTGTTCCCGCTGGAGCGGATCGTGGACGCGCACCGGCACATGGAGTCGAACACCCAGGTCGGAAAGATTGTGGTAACCGTCGGTCACGACTGATCGGGGGTCGCCAGAACGAGGGATAGCGGGAACGGGTGAACGGAGGATAGTTATATCGGCAAACGGCTCACAGGAGGTAGTCAATGTCGACGCAGACCGGACCGTCCGACTTAGCCGCGCTCGACCTCACCAACCTCGATCTTTTTGCCGAAGGCCCCCCGCACGAGCTGTTCGCGCGGATGCGCACCGAGTCTCCGGTGCACTGGAACAACACGGCAGACGGGCCGGGTTTCTGGTCGCTCACCCGCGGCCAGGACATCGTGCACGTCAGCCAGGACCCCGCGACGTTCTCGCCCGCTCGCGGCGGCATCTTCTTCCGCCCGGACACGCTGGTGCCGCTGGAGGTCGGCCAGCGTGACTTCATGCTGTGGAAGGACCCGCCCGAGCACTCCCGGTACCGCGCCGTGATCACCACCTTCTGCCTGCCCCGGACGCTGATCCTGGTGGACCAGGTGATCGAGGGGATCGTGGCGGAGACGGTGGACGCGGTGGCCGGGCGCGGGGCGTGCGACATCGCCACGGACATCGCGATGCCGGTGCCGCTGAAGGTGGTGGCCCGGCTGTTCGGCGCCCCGGACGAGGATCTCGACCAGCTGAACCGCTGGACCAAGGACATCGAGCAGGGCATCACGCACGACATGAACATGACCCGCAGCGTGGAGGAGATGGGGATCTACTGCGCCAAGCTGGTGGGCAACCAGGTGATCCACGGAGTGGACAGCCTGGCCAACACGCTGGCCCAGCCGGACGAGTCGGGCGAGCGGCGGCTGAGCGAGTCGGAGATCGCCGCCTACTTCGGCATGCTGCTGTTCGTGGGCAACAACCACCCGCGCAACGCGATCTCACACGCGGTGCACACTCTGCTGCAACATCCCGACCAGCTGGCGGTGCTCCGGGACGACCCGGTGAAGCTGCGTCCCACCCGCTCCGGGCTGGCGCCGGTGGCCCTGGAGGAGCTGATGCGCTGGTCCACCCCGGTGAACTATCTGGCCCGCACGGCGACGGTGGACACCCAGGTCGGCGAGACCCCGGTCAAGACCGGTGAACGCCTGGTCATGTGGTACGCGTCGGCCAGCAGGGACCCGGAGGTGTTCCCCGGCGCGGACCGGTTCGACGTGGGGCGGGCCCGGTGCAACCCGCCGCACTACGCGTTCGGCGGTGGCGGCGAGTACTTCTGCCAGGGTGCCGCATTGACGTACCGGATGCTTTCGGTAACGCTGCGCGAGGTGCTGCGGCGGATGCCCGGCATCGAGCTGGCCGGCCCGGTGACCTACGAGCCGTCCGCGTTCGTCAATGCGATCACGTCGCTGCCGGTGCGGTTCAAGCCGACCGGCTGAACTTGGGGGGGTAGATGAACCTCGCGGAGAACCTGGTGCGCACGGCCGCCGAGCGGCCCGAGGCACCCGCGCTGGTGGCCGGTCCGGTCACGGTCAGCTACCAGCAGTTCCTGGAGGCAGTGCGGCGCGGCGCCGGTTGGTTGCGCGCAAACGGTGTCCAGCCGGGCGACCGGGTGGGGCTGATCCTGCCGAACGTGCCGGCGTTCCCCGCGATCTGCTACGCCGCGCTGTACGCCGGCGCGACGGTGGTGCCGATGAACCCGCTGCTCACCGAGCGGGAGGTCGGCTACTACTTCTCCGACGCGGGAGTGCGGCTGGCGTTCGCCTTCGAGCAGCTGCCCGACGGCGGCGCCGCCGCGCTCGCGGCGGGCCGGGCGGAGGACGTCCCGGTGACCGTGGTGGGCCCGTTCGGCCTGCCGCTCGACGAGCTGGCCTCGGTCGACCCGCCGGCCGGGCCGGAGCCGCGCGCCGACGAGGACCTGGCCGTGCTGCTCTACACCTCGGGCACCACCGGCCGCCCCAAGGGCGCCGAGCTGACCCACCACAACCTGGCCTCCAACGCCGCGACCGCCGCCGCCGAGCTGCTGCGCACCGGGCAGACCGACGTGGTGATGGGCTGCCTGCCGCTGTTCCACGTGTTCGGGCTGACCTGCGGGCTGAACACCTCGGTGCTGACCGGGGCGTGCCTGGCGCTGCTGCCCCGGTTCGATCCGGTGGCCGCCCTCGAGCTGATCCAGGAGCACCGGGTCACCGTGTTCGAGGGCGTGCCCACGATGTACTCGGCACTACTGCACGCGCCCGGCGCGGAGGGCTACGACACGTCCAGCCTGCGGCTGTGCATTTCCGGCGGCTCGGCCATGCCGGTCGAGGTGCTGCACGCGTTCGAGCGGAAGTTCGAGGCGACGGTGCTGGAGGGCTACGGGCTGTCCGAGACCTCGCCGATCGTGTCGTTCAACCACCCCGACCAGGAGCGCAAGCCGGGCTCCATCGGCACCCCGGTGCGCGGGGTCGAGGTGCGGATCGTGGACCAGGGCGGCGCCGACGTGCCGGCCGGTGAGGTCGGCGAGCTGGCGGTGCGCGGCGAGAACGTGATGCGCGGGTACTGGAACCGGCCGGAGGCCACCGCCGAGGCGATCCCGGACGGCTGGTTCCGCACCGGCGACCTGGGCCGGGCCGACGAGGACGGCTACCTGTACATCGTGGACCGGAAGAAGCAGCTGATCATCCGGGGCGGGTACAACGTGTATCCGCGCGAGGTGGAGGAGGCGCTGCACGAGCACCCGGCGGTGGCCGAGGTGGCGGTGATCGGGATCAAGCACCCCAGCCTGGGGGAGGAGGTCGGCGCCGCCGTGGCGCTGGTCCCCGGGGCGAGCGCCACCCCGGACGAGCTGCGCGCGTTCGCCAAGGAGCGGGTCGCCGCCTACAAGTACCCCCGGCGCATCTGGCTGGTCGACTCACTGCCCAAGGGGCCGACCGGCAAGATCCTCCACCGCGAGGTCACCCCGCCACCGGAGGATTGAGGAACGCGCGGACGGCCGGGTGTCCCGGGTGACGTGCCGGATCAGATAGTACGACAGCACCATGATCCACGAGAAGAAGAAGATCATCGGTATGCCCAGGCCGATGATGCCGTTCCAGGCCAACGGCCCTTCCCTGAAAAAGATGATGAACCCGGTCGGGATCAGCTCGGCCGCCGTGGCGAAGCAGAGGAAGCCGGCCCAGCGGGGGAAGACCACCGGCGTGGCGGTGTCGCGCAGGATCGCGCCGCCCTGGGCGAGCAGCAGGAGGCTGAACACCGGGTAGGGCATCACGAAGCAGAACCAGGCGATGTCGTAGAGGGCCTGGGTGACGTGGACGGGGATCTCGCCCACTCGGTACACCATGATCCCGAAAAACATCGGGCTGAGCGCGAGGATCGCCGCGCTCGCGCCGCCGCACACCAGCTGTACGTAGGTCAGCGCGGGGTACCGGCCGTCCGTGTGGCGCAGTTCCAGGGCGACGCCGCAGACGAAGGTGGCGAACAGGCCGAACCCGATGATCATGAAGATAACGCCGACCCGGATGCCGAACTTGTTGCCGGCGAGCTCGGCCACGACCTGTTCGGCCGGGATCCCCGGGCTGGGGAACGGGAGGAACCGGGCGAATGCCACGAACCCGATGGCGAACAGGACCGTGCAGGCTACTCCGCTCCAGGCGCAGGCGAGCCGCGCGGTGCGGTTGACCGCGGGATCCGCTTGGTCGGTGGTCACAATACGGACCTCCTTCTGACTTGAACAGAGTGTACGAGTCATACAGTAAGTACAACTCTCGTAGACTGTCCAGGTGCAGAGCTTCCAGGCCGTAGTGGGGCGGCGTCGACGGGAGGCGTCGGCGCGAGAGATCCTCGAGGCCACCCGGCGGCTGCTGGCCGGTGGCGAGCCGTTGGCGCGGGTGAGCGTCGGCCGGATCCTGGCCGAGGCGGGCGTCTCCCGGGCCACCTTTTACGCGTGTTTCCCGGACAAGCGTGCTGTGATCGGCCGCCTCGCCCAGCAGTCGCTTGCCTGGCGCGAGGACGTCTCCGGCGAGGCCCTGGCCGACCCGTGCCTGCGCCGCGAGACCCTGGACGAGCTGATGCGCGCAATCGTTCGGCACTGGCGGGCGAACCGCCCCGTGCTGTCGGCGATCATCGAGCTCGCCGAGCAGGATCCCGGAATGCGGGAGGCGTGGAGCACCGCCGTCGGAGAGATCGCGAGCCAGACCGCGGGGCATCTGCGTGCGCGGTGGGACGGCAGCCCGGACGCCCCCGATGACCCGGCCTGGATCGCAGCGGCGATGACCTGGATGTTCGAGCGGTGCTGCCACCAGCTCGTCGTCGACGACGTTTCCGCCGAGGCCGTCGCGATGGCGCTCTCGGAGATCCTCTGGCGGACCGTCACCTTCCGCGCCGGTGCCGGGCCGGGTGACTAACGTCTACCGCCGGTCCGGTTCCGAGCGGATCCGGTTGTTCGTCACGGACTGTAACGCCGGTGGGACAGCGATGAAGACTGGTCTGGAAAGCATTCGTCGACATCGACATCAGGCTGATCTCACCATGATCGAACCAGCCTCACGTCGATGTCGATGAGGCAAACGAGACCGGACATCCACTCGACCGTCACACATCGTGACAATGGTGGCGAGAGCTACCGAACGCCAACGGCCGCAACCGGGCCGCGGCAGACCAGCCCACGCCGTCCCGGCCGTCGGTCAGCCCAGCTACCACCGAAGCCTGCGGCATCCCGCCGGGATCATGGCGATCAACACCGCCTCAGGCCAGGAACGCGCTGACGGCCGGCAGCACCAGGTCCGGCCGCCGGGTCAGGTCCATGTGCGTGCACCCTGGCAGTACGGCCAGTTGTGCGTCGGGGATGAGCTGGACCATCTCCGCCGCGTGCTCGACCGGCATGAAGTCGGTGTCGCCGGCCATCACCAGGGTCGGCACGGCCAGCCCGCGCAGCTGGTCGTCCGACCAGCCAGGGAAGGCGCCGACCGCCGCGCTCACCTTCTCCTGGAACGCGTCGAAGTGGTCCGGGTCGGGGGCGACCCGCCGGTAGTCGGCGCGCATGGCGGCGAAGTCGTCGGCGGTGGGCATCCGCCGCGAGGTGGCCCACCGGTCCGGGTTGCGGATCTCCTCGTGGAACCCGTCCGGCCGGAACTGGATCGACGCGGCCACCAGCTTGCGCACCCGCTCGGGGTGGGTCAGCGCGACCTGCATGGCGGTCAGCCCGCCGAGGCTGAAGCCGTAGAGGTCAGCCCGCCGGATGTCCAGGTGGTCGAGCAGGCCGACCACGTCGTCGGCGAAGCCGGGCACCGACGCCTCGCGGTCGGTGTCGGCGGTGCGGCCGTGCCCCTGCAGCTCGACGGCGATCACCCGGTGCCGCTCGGCGAGCCGGGGTATCAGCTCCCCGAAGCTCAGCTCGGCGGTGAGCAGGCCGCCGTGCAGCAGCACCAGCGGGTCCCCGGCGCCGTGCGTCCGGTAGTACATCTTCAGGCCGTTCACCGGCGCGTATCCCTCGGTCATGGCTTCTCCCCGGTCGGTCGTCGAGAGGGTTGACCACGACCGGGCCCGAAACTCATCGGGAGGGTCGGCCCCCGCTCTCGGCGGCCAGCGTCCGTTCCGCCGCCAGCCGGTGGCCGATCACGCCGCGTACCTGCGGCAGGTCCCGGATGGCGATGTCGGCGGGCTGCACGGTGTGCTGGGCCGGCCAGCGGCGGTAGGTGGCCACCACCCGGTCCACCCACACGCCCGGCCAGTGCGTGGAGAAGGCGGCGAGCAGCACCGCGTCGGCCGAACGGGCCACCGCCGGCCAGCCGCCGTGCGCGACCAGGTGGGTGCGCCGGTAGGTGGCGATGGCCGCCGGGAACGGGAAGTCGTCGGTGCGCACGAAGGTCTCTGCGATCACCGCCGGCTCGATGCGCCCCGGCGGGAACACGTCGGGCTTGACCCAACTGGCGCCGTCCGGGTTCCGCCAGCGGATCCGGCCGCAGGACCACGCCGCCCCGGGGTCCCCGGCCAGCGGGGTGACCAGTGCGGGCAGGCCGCCCGGCTCGTACCAGTCGTCGTGGTCCATCCCGGCGACCAGGTCACCGGCCGCCCGGGCCAGCGCCACGTTGCGGGTGGCCGCGCCGCCCAGCTGCACGCCGAGCGCGTCGTACCGGATGCGCGGGTCGTCGGGCAGCCGGTCCCGCACGCCCGGCGCCGGGCCGTCCTCCTGGACCAGCCACTCCCACTCCCAGCCCGGCGGCAGCGACTGGGCAGTCAGGGAGTCCCACAGCGCCCCGATGTGGTCGGCATTGCGGGCCTGGGTCGGGGTGATTACGGAGACCAACGGCACGGGGTCACTATGCCACGACGGCCACGAGTATCCCGGCGGCGACCAGCTCGACCCAGAAGTAGAACCACACCGGATAAAATCCGGTCGGTTTCTCCACGAATCGCGCAATCAGCCGGCCGAATGCCATTCCGGCCAGCGCGGCGGCCACCGCCCATATCGCCCCAGGGCGCAGACCAGCGACGTCGGTGGCGGTGAGGCCGAGCAGGACCGCAATGAACACCCCGAAACCGCCGTACACAGCCCGCACCTCGGCCCGCGCGTCGGCGTTGGACAAAATGACGCCAAAGGGCTGGATAATCGTTGCGGGCGCGACCAGTGCGGCAATTCCCATGGCCAGGAAGAAAAGCGCGATCAGCACCAACACCACCGTTGTCATGGCGGTATCGTCGCCCATGTGACGTCGTCCGCGCTGTCAGAAACCTGCTCGGCCACGCTGTGGCTCGGGGCCGAGGGGTTCGTGTTCCGGGGCGCCTCGCCCGGGCTGGACCGGCACGCCGGCGCGGTGCCCTGCCTGGTGGTCGCGCTGGACCGGGCGTTCACCCTGCACGTCGGCTCCGCCGCGGCCGCCGCCCGTTCCGCGCTGGTGCCGGCCCGGGTGCCGCACCACCTGGACGCCCGGGGCGGCGAGATCGTCTCCTGGTATCTGGACCCGGCATCGCCCGCGCCCCGGGCCTGCCGCGCGGCGATGCGGCGCGAGCACGGGCCGGTGGCGCTGGAGCATCGCGAGCAGGACAAACTGGTCGAGCTGGGCCGCGCGCTGCGCCCCGGTGGCGACCCGGGCGCGGTGGACCGGTGGACCGGCACCGCCACCGGACCGCTGCCGCACGAGGCCCCGTCCCCGATCACCGCGCTGGCGGCGAAGTTGTTGGCCGATCCCGCCGGGCACTGGCCGGCCGGCGCCTGCGCCAGGTTGGTCGGCCTGTCCGAGTCGGCCTTCCTGCGCGCCTTCGTGGCCCAGACCGGGACCAGCTTCCGCCGGTACCGGCTCTGGACCAGGACCCTGCGCGCGATGCACGTGCTGGCCAGCGGGGAGAACCTCACCCGCGCGGCCGCCGAGGCCGGCTTCGCCACGCCGTCCCACCTGAGCAGCACCTTCCACGGGCTATTCGGGCTCGCCCCGACGCGGATGCTGAACATCGGCCTGACCATCGTCGAGGATCGGTAGTTCTACGGGTTCGCCGGCGGCCCGGCGCGGTCATGCTCGGGTCATGCACACTCCCGCCGAGCGGATCCCGAGGCTGGTCCAGGAGCTGGACGAGCTCGGCCGCCGCATGTACTGGATCCGCCAGGAGCTGGTATCCCTGGCCGTCGCCGCGCCGCCGCCCGGCCCCCTCCCGACGCAACCGAGGGCTCAGGCGGCGGCCGGGCCGGCCGAGGGGGCGGCGCGGGGTACGGCGACGGCCGGACCGGCGCGGACGGCCGGGCCGGTGGGGGCCGGAGAGGCGGACGGGAGCGCGCGGGCCGAAGCCGAAGGGGCGGAGGGCGCGTCACCCGGCGGGGGCGCGGAGGGCGCGTCGCCCGGCGAGGGCGCGGACGGGGCGTTGCCGGGAGGTGGTGTGGAGGGGCCGCGACCGGGCGGGGGTGTGGACGGGCCGGGCGGGGCGGACGGTGGGCGGCTGCTGGCCTGGGCGGGCGGCTCGATCACGCTGGTCGGCGTGGTGATGTTCCTGGTGCTGGCGGCCAGCCGGGGCTGGCTCGGCCCGGTGGCCCGGCTGGTCGCCGGCGGCCTGCTGGGGCTGGTCCTGGTCGGCGCCGCCGCCTGGACGCACCGCCGCCCGGAGGGACACACCGGTGCGCTGGCGCTGGCCGCGACCGGGTTCGCCACGCTCTACCTGACCCTCGGCGCGGCCACCGGCTACTACCGCTACCTGGCCGAACCGGTCGGGCTCGGGCTGGGCCTGCTCACCGTGGGCGCCGGGCTGGCGCTGGCCGACCGGTGGCGTTCCGAGCTGCTGGCGGCGGGCACGGTGCTCGGCGTGGACGTGCTGACGGCGGTGGTCGCGGACGGCGCCTGGCCGTTGACCGTCTGGCTGGTGCTGGTTCCGCAGCTGGCCGCGGCGGCGGTGGTGGCGCGCCGGGGCTGGCCGGTGTTGGCGCTGGTCGCGGCGGTCTTCCCGGTGCTGTACGGCGCGATCACCGTGCTGGCCGGGGGAGCCGCCGACACCGCGCGGGTGGCCGCCGTGCTCGGTGTGTTCCTGGTCGGCTCGGGGGTGGCGCTGCTCGGGAAGGTGAGCCCGGTGGCGTTCGCCGCCGCCGCGGTTCCGGCACTGGCGATGGCCGTGCGGCTGGGGGAATGGCGCGGCGCGCTGCTCGCCGGAGCCGTCGGGGTGTGTGCGCTCGGCGCGGCGCGGTACCGCCCGGCCCGGCTGGCCGGGGTACTGGTCGGTGCGGCGGCGATGTTCCAGGCGACCGCGCTGCCGTTGGACGGTGCGGCGCTGTCCGGGGTGCTGCTCGGGCAGGGGTTGGTGCTCACCGTGCTGGCCGTGCGCACCGGCCACGTCCTGCCCCGGTACCTGGGAGCCGGGTACGGGCTGGTCGGACTGGGGTTGGCGGTGGCGCGCGACGCCCCGGCCCACGCGTTGCTGGTGTTCCCGGCCGAGCCCTACCTGGTCCTGGGCCGGCCGGACCGGTCGGCGATGGCCACCGGGCTGGCCCTGGCCGTGCTGTCCCTGCTCCTGGCGGTGGCGGCGGGATGCGCGGACCGGCGGTGGTGGGTGCCGGCCGGCGCGGTCGGGCTCTACGGCGCCGCCGGCACGGTGATCCTGCTGGCGCTGCTGGTGGCGCCGACCAGGGCCGGGTTCCTCACCGGGCACGCGGTCACCACCGTCTCCTGGGCGCTGGTCGCGCTGGCCATGCTGGCCCGGGGCGTCGCGTCGCGGGCCTGGCGGGTGGTCGGGCTGGTGCTGATGGGCGCGACGGCGGCGAAGCTGCTGCTGTTCGACCTCCTCGCGCTGGACGGCATGGTCCGGGTGGCCGCCTTCGTCGGCGCCGGGCTGCTGATGCTCTTCGCCGGCGGCCGGTACGCCCGGCTGGTCGCCGCCGCGCGGTTACCCGGGACGTAATTGGCAGGTCAGGGCCGTGCGGCCAGGCTGGAGGCAACCGAGGGAGAGGGGAACCGAGATGCCTTACCTGACCGCCAACGGAACCCGGCTGTTCTACCGCGACTGGGGCGCCGGCCGCCCGGTGGTCTTCGTGACCAGCTGGGGACTCAGCTCGCGGATGTGGCAGAACCAGATGCTGCACCTGGTCGAGCAGGGCCACCGGGCGATCGGCTACGACCGGCGCGGGCACGGCCGGTCGGACGACCCGGGCGGCGGCTACGACTTCGACACCCTGGCCGGCGACCTGGCCGCGCTCCTCGACCGGCTGGACCTCTCCGACGTCACGCTGGTCGGCCACTCGATGGGCGGCGGCGAGGTGGTCCACTACCTGAGCCGGCACGGCGGCGCGCGGGTCGGCCGGATCGCCCTGGTCGCGTCCACCGTGCCGTGCCTGATGCGGTCCGCCGACAACCCGAACGGCGTGGACGGTGCGCTGCTGGAGGGGACCGTGGCGGCGATCCGGGACAACTTCGGCCAGTGGATCCTGGACAACTCGCCGCCGTTCTGGGGCGACTGCCCGGCCGCCCGCGAGCTGCCGCAACCGATCAAGGACTGGACCATCCGGGACATGATGGACGTGTCCGCGCAGGCCGCCGTGGAGTGCACCAGGGCGAACATCTGTGCCGACTTCCGGCCGGAGCTGCCCGGTATCGGGGTGCCCGCGCTGGTCGTGGCCGGTGGGCGGGACGTGTCCGCGCCGGTCGAGCTGTGCGCCCGGCCGAGTGCCGAGCTGCTGCCCAACGCGCGGCTGGAGATCTACCCGGACGCGGCGCACGCGCTGTACCTCACCCACCGCGACCGGCTCAACGCCGACCTGGCGGCGTTCGCCCGGGAAACCGCGCCGGTGGCGGCTTGCGATTGACAAGCTCGGGTGACTGGTCGGGCTCGAGCGGGCGGCGAATAATGGACCGCGTTCGCGGCTACCTGAGAAGGGGAGGTGAAGCCGAGTGGTTCGTTACCAAGGGGACAACGAGAGACCCGGGGAGGACGAGTTCCCCCGCGGCGTTCCCGCCCGGTCCGACCAGGTGCCGGCGGGGCCGACCATCTTCTGGGCGCTTCTCCTGCTGGCCGCCGTGATCGTGTTCGCGTTCGTGGCCCGGCACGGCGCGTACTAGTGGCCGGTGAATCGTCCTTCGTGGAGCGCGCGCCGGCGCCCGCGCTGGCCGCGTTCGCGGCGTCGGTCTGGATCCAGCGGGCCGGCGACCGGCCCGTGGCCCAGCGGCACGAGCCCCACGGCGGCGCCGAGGTCCGGTGTGTGCTCGGTAGGGTGCCCCAGCTGCTCGGACCCCTGACCACCGCGATCTACCAGGAGGTCCCGGCGGGAGGCACGGTCGTCGGGGTGCGGCTGCGTCCGGGTGTGCTCGGGGGGCTCGCCGGAATGCCGGCGGATGAGCTCGCCGACCAGGACGTCCCGGCCACCGAGATCTGGCGCGACATGGCCCGCCTGACCGACGTCCTCGGCGGAGCCGCCACACCGGCGGCCGCGCTCGCCGCGCTCCAGTCGTTCGTCGCGCGGTCCGCCGGCGAGTCCGACCCGCTGGTCGACGAGGCGGTCCGGCGCCTCATGCCCTGGCACAACGGCGGGACGGCCGCCCTGCCCGCGCTGCTGTCGATCTCGGAACGGCAGTTGCGGCGCCGGTGCCGGGCCGCGGTCGGCGTCGGCCCGAAGGAGCTGCACCGCATCCTGCGCCTGCGGGGTTTCAGCGCGCGCGTGCAGGCGTCGATCGCCCGGTGGGGCGATGCCGACGTCGACCTGGCGCGGTGGGCGGTCGAGACCGGGTATCACGACCAGGCCCACCTCACCCGCGAGTGCCGCCGGCTGCTGGGGGTGACGCCCGGCGAGTTCCTCGCGCAGTCCAGCGCCACCTGCACCTGCGGGCACGACCACGCCGCGTCCTACCTCCCGATGCTGCGCCCCAGGGATGTCCGTTCCGTACAAGAGCGGCGACCGGTTCCGGCCTAGCGTCACGCGGGTGATTCTGGTTACCGGAGGCCTGGGTTCCATCGGGTCGCACACCGCACGGGCGCTGCTGGACCTCGGGGAGTCGGTCGTGGTCACCGCGCACCGCTCCACCCGGCCGCCCGAGTTCCTCGCCGGCCGGGTCGTCGTCGAGCCGCTGGACACCACGGACGAGGCCGCCTTCCTGGACATCGGGAAGCGGCACGAGATCACCGGCATCGTGCACCTCGCGGCGGCCCGCCACGACCTGCCCGACCCGGTCGAGTACCTGCGCGCCGACACCGTCGCCCTGCTCAACGCGCTCAAGGCGGCGACCGTGTGGGGCGTGCGGCGGTTCTCCGTGGCCAGCAGCATCGCCGTGTACCTGGGGGTGGACGAGGCCCCGTGGCGTGAGGATTCCCCGCTGCCGGTCCTGGCGGCCCATCAGATACCGGTGTTCAAGAAGACCGCCGAGCTGTTCGCCGAGCTGGCCGGCGACAGCGCCGGGTTCGACGCGGTGAGCCTGCGGATCGGCACCATCTGGGGTCCCCTCGGCCTGCCCGACAACCCGTTCACCCCGCTTCCCCGCCTGCTCAGCGCGGCGGCCTGGGGCCAGGACCCCGACCTGCGGCCGCCCCGTCCGGCCGCGTACGCCGAGGACGCCACGGACCTGTGCTACGTGAAGGACTGCGGCCGGGCGATCGCGCTGCTCATGCTCGCGGAGCGGCTGAACCACCGCATCTACAATGTCTCGAGCGGGCGGCTGGTGCGCTACGGCGAGGTCGTCGACGCGATCAACGCGGCCGTGCCGGGCGCGAACCTGACCCTGCCGGCGGGGCGCAATCCCGACCGGCCCCCGGGCAACCACATGGACATCACCCGGCTGCGGGCCGACACCGGCTTCGCGCCGGAGTACGACGTGGACCGGGCCGTCCCGGACTACGTCGACTGGCTGCGCGGACACGAGCGTTAGGAGTGGAAATGGCCAGGGTTGTCATTCAGGCGGTCGTGTCGGTGGACGGGTTCATCGCCCGTCCCAACGACTCCGTCGGGCCGTTGTTCGACTGGTACTTCAACGGCGACACCGAGCTGTCCGCCCGGCCGAGCGGCTGGACGTTCCAGGTCTCGCCGACGTCGGCGGACTACGTCCAGCCCTTCTGGGACTCCATCAAGGTCACGGTGATCGGCCGCCACCTGTTCGACACCACCAACGGCTGGGACGGCAAACCGGCGGCCGGGGAGCAGCTGGTCGTCGTCACCCACCGGCCACTGCCGGAGCAGTGGCTGGCCGACCACCCGGACGCCCCGTTCCACACCGCCGACTCGGTCGAGGCGGGCGTCGCGCTGGCCAAGAAGCTCGCGGGCGACGGGCTCGTCGCGGTGACCGCCGGCGACCTCGGTGGGCAGGCGTTCTCCGCCGGGCTGGTGGACGAGGTGGAGATGGACGTCGTCCCGGTGGTGCTGGGCGAAGGGGTGCGCTTCTTCGGCAGCCATGCCGGCACGGTGCTGCTCGACGACCCCGACCGGGTGGTCCAGGGCGACCGCGTGCTGCACCTGCACTACAAGGTCAAGCGCTGACCGCCGCTAGGCGCCGGCCGCGTAGCGCCAGAAGGCGCGCATCCACTCGGGCGCGACCGGGCTGTCCTCGCCGACCTGGGTGAGCAGGATGGCCACGCCACCGGTGGCCGGGACGATGTGCGCCGAGGTCCCGGTGCCGCCGACCCAGCCGTACCGGCCCGGCACGTTCCACGGCTCGGTGGCCGCGATGTCCACCGAGCCGCCCATGCCCCAGCCCTGTCCCTCCAGGAAGAGTGCGCCGATATCCCGCTGGGCCGGGGTGGTGTGGTCGGTGGTCATCAGGCGCACGGACTCCTCGGTGAGCACGCGCCGGCCGTCGGTGGTGGCGCCGCCGGCGAGCAGCATCCGAGCGAACGCCAGCCAGTCGTCCAGCGTGCCGGCCAGGCCGCCGGAGCCCAGCGGGAGCGCCGGCGGCGAGCTCCACCGGCCGTCCGGGGCGTCGGCCAGCCGCAAGCCGGTCTTGTAGAAGCTGGTGAACCGGGCGCTCTTGCCGGCCGGCACGTGGAAGTCGGTGTCCACCATGCCCAGCGGCTCGAACAGCCGCTCGGCCAGGAACTCGGGCAGCGGCCGGCCGGAGGCCCGGGCGACCAGCACACCCTGCAGGGCCGAGCAGGTGTCGTACAGCCAGGACTCGCCGGGCTGGTAGACCAGTGGAACCCGGGCGAGGGCGGCCAGCCACTCGTCCGCCGGCGGGAAGGTGTCCGGTTCCCGGCCGTCCCGCTGGACCGGGAACAGCGCCTGCACCGCCGGCAGCGTGAAGTCGGAGGCGAAGCCGTACCCGGCCCGGCTGGTGAGCAGGTCGTACACGGTGATCGGCCGGGCCGCCGGCACCACGTCGTGCACCGGGCTGGCCGGGGTGCGCACCACCGACGGCTCGGCCAGCTCGGGCAGCCATTCCGCCACCGGGTCGGTCAGCCCGATCGTGCCGTCCTCGACCAGCATCAGGGTGGCCGCCGCCGTGATCGGCTTGGTGATGGAGGCGATGCGGAAGATCGTGTCCCGGGCCATCGGCGCGGTCCCTTCGACGTCGACCGAGCCGACCGCGGCCACCTCGGTGCGGTCGCCGCGCGCCACCAGGCCCACCGCCCCGGGCAGGTCTCCGCTGTCCACGTAGGCCTCGAGCACCCCGCGCAGATCGGTCATCGCACCGCTCCTCCCGTGACGAACCGTCACAAGCTAGGCGCCCGGCCGGACCGCCCGGTCATCGGTCCCTCGGCAACTGTGTCCGCCGACACATACGGGAGCCCGGTGGCGTTCAGCCAACCTGCTCGCGGAGCGCGTCGCGGACCGCGCGGACGGCGGGGTGCGCCTCCCCGCCGCGCCGCATGACGGCGTACAGCGTGCGGGCCTGGCCGGGCACGGGGATCAGCCCGACCGGGGGCGTGCGCCCCCGCCACAGCAGGTCGGAAAGGAAGCCGACGGCGTGGCCGAGCCGTACCAGCTCCTCGTGCGCGGTCATGTCGTCCGACTCGTAGCCCACCTCGGGCTCGAAGCCGGCCGCCCGGCACAGGTTCGTCGCCCAGGCCCGCGCCGCGCTGCCCTTCGGCTCCATCACCCAGATCGCGTCCCGGGCCGCCGCGATGCCGGGCGTCCGGGTCTGGTCGGCGACGGCGAACCGCAGGGGGTCGGTGCACAGCTCGGTGCGCGCCAGGCCGTCCGGGATCTCCGCCCGAACGCCGGGGTAGTCCTCGCCGATGACGATGTCGAAGTCCCGGGCGAGCAGCGCCGGCAGGGCGGACTCCGGCTCGAGTACGGACAGCCGCACCGCCAGTCCTTCGTGGCGGCGGAGCCGGGCCAGGGCCGGGAGGACCAGGGCGTGCGTGGCGGTCTGGAAGGAGGCCACGCGCACGGTGCCTCGGGGTTCCCCGGACAGCGCGGCCAGCTCCGCGCCCGCCTGCTCCAGCCGCGCCAGGATGGCCTCGGTGTGCGCGACCAGTGCGCTGCCCGCCGGGGTCAGCTGCAGGCGCCGGCCGACCCGTTCCAGCAGGGGCACACCCACCTCGGACTCCAGCTGGTTGAGCTGCTGGGAGACGCCGGAGGGGGACAGGTGCAGGGCCTTGCCCACCTCGGCCACCGTGCCGCGCCGGCTCAGCTCCCGGAGCAGCCGCAGGCGGCGCAGCTCAAGCATCACCGGCGAGCCTGCCACATCGGGTGCCGGCGAGCCGGAATCGGATGAGCCGCCCCGCGCCGGCCTGCGCGGCCGCGTCCACGTCGGCCGACACCACCACGGCGATCACCGGGTAGCCACCGGTGATCGGATGGTCGGCCAGGAACAGGGTCGGGCGCCCGTGGGTGGGTACCTGCAGCGAGCCCAGCACCGTGCCCTCGCTCGGCAGCTCGCCGGCGTGGCGCCTGGTCAGCTCGGGGCCGCGCAGCCGGATGCCCACCCGGTTGCTGTCGGTGGTGACCTCGAACGGCTCGGTCAGCAGCCGGTCCACCGCCGCGTCGGTGAACCAGTCCTCCCGAGGTCCGAGCACGACCCGCAGCTCCAGGTCCCCGGCGCGCCGCGGCGCGACCGGTGCGAGTTCCGCCGCCGGCCAGGACCGGGTGTCCGAGCCGACCGGGAGCAGCGTGCCGGCCACCGGGACCGGTGGGCCGAGCCCGGACAGCAGGTCGGTGGACCGGGAGCCGAGCACCGGGTCGACCGCGATGCCGCCGCGCACCGCCAGGTAGCCGCGCACCCCCTCGGTCACCGCCCCCATCCGCAGCACCGCGCCGGCCGGCAGGTGCAGCGGGCAGTCGGTGCCCTCGGCGCGCCGGCCGACCCACAGCACCACCCGCGCCCCGGTGACCGCGACCAGCAGCGGACGCAGCGCCCGCACGGCCAGCCCGCCGTAGGTGGTCTCCAGTGCGGCGGCGCCCTCGTCGTTGCCGACCAACCGGTTGGCCAGCCGCAGGGCCGCCCGGTCGGCGGCCCCCGACGGGCCCACGCCGACCCGGGCCAGCCCCGGCCGGCCGAGGTCCTGCACGGTGGTGCACGGCCCGGTGGCGAGCACCTCGAGGCCGTTCACCCGCGCCGCTCCACGAACCGCACCCGGGTGCCCGGGGTGAGCAGCGCCGGCGGGTCGCGCTCCACGTCCCACAGCGTGAGCTCGGTGCGGCCGATCAGCTGCCAGCCGCCGGGGGAGGCGCGCGGATAGATGCCGCTGAACGACCCGGCCAGGCCGACCGCGCCGGCCGGCACCCTGGTCCGGGACTCGGGCCGGCGCGGCACCTCCAACCTCGGGTCGCCGTCCACCAGGTAGGCGAACCCGGGCGCGAACCCGCCGAACGCCACGGTCCACTCGACCCCGGTGTGCGCGTCGACCACCTCCCGCACGGACAGCCCGGTGTGCGTGGCGACGTCGGCGAGATCCGCGCCGTCGTAGCGCACCGGGATGCGCACCAGGCCGCCCGCGGCGGCCGCCGCGCCGTCCGGTTCGGTGGCGCGCAGCACCTCGGCCAGCCGCGCCGGGTCGGCGACGGCGGGGTCGAACCGCACCAGCAGCGTCCGGGCCGCCGGCACCAGGTCGACGGTGCCCGCCGGCGGGTTCCGGGCCAGCGCGGCATACACCCGCCGCACCGCGTCCAGGTCGGAGAACTCGGCCAGGTAGCCGGTGTCCCCGCAGCGCATCAGGCGCATGGCAGGAAGTATCCGTCCGGCCGGGCGGGTTGGCCCTGGCACTAGTCGCCAAAGCCGCACCGGCAACCACGACGACTTCTGCCGAAGTCCCTTCACCCCGGCCGTGGCTATGGTCCGAGTGCTGACAGTCCTGGATACCGGGAGGGGACACATGGCCATCACGGTCGCGCTGACCACCGACATCGGTGAGGGTTTCGGGCGGTGGGAGCTCGCCGACGACGCGGCGCTGCTGGACGTGGTATCCAGCGCGAACATCGCCTGCGGCTTTCACGGCGGTGACCCGGACATCATGCGCCGCACCTGCGACCTGGCCGCGCGCAACGGGGTCGCGGTGGGTGCCCAGTTCAGCTACCGGGACCTCGCCGGGTTCGGCCGCCGGTACATCGCGGTGTCCCGCGAGACGCTGACCAACGACCTGCTCTACCAGATCGGCGCGCTGGACGCGTTCGCCCGCGCGGCCGGCACCCGGGTGTCCTACACCCGCGCTCACGGCGCCCTCTACAACGTGGCCGCGACCAACGAGGATCACGCCGCGGCGATCGTCGAGGCCACCCGGCTGTGGAATCCGGAGCTGCCGGTGCTCGCCCAGGCCGGCACGGCGACCTGGAAGCACGCCGAGCGCGCCGGCATCCCGGTCATCGCCGAGGCGTTCGTGGACCGGGCGTACACCAGCGACGGCCTGCTGCTCTCCCGCGACCAGCCGGGAGCGCTGCTCGGCGACGCGGACGAGGCCGCCGCCCGCGCGGTCCGGATCGCCACCCAGGGCGAGCTGACCGCGGTGAACGGGGAAACCGTGCGGGTCACCGGGCGGGCGCTGCTGGTGCACTGCGACACCCCGGGCGCCCTGGAAATCGCCACCCGCACCCGGCAGGCGCTGCTGGACGCCGGCGTGCGCATCGTCCCGCTGCCCGAGCTGCTGAACTCCTGAGGAGCCGCCCCATGTCCGTCACCTACGGGCTCGCGCTGGAGAACTTCACCTCGGCGGCGAGCAACCCCGACATCGACGCGCTGATCGGCTACGCCCGCCGGGCCGAGGAGCTGGGCTTCACCGGGCTGTGGGCCTGGGACCACCTGTTCCTGGGCTCCCGCCAGCCCTTCCCCTGCCTGGAGGCGCTGACCACCCTCACCACGCTGGCCGCGCACACCACGTCCATCGGGCTGGGCACCGGGGTTCTGGTGCTGCCCATCCGCGACCCGGCCCTGCTGGCCAAGACCGCCGCCAGCATCCAGGAGCTGTCCAAGGGCCGGCTCACCCTGGGCGTGGCCGCCGGCTGGTACCAGCGGGAGTTCGCCGCCACCGGCGCCCCGTTCCGGGGCCGGGGGAAGCGCTTCGAGCGCAACCTGGAGATCTGCTACAAACTGTGGGCGGACGACGAGGTCACCGGCGAGTGGGAGGACCTGAGCTTCCGCCGGGTGCGCATGCTGCCGCACCCGAAGCCCCGGCCGAGGTTGCTCATCGGCGGCTACGTGGACCGGGTGCTGCGGCGGGTGGCGACGCTCGGCGACGGCTGGCTCACCTACTTCTACCGGGCCGAGGACTTCGCCCGCTCCTGGTACAAGATCCGGGACTACGCCGCCGAGGCCGGCCGCGACCCGAACGAGCTGCGGAACGTGGCCCAGCTGCCGATCTGCATCGACGAGTCCTTCGAGGCGGCCGACCGCAAGGTGGGGCCGTTCCTGGCCGAGTACTTCGACAACCCGGAGTGGAGCGACGCCACCCCGGAGAGCGCCGTCCGGGGCACCCCCGAGCAGTGCGCCGAGCAGCTGGCCGAGCACATCTCGGCCGGCGTGGAGCACATCGCGCTGGTGCCCTATCGCTACCGGCAGGAGCAGGTCGAACGGTTCGCCGCCGAGGTGCTGCCGTTGTTGCCCGATACCGCGCGCCCGGCCGCGGGCGTCCGATGACGTCCGCGCGGGCCGAGCTGGAGGCGCACCGCCGCCCGGTGGCGGACAAGGTGACCAGCGCGACCGAGGCGGTGGCGCTGGTCCGGGACGGCGACCACGTCTCCATCGGCGGCACCAACTACTCCCGCACCCCGATGGCCCTGGTCTTCGAGCTGCTGCGGCAGCGGCGCACCGGGCTCACCGTGTCCCGCCCGCTGTCCTGCTTCGAGGCCGAGCTGCTGCTGGCCACCGGCACCGCCGACACGCTGATGACCAGCTGGGTCGGTGTGGGCCACGGCTGGGGGCTGGCCCGGGTGGTGCGCCACCAGGTGGAGCACGGCCTGGCCCGGTTCGAGGAGTGGAGCCACCTGGCGCTGGGCATGCGCTACCGCGCCGCCGCCATGGGCCTGCCGTTCCTGCCCACCTACACCATGCTCGGCTCGGACCTGGCTCGCCGGGTCGACGCGCGCACGGTGACCTGCCCGTTCACCGGCGAGGAGCTGCTCGCCGTGCCGGCGCTGCACCCGGACGTGGCGTTCGTGCACGTGCAGCGGGCGGACCGGTTCGGCAACGCGCAGATCGACGGCTACCCGTTCATGGACGTGGACATGGTGCACGCGGCCCGCCGGGTGGTGCTGAGCGCGGAGGAGATCGTCGAGCCGGAGCAGCTGCGGGCCCGCCCGAGCGAGACCGTCATCCCGCACTTCGCGGTGGACGCCGTGGTACACCAGCCGTACGGCTGCTACCCGCACGAGTGCTACGGCGGGTACGAAGTGGATGCCGCGCATTTCACCGAGTACATGAACCACGTTCGCGACCAAGGGGTGCCGGGTGCCCTGCGCTACGTGGACGCCAACATTCGCGCGCACGCCGACTTCACCGGTTTCCTGGCCACCATCGGCGGCGACCGGCTGGCCGAGCAGCGCCGCCGAGCACTGGAGCTGATGCCGCGGTGATCACCCCGAACGAGGTCATGACCATCACCGCCAGCCGGCTGCTCGCCGACCACCGGGTGGTGTTCGCCGGCATCGGGTTGCCGCTGGTCGCGTCGGCGCTGGCCAAGCGCCGGCAGGCGCCGAACCTGACGATCGTGCTGGAGGGCGGGATCGTCGGGCTGCGGCTGCGCCCCGGGCAGCTGCCGGACTCCACCAACGAGATGTGCGCCGCCGTGGACGCCGACATGATCACCGGCATCTGCGACGTGTTCCTCGCCGCGCAGCGCGGCCACTTCGACTACGGCTTCCTGGGCTGCGCGCAGATCGACCGGTTCGGCAACATCAACACCAGCATCATCGGCGACCCGGACGCGCCGACGGTCCGGCTGCCCGGCACCGGGGGAGCGAACGACATCATCTCGCTGTGCAACGAGACCTTCGTGGTCACGGCGCACGAGCCCCGGCGGTTCGTGGAGCGGGTGGACTTCGTGACCAGCCCCGGCTACCTGTCCGGTGGGGCGGCCCGGCGGCGGGCCGGCCTGGTGCACGGCGGCCCCAGCCGCGTGATCACCGACCTGGCGGTACTGGACTTCGAGCCGGAATCCCGCCGCATGCGGGTAATCGCCCTACAACCCGGCGTAGCCCTGGCCGACGTCCAAGCCGCAACGGGCTTCGACCTCCTGACCGCCGACCAGGTAACCCGCATCCCCGAACCAACCCCCGAAGAGCTCGACCTCCTCCGCCACCTCCTAGCCCAACCCGTTTCAGTCGCTTCAGCACCCTGATTCAGTCGCTTCAGCACGGTGATTCAGTCAACGTCGTTGACTGAATCGGCCCGCGGAACTGACTGAATCGGCCCGCGGAACCGACTGAATCGGCCCGCGGAACCGACCGAATCAGGTGGGGAGGGGGTTGGCGGTGGTGCTTTCGGTGCTCAGAAGCAGCACCACGGCGTTGGGGGTCAGGGCGGTGGCGGCGCGGCGGGGCGGGTCCTGGGCGACCGCGCGGACGCCGGCCAGGGCGGCGGCGCCGCAGGGGCCGGCGTCCACGCCGAGTGCGGTCAGGTCGTGCACCGCGCTGGTGGCCTGCGCCTCGGTCACGGTGACCGCCGCGTCCATGCCGGCGGCCAGGTACGGCCAGGCGTTCGCCGAAGGGGTGCCGCAGTTGAGCCCGGCCATGATGGTCGGCTCGGTCGGCACCGAGATGGGCTCGCCGGCGTGCAGCGAGCTGATGACCGCCGGCGCGTTACGCGCCTCGACGCCGAGCACAACGGGGCCGGTCGAGCCGCCGGACCGGTAGTGCCGCACGCAGGCCTGGGCCAGCGAGCCGACGCCCATCGGGACCGCCACCAGGTCGACGCCGGCCACGCCGTGCGAAGCCAGCTGCGCGTCCGCCTCGGCGAACAGCGTGGCGTACCCGTCCACGATCCACGCCGGAACCCGCTCGTAGCCCGGCCACGCGGTGTCCTGCACCAACAGCGCGTCCGAGCCGGCCTCGCGGGCCCACGAAGCCGCCGCGTCGACCACGTCGTCGTAGGGCAGGGGCAGCTCGACGACGGTCGCGCCCTCGCCCGCCACCGCATCCACCGCCGCGCGGGACAGCGTCGCCGGCAGGAAGATGCGCGCGCCCAGCCCGAGCAGCCGGGCCACGTGGGCGACCGCGCGGCCGTGGTTTCCGTCGGTCGCGGCCACCAGGGTGGGCCCGCCGCGCGCGGCGAGCTCGGCGAAACCCAGCGCGGCGGCCCCCTGGCCGAGCCGCTCGGACAGCGCCCTGGAGATCGCGTAGGACGCCCCGAGGATCTTGAACGCGGGCAGGCCCAACCGGGCCGACTCGTCCTTCACGAACACCCGCGCCACCCCCAGCTCGCCGGCCAGCGCCGGCAGCTCGACCAGCTCGGTCCGCCGGTACCCGGGCAGGCCGAGGTGGAAGGCCAGCACGTCGCCGCCGACCGGATCGGTGCGCCAGGCGCGCGCGTCCGGATGCCGGTACCAGGAGGGAGCGGTGGTCTGGGTCTGCATGCCGCCAGCTTGCCCCGCCGGGGCGGACCGCGTTAAGCGAGGATTTCTGCCGGTAACCATCCAGTTCTACTTGCTGGTGCGGCGCCTCAAGGGGTGGCAGTATCCGCCGTGCCGGGCTACGTTCCTGGGCAATTCTTGATAGGGAGCGCCGCCATGACCGACGCGCTCGTCGTCCGTGACCTGCTCGCCATGACGATCCTGGAGCGAGCGGTGGTGCTCGCCGGGCGCAGCGGTCTGGACCGGCCGGTGCGCCGGCTGAACGTGATGACCGTGCCGGACATCCTGCCGTGGACCAAGGCCGACGAGTTCATGCTCAGCACCGGCTACCCGCTGCCCCGGGACGCGGGCGAACTGGTCACCCTGGTGACCGAGTTCGCCGGGCGGGGCATCGCGGCGTTCGGGGTGAAGTTCGGCTCGTCCGGCCGGCGGCTGCCCGCCGAGGTGCTGCGCGCCGCCGACCGGCTGGGCCTGCCGATCGTGGAGATACCCGACGATGTGGCCTTCGACGACATCCTGAGCCGGGTGTTCTCCGACATCGTGAACCGCCAGGCGGCCACCATCGCGCGGGCCAAGGAGATCCACGACGCGTTCCTGCAGATCGTGCTGACCGGCGGCCAACTGCCGGAGATCGCGGCCCAGCTGTCCGACCTGCTGTCCGGGGCATCGGTGCTGGTGGTGGACTCGGACGGCCGGCGTCTGGCGGCCGCCCGGCCGGAACGGCACGAGCCCTGGCTGCGTGAGCTGGGCGTGCTCGAGCGGGACGGCGCCGCGCGGGTGGACCGGCTGGGGCCGGGGGTGCACACGCCGGGGCCGGGCCGGGTGGTGGTGATCGCCGAGCTGCGCGCCGGGAAGCTGCGCCTCGGGCACCTGCTGGTGGCGGCCGAACAGCTGGGGCCGGAGGCGACGGTCGCGGTGGACCAGGCCGCCGTCGTGGCCGCACTGGACGTCACCCGCCAGCTGGCCGTCTCGGCGGCGGAGCGGCAGTTCGAGTCCAACGTGCTGCACGACCTGGTGACCGGCGGCGGCGGCGAGATCGAGGACGCGCTGGCCCGGGGCGCGGCGTTCGGCTGGGACCTGCGCCGGCCGCTGGTGGTGGTCGTGGGACACGCCGAGCGCACCGGCGAACCCGACCTGGTCCGGCAGCCGGACATCGAGCTGTGGTCGGCGGAGATCCGCAACCAGGACCGGGGCGCGGCGGCCGCCGCGTTCGCCACCAACCTGGTCGGCATCGTCGGCTGCACCGGCGCGGCCGGCGACCCGGCCGAGGTGCCGGGCCGGGTGTGGGCCGGGCTGCGCGCGACCACCCGGCACGCCTTCTCCCTCGGGGTCAGCCGCCCGTTCCACGAGCCGGCGCTGATCCCGGCCCGGTACGAGGAGGCCCGCAAGGCGCTGCGCATGGGCCGGCGCAGCCACGGCCCCGGCAAGGTCACCTACTTCGCCGAGCTGGGCCTGTTCCGCCTGCTCAGCCTGATCGACGACGTCGGCGAGCTGCGGGACTTCGTGCGCGACGCGCTCGGCGAGCTGACCGCGCTGGAGGCCAGGGAGCGCGCCGAGCTGGTGCGCACCCTGCAGGTGCTGCTGGACAACCACCTCAACGTGGCGAAGTCGGCCCGCGACCTGCACGTGCACTACAACACCATGCGCTACCGGATCAGCAAGCTGGAGCGGCTGGTCGGGCCGTTCATGTCGGACAACCGGTTGTGCCTGCGCCTGGCCGTGGCCATGCAGGCGCTGGAGATGTACGAGGTGTCGCCGAAGGGTGCGCCCTGACCGGCTATGGCAACACCTACCTACCACTCGCCGGTGGACCTCGGCGATTCTCGCCAATGACCAATCGTAATGAGGTCACTTAGTTTTCAGTGACGCGTCACGAGGAGGACTTCGTGGTCTGTGCGCCATTCGACTATCTCCGGGTCGGCAGCTACGCCGACGGGATCGGTGCCCTGCTCGAGTACGGCGAGGACGCCAAGATCCTCGCCGGCGGCCAGAGCCTGGGGCCGATGCTGGCGCTGCGCCTGGCCCGGCCGAGCATGCTGATCGACATCAACGACATCGGCGAGGGGCGGCCCAGCCTGTCCGGCGACGTGCTGCACGTGCCGGCACTGACCAGGCAGTACACCGTGGCCGAGTCCCCGCTGGTCGCCGAGTACGCCCCGCTGCTCGGGCACTGCGTGCGGCACGTGGGCAACGTGCGGGTGCGCAACCGGGGAACCATCGGCGGGAGCCTGGCGCACGGCGACCCGACCGCCGAGATCGCCTGCGCCGCGCTGGCGCTGGACGCCCAGCTCCTGGTGCGGGGGCCGGAGGGGGAGCGGGTGATCCCGGCCCGGGAGTTCTTCGTCTCCTACCTCACCACCGCGCTGCGCCCGGCCGAGCTGGTGGTCGACATCAGGTTCCCGGTCATGCGGCCGGGCCAGGGCTGGAGCTTCCACGAGATGACCCGGCGGGTGTCGGACTACGCGGTGGTCGCGGTGGCGGCGGTGGTCGAGCTGGCCCCGGACCGGAGCATCCGGGAGGTCGGCGTGGCCCTGGCCGGCGTCGCCGACCACCCGGTGCGTGGCCCGGATGCGGCACTCGCCGGCCTGGTCGGCACCACCGGCGACCCGGCCGCCGTGGCGGAGGCCGCGCGGGCGCTGGCCGGGTCCACCGATCCGAGCGACGACGTGCACGCCACCGGGGCCTACCGGAAGCGCCTGGTCGAGGTGCTCGGCCGGCGGGCACTGGCCGAGGCGGTCGGCCGGGCCGGCGCGGCGGAGGTGCCCGCATGAGCGCGGCCACGAACCCGCCGAAGCGCCTGGTCAGCCTGTCCGTGAACGGTCGCCGCCACGACGTGTGGGTCACGCCGAGCGAGCTGCTGCTGGACGTGCTGCACGACGAGCTGGGGCTGCCCGAGGTGCGCTACGGGTGCGGCGAGGGGGTGTGCGGCACCTGCACCGTCCAGCTGGACGGCCGCCCGGTGAGCGCCTGCCTGATGTTCGCCGTGCAGGCCGAGGGCCATGCGGTCACCACGGTGTCCGCGCTGCTCGGCGCCGGTGAGGAGCTCCACCCGCTGCAGGAGTGCCTGCTGCGCCACGGCGGCGCGCAGTGCGGGTTCTGCACGCCGGGCATGCTGCTCACCGCGGACAGCCTGGCCCGGCGGGGCGGCCGGCCGAGCCGGGAGGACATCCGCTACGAGCTGGTCGGCAACCTCTGCCGGTGCACCGGCTACACCAAGATCCTGGACGCGGTCGAGGAGTACGTCGAGGGGGCGGAGCGGCCATGACCCAGACGGAACCGGTGACCCCGCCGTTGGAAAGAGCGGCGCCGATGCGGGTGGTCGGCCAGCCGGTGGTGCACCACGACTTCGTCGACAAGGTGAAGGGCACCCAGCTGTACGCGGCGGACTGGAAGCTGCCCGGGATGCTGTACGCACGGGTGGTCCGCGCCCCGCTTCCGTCCGCGCGCATCACCGCCGTCGACACCGCCGAGGCGGAGGCCCTGCCCGGGGTGATCGCGGTGCTCACCGCCGAGGACGTGCCGTGCAACCGGGTGATCGAGCGGGCCAGCGGCGGCCTGGGCGAGCTGGCCGTCGAGATGCCGGTGCTGGCCCGCGACCGGGTGCGGTTCGCCGGGGAACCGGTCGCGCTGGTCGCGGCGGTGAGCCAGCAGGTGGCCGACGAGGCGGCCGAGCTGGTCGAGGTGGAGTACGAGGACCTGCCCGGGGTGTTCGACCCGGAGGCCGCACTGGCCGCTGACGCACCCAGGGTGCACGACGAGGGCAACGTGCTGGTGGAGTGGCATATCCGGCGCGGCGACGCGGAGAAGGCGCTGGCCGAGGCCGACCTGGTGGTGACCGGGGAGTACCGCAGCCAGCACGCCGAGCACGCCTACCTGGAGCCGGAAGCCGGCGTCGGCTGGCTGGAGAACGGGGTGGTCACGCTCCGGGTTTCCACCCAGGTGATCGAGCACGCGGCGGCCATCGCCGGCATCCTCGAGGTGCCGGAGAACAAGGTGCGGGTGATCAGCTCGTACATGGGCGGCGGGTTCGGCGGCAAGGAGGACATGACCGTCGAGCCGTACCTGGCCCTGCTGGTCTGGCACACCCGGCGGCCGGTGCGGATGATCTGGGACCGCCAGGAGTCCATGCTGGCCAGCACCAAGCGGCACCCGTTCGTCATGCGCTACCGCACCGGGGTGCGCTCCGACGGCACCATCCTGGCGCAGGAAGTGGACATCGTCGGCGACGCCGGTGCCTACCCGTACCTGAGCGCCCGGGTGCTGTTCGCCGGGACGGCCCTGTCCTGCGGCCCGTACCGCACGCCGAACGCGTCCCTGCGCTCCCGGGCGGTGTTCACCAACAACGTGCCGACCAGCGCGTTCCGCGGCTTCGGCGCGATGCAGGTGACCCTGGGCTACGAGTCGCAGATGGACCGCATCGCTTCCGCGCTGAACCTCCCGCCGGCCGAGGTGCGCCGGCGCAACTTCCTGGCCAAGGGGGACACCATCCCCACCGGGGAGACCCTGGACACGGCGGTGGCCTGCGAGGAGACCCTGCGGCGGGTGCTGGACCGGATGGGCGAACCGCCGGCGCCGAGCGGCCCGGGCAAGCGGGTCGGCCGGGGGTTCGCCTGCAACATGCAGCCCTACGGGCGCACCATCTGGTTCCGCGACCGGGCGTCGGCCTGGCTGAGCCTGCAGGCCGACGGCACCCTGCTGATCAGGTCGGGCATCACCGACCTGGGCGCGGGGCAGGCCGCCAGCCTGTGCCAGATCGCCTCCGAGGTGCTCGGCGTCCCGCTGGCCGAGATCTCCGTGTACATCGGGGACACCGCGCTGAATCCGCCGGCCGGCGGCACGTTCGCCACCCGCCAGCTGTACATGTCCGGCAACGCGGTGCTGCACGCGTCGCGCCTGCTGCGGGACCGGATCGCGCCGGTGGCGGCCGAGATGCTGGGCTGCGCGGAGGCGGAGCTGAGCTTCGAGGACGGGTTGGTCCGGGACGCCGGCGGGTCGGGAACCGGACTGCACCTGGCCGAGCTGGTCGCCGCCTGCGAGCAGCGGGAGGTGGACACCGCGCTGCTCGCGGTCTGGCGGGCCGAGCAGGGCAGCTTCGACCCCCGGCTGGGCCAGGGCGACAGCTTTCCCGACTACACCTACGGCACGCACGCCGCCGACGTCGAGGTGGACACCGAGACCGGCGAGGTGACCGTGCTGCGCTACGTGGCCTCGCACGACGTCGGCCGGTGCATCAACCCGCTGCGGGTGGTCGGCCAGATCCAGGGCGGCGCCATGCAGGGACTCGGCTACGCCCTGATGGAGGACGTGGTGATGGAGGAGGGCAACGCCGCCTCCAGCCTGTTCGCGCACTACTTCATCCCCACCTCGATGGACATGCCCGACGTCGAGGTGGAGATCGTGGAGAGCGGCGAGGGCAAGGGGCCGCTGAACGCCAGGGGCATCGGCGAGCCGCCGATCGCCAACAGCGCGGCCGCCGTCGCCAACGCCATCACCGCCGCCATCGGGCGGCGGCCGACCCGACTGCCCATGACCCCGGAACGAGTCCTCGACCTCTGCCAGGAATGACTCTGTCAGGAATGACCCTGCTGAAAACGATCCGCGCACCACCGCCGGGAAGAACAGGTGAACCATGTCCACCAACCCCACCAATTCCACGGAGAACGCGCTCGCCGTCGAACGGCACGGCATCGAGTACATCGACGAAGGGCAACGCCACGGCGACCCGCGCAACCAGTTCAGCATCCGGTTCTCCCCGGTCATCTACCTGGCGGCGATCGTGCTCGGCGGATCGGCGGTGCCGATGGGCCTGGGCCTGTCCGGCAGCCTGACCGCCATCCTGCTGGGCAACCTGCTCGGCGCGATCTGCACGGCCGCGTGCGCGGTGATGGGACCGAGGCTGGGGCTGCCGCAGATCCCGATGGGCCGGTCCGCGTTCGGCTACCGGGGCAACCACCTGCCGGCGGCGCTTTCCTCGCTGCTCTACCTCGGCTACTTCACCCTCGGCACCATCCTCGGCGCCAAGTCGCTGGCCGAGCTGTTCAAGCTGCCGTTCGTGCCGGTGATGATCGGCGTGGTGCTGGCCAGCGTGCTGATCGCCATCTTCGGCTACAACCTGCTGCACGCGTTCGGCCGCTGGGTGACCAGGGTCAGCATCGTGGTGCTGGTCGTGGTGTCGGTGCTGCTGGTGATGCACGGCCCCGGCGCCGGCGCGGCCGCCCGGCTCGACGGCACCGAGTACTGGCTGGTGTGGCTGCTGGAGTTCACCATCGTGTTCTCCTACACGATGAGCTGGGCGCCCTACGCCTCGGACTACTCCCGCTACCTGCCGCGCGACACCAGCCGGGGCAAGATCTTCGGCTACGCCTTCGCCGGGCTGTTCCTGTCCACCACCTGGATGATGGCGCTGGGCGCGATGCTCACCACGCTGGGCAGCCAGGGCGGGGTGATCGGGGCGTTCGAGCTGGCGCTGCCCGGCCCGGTCCTGGTGGTCACCCTGTTCACCCTGGGCATCGCGGCCATCCCGCACAACTCGGTGAACCTGTACAGCGGCGCGATGGCCAGCCTGACCTGGGGCTTCCCCCTGAACCGGAGTGCCACCGTGGCGCTGTCCGGCGTGCTCGGCGCGGTGCTGGCCGTGCTCTTCGGCGGCGCGGCGTTCGAGGACGCCTTCCACGCGTTCCTGTTCCTGGTGGCCTACTACGTGACGCCGTGGCTGGCCATCGTCTGCGCCGACTACTTCTGGGTGCACCGGGGCGGCCGGGGCTACCCGCCGGCGGCGGAGTTCGGCCGGCCGGACGGCCAGCTCGGCGGCATTCGGTGGCCGGGCATGGCGGCGTTCCTGCTCGGCATCCTGGTGTCCGTGCCGTTCATGGCCACCGACCTGTTCACCGGGCCGATCGGGCGGGCGCTGAACGGGGCCGACCTGAGCTACTTCGTGTCCTTCCTGGTGGCCGGCGGCGTGTACGTCCTGGCCGCGCGCCGGGTCTCCGGCGTCGCCGGTGAGCGGCCGGCCCCCCGGGCCACCTCGGAGCACGCCGACTGAGCGATGATTCCCCGTGGCGGGCGCGGCCCGTCACGGGGAGGCAGTGATGGACATCCGGGCCGAGCTGCGCGCGGACTGCGCGAGCTGCTTCGGCCTGTGCTGTGTCGCCCTCCCGTTCACCGCCTCCGCCGACTTCGCCTTCGACAAGGAGGCCGGCGAGCCGTGCGTGAACCTGCTGGCCGACCACCGCTGCGGCATCCACGGCTCGCTGCGCGAGCGCGGCTTCACCGGCTGCACGGTGTTCGACTGCCTCGGTGCCGGCCAGAAGGTCTCCCGGGTGGCCTCCGGCGGGCACGGCTGGCGGGACGACCCGGACGTCGCGGACCGGATGTTCCGGGCGTTCCCGGTGGTCCGCGCGCTGCACGAGCTGCTCTGGTACCTGGCCGACGCACTGGGCCGCCCGGAGGCCCGCCCGGTCCACGCCGACCTGCGCGCCGCCGCCGACAAGATCGACCGGCTCACCCGGGCCGAGTCGTTCGCCGAGGTGGACCCGGCCGCGCTGCGCGGAGAGGTGGATGTCCCGCTGCGGCGGGCCAGCGAGCTGGTGCGCGGGGGAGGGCGGCCGGACCGCCGGGGCCGGGACCTCATCGGCGCGAAGCTGCGCGGCGCCGACCTGTCGGGGGCCGACCTGCGCGGCGCCTACCTGATCGGCGCCGACCTGTCCGGGGCGAACCTGCGGCTGGCCGACCTGATCGGCGCGGACCTGCGCGCCGCCAACCTGGCCGGCGCCGACCTGCGCGACTGTCTCTACCTCACCCAGTTCCAGGTAAACGCGGCGAGTGGTGACCTCGCGACACGCTTGCCGGCGGTGCTCGAACGGCCGACGCACTGGCCGGCACGTGAACCCCAAGGGTGACAGTTGTGTGGGCATGACGCCCCGGCAGGCTCCCGCACGAGACCGTCAGGCGCGCGGTCTTGGCCAAGCGGCGGCTACCAGTGCGCTGCCCCTTAGCTCTGCGTGGAGATATGCAACGGCGGCTAATCGGAACCCACTTTTCGTGACAGTTGGGGTGAAAGCGACGGGTGGGATGCGTGTCGAGCCCGGTCGAGGCGTCGGGGACCGTTCCGTGGCTTTGCGCCGGGAACGCGGACCGCGCCGAGTTCACCCTGAGAGACATTCGATCCCGGGAAAAGGTCTCTGGGGATGAACTCGGCGTGCGGCCGGCCGGTGAACACGGAGCGCCAACGCCGACGATCATGCACGGTGGAGCGTGGCGGGAAGACCGCGGTCGGCGATCAGGAGACGCGGGCGGTGCGCGGTGGTCGGTCCGCGCTCGAGCGGACTCTGGCCAGGCGGTGGTAGAGCAGGCCGGAGACCACCGCGCCGACCACCCAGGACACGTCCCCGCCGTCCAGCGCCCGGGCCACCGGCCCGTGTACGTAGGCGTTGTGCATGAACGGCAGCTGGACGGCGAACCCGATCAGGTAGGCGGCCATGCCGGCCGGGTTGACCCGCCCGTAGACGCCGTCCGGCCGGTACATCGCGTCCACCGCGTACTCGCCCCGGCGCACCACGTAGTAGTCGACCAGGTTGACCGCCGTCCACGGGCTCATCAGCGCCATCACGATCACCAGGAAAGTCTCGAACGAGCCGAGCAGGTTGTCCCGGTACAGGAAGCCCAGGTAGGTGGCCACGGCGGCGACCGGCAGGATGAACGCCAGCCGGACCGCGAGCCCACCCCGCCAGCGCCGGTAGAACGTGGTCGCCAGGGTCATGGTGGACATGTAGCCGCCGTAGATGTTCAGCGCGTTGATGCTGAGCACGCCCAGGATCAGCGCGACGAAGGTGATCGCGGCGAACGTGCCGCCCGCGCCGTGCGCCACCGTGCCGATGGCCGCCACCGGGCCGCCCAGGAAACGCTGCTGCAGCGCCGCGCCCAGGATCATCAGCCAGGCGCCGCTCACCCCGACGCCGGCGTAGGTGTACCAGAACACGCTGGAGATCGGGGTGCTGGCGGGCAGGTAGCGGGCGTAGTCGGCCACGTAGGGAGCGAAGCCCAGCTGGGAGATGGCCGGCACGGACACCGCGAGCAGGAACGGCCCGAGGGCGAAGCCGGTGCTCACCGGGGTGATCTCGCCGGGGTGGTGGCGGGTCACCAGCAGCACGGTGAGCACCAGGAAGACCGCCGCGACCAGGTAGGACAGGTACCGCTCGAACCGGTGGATGAGGTTGTAGCCGAACACCGCGACCACCGTGCTGGCCAGGGAGAGGATCACGATCCCGGCGGTCACCGGCACCTTCGCCAGCTCGTACAGCGCCTGCGCGCCGAGCACCACGCCGGCGGCGTAGAAGCCCAGGTACATGAGCACCACGAAGATGAGCGGCACGGCGGCCCCGTAGTAACCGAACTGCGCCCGGCTCTGGATCATCTGGGGCATCCCGAGATGCGGCCCCTGCGCGGAGTGGCTGGCCATCAGCAGGGTGCCGAGCAGCACGCCGATCAGGATCCCCAGGACCGCCCAGCCCAGGCTCAGCCCGCTGGCCACCGTCGTCGCCCCGGCGGCCACCACCGGCAGCTCCATGTTCGCGCCGAACCAGACGAACATCAGGTCCGACGGCTTCCCGTGGCGCAGCTCGTGCGGGATGAACTCGATGCTGCGCTGCTCGACCAGGAAGTCGGCGCGCTCGTTCGCTTGCCCCATCGGAGGAGGTTAACCGGCGATTGTCAACAATCCTAGAGTTGACAACGCGCTCGCGGTTGACGTGTTAAGAACGTGGCATGCCCGAGCTCGGACGGACCGCACTGGTGATCCCGGTACCCGAGGCGGACCCGGCGCTGGCGGCGGTCGGCACGCGATACCCCCGGCTGGCGCGGCCGGGCCTGCCGGCGCACCTCACCGTGCTGTACCCGTGGCTGCCGGCGGCCTACGTGGACGACCGCGCCCGGCGGTCGTGTGCCGCGCTGGCCGCAACGGCGGAACCGGCGGAGGCGGAGTTCCGGGAGATCGGCGTGCACCCCGGGATGGTGTTCCTCAGACCGGCCGACCCCGGCCCGGTGGACCGGCTGATCGCCGGCGCCCGTACTCGCTGGCCGGAGCTGCCGCCGTACGGCGGAAAGTACCCGGACAGCCCGGCCCACGTCAGCCTCGCGCTGGGCGGGATGAGCCCGGAAGAGGTCGACGGGGTACGCGACCTGGTCGGGCCGATGTTGCCCATCACGTCCCGGCTGGCCGAGCTGTGGCTGGTCGCGCTCGGCCCGGACGGCTGGCTGGCGACGGACCGCTGGCCGCTCGGTGTGCTCCAGGACACAGCTGAACGGCGGTGAGCGCGAGCCCGCCGGACCGGTCGTAACAGTGTCACGAAGTTGACCCGACCGGGCGGAGGAGCGGGCATGATCGATGTGTCGGTCGCGCGGGCGCGGGGAGCCGCGCCCCTCAAGCTGGTCGCGGTCCTCGGCCTGATGTTCGCCATCGGCCCGATCGGCATCGACATGTACCTGCCGGCCATGCCGGCCATCGGCCGCGAGCTGGCCAGCGCCGACACGGCGGTCCAGCTGACCCTGACCGGTTACGGGCTGGGCATGGGTCTCGGCCAGCTGCTGGTCGGGCCCTGGTCGGACGCGGTGGGCCGGCGCCGGCCGATGCTGATCGGGCTGGCGCTGTTCGCTGCCGCCTCGCTGGCCTGCGCGGCGGCGCCGACCGTGCCGCTGCTGGCCCTGGCCCGGCTGGCGCAGGGGCTGGCCATCTCGTCCGGCTCGGTGCTGGCCATGGCCGTGGTGCGGGACCTGTTCACCGACTCGGCGGCCTCCACCCTGCTGTCCCGTTTGATGCTGGTGCTCAGCGCATCGCCGATCCTGGCGCCGTCGCTGGGCAGTCTGGTGCTCGGGGTGACCGTCTGGCCGGGCATATTCGTGACCCTCGGGCTGGTCGGGGTGCTGCTCGCCCTGGTGGTCCTCCGCACGCTGCCGGAAACCCTGCCTCCGGACCGGCGCCGGCCGCTGAACGCGGGCGCCGTGGCCCGGTCCTACGTCCACCTGCTGCGGGACCGGAGGTTCGTCGGGCTGGTGGTGGCCACCGGGCTGGCCACCACCGGGCTGCTGGGCTTCGTCACCGGTTCGCCGTTCGTGTTCCAGCACCAGCTGGGACTGGACGAGCGGCGGTTCGGCCTGCTGTTCGCGGCCAGCGTGCTGTGGATGATCGCCGCCACGCAGGTCAACGCCCGGTTGATGCGCCGACTGCACCCCCGCCAGGTGTTGCTCCCCTCGACGGCCGCCGCCACCGGCACGGCCCTCCTCGCGCTCGGGCTCGCCCTCACCGGTCTGGGCGGCGCGGTGGGCCTGATCGGCGCGCTCTGGCTGACCCTGTTCTTCATCGGTTTCGCCCTGCCGAACCTGCCCGCCGTGATCCTGGCCGACCACCCTGACGCGGCCGGCACCGCCTCGGCGCTGATCGGCGCCAGCCAGATGGTGATCGCTTCGGCCCTCTCCCCGCTGGTCGGGGTGTTCGGCAACGACGGCGCCGCGATGGCCGGCGTGATCGCCGCCGCACTGGGCGCGAGCACGCTCATCCTGCTCACGGCTCAGCGGTAGGCCTTGACCAGGCGTTGGATGGTGCCCAGGGTGCGGGTGGTGGCGGGCACCCCGAGCCGGGCCTCCAGCTCCGAGGTGGGGTCGCCGGTCCGCCCGCCGATGTCCCGGACCAGGCTCAGGGCCACCCCGTCGGCGACCGAGATGATCTCCAGATCACCGCGCTTGTTGGTCCACGGCAGGGGGGCGCCGAACTCCGGGGCGTCGTCCAGGAAGGTGAACGTCTCGCGGTAGGTGCGCTCGTCGGTCAGCCCGGCGAAGGGCTCGCGGTCCAGGATCGCCACCAGTTGCTGGAACGGCCGGACGAACGCCACCTCCCGGTAGCCGCACGCGGCCTGCAGGCCGGCCGCTGCCCGGTCCGCCACCGCACGGGGGTCCGCGGCTTCCACCAGCACCGTCCCGTTGGTCTGGAACGACCGAGCGGACTCCGCCCCGGCCTCCTCCAGCACCCGCTCGAGCACCTGCCGGACGGGGCTGTTGCGGTGACCGAGATTCATATTCCGGTAGAAGACGACGGCCCTGGCCACGGGCGGAGTGTGCCATGCGGCGACCGGGCCGGTCCGGGCCGACACCGATACTGCCGGGGTGACGGACACCTGGGCGCAGCTCCTCGCGGTGCTGATGCTGGCCGGCCTGCTGGCGTTCGCCATGGTCCAGCCGAAGGGGCTGCCCGAGGCGGTGTTCGCGGTCCCGGCGGCGGGGTTGCTGGTCGCGGTGGGGGTGGTCGGCCCGGAAGCCGCCTCGCGGCAGGTCGTGGCGCTGGCGCCGACGGTGGGTTTCCTGGCCGCCGTCCTGGTGCTGGCCCAGCTGGCCGATGCGGCGGGGGTGTTCACCTGGGTGGGCGCGCGGTTGGCGCGCGGCTCGGTCGGCCACCCGGGACGGCTGCTGGGCCGGGTGTTCCTGGCCGGCTCGGCGACCACCGCCACGCTGAGCCTGGACGCCACGGTGGTGCTGCTGACCCCGGTGGTGTTCGCCACCGCCGCCCGCGTCCGGGCGCGGCCGAAGCCGCACGTCTACGCGTGTATCCACCTGGCCAACTCGGCGTCGCTACTGCTGCCGGTGTCCAACCTGACAAACCTGCTCGCGTTCTCCGCGTCCGGGCTGACGTTCCTCCAGTTCGCCGGGCTGATGGCGGCGCCGTGGCTGCTGGTGATCGGGATCGAGTACCTGGTGTTCCGGCGGTTCTTCCGCTCCGACCTCGGCGGGCGGCCGCACGGGGCCGAAGTGGTCGAGGGCGCTGGTCAGCCGGCTCCCCGGTTCGCGCTGGCCGTGCTGGCGCTCACCCTGCTCGGGTTCGGGGTCTCCGGGCTGGTCGGGGTCGAGCCGGTGTGGGTCGCCGTGGCCGGGGCGGTCACGCTGGCCGGGCCGGAGCTGGCCGGCCGTCGGATCGGCGTGCCGGCGCTGGTGCGGGCCGCGTCCCCGCCGTTCTGCCTGTTCGTGTTCGCGCTGGGCGTGGTGGTGGCCGCCGTGAGCGGGGGCAGCCTGGGCGCGGCGGTGACGTCGGTGCTGCCCACCACGCCGACGCTGCCCAACCTGCTGCTGGCCGCCGCGATCGCGGCGGTGCTGGCCAACCTGGTGAACAACGTGCCGGCCACGCTGATGCTGGTCACCGCCCTGGCCGGGCACGCGCATCCCGGTCTGGTGCTGGCCGTGCTGGTCGGCGTCAACATCGGGCCGAACCTGACCTACACCGGCTCGCTGGCCACGCTGCTCTGGCGCCGGGTGCTGGTCCGGCGGGACGCCACCCCGGCGCAGACCGAGTTCCTCCGCCTCGGGGCGATCACGGTGCCGTTGTGCCTGGTCGTCGCGGTGGTCGCGGTGTGGCTCGGTTTGACGCTGGGACGAGGATGGCTGTTATGACCGCCGACAGCGTCGTGGTGTGGCTGACCGAGGACACCTGGCCGGCGTGCGTGGACGTGGCGGCCGGGTTGCCCAGTGCCGAGCGGATCCGGCTGCTGCACGTGGTCGACGAGGCGCCGGCGGAGGCGGCGCACGGCGCCCTCGGCGGCCTGCTCGGGCGGCACGGAGCCTGGCACCGCGACCCCGGTGAGGTGATCACGGAGGCGTCCCGGGAGGCGTCGGCCCGGCTGTTGGCGGACGCACAACGCCGCCTCGGCCGGGATGCGCGCCTGGAGACCCGGGCCGGGCGGATCGAGCGGGAGGTCGTCGCGGCCGTCGCGGACGCGCGGCTGCTGGTGTGTGCCCGGGACGGGGAACGCGACCGGCTGGGCCCGCACAGCATCGGCCACCACCTGCGGTTCGTGGTCGACCACGCGCCGTGCGCGGTGCTGCTCATCTGGCCGGAGGACCCGCCCGAACTGGGATCGATCCCACCCCCGCCGCCGCACTAGGTGGCAAAGATCTGGGAGTCGTCGGCGAAGGCCTTGAACTCGAGCGCGTTGCCGGCCGGGTCGAGCAGGAACATGGTCCACTGCTCGCCGGGCTGCCCCTCGAACCGCACGTACGGCTCGATGACGAACTCGGTGCCGGCCGCCTTCAACCGGTCCGCGAGCTGCCGGAACCGTGCCACGGTGAGGATCAGGCCGAAGTGGGGCACCGGCACGTCGTGCCCGTCGACCGGGTTGTGGATCTTCCCCTGCCGGGTGGGGGACAGGTGGGTGACGAACTGGTGCCCCTCCAGGTTCCAGTCGATCCAGGTGTCCGCCGACCGGCCCCGGGCCAGCCCGAGCACCTCGCCGTAGAAGTGTTCCGCCGCCGCCAGGTCGTCGACCGGCATGGCCAGGTGGAAGCGTGGGATCGGGGACTCGAGGATGGTCACGGCTCAATGTTAACATTTGGACATTAATGACATCACCGCGCCCGACCCGGCCGGCCCTCCCGCGCCGCCCCCGGCCCGTGGCTGGCGGCGGTTGTACGCCGAACGCGTGCTCCAGGCCGACCAGGGCGCCGACCTGGACTTTCTCTAGCTGGAAAGGATGTGCTGGAGTGCGGCGGTGAGCGCGGTGGCCGGGTCGTCCACTCCGGCCATGGCGCGGAAGGCGACGTAGCGGTCGGGGCGGACCAGGACCGCGCCGGTGGCGGTGATGCCCCGGTTCTTCAGCCAGGCGCAGCGCACGTCGACGTAGTCGCTGCCCAGGACCCCGACCCGGCCGGCGCGCAAGGGCAGCCCGGTCTCGGAGGCGATCTTCTCCGCCGCGTCCACCCAGGCGTGCCCCTCCTCGCCGGCCAACAGCACGAATTGGCCGCCGTCGACCAGGCTGGCGAGGGGGATCCGCTCGCCCTCCCGTTCCACCCAGGCGTGCGGCAGCGGGTGGCCCGGGGTGGTCCCCGGCTGGTAGAGCCGCACCGGGTCCAGGGGAGTGGGGCGGGGCGCGCCGTCGTCGACCACGGCGGTGGAGACCGAGGGGTCGTAGGTGTAGCCGAACTCCACGTTGTGGTGGCGGAACTCGATCGTCTGCGAGCCGATCGCCTGGTTCACGGCGTGCCGGCGGGCCGCGGAGTTGGGCAGTTCCTCCCAGAGCGGCCGCACCTCGGCCCAGTTCTGCTCGGGTGTCTTCTCCGGGGAGAGGCCGAGGGCCTGGTCGATGCTGAAGTGGTTCATCGCGCCGTTGACCGCCGCATCCACGTTCGCCGCATCCACCGGCCGGCGCTCGGCCTCGTAGGTGTCCAGCAGGCCGTCCCCGGCCCGGCCGGCCAGCACGGCGGCGAGCTTCCACGCGAGGTTATAGGCGTCGTGCACGGCGCTGTTCAGGCCCAGCCCGCCGGTGGGCGGGTGCCGGTGCGCCGCGTCCCCGAGCAGGAACACCCGGCCGGCCCGGAACCGGTCGGCCAGTACGCCCTCCATGAGCCACTGGCTGATGTGGTGCACGGTCGGGGCGAAGTCCGGGATGCCCAGGGTGGTGCGGATGCGCGCGAGCACCTTGTCCGGGTCCTGGGCGTCGGGGTCGTCGGCGCCGTACTGGAGGTGGAACACCCACTCCTCGGAGTCCGGTCCCCACTGGTCCGGCCCCATCGCGACCAGCACCCCGGATGCGTACGAGCCGCCGAAGTCCGGGTTGATCATCCACCGGATCAGCACGTCGGGGTCGCGCAGGTAGTCACGGAGGCCGGCGGTCATGTGGGTGGACACCATGCGCATCAGGTCGGTGGGTCCGCTCATGCCGATGCCGGCCAGCCCGCCGACCGTGCGGCCCCCGTCGGCGCCGATCAGGTAGGAGGCGCGCACGGCGTAGCGCTCGCCGCTGTCGCGGTCCAGCACGGTGGCGGTGACCCCGTCCTCGTCCTGGGCGAGGCCGACCAGCTCGTGGTGGAACCGGATGGTCGCCTCGGGCGCGGTCTCCGCGTGCGCCTTGAGCAGCGGCTCCAGCCGGATCTGTGGCAGGTTGGCGGTGCGGCAGGGGCTGGCCGCGATGAAGTCGGGATCGGTGTAGCCGCCGCCCCAGGCCTCCAGCCGGCCGATGCACCGGCCGTACCCGTCGTGTGGCCCGGTCACCCCGGTGTACCAGGCCGCGGCGGCCATGTTCTCCGCCGGCGTGCTCCGCTCCATGATCGCCGGGGCGACGCCGAGCTCGGTGAAGATCTCCATCGTGCGCTGGTTGAGCACGTGCGCCTTGGGCAGGACCGAGGTCCCCGGGTAACGGGAGACCAGGTAGGACGGCACCCCGAGCCGGGACAGCAGCATGGAGGCGGTGAGTCCGCCCCCACCGCCTCCGACGATCAGCACCGGCGTCTCGACCTGTCTCATCGCGCGCTCCTCGACATGGCGGTCAGTGGCGCTCAGTGAAGCAGTCACTTATTCGAAAAGTCAAGAAAATCTCGATATTTTGCGCCCAGCCTCCGCCGCTGGTGGGCGGCGGTTATTCGGGGATCCCCGTCCGGTAGCGGTCACGCAGGTCGGGCTTGCGGATCTTGCCGGTGGCGGTCTTGGGCAGCTCGGGGACGAACCGGACGTGCCGCGGGATCTTGAAGCCGGCCAGCCGCTCGCGCAGCGCGTCGCGCAGGGCCTCCGCGTCGGCCGGCGCCCCCTCGCCGGGGACGATCACGGCCAGGCCCACCTCGCCCCACCGCGGGTCCGGCACGCCGATCACCGCCACCTCCACGACCCCGGGCAGCTCGAGCAGCGCGGACTCCACCTCGGCCGGGTACACGTTCTCCCCGCCAGAGATGATCATGTCCTGGTAGCGGTCGTGGATGAACAGGTAGCCGTCGGCGTCCAGCGAGCCGGCGTCGCCGGTGCGGTACCAGCCGTCGGTGAGGGCCTGGGCGGTCTGCTCCGGGTCGTTCCAGTAGCCGGCCATCACGTTGGGTCCCTGCACCAGCACCTCGCCGACCTCGTCCACCTCGGCGTCGGCGCCGTCCGGCCGGACCACCCGCAGGTCGGTGAAGAACATCGGCTTGCCGGCCGAGCCGACCTTGCGCACCGCGTCGGCGGCGTCCAGCACGGTGCAGCCGGGGGACGCCTCGGTCATGCCGTAGGCCTGCTGCATCGTCACGCCCCGGTCCAGCCAGGTGCGCAGGGTCGGCAGGGGCAGCGGGGCGCCGGCCGCGCCGATGGTGCGCAGGGCCGAGAGGTTCCGGGTGCGGAAGCCGGGCTCGCGGGACATCGCGTCCAGCATGGTCGGCACGGCGAAGAACGAGGTGACCCGCTGGGACTCGATGACCTCCAGCGCCGCCGCCGGCTCGAACCTCCGGATGACCACCGCGCAGCCGCCGTGCAGCAGCGTCGGCATGACCGTGCCGTTGAGCCCGCCGATGTGGAACAGCGGCGCCATGGCCAGGGTGCGCTCGGCCGGGGTGATGTCGAAGCCGAGCAGGTGGTTGGTGGCGTTCCAGGTCATGTTGCCGTGGCTGAGCACCGCGCCCTTCGGGCGACCGGTGGTGCCGGAGGTGTACATGATCAGGCACGGATCTTCCAGGCCCACCGGCTCGTCTCGGGGCTCGGGGGAAGCGGCGGCGAGCAGCTCCGGGTAGGGCAGCGAATCGGCGCCACCCTCGCTCGGCGGCTCGGTGGTCACCCAGGAGCGCACACCCGGCACCCGGTCGCGCAGCGCGTCGGCCAGGCCGCCGTGGTCGGGGCCGTGCACCACCACCGAGGTGCCGGAGTGGTCGAGCAGGTACTCCACCTCCGGCGCGGTCATCCGGGCGTTCAACGGCACCCAGATCGCCCCCAGCTGGCCGCAGGCGAACAGCGTCTCCAGCGCGGAGGGGTGGTTGCCGCTGATCCAGGCCACCCGCGCGCCCGCGCGGACCCCGAGGCCGGCGAGCGCGCCGGCGGTGCGGCGCACCCGTTCGGCGAAGCCGGCGTGCGAGACCGTGGACCCGTCGAACCAGACCGCGTCCCGGTCCGGGCACATCCGCCGCAGGCGTTCCGGCCAGGAGCCGAGACCGCCGTTACGCATCGCCGAGGCCGAGCGCGCGGATCGCGTTCCGCTTCATCACCAGCGGCTTGACCTCGTCCCGGATCTCCAGCCGCTCGAAGTCGGCGATCCAGCGCTCGGGCCGCAGCAGCGGGTAGTCCGAACCGAACAGCACCTTGTGTTTGAGCAGGTTGTTCGTCGCCCGCACCAGCTGCGGCGGGAAGTACTTCGGCGACCATCCGGACAGGTCGATGTACACGTTGGCCTTGTGCTGGGCGACCGCGATCGCGGAGTCCTGCCACGGCACCGAGGGGTGCGCCATGATGATCGTCAGGCCGGGGAAGTCGGCGGCGACGTCGTCCAGCAACATCGGGTCGGAGTAGCGCAGCTTGATGCCGCGCCCGCCCGGCAGCCCGGACCCGATGCCGGTCTGCCCGGTGTGGAACAGCGCCGGCACGCCGAGGTTCTGCAGCTGTTCGTACAAGGGGTAGACGCGCCGGTCGTTGGGCACGAAGTCCTGCAGGCTGGGGTGGAACTTGAACCCGCGCACACCGTGTTCCTCGACCAGCCGGCGGGCCGCGCGGATGCCCGCGACGCCCCTCGCCGGGTCGATCGAGCCGAACGGGATGAGCACGTCCGGGTGCGCCGCCGCCGCGTCGGCGATCTCCTCGTTGGACAGCGCCGGCTGGCCGGTCGCGGCCTCGGCGTCCACGGTGAAGATCACCGCGGCCATGTTGTTGCGCCGATAGTCCTCGGCGATGTCGGCCACCGTCGGGTCGTACCGGTCGCCCTTGAAGTACTTGGCGGCCGCCGACGCGAGTTCCTCGTCGAGGGCCATGTGACCGTGCGGGTCGGCGTGCACGTGCACGTGTACGTCGATGGCGTCGAGTGCGTCGATGTCCAGGGCAGGGGTCATGGGTCATATAATAGAGCTTGTCAATGATTGAGAGGCTCATGGATCTACCGGCACTCACCGACGACGTCGGCTACCTGCTGTCCCGGACCAGCGGCATCACCGCGCGGGCCGCGAACACCGCGCTGGCCGGGTACGGGTTGCGGGTGCGCCAGTACTCGGTGCTGTCCCTGGCGGCGGACGCGCCGGACGGGCTGTCCCAGCGCGAGCTGGCCGGGGTGCTGGGGCTGGACCCGAGCCAGGTGGTGCTGCTGGTGGACGAGCTGGCCGACGCCGGCCTGGTCCTGCGCCGCCCGTGCCCCGGCGACCGGCGCGCCCGGCTGGTCGTGGCCACCGACGAGGGCCGGCGCGTCCTCGGCGGCGCGCGGCGCCAGGCCCACGACGGCGTGCGGCACCAGCTGCGCGCACTCAGCGACCGCGAGCAGGAGACCCTCCGCGACCTGCTCGCCCGCGTAGTCCGATCCGCCGGCGGTGTTTCCGTCGGGCGCTGAACTGGGCGCCCGACCCAGCGCGCCGGCTCCGCCCGGCGGTTCAGCCTGAGCGGATGCCGGAGAGCAGCTGGTCCACCCGGGCCGTCGCGCCGTCCGCCAGCCCCTCCAGCAGCTCGCGGGTCGCGGTCATCAACCGGAGCACGGCGTGCTCCGGAAGCTGCCGGTCGTAGTAGAAGAACTGCAGGTCCAGCGTGTCGCCGAAGGCGAAGACGGCGACCCGCAGCGGGTGCTCGGTCTTGGTCTGGCCCTCGACGATGTTCAGCTCGGTCCGCCGCATCGCCTGCTCGCCGTCCCGGCTGAACGGGAAGTTCAGGAACACGAAGCAGGACTCGTAGAGGTCGGCGTCCTCGGCGAGACCGGCCCAGTCCCGGATCTCCCCGAGCGAGGCGTGGTGGTGGGCGTCCAGCTCGAGCTGCAGCCGCTGCGCCCGTTCGACCCAGTCCAGGAAGCTGGCCTCCCCGGGCACGTCCAGCTGCAGCGGCAGCACGCTGGTGAAGATCCCGATCATCCGCTCGTAGCCGGCCAGTTCGGCGGACCGCCCGGTCATCATGTTGCCGAACGACACCCGGGAGCGCCCGGTGAAGCGCGCCAGGACCAGCGCCCACGCGGCGAGGACCAGGTTGCTCAGGGTGAGGTTCGCGCGCTGGGCCACGTCGCGCAGTGCCCGGGTGGCCTCGGCCGAGACGACCGCGTCCCGGCGGATGTAGGCGCCGGCCCGGCCGGGCGGGCCCGGCGTGCCGCCCAGCGCGGACACCAGCGGGGTGACCTCGTAGTCCGACATGGCGCGGCGCCAGAACGCCTCGACCGCGCGGTGGTCGCGGGCGCGTTGGTGGTCGACGTAGTTGCGGTAGGGGATGACCGGCCGGGGGTTGGTGCCCCCGTGCCAGAAGGTCAGCAGGTCGGCCAGGATGAACGAGAGGCTCCAGCCGTCCGAGAACATGTAGTTGTACAGGAAGGCCAGGTAGAGCTCGTCCGGTCCGACCTGGAAGAGCCCGACCCGCAGGTGTCCCGGCCGGTCCAGGGCGAAGCCCCGTTCGCGGGCGGCCTCCACCCAGCGGTGCACCTCTTCGTCCCGCGCACCGGCGGCCAGGCCGGACAGGTCATGGCGCTCGACCGAGATCCGGCAGGTCCGGTGCACGATCTGCACCGGCCCGGCCGGGCCGTCCCAGCGGAACGAGCTCCGGAACACCGCGTGCCGGTCGACCACCGCCTGCCAGGCGGCTTCCAGCGCGTCCAGGTCGAGCCGTTCCCCGGACACCGACCGGACCTTGGCGATGACGCTCTGCACGTACAGCCCGACCGGCGGATCGGTGCGCTGCCGGCGCACCATCTCCGACTGGTACATGGACAGCGGGTAGGCGTCCTCGATCTCCTCCCCGAGACCGGTCAGCTCGGCGATCTCGCCGCGCACGCTGGTGGACGGGGCCGGGGCCGTGTCGGCCGGTGCGTCCGCCACGCGGGCGGCGAGCTGGCGGATGGACGGATAGCGCACCACATCGGCCGGGGTGACGCGGATTCCGGCGTCGTTGGCCCGGGCGACCAACTGAATGCTGTCGATGGAGTCGCCGCCGAGGGCGAAGAAGTTGCCGTCCACGTCCACCCGGTCCAGGCCCAGCACCGCCGCCCACACCGACGCGAGGGCGCGCTCGGTCGGCGTGCTCGGGACGTCCCCGCCGGTGTCCTCCGACCCCGGCCGGGGCGGGATGGGCAGCGCCTGGCGGTCCAGCTTCCCGCTCGAGGTGACCGGCAACCGGTCCAGCACGACGAACGCGTGCGGGATCATGAAGTCGGGGAGCGTCGACCGCAGGTGTTCGCGCAGCTCGGCGCCGAGGGCGCGGGCCGCCGGCGCCGAGCTGTCCGGGCCGGCCCCGGGCACCTCCGCCTTCATGTACCCGGCGAACAGCCCCTGCCCGCGCGTGGTGGTGGCCCGGTCGGCGTCCTCGGTGGGTACCGCGTACGCGACGAGCTGGCGGCGATCCCCGCCGTCCTCCCGCACCACCACGGCGGCGTCCGCGACGTGCAGGTGCGTGCGCAGGGCGGACTCGATCTCGCCCAGCTCGATCCGCATGCCGCGCAGCTTCACCTGGGAGTCCAGCCGGCCGAGGAACTCGATGTCCCCGCTCGGCTGCCAGCGGGCCCGGTCGCCGGTGCGGTACATCCGCGCGCCGGGTGCGGCGGCGAACGGGTCGGGCAGGAACCGTTCGGCGTCCAGCTCCGGCCGGTTCAGATACCCGCGGGCGACGTTCGTGCCGCCGATGTGCAGCTCACCGGGGACACCGACGGGGGTGGGCCGGCCGGCGCGGTCCAGGATGTAGATCCGGGTGTTGGCGATCGGCCGGCCGATCGGCACGACCGGTGAGGTGTCCTCCTTGCGGCACTGCCAGGCGGTCACGTCGACGGCCGCCTCGGTCGGCCCGTACAGGTTGTGCAGCTCGGCCCAGGGCAGGCGGGCGAAGAAGCGGTCCCGGAACTCCGAGGGCAGCGCCTCGCCGCTGCAGATGACCCGGACCAGGGACGAGCACCCCTCGAGGCCGGGATGGTCGAGCATCACCCGGAGCATGGACGGCACGAAGTGCACCGTGGTGATCCGCTCCCGTTGGATCGTCTCGACCAGCGCCGCCGGGTCCTTGTGCTCGTCCGGGCGGGCCACGACCAGCGTCGCTCCGGTCATCAGCGGCCAGAAGAACTCCCACACCGACACGTCGAAGCTGAACGGCGTCTTCTGCAGCACCCGGTCCTCCGGCGTCAGCCCGTACGCCTGCTGCATCCAGAGCAGCCGGTTGCCGATGCCCAGGTGGCTGTTCATGGCGCCCTTGGGCCGGCCGGTGGAGCCCGAGGTGTAGATGACGTAGGCCAGCCGGTCGGCCGGCATGCCGACCGAAGGCCCGCTCACCCCGCTCCCGGCGTCGTCCTCGCCGAGCCGGATGACCGGTGGGGCGATGCCGCGCAGCCGGGGCGGCAGCGGCCGGTCGGCCAGCAGCACCGGCGCGTCGATGTCCCGGATCATGTGCTCGACGCGCTCGTCCGGGTAGGACGGCTCCAGCGGGACGTAGGCCCCGCCGCTCTTCAACACCGCCAGCAGGGCCTCCACCAGGTGCGCCGACCGCTCGGCGTAGACCCCGACCGGGCCGTCCGGCCGCACGCCGGCCTCGACCAGCCGGTTCGCCAGGCGGTTCGACCGTTCGTCCAGCTCCCGGTACGTGAGCGTCTCGCCGTCGAAGGACACCGCGACGCGGTCCGGGGTGCGCCGGACCTGGGCCTCGACGTGCTCGTGCAGCAGCCGGGGCGGGCCGTAGTCGACCGCCGTGTCGTTGAACCCGTCGAGCAATTCGACGCGCTCCCGCTGGTCGAGCAGTGGGATGGCGGAGAGCGAGAGCTCCGGGTCGGCGGTCACGGCGGTGAGCACCCTGGTCAGGTGCCGGGACATCCGCGCGATGGAGCCCGAGTCCCAGAGATCGTTGTTGTACTCGAACGTCGCCGTCCAGGCACCGTCGACCAGCATGAACTGCAGCCACAGGTCGAACTTGGAGGTCCCCGTGTAGACCTCCTCGAGGTGGGTGGCCAGCCCGGGGAACGCGTCCCGCTCCAGCGGGGCGTTCTGCACCACCATCATCACCTGGAACAGCGGGTTGCGGCTGGTGTCCCGCTCCGGGGCCAGCTCGTTCACCAGCTCCTCGAACGGGAGGCTCTGGTGGGCGTACGCGCCGAGCGTGCGTCGCCTGACCCTGGTGAGCAGCTCCCGGAAGGTCGGGTCGCCGGACAGGTCGGTGCGCAGGACCACCGTGTTCGAGAAGTAGCCGATCAGGCCTTCGGTCTCCACGGGGATCCGGTTGGCGATGGGTGAGCCGACGGCGATGTCGTCCTGGTCGCTGTACCGGGCCAACAGCGCGGTGAATGCGGCGAGGAAGAACATGTACGGCGTGACGTCGGCGCGCTGGGCGGTACCCCGCACCGCCTCGGTGAGCGACCCGGGCAGGGCGACCTCCAGGCGCGCGCCCCGGAAGCGCTGCATGGCCGGCCGGGCCCGGTCGGTGGGCAGGGCCAGGGTGGCGAGCCCGGTGAGCTCTTGGCGCCAGTAGCCCAGGTCGGCGGCGAACGCGCCGTCCTCGCGCCGGCCGCGCTGCCAGGCGGCGTAGTCGCCGTACTGGATGGGCAGCTCGGCCAGCGGACTGGCCTGCCCGGTGCAGAAGGCCCGGTAGAGAGTCACCAGCTCCCGGTTCAGCACGCCCAGGGACCAGCCGTCGGAGACGATGTGGTGCAGGGTGATCTGGAAGACGTGCTCCTCGGGCGCGAGGCGGAGCAGCTGGGCGGCGATCAGCGGCCCGCGCTCGAGCGGCAGCAGCTGCCGGGCGCCGGCGGCCAGCAGTTCCCCGGCCCGGCCCTGTGGGCCGTCCCCGGTGAGGTCGTGCACCGTGACCGGCGGCTCGAACGGCTCGCCGATCACCTGCCGGGCCCGCCCCTGGACGCTCGGGAAGGTGGCGCGCAGGCTGTCGTGCCGGCGCACGATCTCGGTCAGCGCGCGGCGCAGCGCCGGCACGTCCAGCGGGCCTTTCAGCCGGAAGGCGATGGAGAAGTTGTAGGCCGGCGTGCCGGGGACGAGCTGGTCCAGGTACCAGACGCGTTCCTGGGTGGACGACAACGGCGCCTCGGCGCGCTCGGCCAGCCGGGGCACCGTGATGGCCGGCGCCTGGGCGCGCCCGCGCTTCCACTCGTCCAGGAGCGCACGCTTCGCGGCGGACATCTCCAACGTTGGTCTCCTCATCGGTCCGGGTTCATGGCGGCCAGCAGCTGTCCGGCCTCTTCGTCGGAAAGCTCCGCGAGGTGCTCGACGAGGTGTTCCTCGACCAGCGGAGCGAGAGCGGCGATCGTCGGGCTGCCGAAGAACAGGTCGAACCGGATCTCCACCGGGAACGCCGCCCGTAGCCGGGTCAGTACCTGGCCGGCCTGCAGCGAGCTGCCGCCGAGCTCGAAGAAGTTGTCGTGCACGCCGATCCGGCCGATGCCGAGGACCGCGCGCCAGGCGTCGGCGAGCAGGCGCTCGAGCTCGGTCTCGGGCGGCGCGTACGGGGTGTCGATCGGCGGGCGCGGGCGGCTCGGTGCGCTCGCGTCGCCGTTCGGTTCGACCGGCGGGGGAGCGGACTGACCGCCCGGGTCCTCGGCCTTCCGGTGGATCGCCCGCCACCGGGAGAGCGCCGGGAGCAGCCGGGCCAGCGCGGCGCGCTCGCCGTCGTCGACGCCCAGGGCCTCGGTCAGCGCGCCGAGGTCCGCCCGCTCGACCGCGGTCCAGAAGCTCCGCTCGGTGGGGTCGGCGCGGGGACGCGGTGGGTTCAGCCAGTAGCGCTCGCGCTGGAACGCGTAGGTGGGCAGGTCGACCTCGGCCGCCTGGGGCAGCACCTTGGACCAGTCCACCGGGTGGCCCTGGGCATGCAGCTCACCCACGGACAGCAGCAGGCGGTCCCGGCCGCCCTCGTCCCGGTGCAGCGAGCCGACCACCGCGCCGGCGACTTCCTCGGTCCGCAGCGCCTCCCGCAGCACCAGTCCGAGTACCGGGTGCGGGCTCACCTCGACGAAGAAGCGATGGCCGTCGGCGAGCAGCCGCCGGGTGGCCTCGTCGAAACGCACCCGTTGGCGCAGGTTGCGATACCAGTGATCGCCATCCAGCTCGGACCCGTCCACCCGCTCGCCGGTCACCGTGGAGTAGATCGGGACCGCGCCGGCGCGCGGCGCGAGCCCCGCGATGCTGGCGGCCAGCTCGTCGCGGACCTGTTCGACGTCCGGGCCGTGCGAGGCGTAGTCCACGTTGATCCGCCGGGCGAACACGGCGTCTCCGGCCAGCTCGCCGAGCAACTCGTCGAGCGCCCGAGGGTCACCGGAGACCAGGCAGGAGTGCGGCCCGTTGACGCCGGCCAGGGACAGCCGCGCGCCGAATCGGGCTAGCCGGCCGGTCAGCGGCTCGGCGGGCAGCTCGACGGCGGCCATGCCTCCCCGGCCGGCCAGCCGGGCCAGTGCCCGTCCGCGCAGCGCGACCAGCCGGGCCGCGTCCTCGCGGGACAGCGCGCCCGCCACATGGGCGGCGGCGATCTCGCCCTGGCTGTGGCCGACCACCGCGTCCGGTTCCACGCCGAACGAGCGCCACACCGCGGCCAGCGAGACCATCACGACGAAAAGCGCCGGCTGGACCACGTCCACGCGATCCCACGGGTGGTTCGCCACCGCCGCCTCGTCGCCGCGCAGCAGCGCCAGGGGCGACCAGCCCAGGTGTGCCGCCAACGGGCGGTCGCAGGCCTCGGCCTCCGCGCGGAAGACCTCCGAGGTGGCCAGCAATGACCGGGCCATGGCTGGCCACTGCGAGCCCTGCCCGGGGAAGACGAAGGCCACCTTGCCGGTCGGCGCGGCCTGGCCGGTGAACACGTGGGGCGCCATCCGGCCTCCCGCGAGAGCATCCAGGCCGGCGTCCAGGGTGGCCCGGTCGTGCGCGACCACCACCGCCCGGTGGTCGAAGTGGGTGCGGGTGTGCGCCAGCGAGCGGGCCAGGTCGGCGAGCGCGATTGCCGGGTCCGAGTCCAGTAGCGCGCGCAACCGGTCCGCCTGCGCGCGCAGCGCCGGCGCGGTGGCGCCCGAGACGGGGAACAGCGCCGGGCCGGCCGGTCCGTGCTCCGGCGGGGACCCCGGCGTGGCCGGGACCTGCTCCAGCACCACGTGTGCGTTTGTCCCGCTCACCCCGAACGAAGACACCCCGGCCCTTCTCGGCCGGCCTTCGGCCGGTGTCCAGCCGGTGGCCTCGGTGAGCAGCCGGACGGTGCCGGGGGACCAGTCGACGTGCGGGGACGGGTGCTCCGCGTGCAGCGTCCGGGGCAGCAGCCCGTGCCGCATGGCCAGCACCATCTTGATCACGCCGGCGACCCCGGCGGCGGCCTGGGTGTGCCCGATGTTCGACTTCACCGCGCCCAGCCAGAGCGGACGCTCGCCGGAGCGTCCCGGCCCGTAGGTGGCCAGCAGCGCGCGGGCCTCGATCGGGTCGCCCAGGGTGGTCGCGGTGCCGTGCGCCTCCACCGCGTCGACGTCGGACGGCGACAGGCCCGCACCGGCCAGGGCCTGCCGGATGACCCGCTCCTGGGCCAGCCCGTTGGGCGCGGTGAGCCCCTGGCTGCGCCCGTCCTGGTTGACCGCGCTGCCCCGGATCACCGCGAGCACCGGGTGCCCGTTGCGGCGGGCCTCGGACAGGCGTTCCAGGACGAGCATGCCGGCGCCCTCCGACCAGCCGGTGCCGTCGGCTTCGGCGGAGAAGCTGCGGCAGCGGCCGTCGGGGGACAGGCCCTTCTGCCGGCTGAACTCCACGAACGTGGCCGGCGTCGCCATCACCGTGACGCCCCCGGCCAGCGCGAGCGTGCAGTCGCCCTGCCGCAGGGCCTGGCAGGCCAGGTGGAGCGCCACCAGCGAGGAGCTGCAGGCCGTGTCGACGGTGACGGCCGGGCCCTCCAGGCCGAGGGTGTAGGCGATCCGGCCCGACGCGACGCTGCCGGCGCTGCCCAACCCGACGGAGGCCTCCAGCTCGGGCTGGTCCAGGGTGCCGGCGAGGCGGGCGCCGTAGTCCTGGTACATGACGCCGACGAAGGCGCCGGTCCGGCTGCCCCGGAGCGTCCGGGGGACGATCCGGCCCCGCTCCAGTGCCTCCCAGGTGATCTCGAGCAGCAGGCGCTGCTGCGGGTCGATGGTCATTGCCTCGGCCGGGCTCACGCCGAAGAAGGACGCGTCGAAGTGGCCGGCATCGTGCAGGAAGCCACCGTGCCGCGCGTAGCTCTTGCCCGCGGCGTCCGGGTCCGGGTCGTAGAGCCCATCGAGATCCCAGCCCCGGTTCTCCGGGAACCCGGAGATGACCTCCCCGCCATCCACCAGCAGCCGCCACAGGTCCTCGGGTGAGCCGATTCCACCGGGGAAGCGGCAGCTCATCGCCACGATGGCGATCGGGTCGTGGTCGTCGCCGGCCGGCCGAGGGTCCGGTTCCGGCGCGGACGGCCCGGGTGACGCGCCGACCAGCTCGCCGATGAGGAACCGGGCCAGCTGCACCGCCGTGGGGTGCTCGAACAGCAGGGTGGCCGGCAGCGCCCGGCCGCACGCCTCGGCCAGCCGGTTGCGCAGTTCGACCGCCATCAGCGAGTCGAGCCCCAGCTCCTGGAGTGGGCGGTCCATCGGCACCGCGCCCGGCGAACCCAGGCGGAGTACGGCGGCGGCTTCGCCGGCGACGACGTCCAGCACCGCGCGTTCGCGGTCCGCCGGGTCGAGCGACCGCAGCCGGTGCGGGAGCGACTCGGCCGGCCCGCCGGGTCGGGCGCCCAGTTTGGCGCCCGACGGACCCACCGGCGCGGTCCCGTTGTCGGCGGCCGCGCGCGGGGGCGCCTGGATCCGCTCGAAGCGCGCGGCGACCAGCGCGGGTTCCGGCCGGGTGAGCGCGGCGTCGAAAAGCGCGAGGCCCTCCTCGGCGGAGAGCGCGCCGATCCCCCGGTCACGCATGCGCCGGGTGTCGGCGTCGGTGAGGTCCTTGGTGAGGCCGGTGCGCTCGGCCCAGTAGCCCCAGGCGATCGAGCAGCCGGCCAGCCCTCGGCGGCGGCGGTGCTGGGCGAGTGCGTCGAGGAACGCGTTGGCGGCGGCGTAGTTGCTCTGCCCGGGGCTGCCGATCGAGCCGGCCACCGAGGAGAACAGGACGAACGCGGCCAGGTCGTGGCCGCCGGTCAGCTCGTGCAGGTTGACCGCCGCGTCGAGCTTCGCGGCGAACACCGACGCGATGCGCTCGGCGCTCATCGCGGTCAGCACGCCGTCGTCCAGGACCCCGGCGGCGTGCACCACGGCGGTGAGCGGGTGCTCGGCCGGTATGCCGGCGAGCCGCACGGCCAGCGCGTCCCGGTCCGCCGCGTCGCAGGCGACGACGGTGGCCGTCGCGCCCTCCGCGCACAGCTCCCGCACCAGCGCGCCGGCACCGGCCGCGTTCGGGCCCTGGCGGGAGAGCAGAAGCAGGTGCCGGACCCCGTGGGCTCGCACGAGGTGCCGGGCGAACAGGGCGCCGAGCGTGCCGGTCCCCCCGGTGATGAGCACGGTCCCCTCCGGGGCCAGCGCTCGGCCGGCGGGTGGGTCACCGGACACCGGCGCCAGCCGGGGCACCAGGCGTCGGCCGCCGCGCAGGGCGAGCTCCTCCGGCGGGTCGGCCAGGGCCGCCAGGTCGCCGGTGTCGGTGTCGGTGTCGGTGTCGGTGTCGGTGTCGGTGTCGCACAGCGTGATTCGGTGGCCGGGGTGCTCGATCCGGGCCGAGCGGACCAGGCCCCAGACCGGGGCGTGCGCCAGGTCGGGCACGTCCTCGTCCGGGCGGGCCGCCACGGCGCCCCGGGTGAGCAGCACCAGCCGTGACGACGGCGTGCGCGGGTCGGCCAGCCATGCCCGCAGGAGGTCCAGTGCTCGCACCGTGGCCCGCCGCGCTGCCCCGGCCAGGTCCGCCGTAGCCGGTGCGGCCAGGGGAACGACGGCGACAGCGGGCAACCGCGCACCCCGTTCCAGTGCCTCGCGCAGCGCCGCCGGATCCGCGTAGCGCTCGACGTCCGCCGCTGACTCCAGGGAAGCCGGTGCCGCTTCGGACCAGCTGATCCACCGCAACGGGCGGTGGGCGGCGAGCCGGGCGCGGAACTCGTCGGCGGTGTCCGGCCGGGTGCTCAGTGCCGCGACCGAGGCGACCGGCGCACCGAGGGCGTCCGCCAGCGAAACCGCCACGGTCCCTCCCGGGCGGCGCTCCAGGTGTACCCGGACGGTCGAAGCACCCACCGCGTGTACGGACACCCCCGTCCAGGTGAAGGGCAGCCGGACCTCCGGCCGGCCGGTGTCCAACGCCGCCAGCGCGTGCAACGCGGTGTCCAGCAGCGCGGGGTGCAGCGCGAACCCATCGGACTCTCCGGCGGTCTCGGGCAGTGTGACCTCGGCGAACAGCTCCTCGCCGCGCCGCCACGCCGAGCCGAGTCCCCGGAAGGCCGGGCCGTAGTCAACTCCCGCTTCGGACAGGCGCCGGTACAGGCCGCCCAGCGCGACCGGGTCCGCGTCCGGCGGCGGCCAGCTCGCCGGGCCGGCGGCGGCCGGCGCGGCTGCCGGCGCGAGGATGCCGGTGACGTGCCGGGTCCACGGCGCGCCCGGCGGCGCGTCCTCGGCCCGGGCGTGCAGGGTGAGCGTCCGCCGGCCGGACTCGTCCGGGCGGTCCACTTGCAGCCGCAGCTCCACCGAGGCCCGGTCGGGGAGCGTGATCGGGATCTCCGCGACCAGCTCCTCGACCCGGTCCAGCCCGGCGTGCTGGGCGGCGGTCAGCGCGAGTTCCAGGGTCGCCGCGCCGGGCAGGGTCACCTCGCCGAAGACGGCGTGATCGGCGAGCCACGGATGCTCGGTGAGCGACACCCGGCCAGTGAGCAGGGCGCCGCCATCGGCCAGTTCGACCGCGGCGCCGAGGAACGGGTGCGCCAGCGGCGCCTGCCCGAGCGGTGCTTCGCCGGTGCGCCGGGTGGCGGCCGGCGACAGCCAGAACCGCTCTCGTTGGAACGCGTAGGTGGGCAGGTCGACCTTGCGCCCCGGGAGCGCGCGCGACCAGTCGATCCGGTGCCCCCGGGTGAGCAGCTCGCCGAGTGAGAGCAGGAGACGCTCGTGGGTGCCCTGGTCGCGGCGCAGCGAGCCGACCGCGACCGGCGCCTGCTCGGTGCCGGCACGGGTCTCGGCCAGTGCCTGGGTCAGCACCGGATGCGGACTGACCTCGACGAAGAACCGGTGACCCGCGTCGATCAGGCGCTCGGTGGCTTCGGCGAACCGGACGGTTTCGCGGAGGTTCCGGTACCAGTACCCGGCGTCCAGCTCGCCGCCGTCCAGCTCGTCGCCGCTGACGGTGGAGTAGAGCGGGAGGGCGGCGGCGCGCGGGCGGATCTCGGCGAGCCGGCTCATCAGCTCCTCGCGGACCGCCGCCACCTGGCCCGAGTGCGCGGCGTAGTCCACCCGGACCTTGCGCGCGAGCACCTGCCGGGCGGCGAGCTCGCCCAACAGCGCCTCGATCGCTTCCACATCGCCGGAGACCACCGTGCTGGCCGGGCTGTTGACCGCGGCGACGGAGAGCCGGTCCCCGAACGGGGCGAGGTACCGGGTCAGCTCGCGGCCGCCGAGCTCCACCGAGGCCATCGCGCCGGCGCCGGCCAGCGCGGTGAGCGCCCGGCTGCGCAGCGCCACGACCTTCGCCGCGTCCGCGCGGGACAGGGCGCCGGCCACACAGGCGGCGGCGATCTCCCCCTGGCTGTGTCCGACGACCGCGTCGGGGGTGACGCCCACCGACCGCCAGAGCGCGGCCAACGCCACCATCACCGCGAACAGCGCGGGCTGCACCACGTCGACCCGATCCAGGGACGGCGCGCCCCGCTCGCCACGTAGCACCTCGAGCACCGGCCAGTCGACGTGCGGGGCGAGCGCGTCGGCACAGGCCTCCAGCTCCTCGCGGAACGCCGGCGAGCTCGCCAGCAGAGACCGCGCCATGCCCGGCCACTGCGAGCCCTGCCCGGGGAAGACGAAGGCGAGCCGGCCGCCGCCGCGTTCCGCCCGGCCCAGCGCGGTGCTCGTCGTCGGCCGCCCCTGGACCAGCGCGTCCAGCGCGTCCCGCAGCTCCGTGCGGTCCGCGGTGACCAGCGCGGCGCGGTGCTCGAAGTGCGTGCGGGCGGTGGCCAGGGAGTGAGCCACGTCGGCCGGGTCCAGGTCGGGACGGGCCGCCAGGTGCGCGCTCAGCCGTCCGGCCTGGGCCCGCAACGCTTCTTCGCCGCGTCCGGAGAGCAACACGGGCAGGGCCGGTGCCGGTGGCGCGGGCCGGCGGGAGACGCCGGCCTCGTACAGCGCGGCCAGGGTCTCCAGCATCGCGTAGCGCTCGTCCCGGTCCCGCCGGCACGAGCCCAGCGCGACGCCGGCTCGCCCCGAGGCCCGGAGCGTTTCGGTCATCGACCGGACGAGGATCGGGTGCGGGCTCAGCTCGACGAACACGGTCCGGCGCGCCGAGGCGAGCCGCTCGACGACCGGGGCGAACCGCACCGAACGGCGGATGTTCCTGATCCAGTACTCGGCGGTGCACTCCGGTCCGGCCAGCTCGCCCTCGGTCACCGTGGACAGCATCGGCGTGCGCGCCTCGACCGGCGTCAGCCCTTCCAGCGCCTCGGCCAGCGGCCCGGCCAGCTCCTCCACCCTCGGGCAGTGCGAGGCGAAGGTGACGTGCACCCGGCTCACCTCGATCCGCCGTTCCTCCAGGTCGAGCAACAAAGGCTCCAGCGTGTCGCGATCGCCGGAGAGCACCTGTGCGGTGGGACCGTTGTAGGCGGCCACCGCGACCCGCTCCCGGTGCGGCTCGACCAGCGCGTCGGCCTCGCTCGCGGTCAGCGTGACCAGGGCCATGCGACCCGGACCGGCCTGGCGTCTCGCCAGTCGGCTGCGTGTGCAGCTGACCCGCACCGCGTCCTCGAGCCGGAGGATGCCGGCCAGGTAGGCGGCCGCGACCTCGCCCATGCTGTGGCCGACGACCATGTCGGGTTCGATGCCCCAGGCCCGCCACAGCGCGCCCAGCGAGACCTGGATGCCGAACAGCACCGGCTGCACGACGTCGATCTCGTCCAGCCGGGAGCGCTCCGGAGCGGCCAACAGCTCGTCCAGGATGGAGAAGCCGGCCTGCCGGCGCACCTCGGCGTCACAGGCGATGAGCTCGGCCCGGAACACCGGTTCGGTGTGCATCAGTGAGCGGCCCATCCCGAGCCACTGCGACCCCTGTCCGGGACAGACGAACACCAGCCGGGGGCGCTCCCCGGCCGGATCGCCGGCCGGCCGGCTGATCCGGGCGAGCAGCTTGTCCAGCAGCTCGGCCTTGTCGTGGGCCACGAAGCCCGCCCGGTGCTCCGCCGTCACCTCGGCCGCGTCGGCCTCGGTGATCAGCGCGCGGCTCAGCGCGGCCAGGGCCGGCGGTTCCCCGGGCAGCTCGGCGACCCTGGGCAGCAGCTCGAGCAGGCGACGGTGCAGCGCCGCCCGATCGTCGGCGCGGACCGGGAAGAAGTGCGCCCGGGCGGGCACTCCTTCGAGCACGACGTGGCAGTTGGTCCCGGAGAAGCCGAACGAGCTGACACCGGCGACGGGCGGTTCCTCGGAAGACGGCCAGGCCCGGCTCTCCCCGGTGACCTGGAGCCGCAGCTCGTCCCAGGCCACGTGGGGGTTCGGCGTCTCGAAGTTGAGGTTCCCGGGAATTGTCCGGTGCCGGAGTGCCAGGGCGGTCTTGATGAACCCGGCGATGCCGGCCGCGGCCTCCAGATGGCCCAGATTGGTCTTGACCGAGCCGAGGACCAGGGGCCGCGCCGCATCGCGGCCCGCGCCGAGCACCGCGCCGACCGCGCCGGCCTCGATCGGGTCGCCGAGCATCGTCCCGGTGCCGTGGGTCTCCACATAGTCCACGCGGGCCGGGTCGACGCCGGCGTTCCGGTACGCCGAGCGCAGCACCGCCTGCTGGGCGTGCGGGTTCGGCGCGGTGAGGCCGTTGCTGAAGCCGTCGTTGTTGACCGCACTGCCCCGGATGAGGCAGGTGATGTCGTCGCCGTCCCGGAGCGCCCGGGAAAGCGGCTTGAGCACCAGCAGGCCGGCGCCCTCGCCCCGGACGTATCCGTTGGCGCGGGCATCGAAGGTCTTGCAGCGGCCGTCCGGTGCCATCGCGCCGAACTTGGACAGGGCCACGGTGCTGTCCGGTGACACGATCAGGCTGACTCCGCCGGCCAAGGCCAGCGTCGACTCACCACGTCGCAGGCTCTGGCAGGCCAGGTGCACGGCCACCAGCGAGGAGGAGCAGGCGGTGTTGACGGTCAGGCTGGGCCCCTCGAGGCCTAGGATGTACGAAACCCGTCCGGACAGCACGCTGGTGTCCTGTCCGGTGGCGGTGTGGGAGTCGATGGCGGCCGGGGCGGCGAGCCGGGCGTAGTCGCTCCACATCGCGCCGAGGAACACGCCCGTGGCCGTGCCGCGCAGTGAGTGGGGCACGTGCCGGGCGTCCTCCAGCGCCTCCCAGGCCAGCTCGAGCACCAGCCGCTGCTGCGGATCCATCTGCGTGGCCTCGCGCGGCGAGATGCCGAAGAAGGCGGCGTCGAAGCGGTCCACCTGGTCGAGGAACCCGCCCCAGCGGGTGCTCATCTTGCCCGGCGTGCCCGGGTCGGCGTCGTAATGACGGTCGATGTCCCACCGGTCCCCGGGCACCTCGCGGATCGCGTCGACCCCGTCGCGGAGCAGGGCCCAGAATGCCGAGGGTGAGTCGCAACCGCCGGGGAGGCGACACGCCATCCCCACCACGGCAATCGGCTCGTCCGTGCTGGTCGCCGGTGTACCGCCGCCGGACGGCGCTTCAGGGGAGGGGCTTGTCGCGCTCTCCAGATGACCCGCCAGCGCATCGAGGGTCGGGTACTCCCAGGCGAGGGTCGCCGGGAGGGGGCGCTTCAGCCTGCTCGCCAGCCGGCCCACCATCGCGGTGGCCGCGGCTGAGTCGATGCCGTAGTCGCGGAACCGCCGTGCCGGGTCGTATGACTCCTCCGCCACTCCCGCCACCCGCGCGAGCTCCGCGCGCAACCATTCACGAATCCCCGGACCACCGTCGTGCTCGACGGGCCGCGGTTGTCCCCCGTTGGCCATGCCGCATCCCTCGCCCACCACGCGGCCGAACGATCTCGGCCGTGGGTCCAACACCTGGACACCGTCACCAGCCTGGTTCCGCGCCGAGGGATCTGTCCAGTTTTCTTTGTCCAGTTTTTATGTTTTGACGACCGTTGCGAGTGGTGGTATTTACCTCGGCCGGATATGTCAGCCGAATGACAAACAATTCCGGAATGCGAAAACTTGGGTATTCGCTCAGCCGGCGGGTTGGCGGACCTGGCCGGTGACCACGTAGTCGAGCTGCCGGGTGACCGCGACGGCCTGGTCGGCGAACCGCTCGAAGTAGCGGGCGAGCAGCGCGACGTCGATCCCGGCCCGCACGGGGTAGGCCCCGTCGGCGTCGCGGAGCCGCTCGAGCACCTCGCGGTGCAGCAGGTCCAGCTCGTCGTCCATCCGCCGCATCGCGGGCAGCGAGATCCCGGCCGGCGAGGCGACGGTCTGCTCGACGTGCCGGCCGGCCCGCAGCGCCAGTGCGCTCATGCGGGTGAACGGCTCGCGCAGCTCGGGCGGCAGCGCCGGGCGGGGGTGGCGCAGCCGGGCGATGTGGGCGATGTGGCAGGCCAGGTCGCCCATCCGGGAGATCCGCTCCGACGCGCGCAGGCCGCTCACCACCACCCGCAGGTCCTTGGCCACCGGGGCCTGCAGCGCCAGCAGGGCGCGGGCGTGCTCCTCGCAGCGCTCGCCCCGGTAGCCGATCTCGGTGCGCGTCGTGATGACCTGTTCGGCGAGGTGCAGGTCGGCGTCCAGCAGCGCCGCGCTGGCCTGCTCCATCGCGGTGCACACCAGCGCGCACATGTCCGCCAGTGCCCGCCCGAGCAGGGCGAGCTCCCCCTGGAACAGCTCGCGCATTCGATCTACATTACGAGTCCTGCGGGTGCTGGGACGGTTTGTTCAACCAATGTTCAGCTAGCAGCTCGAAAGAATGAATGCGGTCGCCCGTGCCGTGTACCCGGGTGGTGACGATCAGCTCGTCGGCCTCCGTCTCGGCGACGAGCCGGCGCAGCTGTTTGCCCACCGTTTCCGGCGAGCCGACAATCTTGCTGGAGAAATGCCCGTCCAGGTATTTGAGGTCGAGATCGGTGTACCGATGGTCGGCCGCTTCCTCCGGTGTGGGCAGCAGGATCGGCGTGCCGCGCCGGCGCATCACCGCCTTCAGCCGGCTCGGTCCGGCCAGCCAGCGGGCTCGCCGGTCGGTCTCGGCGGCGATCACCCAGGCGCTGACCATCACGTACGGCCGGTCCAGCCTCCGGGAGGGCCGGAACGCCGCCCGGTAGGCGGCCAGCGCCGGATGCAGGTTCGCGTCGTTGAGGTGGAAGGCGTAGGCGTAGGGAAGGCCCAGCGTGCCGGCGAGCGCCGCGCTGACCACGCTCGATCCGAGCAGCCAGGGCTGCGGCCGGTTGCCCTCGGCCGGGATCGCCCGGACCGCCCCCGGCTCGGCCGGCTCGAAGAAGCCGAGCAGTTGTTCCAGGTACTCCGGGAAGGCCTCGTGGCCGCGGTCGGTGCCGTCCCGCAGCGCGCGCGTCGTCCGCGGCGAACCACCCGGGGCCCGGCCGACGCCGAGATCGATCCGGCCGGGGTGGAAGGCCTCCAGGGTGCCGAACTGCTCCGCGACCACCAGCGGGGCGTGGTTGGGCAGCATCACCCCGCCGGCGCCGACCCGGATCGTCGCGGTTGCCGCCGCGACCTGTCCCATCAGTACCGAGGTCGCGGCACTGGCGACTCCCGGCATGGAATGGTGTTCGGCGACCCAGAAGCGTGAATATCCGAGGCATTCCACCCGCCGGGCCAGATCCACGGTCGACCGCAATGCGTCGCGGGCGGTCGACCCGCTGACCACCGGCGACAGGTCGAGCACGGACAGCGGAACACTCAACGAAGCCTGCCTCGCCTGGCCCGGGTGATCGTGGTGGTTCCCGGCGCCCGCATCCCATAATGTCAGCTCGGCCGAACGCGTGACGACACCGCCGTCGTCAGGGGAGGACAGGGCGCATGTCAGTGCTGGCCAGTGGCCTCATCGACTGGGAACACCTCACCGGGCAGTCGAAGTTCGTCATCGACATCGTGAGCATTCCGATTTTCAGCGCGATTGCCGGAATTCTTACGAATTGGACCGGTGTGCTCATGCTGTTCGCCCCGACGCGGTTCACCGGATTCTATGTTCCCGGCCTGAAGACGCTGTTCCCATTTCTGCCCCGAAAGCTGCAGATTCTGCCCATTTTCGCCCCGGGCGGGATCCTCGGATTCCAGGGCTTCGTGCCGGCCCGCGCGGAGAAAATGGCCAGCTTCATCTCGGACAAGGCGCTGGTCAAGATCGGCAGTCCGAGCGACTTCTACCGTGAGCTGGACCCGGACGCCCTGGCCGCGCGCATCGCCTCGGCCGGGCGGCCGCTGCTGCGGCCGATGGTCGACGAGCTCATGCGGCGCGAGCACGCCCAGCTCTGGCGGGACCTGCCGCCGAGGTTGCGGGAGCTGCTCTACCGGCAGCTGGAGGCGCGGTTCCCGGAGATCACCAAGCGCGCCTTCGACCAGATCGGGGACAACATCGAGCAGCTGGTCGACATCAAGCTGCTCGCGGTCGGCCACATGCGCCGGTACCCGGAGCTGCTGAAGTTCATCTTCTACAGCATGGGCGCTCCGGAGCTGCGCTTCATGACGCGGATCGGCATTCTCGGCGCGCCACTGGGCCTGCTGCTGGCCCTCTACCTGCAGGTTCACCACTCCATACCGGTGGTCGGGCTGCTCCCGCACTGGTTGATCGTGCTGCTCGGAGCGGCGGTGATCGGGATCGTGGTGAACATCATCGCGATCAAGGTGGTGTTCACCCCCGGCGAGCCGAAGCCCCGGTACAAGTGCCTGTGGAAGCAGGCGAAGCTGGCCAAACGCCAGCCGCAGGCGGCCGCCGACCTGGGCCACGTGTTCGGCTACACGGTCATCACGCTGGAGAACGTGACCCGCGAGGTGCTGGACGGCCCTCGGGGCGACCGCACGCGGGGGTTGCTCGAGGACATGCTGCGGGCGGAGATCGCCTCGATCCTCGGCCCGATCGGCTCGGTGGTGCGCGCCGCGGTCGGTGCGCGCGAGTTCGACGCCATCCAGGCCGGCGCCGCTGGCGGGCTGGTGGTGGACATCGCGCCGGTCCTCACCCAGGACGAGGAGTTCACCAAGGCGCAGTCCGGGCGGATCGAGAAGTTCTGCACGGCCAAGCTGCGGGCGCTCTCGCCCGGCGAGTTCATGGACATGCTGTACTCCGCCATCGAGCAGGACGCCTGGCTGTTGTACGCGCACGGCGGCTTCCTCGGCATCTTCGTCGGCGCGGCACACCTGCTGATCTTCGGAGCGTGACCATGTCCGACGGGCCGAGGAAACCGGAGCAGGGCAGCGGCGAGCCGGACCCCGACACCGGCCTGATGCCCACCACGGCGGACGTGGTCGGCGTGGTCCGGGTGGCCGGGGCGGTGATGTGGCGGGCGGTCACCGGGCTCACCAAGGGATCGGTGGACGCGGTGCAGGAACTGGCCAAGGAGGTCCAGGCCGGCGAGCCGATCACGCACATCGTGGATCACCAGGTGGCGCTGGCCCAGTCCGCCCTGCTGCGCGCGCTGGGGGTGGAGAACGACCAGGCCGCGCACGCGCCCAGCCGGACCCCGAGGCGGATCAACTCCGACCAGGACCTCAGGCTGGCCGGGAGCGCACTGCTGAAGGGCTCCTGGCGGGTGGAGGGCGAGCCCGGCGCGCAGCACCCCTCCTTCGCCCTGATGCTGCAGTCGCTCACCCCGGACGAGGCCCGGATCCTGCGGTTCCTCGCGGTGGCCGGCCCGCAGCCGGCGATCGACATCCGGACCAAGACCCCGTTCGGGATCGGGTCCGAGCGCCTGGCCGGCGGCATCAACCTGATCGCCGAGATGGCCGGTTGCACCCGGCCGGAGCGCGACCGCCACTACCTGGCCAACCTCAACCGGCTGGGCCTGGTCCGGTTCTCCGAGGAACCGGTCACCGACCGCCGCCGCTACGCGTTCGTCGAGGCCCAGCCGAAGGCGACGGAGCCGATGGAACGGGTGCGAAAGGCCCGCACCGTCTACCGCAGCATTTACCTGTCGCTGTTCGGCCAGCAGTTCTCCGAGACCTGCTTCAACCTCGAGGGCTACGACGCCGGCGGCTGGGCCGACGACGACCGCGGTGACCGCATCCTCGGCCGGCGCCCCCGCGAGCGGCGCAAGAAGCACCACTAGCCAGGTGGGTCGCGGCGGCCTCCGGTCGTCGGCGTAGGGTTCCGAGACTTGGTATGCGGAAATTGGATCGGTCCAAAATCGGTCCAATATGCAGATCGGACTGTAAATGCCTTCGATTGCCTCGGATGCCGTTGCCACCCTGGTCGGTCCGGACTGGAAGCGGGATCGGCCTCGTTACCGGGCGCTGGCCGAGCACCTGCGCCGGGCCATCACCAGCGGGGAGCTGCCCGTCGGTGCGCGGCTGCCGGCGGAGCGGGAGCTGTCCAGCGCCCTCGGCATCAGCCGGTCCACGGTGATCGGCGCGTACGGCCTGCTGCGGGAGTCGGGCCGGTTGGTGGGACGTACCGGCAGCGGCAGCTACGTCGCCGCCCCTCGCCCTCCCGGGCGGCCGGCCCAGCTGCGCGACCTGGTCGGCGGCCGGTCACCCGAGGGCAACGGCGGCCACGCCGCCGGGAGCGCGATCAACCTGTCGGTGTCCCATCCGGCGCCGCTGGAGGCCGAGCTGAAGTCGGCTATCGCGACCGCCGCCGAGGCGGTGGGACCGCTTTCCGGCAGCGTCGAGTACGCCCCCCAGGGCCTGCCCGAGCTGCGCGCGGTGCTCGCCGACGCGTTCACCCGCCGGGGCCTGCCGACCACCGCCCGCCAGATTCTGGTGACCAACGGCGCCCAGCAGGCGATCGCCCTGGTCGCCCAGCTCTACCTCGGCCCCGGCGACGCGGCGGTGCTGGAGAGCCCGAGCTACCTCGGGGCCATCGACACCCTCCGCACGCGGGGCGCCCGGCTGGTCGCGCTGCCCGGCAACACGGCCGAGCTGGACCCCGCCGAGGCCGAGGCGCTGATCCGCCGGGTGAACCCGGGGCTGGCCTTCCTCATGCCCGGCTGCCACACCGTGACCGGGGCGGTCACCTCGGCCGAGACCCGCCGCCGGATGGCCGAGCTGTCCGAGGAGCTGCGGCTGCCGGTGATCGACGACGACACCTTCGTCGGGCTCACCTTCGACGGGGACGCGGTGCCCCCGATGGCCGCGTACGCGGAGGACGCGCCCATCTTCACCATCGGCTCGACCAGCAAGCTGTTCTGGAACGGCCTGCGCGTCGGGTGGCTGCGCGCGCCCGAGGCGGTGGTCAACCGCCTGGCCCGGCTGAAGAGCGGCGTGGACCTGTGCACGTCGCTGGTCCCCCAGCTGGTCACCCTGCACCTGTTGGAGCGGGCGGAGGAGATCGGCGCGATGCGCCGAGCAGAGATCCGGGACCGGCTGGACCTGGCCGGCCGTCTGCTCGCCGGTGCGCTCCCGGACTGGTCGTGGCGGCCGCCGCGCGGCGGGCGGTCGCTGTGGATCCAGCTGCCCGGCGGGTCGGCGGCGGAGTTCGTCCAGGTGGCGCAGCGGCACGGGGTGTGGGCCGTCCCCGGGGGCACGCTGACCTCCGACGGCGCTCACCGGGACCGGTTGCGGGTGCTGTTCGTGCAGCCTCCGGAGATGCTCTCCGAGGGCGTCCAGCGGCTGGCCATGGCCTGGGCCGCCCACCGGCCGGGCGACGCGCGGCGACCCGGGGCGAAGGGGCGCCGCGCGGCCCGCGCCTGAGCCGGTCAACCCGGCCAGCGAGCGGTGCCGTCAATCATTCTATTGGACCGATCCATGACAGCGAATGAAACCGGTCCAATAATCAGAATTGGTCTTGGTGCTCGGACCAGACGTAGCTCTCCGGCAGTAGGTCGGTGATTGGAACGGTCCGCACGCGGTCGCCGCTGCCGACGATGACGCGCACGGTGGGGACGAGGTCGAGCAGCACCTGGCGGCACCGGCCGCACGGGGGAACGACCCCCCGGCCGCGGTCGCCGACGGCGACGACGGTGTCCAGCTCGCCGGCGCCCTGGGCGGCCGCCGTGCCGAGCAGGACCAGTTCCGCGCACGGGCCTCCGGTGAAGTGGAAGACGTTCACCGCCGTGACGATCCGGCCGTCCCGCGCGCGGCCGGCCGCCGCCATGGTGTGGGTGTCGCCCCCGCACCGGGTCCGCGCGACGTGCGCGGCCGCCTCGATGAGCTCATGATCGACCTGGACGGGATGCGTGGCCATCTTCTCCAACTAACATGGGCGGCGAGCGAACATCGGCAGAGGCGGCTAACCATGGCAATCGCCACGATCAACCCCACCACCGGGGAGACGCTGCGGGTCTTCGACGAGATCGGCGATGCCGAGATCGAACGGAAGATCGGGCTCGCCCACGAGAGGTGGCGTAGCTACCGGTCGACCAGCTTCGCCCAGCGGGCCGAATGGCTGCGGGCCAGCGCCGACCTCATGGAGAAGGACGTCGAGGAGCTCGCCCGGTTGATGACGACCGAGATGGGCAAGACGCTCGACTCCGCCCGGGCGGAGGTGCGCAAGAGCGCCAACGGCATGCGCTACTACGCCGAGCACGCCGAGGGTTTCCTGGCCGACGAGCCGCTGGCCGACCCTTCGGTGGTCGGCGCGTCGCGGGCGCTGGGCCGCTACCAGCCGCTGGGCGTGGTGCTCGCGGTGATGCCGTGGAACTTCCCGCTGTGGCAGGTGATGCGGTTCGCCGCCCCGGCGTTGATGGCCGGGAACGTCGGGCTGCTCAAGCACGCCTCGAACGTGCCGCAGAGCGCCGTCTACCTGGAGGAGGTGCTCCGCCGGGGCGGCTTCCCGGAGGGCTGCTTCCAGACCCTGCTGATCTCCGCCCGCAAGGTGGAACCGATCCTGCGTGACCCCCGGGTGGTGGCCGCGACCCTGACCGGCAGCGAGCCGGCCGGGCGGTCGGTGGCCGCGATCTGCGGCGACGAGGTGAAGCACACCGTGCTCGAGCTGGGCGGCAGCGACCCGTACGTGGTGATGCCCTCGGCCGACCTGGATGCCGCGGTGGCCACGGCGGTGCGCGGGCGGGTGCAGAACAACGGGCAGTCCTGTATCGCGGCCAAGCGGTTCATCGTGCACACCGACATCTACGACGCCTTCGCCGAGAAGTTCGTCGAGCGGATGCGGGCGCTGCGGGTCGGCGACCCGCTCGACGAGGCGACCGAGATCGGGCCGCTGGCCACCGAGCAGGGCCGTACGGACGTGGAGGAACTGGTGGCCGACGCGGTGGGGAGCGGGGCCAAGGTGCTCTGCGGCGGGCAGCGGCCGGACCGGCCGGGCTGGTTCTACCCGCCCACGGTGATCACCGAGATCACCCGGGACATGCGTATGTTCGGCGAAGAGGTGTTCGGGCCGGTCGCCTCGCTGTTCCGGGTGGCCGACATCGACGAGGCGCTGGAGATCGCCAACGCCACCAGCTTCGGCCTCGGTTCCAACGCCTGGACCAACGACCCGGTCGAGCAGGACCGGTTCATCGACGAGCTGTACGCCGGCCAGGTCTTCATCAACGGCACCACCACGTCCTACCCGGAGCTGCCGTTCGGCGGGGTCGCGCGTTCCGGCTACGGCCGCGAGCTGTCCGCCCACGGCATCCGGGAGTTCTGCAACCTCAAGTCCGTCTGGATCGGGTGACCGTGAGCGGGAACGACCAGAAGGTCGCCGTCGTCACCGGCGCCTCACAGGGGATCGGCGCGGGCCTGGTCGCCGGCTACCGGAAGCTCGGCTACGCGGTCGTCGCCACCTCGCGGGGGGTCGAGCCGTCGGAGGACGCCGGCGTGCTCGCGGTCCAGGGGGACGTGGCGGACCCGGCGACCGCGCGGCGGGTGATCGACAGTGCGGTGGACCGGTTCGGCCGGGTCGACACGCTGGTGAACAACGCCGGCATCTTCATCGCCAAGCCGTTCACCGACTACACGGCCGAGGACTACCAGCGGTACGTCGGGGTGAACCTCACCGGGTTCTTCGCCGTCACCCAGCTGGCGGTGGCCCGGATGCTCGAGCAGGGGAGCGGCGGGCACGTGGTGACCATCACCACCACCCTCACCGAGCACGCCAACTCGAACATCCCCTCGGTGCTGGCCTCGCTCACCAAGGGTGGCCTCAACGCGGCCACCAAGTCGCTGGCGATCGAGTACGCCGGCCGGGGGATCAGGGTGAACGCGGTGTCGCCCGGAGTGATCAAGACCCCGATGCACGCGGTCGGGACGCACGAGCTACTCGGCGGGATGCACCCGGTCGGCCGGATGGGCGAGGTGGACGACATCGTCGACGCCGTGCTCTACCTGGAGGGGGCCGGGTTCGTGACCGGGGAGATCCTGCACGTGGACGGCGGCCAGAGCGCCGGCCACTGAGCGGCGCCGAGTCCATGCTCGACCGGGCGTTCCGCCGCCAGATCCGCTACGTCACCCCGGTGCCGGCCGGCGACCTGGCCCGCCGGGTGAGCGCGCAGATCACCCGGGACGTGGGTGCGGTGGTGCCGCCGTATGCCCTGCATCTGCCGGCCCCCGAGGTGCTGGCCGCGAGCTGGGCGATCACCCGGGAGCCGGTGTTCGGGGCGGCGCTGCCGAGGGTGCTCAAGGAGGCGGTCGGGGCGGCCGTCTCGGCCACCAACGCCTGCCCGTACTGCGTGGACGTGCACACCTCGACGATGTCCGCGCTGGACCGGTCGCGGGACGGCGAGGCGCTGGCGGCCGGGCGGGACGACCGGATGACCGACCCCCGGTTGCGCGCGCTGGTGGGTTGGGCCCGGGCGACCCGGTCACCGGGCTCGCCGCTGCTGGCCGACCCGCCGTTCTCCGCCGCCGAGGCGCCGGAGGTGATCGGCACGGCGCTGGGCTACCACTACATCAACCGCATGGTGAGCGTCTTCCTGGTGGAGTCGCCCTTCCCGACGGGCGCCGGTGGTGCGGTCAAGCGGGCGCTGGCCTGGCTGGCCCGTCCGGTGCTGCGGGCCAGCGTACGGCGGACCCCGCTGCCGGGCGCCGCGCTGGAGTTCCTGCCGGATACCGGGCGCTGGTCCGGCTGGGCCGGGCCCGACCCGGTGATCGGGGCGGCGTTCGCCGGGGCCGCCGAGCTGTTCGAGCGGGCCGGCCGGCGGGTGCTGGCCGAGCCGGTCCGAGAGCTGGTCCTGGCCCGGCTGGCCGGCTGGTCGGGGGAGCGGCCGCCGCTGTCTCGCGGCTGGGTGGAGGACGCGGTGCACGGGTTGCCCGACGCGCTCCGGGCCGAGGCCCGGCTGGCGCTGCTCACCGCCCTGGCTCCCTACCAGGTGGACGCGGATGTGATCGACGGGTTCCGGGCCGGTGAGGAGGCTCTCGTCGCCGCCACCGGCTGGGCGAGCTTCGCCGCGACCCGGCGGGTGGCGGACTGGATCTAGCGACCTGCACCAACTGGGGCCTCCCGGGTCCGGGGCTCGCCGGTGAGCTCGGCTCCGGTAAGTAGGGCAGGAAGGTCTTCGAAGTTAAGCGATTGCTTGTATCGCCACACGAAGGTCGCGGTGCGCCCGGAAGCCGGCGTTGGGGTGGAACGACCGGGTGTGCCCGGCGGCCAGCCGCAGGTCGGGGAACGCCCGGGCCAGCGCGGTGAGTGCGCGTTCCGCCTCCAGTCGGGCCAGCGCCGCGCCCACGCAGAAGTGCGCGCCGTGGCCGAAGGAGAGGTGCTCCCTCGCGTCCGGCCGGTCGGTGTCCAGCAGGTCCGGCTGACCGAACACGGCGGGATCCCGGTTGGCCGCGCCGAGCAGCAGCAGGCAGCGGGCACCGGCCGGGATGGTGACCGGGCCCAGCTCCACCGGCGCCGAGGTCACCCGCAGCCAGCCGTCGATCGGCGGGGTGAACCGCAGGGTCTCCTCGACCAGCGCCGGCACGTGCCCGGGGTCGCGCGCGATGCGCCCCCACAGCTCGGGCCGGGACAGGGCGTGGTCGATGCCGTGCGCCAGCAGCCCGGCGGTCGTCTCGTGCCCGGCGACCAGCAGGTTGAACGCGAAGCTGGCCACTTCGTCGATGCTGAGCACCGCGTCGGCGCCGCCCCGGTACCGCAGCACCCGGCCGAGGAAGTCGTCCGGCCGGCCCGCGGCGGGTTCGTCCAGCCGACGGGTGACCAAGGAACGGCAGTACCGCCAGAAGTCGAGCAGCCCGCCGGCCAGCCGTTCCTGGTCGGCGGGGGAAGGACGGCCCCAGACCAGCGCGATCTGGCCGTCGGCCCAGTTCCGGATCAGCGGGATGTCCCGCTCCGGCACACCGAGCAGGTCCACCAGCACCAGCAGCGGCAGCTCGGAGGTGAAGGCCGGCACCAGGTCCACCTCGGCGCCCGCCCGGTCGGCCAGCCGGCCGACCAGTTCGTCCACCCGCCGGTCGATGACCTCGAGGTACTGCTCCGCCACTCCCTTCGCGGTAGTGGCGAAGGTGGCGCGCAGCGCCTTGCGGGTGCGGGTGTGTACCGGGGCGTCGGCGGCCGCCGTGGTGGCCGGCGCGTCGATGCGCATCGCCACGTCCATCGCCGCCGGGCAGAGCTCGAACAGCGGCGTGAGGGTGAGCGCGTTCTTGAACCGCTCGCCGTCGGCCAGCGCGCGGCGCACGTCCTCGTGCCGCCAGATCAGCCACAGGCCGAGGTCCTCGGCGAAGTGTGCGCGGTCCGGGCCGGCCAACAACTCCCGCCAGGTCGCCGCTGGATCGATTACGTAGTTGCCGTCGAACGCCCCGAGCTCCATGCCCACCCCTCTCGCGGCACCACCCCCGCGGTGGCGTGTCAACCATGCCGGTTGCCGCCGCCCCGGACCAGGGTCAGTGTCCGACCGGCATCTGGGGGCCTTCGGTCGCCGAGGGTTTGCGCAGGAAAAGCGCGAGCAGCACGCCCGCCCCGGTGAGCGCCGCGACGACCAGGAACAGGTTGGCGTAGGACGTGGCGAGCACCTGGACGGACAGCGTCCGGTAGCGCCCGTACAGCTCGCCCAGGCCCTCCGGCGTCGTCGGTGGCGCCGCGGTCGCCCGGGTGAGCGCGGTCCGGTCGGCAAACAGCTGGGCCTGTTGGCTGGTGGACAGCGCGTTCAGCACGGCCAGGCCGAGCGCGCCGGCGGTCTGCCGGACCACGTTGTTCAGCGCGCTGCCCTCGTTGGTCCGGGCGGGCGGCAGCGCGGCCAGCCCCGCCGTCATCAGCGGCATGATCGACAGGCCGAGACCGAGCCCCCATACGCAGCTCCACGCGATCAGGTCGGCCCTGGTCATGTTCGGGGTGATGCCGCCGAGCAGGTAGGTGCCGCTGGCGCAGATGCCCAGCCCGAACACGCCCAGCCAGCGCGGGCCGATCTTGTCGTAGAGCTGTCCGGCGATCGGAGTGACCAGGCCGGTGGCCACCGCCGACGGCAGCATCAGCAGGCCCGCGTCGAAGGCCTGCTTGCCCTGGCCCTGTTGCAGGAACACCGGGATGAGGAACGACGTGGCGATCATGTTGACCTGGAGCGCGGCCAGCATGAGCAGCGACGAGGTGAACGGCCAGACCCGGAACGCGCGCAGGTCCAGCAGTGGCTGGTCCACCGAGAGCTCCACCACGACGAATGCGGCGAGCGCGAGTGCCCCGAAGGTCAGCAGCATCAGGATGCGGTAGCCGCCCCAGCCCCAGTCGCTGCCCTCCTCGGCGGCCAGCAGCACCGCAAACAGGCCCAGCCCGATGCAGGTGAAGCCGGGCAGGTCGAACCGCCGGCCCCGCCGGCCCGCGGTCCGGGGCAGCACCAGGTGGGCGGCGAGCGCGCCCAGCAGGCCGACCGGCACGTTCACCAGGAACACCAGCCGCCAGTCCAGGTGCTGGACGAAGTAGCCGCCGAGCACCGGCCCGGTGGCCGGCGCGAACACGATGCCCACGCCGAAGATGCCCATCGCCTGGCCCAGCTTCTCCCGGGGCACGATGACGTACACCATGGTCATCGAGACCACCGGCATGATCCCGCCGGGGATCGCCTGCAACACCCGGAACACGATCAGCGAGCCCAGGTTGCCCGCGATGCCACACAGCGCGGACCCCACCGCGAACCCGGCCAGGGACAGCGCGTAGATCCGGGCCAGGCCGAATCGTTCGGCCAGCCAGCCGCTCACCGGCACCACCAG
>NZ_BAABJP010000068.1:149762-310956 GCF_039543365.1 Actinospineispora eucalypti
CCTTCTGGATGGACGGCACCGCGACGTTGACGATCGTCACGTCGAGTACCGCCATGAAGTTCCCGACCACCAGTACCAGCACCGCCACCAGCCAGCCGCCGCTTTCGGCGGGCCGTGCCGGGCGGGGTGCCTCCGGCGGCCGGTCGGGCGCCTCCGGGAAAGGGGCACGGCTCGGTGCCAGCTCCGTATCCTGCATTGCCGGGTTCCTCTTCCAGGAAAAGGTCATGGGGTATCGCCGGAAATGGGCAGAGGCATTTCCGGGGTGCGTTTAATTCACCATATCAGCAGTTCAGGGGTCTGTTTTGTAATCAGGATCGCGCTTGACGAAATTGTTCAACTGTGGGCAACGGGCAAATTTCTAACACTTTCGTGTTCTACGATTTGCGTTTTCCGTCGAGCTCTGCACCCATTTTTTGGGTCGATCGGGGCTTGATCGCCGGCGGTGGTGGTTCCGCCTCGAATATCGACGCTGATCCGCCATGAACGACGATCACCCAGATCGGCGGCGGCGCTGCTGATCGCCCTGATCGGGATCACCCGTTGAGCGGGCGCGGGGCTTTCGGTCGGCTCCGCGCGGTGCCCGACGGCCGGTCATGGCGTTTACCGGCGCGGGACGGCGGTATCCGTGCCGTGCGGCTGAAGGAGGACGGGTGCACGACGAACCACCGATGTGCCTGGTGGCCGGGGCGACCGGCTACCTGGGCGGGCGCCTGGAACCCCGCACGCTGCTGCGCCTGCGCGCCGAGATGAAGGTGCCCGGCCTGGCCTGGCTGGAACTGGGCATCCAGGAGGAGGACGGCGGCCGGGCGACCTACCGCCAGCGGGCGATCTTCGTGCCGCGCGGGCTGGCCGGGCACCTGTACTGGTGGAGCGTGGCCCCGTTCCACGCCGTGGTTTTCGGCGGCATGGCCCGCAACATCACCCGCACCGCCGAGCGTGCCGGACCAGATCACGGAACACCGCCATCGCCCGGTAGGCCTCGCTGAAGCTGGTGGTGAGCGGGGACAGGCCGACGCGGATGGCGTCCGGGGCCCGGTGGTCGATGATCACGCCGGCGGCGATCAGCCGCTCGGACAGCGCCGGGCCATCCGGGTGGGTGACGGTGACGTGCGCGCCGCGCCGGCCCGGATCGCGGGGGGAGGCCAGCCGGACGCCGTGCGGGGCCAGCCACTGGTCGGTCAACCGCACCACCAGTTCGGTCAGCTCGACCGCCTTGGCCCGGATGCGCTCGATGCCCGCCTCGGCGACCAGCGCCACCCCCTCGGCCACGCCGACCAGCCCGGTGATCGGCGGGGTGCCGGAGAGCAGGCGGCGCATGCCGGGCGCGGGCTGGTAGCCCGGCGCCATGTCGAAGGGGCGCCGGTGGCCCATCCAGCCCCAGATCGGCTGGGCGAACCGGTCCAGGTGCTCGCCGCGCACGTACATGAACGCGGGGGCGCCCGGGCCGGCGTTGAGGAACTTGTAGGTGCAGCCGGCGGCGAAGTCCACCCCCCACTCGTCCAGCGCCAGCGGCACCGACCCGACGCTGTGGCACAGGTCCCACACGGTGAGCGCGCCGGCCCGGTGGGCCAGCTCGGTGATGGCCGGCAGGTCGGTGAGGTAGGCGGAGCGGTAGGCGGTGTGGGACAGCGTGACCACGGCGGTGCGCTCGGTCAGCACCTCGCCCACCTGCTCGGGGGTGACCCCGCCGGCCGGGTCGGACTCGATCCAGCGCACGGTCAGGCCCAGCTCGTCGGCCACCGCCTGCACCACGTAGCCGTCGGTGGGGAAGTTCTGCCGGTCGCCGACGATCTCGTCCCGGCCCGGGCGCATCGCCGCCGCGCCGCGCAGCAGCTTGTACAGGCAGACCGTGGTGGAGTCGGCCACCGCGGTCTGCCCCTCGGCCGCGCCCAGCGTGGCCTCGGCCAGCCGGTCGCCGATGGTCAGCGGCCAGTCCATCCAGCCCTCGCTCCACGACCGGATCAGCCGGCTGCCCCAGCCGTCGGTGACCAGGCCGGCCAGCGCGTCGGCGGTGGCCCTCGGCGGCCGGCCGAGGGAGTTGCCGTCCAGGTAGGCGACCAGGTTCTCGTCGTCCGGCGCCACGAACCGGTCCCGGAAGTCGCGCAGCGGGTCCCGTTCGTCCAGCAGCCGAATCTCGTCGGGAACGGACATCACGTCAGCTCGGTGCGCACGGCCAGGATCTCGGGGAAGAACGTCAGGTCCAGCGCGGAACGCAGGAAGCCGACGCCGCTGGAACCGCCGGTGCCGCGCTTGCCGCCGATGATCCGCTCGACGGTCTTCAGGTGGCGGAACCGCCACAGCTGGAAGCTCTCCTCCACGTCCACCAGCACCTCGCAGGTCTCGTAGGCCGGCCAGTTGCCGGCCGGGTTGCGGTAGATCTCCCGGAACACCGCCACCAGTTCGGGGCAGAACTCGTGCGCCTCGGTGACGTCGCGGTCGACCAGCGCGGCCGGCACCGGGTAGCCGGCGCGAGCCAGGTGGCGGAGGAACTCGTCGTACAGGCTGGGCGCGGCCAGCGCGGCGCGCAGCTCGCCGGCCGAGGGCGAGTCCGCGCCGAATACGTCGATCATGTCCCCGTTCTTGTTGCCGAGCAGGAACTCCACCGTCCGGTACTGCACCGACTGGAACCCGGACGCCGGCCCCAGCACGTCCCGGAACTGTACGTACTCGGTGGGCGTGAGGGTCTCCAGCACCGACCACTGCTCGAACAGCTGGCGCTGCACCGCCTTCACCCGGGCCAGCGCCTTGAGCGCGGGCCCGAGGTCGTCCCGCCCGATGGCCGCCATGGCGTGCCGCAGCTCGTGGATGATCAGTTTGAACCACAGCTCGGTGGTCTGGTGCTGCACGATGAACAGCAGCTCGTCGTGGTGCTCCGGGCGGCTCAGCGGGCGCTGCGCGCCGAGCAGCTGGTCCAGCCGCAGGTAGCCGGCGTAGGTCTGGTCGGCCGGCAGGTTGCGGTGCACGCCGGGCTCGACCGGCCGGGCGTTGCGGCTCGAGGTTGGCACGGCGGACCTCCCGGTCACGGGGATGGGGGAGTCACGGAGACGAGGAACTCGGCGCGGTCGGCGGACCGGTTGACGTAGCGGTGCGCGAGCCGGGAGTCGAAGGTGATCGCCTCGCCGGTGCACACCGTGCGGGGCCGGCCGTCCAGTTCCACGGTCAGCGCGCCGGCCAGCACGAACGCGCACTCCAGCGAGGCGTGGCTCCACGGTTCCTCGCTGATCGCCTCGCCCGGCTCGAGCACCGCGCGCAGCACCTCCAGCTGGCCGTTGCCGGGGGTGAGCCGCTCGTAGCCGATCCGGCCCTTCGGGCCGCGCAGGACGGACCGCTCGCCGGGCCGGCTGATCCACACCTGGGGCGCGGACTCGTCCTCGAACAGCGAGGCCACCGACTCGCCGAACGCGCCGGCCAGCCGGCGCAGGGTGGACAGGCTGGGCTCGGTGACCCCGCGCTCGACCTGGCTGAGCAGGGTCGCGGACAGCCCGGTCTCGGCGGCCAGCGCGCGCAGGCTCAGCCCGCGCCGGGTGCGCAGCGCGCGCAGTTGGTCGCCGATCATCGATGCCCTTCCTTGCAGTAGTACTGCACGAGGCTAGGCCGGTTCCCCACTAGTCACAAGCTTGACGTCGGTCGATCGGCGAACGTACGGTCCCGTTTCGTGCATTCACAGTGCACATGCCGAGAACCGGGAGCCGTGATGGCCACACCCCCGTCCCGCCGACGCTCTCTCACCCACCGGTGGCTGCTGGTGGTGCCGTTCGTCTGGCAGGTGGCCGCGGTGCCGCTGGTCAACCGGGTCAGTGCGGCGCCGCTGCACATCCCGTTCCCGATGCTCTGGCAGATGGCCGGCGTGCTGCTCACCTCGGTGCTGATCGGGGTGGTGTTCCGGCTGGATCGCGCCGCCGGCGCCCTCGACGAGGACGAGCGCTGATGGCGCTGGGCATCGCGGTGGCCATCGTGCTGGCCACGGCGGTCGGCGCGATCGGCTACGGGCGCCGGGCGGGCGCGCGGCCGACGATGGTGAACTGGGCGGTCGGCGGCCGCCGGTTCGGCCCGCTGCTGTTCTGGTTCATGAACGCCGGCGAGGTCTACACGATCTTCGCGCTGCTCGGCATCTCCGGTTACGCGTTCGCCATGGGCGCACCGGCCTACCTGGCCTTCACCTCGGTGTCCCTGAGCTACGCCCTGGGCTACTGGCTGATGCCGAAGATCTGGCGGGCCGGCCGCCGGCACGACCTGATCACCCAGCCGGACTTCTTCGCCGCCCGCTACGACGCGCCGTGGCTGGGCGTGGTCACCGGCGTGGTCGGCATCGCGGCGCTGGTGGTCTACGTGCAGATCCAGCTGGTCAGCCTGCGCCTGATCGTGGACGTGGCCCTGGGCGGCGCGCTGCCCGAGTGGGGCGCGGTCGCGCTGGGCGCGGTGCTGATGCTGGCCTTCGTGATGACCGTGGGCCTGCGCTCGGCGGTGTTCTCGGCGGCGGTGAAGGACGTGCTGGTGGTGGTGCTGGTGGTCGGCCTGGCGGTGACGGTCGCCGCCCGGGTCGGCGCGGCCTCCATGCTGGATGTGTTCCGCCTGGCCGAGGAGCGCCACCCGGGCATCGGCTGGCTGCCCGGGCTGCAACCGGAGGCCCACACCGACACGGTCTGGCTGATGACCTCGGCGCTGAACGTGGCCCTGGGCAACTGGGTGTTCCCGCACCTGTTCCAGGTGTCGTTCAGTGCCCGATCGGCCACCGCGATCCGGCGCAACGCGGTCTGGCAGCCGCTGTACTCGCTGTCCTACTTCTTCATCGTGCTGCTCGGGTTCGCCGCGCTGCTCGGCGGGGTGCGGCCGACCGAGGAGAACGCCAACGGCGCACTGGTCCAGCTGGTCAGCCAGTCCTACCCGGCGTGGGTGGTGGGGGTGTTCGCCGGCACCTGTTTCCTGCTGGCGATGGCCCCCGGCTCGGTGCTGCTGATCACGATGGGGTCCACGTTCGCCCGCAACGTGCTGCGCCCGCTGCGGCCGGGGCTGACCGACCGGGGCGCGGTGGCCGCGTCGCGGCTGGCCATGGTGGCGCTGGCCGGGGTGGCGGTCTGGCTGACCCTGCGTGACGACTCGTCGCTGGTGCGGATCCTGCTCTACGCCTACGCGGCGATCGGCATGCTGGCGCCCGGGGTGTTCCTGGCCTTCCTCTGGCGGCGGACCACGGCGATCGGCGTGCTGGCCGGCATCGTGGCCGGGTTCGTCGCGCTGCTCGCCCCGTTCGCCACCGGCTTCTGGTCGGCCGCGCTGCCCAACTGGGAACCGGGGCTGATCGCGATGGGCATCGACGCGGTGGTCACGGTGGCGGTCAGCCTGGTCACCCGGCCGCCGGGGGAGGCCGCCGTCGCGGTGGGCGTCCCGGTCGCCGCCCAGGAGCGGGAGGAGGCGCGATGAGCGAGACCGTGCTGTACGACCTGCGGGTGGTGGTCGAGCGGATCGAGGGCCGCTCGGTGTGCGGCATGCGGGTCGGCGACCACTTCGACCTGGTGAACAGCGCCCAGCTGCGGATACCGGAGGGCCGGCACTTCTGCGTGTACGCGCTGGCCGCTGTGCTGCCGCTGCTGGCCGCCAAGCAGCGGCGACTGGAACCGGGCGACTGGCTGGAGCAGGACTCGCTGGTGTGCTGCCCGGACCCGGAGGAACGCCTGGTCATGCGGATCGAGCGGCTGGGCCTGTGCCGGCTGCGCACCGAGGACCTGACGTGACCGAGATCGGCCTGGGCCTGCAGGGGGACAAGCGACCCGGCGACTACGCCCGGCTGGCGGCGCTGGCCGAGGGCCACGGGTTCGACGTGCTCAGCGTGTACGGGGACCTGATGTTCCAGCCGCCGATCGTGCCGCTGCTGGAGATGGCCGGGGCGACCCGGCGGGTGCGGCTGGGCGCCGCCTGCTGGAACCCGTTCACCCTGCACCCCTACGAGATCGCCGGCCAACTCGCCGCGCTGGACCACGCCTCCGACGGGCGCGCCTACCTCGGCCTGGCGGCCGGGTCCTGGCTGGACGCGCTGGGCCTGCGGCGGGCGCGGCCGGTGCGTGCGGTGCGCGAGGCCATCGAGATGGTCCGTTCGTTGCTCGCCGGGGATGCGCGCGGATACGCCGGCGAGGTGTTCCGGCTCGAGCCGGGTGTGCGGCTGCGCTATCCCGTGCGCCGGGCCGAGGTGCCGGTGCTGGTCGGGGCGTGGGGGCCGGGGATGGCCGCGATGGCCGGCCGGGTGGCCGGCGAGCTGAAGGTGGGCGGCACCGCGAACCCGGCCATGGTCGGCGTGCTGCGGGACCGGATCGCGGTCGGCGCTGCCGCGGCCGGCCGTCGCGCGGAGGACGTCGGCCTGGTGGTCGGCGCGGTCACCGTGGTGGACGAGGACCGGGCCGCCGCGCGGGCCAGGGCGCGCGCCGAGGTGGCCATGTACCTGGGCGTCGTCGCCGGGCTGGACCCGACCGTGACCGTGCCGCCCGCTCTGCTCGACGAGGTCAACCGGCGGGTGGCCGCGCACGACCACGCCGGCGCGGGCGCACTCGTCCCGGACGAGCTGCTCGACCGGTTCGCCTTCGCCGGCACCCCGGAGGACGTGGCCGGGCAGGTGCGGAAGCTGGTCGACGCCGGCGTGTCCCGGGTGGAGTTCGGCACCCCGCACGGCCTGGACGACGCCCGAGGCATTGACCTGCTGGGCCGCCGGGTCCTGCCGCTGCTGGACCTACTCGACGGCGAGCCGGGCGCCGAAGCCCAGCAGCGCGGTGCCGGTGACCGTGTCCATCGCGCGGCGCACCCGGCGGCGGGTGAGCCAGCCGTGGGTGCGGTGCACGAACAGGGTGAGGGCCAGCAACCACGCCGAGCCCAGCCCCGCGACGGTGTAGGCCAGCAGCAGGGCGTCCGCGGTCGAGGTGACGCCCGGCTGGAGGAACTGCGGTAGCACCGACAGGTACATCACCAGCACCTTCGGGTTGGTGATGTTGCACAGGAAGCCCTCGGCGTAGGCCCGGGACCTCGCTCCCGGGCGGTCCCCGATCCCGTCCAGCCGGTGGTAGTCGCCCCGGCGCGCGCTGCGCAGCGCCTGCACGCCGAGGAAGCACAGGTAGGCCGCGCCGATCCAGCGCACCGCCGTGAACAGTGGCTGGGAGCCGACGACGAGCGTGCCGAGCCCGACGGCGGCCGCGCTGCCCTGCAGGACGCTCGCGGTTCCGATGCCCAGGATCGCCAACGCCCCGCGCCGTGCACCGCCGACCATGGCGTGCCGGAGCGTGACCATGGTGTCCGGGCCGGGGACCAACACCACGACAACCACGACAACCAGGTAGCTGACGTACACGTGCCAGGTCATTGCCCGGAGTCTACGAGCGGCCGCACGCGCCTCGCCTGCTCGCCCCGCCGAGCGCGCGCTGGGTCCGGTTTTGATCAAGGAAACACCGGACTGAGCCAGCGCTCGACGACCAGCGGCGATCATTCAGCCCACCTCGGCCGGGGCTCTAACGGGCGGTGGGGAACCGCTCGGACAGCCACTCGGTGAGGTGTCGTCCGGCCAGCTCGGCGCCCGGGGGTTCGCCGGGGGCAATCGGTCCGCCGAAGTGGGTGCCCCGGACCCGGCGCACGGTGAGGTCGGCCGCGCCCAGCGCGTCGATCATGACCCGGCTGTCGGCCGGGAACGCGGCCTGGTCCCCGGTCAGCTCGAGGAACAGCGTCGGCGCGCGTACCCCGGGCGCGGCGCGCGTGAAGCCGGCGTTCGAGCTGAGCCCGGACCAGGTGGAAAGCCAGGCGTCCGGCGTGGTCAGCCGGCCGAACCCGACCAGCCCGTAGTTGATCAGGTCCGGCCGGCGGCCGAACAGTGAGCCGTACGGCCGCTCGTTGGGGTCGAGCGAGAGGTCCACGGTCCTCGGGTCGGCGTCGGTGCGGTACACCGTGATCAACCGAGGAGCCAGGGCGGCGCGGCGGTCCCGGGGGTCGCCGCTGCTCTTGGCCTGCCGGCGGGCGGCCGACGTCTCCGCCGCCAGTTCCCGTGCGTGCGCGTCGATCCGGGTCACCCGGTCGCGCTGGGCGGCCCGGTAGCGGGCCAGGAAGTCGGGGCCGTACCGCGAGCTCGCCGGCGGCTCGGCGAAGCCGTTCGCCGGGTCGAACGGGTCCAGCTCCGGGATGCGGGACAGCGGGTCGGCCTCGTCGGCCACCGACGGGTCGATGCAGTGCAGCAGCAGCTGCCCCTGGCCCGGGTGCGGGGCGAGGAACACCGCGCCGTCCGGCACCGGCAGCGCCGCGTCGGCCAGTCCGGTCGGTCGGCCGGCCGGCGTGCTGGCCACCCGTTCGCCCGGCGGCAGCCCGGCCTGCTCGTGGTAGTACGCGTACAGCGCGCCGCCACCGGAGTGCCCGAGGGTGACCAGCCGGTCGAAGCCCAGGTCGCGCAGGTGGCAGAGGCCGGCGGCGGCGTCCAGCAGGGCCTGCTCGTGCACCAGGTTGACGTCGTTGTTCACCGATCGGGAGGTCTGCGTCCAGACCGCGCAGCCGGCGCGCAGGATCAGCGGCACCAGCGGATGGTGGGTCTGGTCCTGGCGCGGGTGCATGATGCACACCACCGTCCCGGCGCCCGGCACGGTGCGCAGCGCGCCGGTCACGGTGGCGCCGTCCGCCGTGTCGAGCTGGTAGAGGTCGGTGCGGGTGGCGTCCGGCAGCGGCTCTCCGCGCTGGTGGCGGCCGGCGCCGAGCCGGGTCTGCGCGCGGGTCATGCCGGCACGACCCGCAGCGCGTCCTTGTCGTGCTGGGCCACCCGGGCGTCGGTGAGCCCGGCGATGCAGCTGTACCAGACGGCGTGCCGGCATCCGGTGGCCCGCCGGTCCACGGTGATCGTCCCCGGCGCGCTGATCACGAAGTAGGGGCCGAGCCGGTCGACCCGCACCGCCGGGTCCTCGGCGGCCACCTTGGGCACGGCCAGGTTCTCCGGGACGTCCAGCACGAACAGCGTGGTCACGACCGGGCCTCCTGGGTGCGCCGAGCGTCCCACTCCGCCGCGCGTTGCACGATCAGCTCCGCCTTGCGGGTGAGCAGCTTGGCCAGGCTCGGCTCCGGGCCGCCGGCCACCTCGACCAGGGCGTCCACGGTCAGCTCGGCGTCCAGGTCCTCCTGCGGGGTCACCGGGCGCATCGCCCGGGTGATCTCCACCATGTAGCCGTTCGGGTCGTGCGTGTAGATCGACTCGATGGTCTCGTGCTTGACCTGCATCTCCACCGGCCAGTCGCTGGCGTCCAGCCGGCGGCGGTACTCCAGCAGGTGGTCCTCGCCCTCGACGTGGATGGCCAGGTGCCGGGAGTCCACGAAGTAGCCGGGGACCTCGGGGCCGAAGCCGGCGTACACGTCGCCCTGGGGCTGGCGGTGCACCGGCTCGAGGCCGAAGTAGTAGAAGAAGGCGATCCGGTCGTCGTTGCCGATGTCGAAGAAGAAGTGCACGAAGTCCGGGTGCCGTTCCCGGCCCCAGCCGGCGGCGCAGATCGAGTGCACCACCGGGAACCCGAGCACGTCGCGGTAGAAGCGCACGGTCCCGGCGGGGTCGAAGGTGGGGAAGGCGGCGTGGTCGACGCCGAGGGCGAGGTGTTCCACGGTGGTTCCTCTCTGCTCGGTCACGGTCGGTTCTGGATGGCGATGAGGTCGGTGCGCCCGGCGGCGAGCCCGGCGGTGAGATCGGGGAAAAGCTCGGCCGGCCCCTCGGCGATCACCATTGGCAACCCGGCCAGGCGCAGCCGCTCGGCGAACTCCAGGCGGGTGAGCAGGTCACCCCGGTCGGCCGGGCCGGTGACCCAGGCCGCGCGCCCGGCCCGGGTCAGCCGCCGGACCAGCTCGTCCGCCTCGGCGCACCACGGATCGGCCGGGACGTTGGTGACCTCGGTGAAGTCGGTCAGCATCCCTCGGTGCACGACCCGGCTGGGGAACCCGGCCCACGGCCGGGCGGACACCCAGGCGTCCGGGTCGGCCAGGTCCACCCGCTCCGGCGGCTCGCCCGAGTACTGGGCCAGCCCGGCGCGCACCACGCCGGGCGTACTCGCGGCGAAGCGGGCCAGCGGGACGTTGCCCGCCCGGCTCATGTAGGCCACGGTCAGCTGCTCCACCGGGAGGTGGGTACGGGCGGGGAAGGAGTCCCACCAGCGCTGGCTGCGCCGGGCCAGCGCCTGCATCCGCGCCACCTCGGGCTTGCGCCTCCGCTGGTAGCCGGCGAAGGCGGCGTCCCGGTCCGGTGCGGCGGCCAGCGCCTCGCACAGCGCGATGGCGTCCTCCATGGCCAGCTTGGTGCCCGAGCCGACCGAGTAGTGCGCGGTGTGCGCTGCGTCGCCGAGCAGCACCCGGTTGCCGTCCGACCAGCGTGCGCAGGTCACCGTGCGGAAGCGCTGCCAGCGGGTGCGGTTGCCGATCAGCCGGTGGCCGCGCAGCCGCTGGGCGAACGCGTCCGACAGGTAGGCCAGGGCGGTCTCGTCGGAGGCGTCCGAGGGGGTCTCGTCGGTGGTCCGGTCGAAGCCGGCCCGCCGCCACGTGCCCTCGTCCGCCTCGACCAGGAAGGTGCTGCGGTCCGGCGCGTAGGGGTAGGCGTGCGCCACGAAGGTGCCGTGCTCGGTGGTGGCGGGGGCGAACATGGCCTCGTCCAGCGCGAAATCGGTGCCGGCCCACAGGAACAGGCCCCGGCCGACCTCCACGCTCGCCCCGAACGCGTCCGCTCCGCCGGTCCGGGTCGCGCTGCTCACCCCGTCGGCCACCACCACGACGTCGGCGTCCAGGTCGGCGGGGTCGACCCGCTCCCCGTGCCGGAGCTCCACGCCGGCCTTCTCCGCGTGCCGGCCGAGCACCGCCAGCAGCTCGGTGCGGGCGATCGCCACCAACCGCCCGCCGGGCACCCGGGCGACCCGGTCACCCACGCGCATGCTCATGTCGTGCGGATAGGAGGCGGCCAGGATGTCGCGCAGGCTGTCCGGGTCGGCGGCCTCCAGGTTGCGCTGGGTGCGCGCGCCCAGCGCGACGCCGAACCCGAACGTGGTCTCCGGCAGTCCCTGCTCGTGCACGACCACCTCGAGCCCCGGGTCGGCCAGCCGCATCAGCCGCGCCGCGTACAGCCCGCCCGGGCCGCCGCCCACCACCGCCGCCTTGCGCACCTTCATCGGGCCGCCACCCGCTCGCGCAGCTCCTTCTTGGCCACTTTCCCGACGTTGGTCAGCGGAAACGCCTCCACCAGCTCCACCCGTTCCGGCCACTTGTACTTCGCCAGTCCCTGCCCGCGCAGGAACTCGCCCAGCGAGGCCACGGTGAGCGGGGCGGCGCCGGATTCCATGATCAGGAATGCGCAGGCGCGTTCGCCGAGTACCGGGTCGGGCATGCCGACCAGGGCGGCGTTGTGCACGTCGGGATGGCGCACGATGATCTCCTCGACCTCCTCGGAGTGGATCTTCTCCGCACCCCGGTTGATGACGTCCTTGATGCGGCCCTCGATGGAGTAGTAGCGCCGGCCGTCCACCGGGCGGCACACCGCCAGGTCACCGGTGCGGTAGAAGCCGTCGGCGGTGAACGTGGCCGCGTTGTGCGCCGCCGCGCGGTAGTAGCCGGGGATCGTGTACGGGCCCCGGCAGGCGAGCTCGCCCAGCTGGCCGTCCGGGACCTGGTTCTCCCCGCCGACCTCGAGCACGCGCACCTCGTCGGCGGGGGAGACCGGCACGCCGACCGTGTGCAGCCGGACCCGCTCCGGCGCCTCGGCCGGGGTGCCCAGGAACATGCCCTCCGCCATGCCGAACATCTGGTTGCACGGCACGCCCAGCTCGGGCTCGATGCGCACGGCGACCTCCAGCGGCAGCTTCTGCCCGCCGACGCACATGCGTCGCACCCCGCGAAGGCCCTCGCCGGTGGCGGCCGCGTGGTCCAGCAGCCGGATGACCACGGCCGGCGGGACCAGCGGGATGCAGGTGACCGACTCCCGGCGCACGGTGTCGGTGATCGTTGCCGCGTCCGCGCCCGGGGCCAGCACGAACGCCGCGCCGCGCCAGTGCGCCGGCTGCAGGGCGGCGGCGATGCCCGCGTTGTGCATGATCGGCAGCGCGTGCAGCACCACCGATTCCTTGTCAATGTCCAGCGCGTCCGCCCAAGCGGCCGAGTTGTGCACGTACTCGCGGTGCCGGCGCGGGGCGACCTTGGGCAGGCCGGTGGTGCCGCCCGACAGCTGGAAGGCGACCACTCCATCCGGATCGACGGCGACCGGGTCCCGCGAGCCCGCCGCCAGCAGCTCTTCGAAACCGATCGCCCGGTCCAGCTCACCGCCTATCGAGATGACGGTCTCGAGGCCGACCGCGGCGGCCACCGACGGCAGGTCCTGGCCGGCGAAGTCGGCCTGCACCAGGTGGCCGGTGGCGCCGACGTGCTCGGCCAGCAGCCCGATCTCCCGATGTCCGTGCATGGGCAGCGTGCAGACCGGGACCACCCCGGCCTTGACCGCCCCGTAGTAGGCGATCACGGTCTCCGCGATGTTCCCGGCGGAGAACATCAGCCGGTCCCCGGGGCGCAACGGGGTGACGGCGAGCAGGCCGGCTGCGAAGGCGTCGGTGCGGCGGTCCAGCTCGCGGTAGGTCAGCCGGGTGGTCGGGGTGATCAGTGCCGGGCGGTCGGCGAAGCGGGCGGCGGCGTGCCGCAGCTCGTCGCCGACCGTGCGCTCGCCCCACAGGCCCCGGCGGCGGTAGGCGGCGGCGCGGTCCGGGGCGAAGTCGGGAAGGTCGGTGATCGTCTCGGCCAGCATCGGTGCGCTCCTCACTGCATGGTCCCGCTGGCGGCAAGGCCCTCGGCCGGGCGGGGCGCGGCGGTCCGGGGCGGGACGGCGCCGGCGGCCAGTGCGCCGAGCACCGCGACGGCGGCGAACGCGGCGAAGTTCCAGCCGAGGCCCAGCCCGGCACCGATCAGGTAGCCGCCGAGCAGCGGGCCGGCGACCGCGCCGAGCCGGCCGATCCCGGTGCTGACGCCGAGCGCGGTGGCCCGGTTCCGGCCCGGGTAGTGCAGCGCGACGTAGCCGAAGACGACGATCTGGGTGCCGACGGAGGCCGCGCCGGCCACCGCGATCAGCAGGTAGAGCAGCACCGGGGGCAACGGCTGGGAGAGCAGCCCGATCGACGTGGCGCCGACGGCGAACGCCGAGGTGGCGGCCACCCGCCCGCCGTACCGGTCCGCGACCGCCGAGCCGGCCAGCCCGCCGGCGATCGCGCCGAGGTTGAACACCAGCAGGAAGGCGATCGCCGAACCCAACGCGTAGCCGGCCTGCCGCATCAGCTGCGGCAGCCAGGTGTTCAAGCCGTAGACCAGCAGGAACCCGGCCACGTTGGCCAGCGCGAACAGCCCGAGGGCCACGCCGGCCCGGCCCCGGGTGAGCCCCGGATCGCGCACGCCGGGTTCCCGGGCGAAACCCGGCGACTCGGGCAGCAGCCACGCGGCCAGCGGGAGCAGGGTGACCAGCGGCAGCGCGCCGAGGGCGAACAGCGCCCGGAAGCCCGCCGACTCCAGCAGCGCGATGCCGGCCAGCGCGGCGAGCACCCCGCCGACCGGGAAACCGCACAGCATGACCGCGTTGAGCAGGTTGCGCCTCGGCGCCGGCGCCGACTCCACCACCAGCGCGATGGCGATCGGCGCTATGCCGCCGAAGCCGAGGCCGGCCAGGAAGCGGGCCAACCCGAGCAGCTCGGGGGAGGGCGCGGCCGCGACCGCCAGCATCATCACCGAGAACCAGGCCAGCGTGGCCAGGAACATCCGGCGGCGGCCGAACCGGTCGGTCAGGGCGCCGGCGGCGATGGCGCCGACGAACATGCCCAGCAGGGCGTAGCTGCCGATCGCGCCGACCTGCGGCGCGCTCAGCCGCCACCCGGGGTCGGCCATCAGCGCGGGCACCGCCGAGCCGTAGACGATCAGGTCGTACCCGTCGAACACGATCGCGGCGAACCCCAGGGCGACGACGGTCCGGTGGTTGGTTGGTGCGGGCATCGCTCCTCCTCAAGTTGCAACATACATGTCAAAATATCGACATCAATGTCACAAGGTCCGATCGGGTGAACCAGGGCGGCGATCTACGATGAGCGGGATGACGGTGGAAGAACGGCCAGCGGCCCAGGGTGACGGCGCCCCCGCGCGGGGTCAGGCGCGTCGGCGGATCGTGTCGAACGAGCTGCTCGAATGCTCGGCGCGCCTGTTCGCGCGGCAGGGATTCGCCAATACCAGCTTCCAGGACATCGCCGACGCGATGGGTATCAGCCGACCGGCTCTCTACCATTACGTCAGCAACAAGGAAGAACTGCTGACCGCGCTGGTGCGGGACGTTCTGGAACGCGTCGTGGAAATCCTGGAGGACGCCAAGGCGCGCACCGATCTGGCCGAGGACGCCCGAATAGAGCTGGCGCTGCGCGGAATCGTCATCAACAACGCCGGAAACACCACCCGGTTCCGGCTGCTGGACCGCAGTGAACCGGATCTGCCGGCGGAAATCGCGGAACTGCACCGGCAGGCCCGCCGGCGGGTCCTGGCCCTGTTGACCGGCCTCATCGAGGACGCGATCGCCGCCGGGAAACTGCGCCCGCTGCCGGCCCGGACGGTCGCACTGGGCATGCTGGGAATGGCCAACTGGGTCGCCTGGTGGTACCGCCTGGAAGCCGACGGCGCCCCGGAGAACATGGCCGACGTGTTGGTCGACATGGCGATGACCGGCATCCGCCGCGCCGACGACCGGACCGTCGCCCCCGGCCCCTGGCCCGCTCTCCAGCTGCTCAAGGAAGACCTGGCCCACCTCGAGTCGGCCATGCGCACCGCCGAGCAACCCTCGCCTCCCGACCCGGCCTAGCTCCCGGAGCCTGACTATCCGCTGGTGGCGGCGCTGTGACACGGGTGTCGGAAATTTGTCGGTGATGTCGCGACTTCTGCTCATGTGGCTCGTTCTCCACGGCAAGAGCACTCAGCGAGGAGGAGCGATGAGACGGCTGATCGGGCTGGCGAGCGGGCTGGCGGTTGCCCTGGCCGCGGTGACGGTGGGCAGCGCGACGGCGGTCGACATCGGGCTGGACGACGTCGCCGAGGGCGTGGTGGTCAGTGCGGAACCCGCGGAATCGCCGAGTGGGGCCGACTGTAAGAACATCTGGTTCCGGGTTCGCCAGTTCGCCTCGGCGCCGGCGAACCAGCGCGTGTTCGGGCAGCTCTGCCATCGCGGCGAGCTTTCCGCCGACACCCCGGTGCAGATTCTGATTCACGGCGGCAGCTACAACCACGCGTACTGGGACTGGCCCTATCAGCCCGGGAAGTACTCGTACGTCGACGCCGCGACGAAAGCCGGATTTGCCACGCTGAACATCGACCGGCTCGGCTACGGACATTCGGACCACCCGAACCCGCTGACCCTCGACTTCAATGTCGCCGGATTCGTCACCCACCAACTCGTCCAGGCCCTGCGTTCCGGCGAAGTCGGGCCGAAGTTCCGGAAAGTCGTCCTGAACGGCCACTCGATGGGCGGACTCACCGCGCAGCATGCCGCGTCGGAGTTCCACGACGTGGATGCCGTAATCGTCACCGGCGTCGGGCACAACTTCGCGCCGAAGGGAATCGCGCAGGTCGCGGACAAGTTCTATCCCGCCGACATCGACCCCAAGTTCCTCGGCCGGGGCTACCCGCCGGGCTACCTGACCACGCTGCCGGGCAACCGGGCGAAGACGTTTGTCGCACCCGCTAAGTACGACCCCAAGATCGAGGCCTACGAGGAACGGCTCAAGGACACCCTCAGCCCGACGGAGCTGACCGGCATCACCGCCGACTCCTACAACCACTCGATCACCAGGAACATCCGGGTCCCGGTGCTGTACGCGATCGGCCAGCACGACCTCATCTGGTGCCCGACGACCCAGGACTGCAACACCGACCCGCAGGCCCGCGACGAGGCCAACTACTACCGGAAGGGCCTGTACACCCGGTACGTGGTGCCGGGCTCCAGCCACTCGATCAACGTCACGCTGGCCGCGCCCGACTTCTACCGGGAGACGTTCCGCTGGCTGGCCGAGCAGGACATCCGTCCGTGAGCCATCAGGCCGGTTCGTCGATGGTGACCCGGCCGGTGACGCCGTCCACCGTGATAGTGGCGCCGTCCGGGATGAGCGTGACCGCGTTGCGCACCTGGGCCGACGGCATGCCGTACTCCCGGGCCAGGCACGCGGCGTGGGCGAGCGGGCCGCCGGTCTCGGTGACGATGCCGGAGATGATGTTGAACGCGGCGGCCCATCCGGGGTCGGTGGAGTTGCACACCAGGATCTGGCCCTTGCGCAGCCGGCCCAGCTCGGCCAGCGACCTGACCACGCACGCGGCGCCGGTGACCACCCCGGAGCTGGTCCCCGAGCCCCGCAGCACGCCGTCCTGGGCGCCGTCGTCCTCGGCCTGGTCCAGGTCGACCGGCTGGCCCTTGTGCAGGTACATCGGCATCTGCACCTCCTTGGCGTGGAACCGGTCCCAGTCCCGCATCCGGGCGGTGATCTTGGCCCGGGTGAGCCGGGTGGCCGTGCCGGTCTCCAGCAGGGTCCACAGCTCGTCCACGGTGAGGAACCAGAAGTCGCGATCGGTCTCCACCAGGCCGCGTTCGGTCAGCCGGCGGTTGGCCTCCAGGAAGCAGCGCTTGATCGTGAAGGTGCTGCGGTCCACGCAGTTGCGCTCGGTGTCCCGGAACACGATGAACCGCTGGATCCAGTCGACCACGATCTTGACCGCCTCGGCCCGCAGCGCCCCGAGCGGACCGCGCCGCAGCCTCTCGCACACCTCCTGGAGCACCTGTTGTCCAGCGTTGGACACAGGGCGCAGCTCCCGTTGTTGATCTCTGGCCGCTCGGTCAGGCGCTGTCTGGACTGGGCGGGGAGCGGGCGGCGTGGTCGTCGCGGTGGTGCCGGCAACCGGACCGGGGATGGGTGAAGCCGGCACGGATGGCGTTGGTGAGGGCGCAGCGGGCGGCGGGGACGGCAACGGAGAGGTCACAGGGGCTTCCCTCTGGTGGCTGATGGGGCACCGATACCTTCGGAGCCACTGTGACCCCCGTTGCTCAGGTGGCCCCGTGCTTACCCGCGTTACTAGGCGGGCCGCCGCCCAGACCGATGCATCCGGCCCGGACGGCGGTCCCGTCGCGGCTCTGAGGGGTGTCTCCCGGACGGTTGAGCCGCACCCGGTTCAACGAACGACCCCGGCGGCCGGCGTCTCGCCCGATCAGAGTGCGTCGGGCCACTCGAACCGAAGCCCCTCGTCCATCAGTCTCTGAATGAACTCGTCGAGCGAAACGATCATGTCCGCCAGTGCCTCGCGGTCTGCCTCCTCGGCGAACTCGGGGATCTGCTTTACGAGTGCATCGCGCGCTGCCTTCACCTCTTCCAGCTCGCGCAGCTCCAACATGTTGGGGGTGTCCGCAACCTCTTGAGCACGGTCGAGGAACCTCAGGATCGTGCGGTAGTGCTCGTTGTCGTGCACGTCGTGCACGTCGTGCACGTCGTGCACGTCGTGCATGCGGGCTCTCCTCGGCGCGTTGGTCGCGGCACCGGTACTTCGGAGCTGGTCTGACCTGCGTTACCAGGTGGCTAGCGGGCCGCGCGGTCACAACCCAGCAACATCCGGGCGTCTCCTTCGCCGTGCGTGTAACACCGGGCTCGCGCTGGGCGAACCGCCGTAGGCCTGGCCCGCCGCTGCCTCGGAGGCCCCACCATGACGACACCACCCGGCCCACCTAGATCACCATGGCCGAGCAACTATCCGCCGCCGGAACCGGTGCCGGTCCAGTACATGGTCACGAACGATCCGCCGGACAAGGTGAACCACGTCCTGCACCTACTACTGACGATCTTCACGTTCGGCCTCTGGCTGCCCTTCTGGATCGTTATTTCCGCGCTCGCGCAGAACCGGTCGGACCAGCAACGGGTCACAACGGTGTACGGAGCGCCCCCGCCACCTGGGTACGGTGCCCCAGCTCCGCCCGCCTACGGCACGCCGGTTCCACCGCCGCACGTGCCGACGCTGACATGGCCACCCCCGGCCGCGCCGCCGCCTGGTCAGATCTCCGGCCCGACGCGCCCGGCCAGCGGCGAGTCATTCATGGCCAAGCTGGCCAAGCTGCCGAAGCCGGTCCTCTGCTCGCTGATCAGCGTGCCCGTCACGTTCGTACTGGGCATCGCGGTTCAGAGCGCCGTGGTAGCGCTAGGGCTGCCGATGCTCGGTCTGGTCGCCGCAATCGTCTTCTGGGGAATTCACGAATTGCGCCCGCCGGACCAGGAAACGGGCGAGCCCGGCCCAGAGACTGATCTCAGCCCGCCGAGGTAGCCCCGTGATCGGCCGCGATGCGGTCGATCCGGTCCGCTAGGTCGAAGTCCAGCTCGGTGACCTGGTTGTCCACGTCGTGTGTGGTGATCCCGAAACGCACCCGGCCGAACCGTAGGTCAGCGTCCGCGTGGTGCCCGACCCGCTTCCCTTCCGCCGCCACCTCCACGATCAGCCGCACCCCGGCGTGATAGCCGATCTCGAACCATTTCTCGATCATCGCGGGGTCTCCGGTCCACCCCTCCCGGTGGGCGAGCTGGGCGGCTACGTCGTCGGCGGACAGCGGCGGCGGCAGGGTCACCGGAGATCCTTTCGGAGTTGATCAGTTCAGCGGCGCCAGTATCTCGCGGAGCTGCCCACTCTGCCGGGTGCCCGACCACGACGCGCCGACCTCGGCCAGCCGGCTCAGTTCGTCCCGCAACCGGGCCGATCCGGTGTCCACGTAGCAGGCCACGGCGTCGCGCGCGGCCGTCATCGCCTCGTCCCGTTCGGAGAGCTTGGCCAGCACGGTGGCCCGGCGGGCGGTGTACACGCCGGTGTCGCGTCGGGTGGTCGGGGGCGAGTCGCGCAGAGCCTCGGTCCACAAGGTCAACGAGGTCTCGTTCCGGCCAAGCCGTCCGAGGCAGGCTGCGCGCTGCACCGTCGTGTAGTTGCTCGACCGCCGTACTGCGTTCCCCCACGTGTATGCGTCGTCCACCGCGTTGGAGAGTGCCTCCGCGCGGTCCAGCAGGTCCATACTCGCCCGATAGTCGCCGAGCAGCGAGTAGCCGTGTGCCCCCTGCACGGCGGCCAAGATGCGCACCTTGGGCGCCAACGCGCGTTCGTCGGCTAGCACCCCCTCGGCCAGGTCCACGGCCGTGGCGCCGTCGCGCATGTCGGTAGCAAGCATGGCTTTGTTGATCAGCGCGTAGCCGATCAGTTGGGCATCTCCGGTGCGGTGGGCCAGGTCCAGCGTTTCGGTGCGCCAGCGGTCCGACGCGGTCAGGTCTCCGGCGTCCTGGTGCAGCCATCCGAGCATCGCGGCGTAGGCGGCGGCAACCCCGTGCAGCTCCTTGCGTAGGGGCCGCTCGGCGGCGCTGGCCAGCCGGCGCAACAGGTCGTACTGCGTGGTCACGGTGGGCACCAGCAGATGGGGGCCGAGGTGCATGTCCGCCGTGTAGTGGCCGGCCAGTTGGGTGGTGAAGTAGTCGACCAGCTCGGGCGCGACGTGGCGCGGCTCGAAGTCGGTCGCGGTGGGGCTCAGCGCCACCACGCCGGCCGCGCTGAGGAACTCTCGCCGCTTCACCTCATCAGGATGCGTCGCGATCTCGACGGCCGCCCGGGGACCGTTCAGCTCTCCGAGAACTTGATCGAGGTACGGCCGCCACCACCCGGGCTTCCGCGCGCCGTGCTCCCACCGGCTGATGTCGTGACGGGTCAGGGTGGGCGAGCCGGACACCTCGGCCAGTTGGGCGGCAAGTTGGGCTTGGGACCACCCGCGTGCGATCCGGCGAGCGGCAATCTCGGCGCCGATTCCGCTGGTCATCGCTGCCCCCGATCCGAACGTCGGCGGGCACACAGTACCGCGCGAGCTGGCCAACACCGCGGCCAACACCTGGCCAACAGTGCGGCTACTCCCGATCTTGATATCTCCCGCTGAACTTGTCGGTGTGCGTGCTGACCAGGGGGAATCCCGACCCGCGAAGTGCCGACCGCCACGTGAACCGTTCGGCCGGGTGAGCCTCGGCGACTGGTGGGCGTTGCTGCGTGCAACGTGGGGATACGGCCGATCGGTGTTCGAAGATCACGTGCCCCGGGCCGACGGTCGGTGCTCGGCGTGCGCCTGGTCTTGGCCGTGTCCCGGAGTGCGGGCGGTGCATCGTGGCGCGTGAGCAGTACGGGCAGATCTACGGCGTCCATGCCGTCCGCGCGAACGAGATCAGCGCGACCGCGATGCTGTGCAGCACCCTGAGCAAGGCCGAGAAGTACGCCGCCGAGCTGTCGACTGACCCGGGGGTGCTCGCCGCCGCCGTGACCCGCTACGTCGTCGATGAGCAGGGGCGCCGGACGGCCGTGAGCCTCTACGTGGACGGCCGCAAGCAGGAAGTCGGGTACATCTCGGATGACCGGCGGGTGTGGGCCAACGGCAGGAAGGCGTGACGCTGCGAGCGCGGCCGTTCCCGCGTACCGTCGTTCGGCAACATTGATCATGGAGTGACCGCGTGCTGAGCAACGCCCCGAACGTCACGGCCTACACAGGCCTGCTCGCTCGGTTCCCGGCCGTGCTGGTGGCCACCGAGGCCGAGCACCTCGAACAGCCGCCGGGCCGCTGCAAGGGATGTCACCGGGCGTTTCCCTGCGTCCATGTTCGCTGTGCCGAGACGGCGGTGTTCGCGGTCAGTGGCCACTGAGCGGGAGCAGCGCATGCATCAGTTCGGACGCGCGGCGGTCTCTGCGGGGTAACGACGGCCGGTAGCGGGCCAGAAAGCCCCCGAACAGCCCATACAGGCCACCCGTACGGCGGCGTAACAAGCGCGGCTCACATGCGACAACCAGTCGCCCACCGTCCCAACCAGCAGAGAGACCGCCACCATGAGCGCTCTGGACGGCCCGCCACCTGGTCACCCTGAACACCTCCCGCCCGTTCCCGGCGTTCCGCCGCTACCCCCGTTGCGCGCGGCCAAAGGCGGGGCCGGGGCTTGGTGCACGCTGCTCGGTGGGGCGTCCATCCTCTTCGGCGTCATGCTGCCGTGGACGGTCTCCTCGGCCGTGGTGAAAGGCGCATACGACCGCTCGTGGAGCGGCTTTGAACACCCCGACGGCGGGATCTACGTCTTGGCCGGCCTGATCGTGGCCGGGTGGGGCGTGGTCCGCCTGGTTGCCGCTGTGCCGGTCGGGGTGCAGTATCTCGGGGTGCTGCCCGGGTTCCTCATCGTCGTGCTGGGACTCGACACCTACAACGCCGCGTTGCTCTGGTCGAACACGCCGCAATACGGGTTCCGGTTGTGGGTCGGGCCCGGCATCGGCGCGATCATCCTGGGCGGCGCGGCCGTGTTCGTCGGTGCGCTCATCGCCTCACAGGAACCGGCCACCCGGCCCGCTGATCATTCCGACCTTAGGGGCACCGCGTTCGACTAGTGTGGATCTTCGAGTGATCGACAACTCGGGGTATTTTCCCTCGCCGAGCCATCGGTATGGCTCGGCATGAACGAGTCCCAGCGCAGGTCCAGCTTGCAGCCGTCGTTGGCGTAGGACAGCTCGAAGGAGCGCAGCGGCTCCAGGCACCGCACGGTGAGGCCGTTGGCCGAGCGGAAGTCGAACATCTCCGCCCCCGGCTCGAGCGCGACGGTCTCGCCCCAGTCGTAGTAGAGGCAGTCCCACTCGTGTTCGCCGGTCGGGTCCCAGAGGGCCGTACCGGCCACCGTGTAGTTCATGTTCGGCCGGTGGTAGAAGTACACCCAGCCGGAGATCAGCCGCTCCGGGATACGGAACCCGAACCAGGCGCTCTCGTTCCAGTACGGGTCGTCCGAGCGGGGATGGAAGAGGTCGTCTCTCGCGGTAATCACGGCTGGCAGCATCGCCCGCACCCCGAACCGGCGGCCTGAGCAACGATTACTCATATCGCCTGGCAGCCGCTGGTCTTCCGCCCGGGTGGAGAAGGCGGCACCATTCGTGGATGGAGGCAGAGTGGCCGATCATCGGACGGGAGTCCGAGCTCGCCGCTCTCACCGGCGCCCTGGATGACGCGGACCGGCGCGGCGTGGTCCTGGCCGGTGCCGCCGGGGTCGGGAAGACCCGGCTCGCGGCGGAGGCGCTGCGGGCGGCCGAGTCGCTGGGCCGGCCGACCGCGAGGGTCACCGCCACCCGGGCCGCGCGGACCATCCCGTTCGGCGCCGTCGCCGCGCTGCTGCCAACCGAGGGCGCATCGAAGGACCGGGCCGCGTTGCTCCGCCGGGTCAGTGAGGCTCTCGCGGCCCGGGGCGGCGGCCACCGGCTGGTGCTCTACGTCGACGACGCGCACCTGCTGGACGACGCCTCGGCCACCCTGATCCATCAGCTGGCCACGGCGGGCACGGTGTTCCTGCTGCTGACCGTGCGGGCCGGTGAGCCGGCACCGGACGCGGTGGTGGCGTTGTGGAAGGACGCCGTGCTGACTCGGATCGAGCTGGCCGGACTCACCGAGTCCGCGGTCGGAGACCTGCTCGGCTCCGTGCTGGCCGGGCCGGTCGACCCGGCGGTGACCGCCGCGCTGGCCCGGCGCTGCCGGGGGAACGCGCTGTTCCTGCGCGAGCTGGTGCTCGGTGCGCGGGCCGAGGGGACGCTGCGCCAGGACGGGCACCTGTGGCGGCTGGTCGGCCCGCTGGCGCCGTCCAGCCGGCTGGTTGAGCTGGTCGAGGCCCGGCTCGCCGACCTCTCGGACGCCGAGCGCGCGTTCATGGAGATCGTGGCGGTGGGGGAGCCGCTGGGCCGCGCGGAGCTGGCCGCGCTGGGCGACCAGGGGCTGGCCGAACGGCTGGAGCGAATGGCGCTGCTGAGCTGCCGGCCGGCCGGGCGGCGGCTGGAGCTGCGGCTGAGCCACCCGATCTACGGTGACGTCCTGCGCGCCCGCATGCCCCCGCTGCGGGTGGCCGACGTGTCCCGCCGGCTGGCCGAGGTGATCGACGGGTGCGGCGCGCGCCGGCGGGAGGACACCCTGCGCGTGGCCACCTGGCGACTGGACGGGGGCGGCGGCCGGCCCGAGCAGATGGTGGAGGCGGCCGTGCAGGCCCGCTGGCGGCACGACCTGGCGCTGGCCGAGCGGCTGGTCGGCCACGCGCTGGTCACCGGCGGCGGGTTCGAGGCGCGGTTCCTGGCCGCGCAGATCGCCAACCTGCAGGGACGGGCGCACGACGCGGAACGGATGCTGGAGGGTCTGGCCCCGGCCACCGACGACCAGCTCGGCCGGGTGGCGATCAGCCGGATCGACAACTCGGCGTTCCATCTCGGCGATGTGGACCGCGCGGTGCGCATCGCCACCGAGGCGGAGGACCGCCTGGCCGACCCGGAGTGGCGGCACAAGATCGCCGGACGGCGGTCCGCGCTGCTGCTGGCCACCACCGGTCCCCGGGCCGCCGCCGCGACGGCGGTGCCCCTGCTGGAGACGGCGGAGGGCCCGGCGCTGGTGTGGGCCTGCCAGGTGGCCGCGTACAGCCTGGGGCGGCTGGGCCGGCTCGACCAGGCACTGGCCGCCAGCGAGCGCGGCCACCGGGCCCACCAGCACCTGAGCGAGCCGGCGCAGTGGTACCCGTTCGACTGGCATCCGTGGGTGCAGCTGTTCAACAGCTGCGAGATCCATGCCTTCGCCGGGCGCCTGGCCGAGGCCGAGCGGACCGCCACCGAGCAGTACCGGCAGGCGCTGGCCGAGCGGTCGACGGAGGCGCAGGCCTGGTGGGCCTGGCAGCTGTGCCGGGTGCTCGGCCAGCGGGGGCACCTGGGCCGCGCGGCCCGGCACGGCCGGGAGGCCGTTGCGCTGTTCGAACGGCTGGGGCGGCCGCAGTTCACCGCGTTCTGTCTGGCCCACCTGGTGCCGGCCCTGGCCGCGCTCGGCGACCACCCGCGGTCGAAGGAAATGCTCGCGTCGCTCACCGGTCTGCACCTGCCCACCAACCTGCTGATGGCCGCCGACATCGAGCTGGCTTCGGCGTGGGCGGCGGTGGCCGACGGGAACCTGCGCCGGGCCCGGGCCCGGCTGCGCCGCACCGCCGCGCTGGCCGCTTCGATCGACGACCGGGTGATGGAGTCGACCGCCCTGCACGACCTGTGCCGGATCGGTCACCCCGCCGACGCGGCCGACCGCCTGGCCGAGCTGTGCGGGCTGATCGACGGCTCGCTGGCCCTCGCCCGCGCCCGCCACGCGCGGGCGTTGCTGGACGGGGACGCCGAGGCGCTGGAGACGACGTCCCGGGACTTCGAGGAGATGGGCGCCGACCTGCTCGCCGCCGAGTGCGGCTGCGACGCGGCGGTGTGCTGGCAGCGGTCCGGCCGGGAGCAGCGCCGGGCCCGGGCGGTCCGGCGCGCGGCCGGCCTGATCCAGCGCTGCCGGGGTGCCCGCACCCCCGCCCTGCTCCCGCTGCACGGCCGCGCGGTGCTGACCCGGGGGGAGCGGGAGGTCGTGCTGCTCGCCGCCTCGGGCCGCAGCACCAAGGCCATCGCCGCCGAGCTGCAGCTTTCCGCGCGCACGGTCTCCAACCACCTGCAACGCGCCTACGACAAACTGGGCGTGAACCGCCGCACCGAACTGGCCGCCATCCTCGCCGAGGAACCCGACGCCCAGATGACCCGGTCCGGCGAGCACCCGTAGGTGGCCGCCTGCCTGTGGTGGACCGTTCAGCGGAACCCGGGTTGCTGGCGGGGGTGGGGCGGGTGAGGGTCGTGGGGTGGAGCCGGCGGAGCTGGGTGGTGTGGGGACGGCGGTGGGGGCGCTGGAGCGGCGGGCGGATGCCGACCCGGACGCTGAGCTGGTGCGGTTCGAGGACGGCACCCGGGTGGGCGTCGGCGAGCTGGACGCCGGGTCGCGGGCGGTGGCGGCCAGGTTGGCGGAGCGGGCCGAGCCGGGCGCCTCCGTGGCCACCTGCCTGGTCCCGGGCCGGGACGCGGTGGAGCTGGTCTTTGGGTTGGCTCGGCTCGGGGTGGCCGAGGTGCCGCTGCCGCTGGACGTGACGGCGGCGTCGGCGCGCGCCCTGCTGGTCGCCACCGGCGCGCGCACGCTGGTGGTCGGCGCGGAGGCGCTGGCCGGCAACGAGCGGCTGGCCGAGCTGGTCACCGTGATACCGGACGTGGTGGTGGTCGGAGCGGGAGCGCCGAAGGAACTGCCGCTGTTGGACGAGCTGCCGCTCCGGCCGGGCGCCGCGGCCCGCCGCCCGCCACCGGAACCCGGCGCTCCGCTGGCCGTGCTGTCCACCTCCGGCACCACCGGCCGGGCCAAGGCGGCCGTGCTGCCGCACTTCGCCGCCGTCCGCCACGCCCAACGGGTGCGGGCCACCATGGGCTACCGTCCCGGTGACGTGCTGTTCAACGTGTTCCCGTGGAACCACATCAACGTCCGGCACGCGGCGCTGCTGCCGGCGCTGCTCTCCGGCGCCCGCCTGGTGGCGCACCGGCGGTTCTCCGCCTCCGGCTTCTGGGCCACCTGCCGGGCCGAGGGGGTCACCGCGTTCAACTTCATGGGCGCGATGCTGGCCATCCTGGACCGGCGCCCGCCCGCGCCGGAGGATGCGGCGCACCGGGTGCGGCTGGCCTATGGGGCGCCGGCGCCGGTGGACCTGGCCCGCCGGTTCCTGGACCGGTTCGGGGTGCGCGCACTGGAGGCCTACGCCTGCACCGAGCTGGGTGACGTGGCCGCCAACACCCCGGACACCTGGCGGCCGGGCACGGCGGGCCGGGTGGTGCCGGAGTACGAGGTGGCGATCCTGGACGAGGCCGGCCGGCCGCTGCCGCCCGGGGAGGTCGGCCAGATCGCCGCCCGCCCCCGGCTGCCGCACATGGCGTTCCTGGAGTACGCGGGCGACCCCGACGCGACGAGCTCGGTGCGCCCGGACGGCTGGTTCCGCACCGGCGACCGGGGCCGGCTGGACGCCGACGGCTACCTGAGCTTCGCCGGCCGGCGTGCCGACGTGGTGCGCCGGCGCGGGGAGAACGTGGCCGCATGGGACGTCGAGCGGGTGCTGGTGGAGATGCCGGGCGTGCTGGACGCCGCCGTGGTCGGCGTGGCCTCCGAGCTGACCGAGCAGGAGATCCTTGCCGTGCTCACCCCGGCCGGCGGCGCCGACCTGACCGGCCCGGCGGTGCGCGACTGGTGCCGGCCCCGGTTGCCCCCGCACGCGCTGCCCCGGTTCGTCCGGATCGTGCCCGAGCTTCCGCGCAACCCGAACGGCAAGGTGCTCAAGGCCGCGCTCGGCCTGGATCCGGACACCTGGGACGCCGGGCGCTGATCACCCGGCCGCCCGCGTCACCAGCTCCACCGCCTCCCGGCACTGCCGGGCGAAGACCGCCATCCGGCGGTTCGGCCGGACCGCCGCCACCCGCAGCAGCCCGATGTCCAGCGGTTCGGCGTCGGTGATGGTGATCGCCCTGGTGGTCTCGTCCGGGGCGGCCGGGCGCTGGTTGAGGATGGTGAACCCCTCGCCGGCGGCCACCAGGCCACGCATGGTCTCGAAGCTGGTGGTCCGGATGATCTCCGGTGGCCGGGCGCCGGCGGCGGCCAGCATGCGCAGCATGAACCGGCTCGGCTCGGGCAGGTCCAGCAGCACCATCGGCGTGCGGGCCAGTTCGCGCAGGGTGGCCCGGTCCCGGCCGGCCACCGGGTGTTCCGGCCACACCAGCGCGTAGGGCCGCAGGGTGGCGAGCGGGTCGAAGGTCATGTCCGGCTCGATCTCCAGCCGGTAGCTGAGCGCGATCTCGCACTCGCCCTGGCGCAGCGCGGTGTGCAGCCCGGCGCCGTCGGACTCCAGCACCCGCACCCGCAGCTGGGGGTGGCGGGTGCGGACCCGGCTGAGCACGTGCGGCACGTAGAACGGCGCCAGCGTGGTGAAGAAGCCGGCGGACAGCTCGCCGGCCGGTTTCTCGCACAGCTCCCGCCCGGTGTCCTCCAGCTCCAGCGCCGCGCGCAGCAGGTGCCGCGCCCGCTCCAGCAGCCCCCGCCCGGCCGGGGTGAGCGCGATGCCCCGGGCGTGGTGGCGGATGAACAGGGCGCAGCCCAGTTCCCGCTCCAGCCGGTGGATCGCCGAGGACAGCGCGGACTGGGAGGTGTGCAGCTGCCCGGCGGCCGCCGAGATGCTGCCCGCCTCGGCGGCGGCCACGAAGTACTGCACCTGCGCGAGGGTGACGTTGGGGCGCCGAAACACGGCCTGACCTCCCTGGATCACGTGATGCGATGCACCGGGGTGAGAAGTTCCGTTTGATCGGCGACCCGCGACCGGCCGAGACTCGGCCCATGCACCAATGTCTCACCACGCGGCAGCGGGAGTTCGTGGATCTCGCCGGCGGGCTGGCCGACGCCTTCGCCGGGCGAGCCGAGAAGCACGACCGGGAAAACAGCTTTCCGGTCCAGAACTACCAGGACATGCGGGAGAGCGGCTTCCTGCGGCTGACCCTGCCGGAGGAGCTGGGCGGCCTCGGCGCGACCCAGGCCGAGGCGATCCCGGCCATCGAACGACTGGCCATGGGGGACGGGGCCACCGCGCTGGCGGTGAACATGCACCTGTCCCCGCTGGGCCAGTGGGCCACCGTCTGGCGGCGCACCAGGGACCCGCGCATCGAGGCGTTCCTGCGCGAGGCGGCCCGGGACAAGCTGGTCTGGGCGTCGGTGACCAGTGAGCTGGGCATGCCCAACCTGATGACCGACGCGCGCACCGCGGCCGAGGCGGTGCCCGGCGGCTTCCGGCTGAACGGCCGCAAGAGCTTCGGCACCAACACCTCGGTGGCCACCCACTGCTCGACCACCGCGCGCTACGAGGACCCGGAGCGCGGCCCCCGGCTGCTGCTGCTCCGGATCTCCCTTTCCGACCCGGCGGTGGTCATCCACCCGACCTGGGACACGCTGGGCATGCGCGGCACGCAGAGCAACGACGTGGAGTTCCGGGACCTGTTCGTGCCGGCGGAGGCGGTGGTGCACTCGCTGCCGGTCGGCCACCTGGACGCCCGGGTCCTGGAAACCGTGTTCGCCTGGGCGATGCCGGCGTTCGGCGCGGTCTACAACGGCATCGCGCTGGGTGCGCTGGACTGGACCCGGCGACAGCTGGCCCGGCGCGGCGGCCGGCCGAAGCCGGCGGTCCTGGACAGCCTGGCCCGGGCGGAGATCCTGCTGGAGCAGTCCCGCGCGACGCTCTACCGGCACGCCGAGGAGGTCACCTCCCGGCGGCTGTTCGAGCAGCTGGACGTGCAGCAGGGGCTGGCCCGCTGCGCGCTGGTCAAGTACGTGTGCTCGAACAACGCGGTGGCCGCGATGCACCTGCTGGTGGAGATCCTGGGCGGCGCGTCCTACACGCGGGCGCTGCCGTTCGAGCGGATGTGGCGGGACGTGCAGGCCGGGCCGTTCATGCCGTTCGGAAACCACGCCGCCCGCGAGCTGATCGGCGCCACCTCGGTCGGGGTGGAGCTGGCGCCGGTGATCGGGTTCGACGAGACCGGCCCGGACAGCCGGCCCAAGACCGTCACCGCCTAGGGGAGCGAGATGAGCGACCACCGCGAGGACACCACCGTGCGCGCGCTGTTCTGCATCGGCGTGCGGGACGCCTTCTTCGCCGCCGGCGACGACGAACGGGCGGCGGTGATCGACGGGTCCCGCCGGGCGTTCGACGACCTGGCCGGCCGGTTCGGGCTGCGCGTTCTGGGCACCTTCGACGACGACGAGGTGATGGTCGGGCCGTCCACCACGTTCCCGTGGACCGCGTACATCCTGGCCGACGTGCCGGACTACGCCACGGCGGCGCGGGTGTGCGGCATCCTGCGCGAACACCCGGTCGGCGAGGCCCGGCTGTGGAAGTACTTCACCATCCAGGCCCGGCTCGGCCGGCCGCTGTTCTTCGGCAACGAGTAGGGGGCCGCGATGACCGGGAAAGTGGCCGTGGTCACCGGGGCCGCGCGCGGGCTGGGGGCGGCCGTGGCCGGCGAGCTGCACGCGCTCGGCCACCGGGTGGCGCTGCTGGACCTGGACGGCGAGGGGGCGCGGCGGCGGGCGCAGGAGCTGGGTGGAGCCGCGTTCGGGGTAAAGGTGGACGTCCGGGACCCGGTGGCCGTGCGGGCCGCGCTGGACCGGGTGCGCGAGCGGCTGGGCGTGCCCCAGGTGCTGGTGAACAACGCGGCGCGGACCGTCTCCCGCTCGGTCTGGGAGATCGAGCTGGACGAGTGGGACGACGTGCTCGCGGTGAACCTGCGCTCCGTGCTGGTGCTGACCAGGGAGCTGGCGCCGGCCATGCGCGAGCGGGGCTGGGGGCGGATCGTGAACATGGCCTCGCTGGCCGGGCAGCAGGGCGGCCTGGTCGCCGGCGCGCACTACGCCTCGTCCAAGGCCGGCATCCTGGTGCTGACCAAGATCTTCGCCCGGGAGCTGGCCCCGTACGGTGTCACGGTGAACGCGGTGGCGCCGGCCGCCGTGCGCACCCCGGTGATGGACGGCATGGACCCCGAACGGTTGGAGAGCGCCCGCGCCGCCATCCCGGTCGGCCGGTTCGGGCAGCCGGAGGAAGTGGCCGGGCTGGTCGGTTTCCTCTGCGGCGAGCGGACCGGCTACCTCACCGGCGCGACCGTGGACGTGAACGGCGGCGCGTTCATGCGCTGAGCTCATCGGGCCAGCCGGGGCAGCACCTGGTCGCGGAAGCCGGTCAGCAGTTCGTCCGGCAGGTCGTAGGAGCCGACGTGCTGCAGCAGCACCCCGTCCACCCCGGCGGCGCGCACGCCGGCCAGCCGCTCCGCGATCTGTGCGGCGGTGCCGAACAGACAGAACGCCCGGGCGAACCGGGCCGCGTCGGCGTCGGTCAGGTACCGGTCGCAGGCCCGGACCGCCGCCGGCCAGTCCTCGGCGTGCACCAGGTCCGGGTAGACACCGGGCACCCGGTCCGGCGCCTCGACCCGCACGCCGGCCATGGCCAGGAACGGCCCACCGCCGCCCTGGGCGATCGCCACGCAGATCGGTTTCAGCTCTCGGGCGTCCCGGTCCACGTCCTCGGTCACCCGGCAGAACGCGGACGCGGTCACCGGCACCGGCTCCCGGCCGGCCCGTCGCGCGCCCTCGCCAACCCGGGCCACGGCGGCGGCCAAGGGCTCCGGGGCGATCCCGGCCAACAGGATCGCGCCGTCGGCGATCTCCCCGGCCAGCCGGAGGTTGTTCGGCCCGGTGGCGGCCAGGTGGATGGGCACCGGCGCCGGGTCGCGCAGCCGGGACACCGCCCCGGCGCCGAAGTCCACCTCCGACCCGGCGAGCAGCGCGCGCACCGTGCCCAGCCGTTCGCGCACCTCGCGCCCGGTGGACGGGCGCAGCCCGATGGGGGCCACCGAGCTGTTGCCCACCCCCGCGCCCAGCGTGAACCGCCCGGGGGCCAGCTCGGCGACCGTGCGGGCGGCGGAGGCGAGCACGCTGGGGTGGCGGGTGACCACGTTGGTCACCGCCGTGCCGATGCCGATCCGCCCGGTGCCCGCCGCGGCCAGCGCCGCCACCGCGAACACGTCCCGCCAGAGCAGCTGCGAGTCGGGGAACCACACCTGGTCGAACCCGGCCCGCTCGGCGTCGGCCGCGAACCGGGCCAGCCGGCCGGCCGGCGCGCACGGCGGTACCCGGATGCCGATCCTCATACCGGCATCCGGGCGCTCAGCTCGGACAGGAACCGGACCACGGCCTCGGCCACCTCGGTCGGCTTCTGTTCCATTAGCGGCACGCATCCGCCCGGGATGATCACCTGGCGGGGTTCGGTTACCGGGTCCAGCCGGTTCGCCAGCTCGGCGAGCGCGGGCAGCGCGAACGGGTCGCCGTCCCCGGTCAGCAGCAGCACCGGGGCGCGCACCAGGCCGATCCGCCGCTCCATCCGGTAGCGGCCGCAGGCCCGGTGCCCCTCGGCCGGGTCGACCCCGGGGGCCAGCGCGTCGCGGATGAAGCGGTCCAGCAGCGGCGCGGCCGGTTCGGGGTAGTAGGGCGCCCGCCCGGCCCACAGCTGCCCGAGATGGGCGCCGTCCCTGCTTTGTTCCGCCACGTCTACGGCGGGGCCGCCGGCGTGTTTCGCCCGGTACTCCGGCCCGGTCCACGGGGTCGAGGAGAGCACCAGGGCGGCCACCCGAGCGGGGGACCGGGCGGCCAGCTCGATCGCCACCGCGCCGCCGGTGTGGTGGCCGAGCACGGTGGCCCTCGGCACGCGCAACGCATCCAGCAGCGCCAACGCGCCGGCCGCGTAGTCCTCGATGCGCTGCGGCGCGGGCAGCTTCACGCTCTGCCCGAACCCGGGCATGTCCATCGCCACCACCCGGTTGCGGGTGGCCAGCAGCGGCAGCAGCTCGCGGAACTCGTCCACCGAGCGCGGCGTCTGGTGCAGCAGCAGGACCACCGGGCCTTCGCCCTGCTCGACGTAGTGCAGCTGGCCCACCGGGGTGTCGGCGTAGCCGAAGCGCGGGGCCACCTAGACCTTCACCGAGTAGCGGCGCAGCGCCCGGGTGGCCACGATGCGCAGCACCCGGTCGAACAGGAAGCCGAGCACGCCCAGCGTGACGATGCCGACGAACACCCAGTCGATCCGCCCGTAGTTGCGGGAGGTCCAGATCAGTGCGCCCAGCCCCACCTGGGAGGCGACGATCTCGGCGGACACGATGGTCAGGAAGCTGTTGCCCATGGCCAGCCGGGCGGCGGTGACCACGTGCGGCACCACCGCCGGCAGCACCACGAAGCGCAGCGTCTGCACCCGCCCGGCGCCCAGGCTGGCGGCCGCGCGCAGCTTGTCCTCGTTGATCGACAGCACCCCGGCGATGGTGTTCAGCACCACGATGAACACCGAGGTGTAGAAGATCAGCACCACCTTGGAGGACTCGCCGATGCCGAACCACACCACGGCCAGCGTGACGAACGAGATGGGCGGGATGAACCGGAAGAACTCGATGTACGGCTCCAACAGCGCACGCACGATCCGCACCCGGCCCATGAGCAGCCCCATCGGCACGCCGACCAGCAGCCCGGCCAGCCAGCCGACCAGGATCCGCCGGGACGAGGCGACGACCGAGTTGCCCAGTGTGCCGTCCGCCGCCAGCTCCCCGAACGCGCGCACGGTGTCCACCGGCGAGGCCACCAGCGCCGCCCCGTACACCGAGGCCAGCGCCTGCCACACGGCCAGCCCGAGCAGCAGCGAGGCCGCGTAGACCACCGGCGAGCGCAGGGAACGCCGGTCCTTCACCCTCGGTGCCTCGGTGATCGTCATGCCGGCTGGTCCAGTCCCTGGTCGCGCATGGTCTTGCGCACCTCCTCGCCGATGTCGGCGCGCAGCGCGGCGGCCAGCTCCAGCGCTTCGGCGCCGACCAGTGAACGCGGCCGGTCCAGCGGCACCCGGTAGATGCTCTTGATGGACGCGGCCGGGCCGGCGGTCATCACCGCGATCCGGTCGGCGAGCAGGATCGCCTCGCCGATGTCGTGGGTCACGAACAGCACCGTGCACCCGGAGCTGCGCCAGATCCGGTCGGTCTCGACCTGCAGGACCTCGCGGGTCTGCGAGTCCAGCGAGCCGAACGGCTCGTCCATCAGCACCAGCCTCGGCCCGTTGGCCAGCACCCGGGCGATCTGCACCCGCTGGCGCATGCCGCCGGAGAGCTGGCCGGGCCGTCGGTCCGCGCAGTGCCGCAGGCCCACCAGGCCCAGGTACTCGTCCGCGATGCGCGCGCACTCGGCTTTCGGCACGCCGCGCATCCGGGGGCCGAAGGTGACGTTCTGGGCCACGGTCAGCCAGTCGAACAGCGCCTCGCTGCTCTGGAACACCATGCCGCGGTCCGGGCCGGGCTCGGTCACCGGCGCGCCGTCCACGGTCACCGATCCCGAGCCGGGCGAGAGGTACCCGGCCAGCGTGGACAGCAGCGTCGACTTGCCGCAGCCGCTCGGCCCGAGCAGGCAGAGGAACTCGCCGGCGGTGATCTCCAGGTCGATGTCCCGCACCGCCTGGAACGCGCCGAACCGGATCCCGACGCCGTCGAACCGGGCGCTGGCGCCCCGGGTCCGCGCCAGATCGGTCGCGGGTTGGGTCACGGCCATCATTGCCCCGCGTTCCGGCTGTACCAGCCGATGAGGGCCGCCCGGGACACGTCCGGCTTGCTCTTGGCCACGCCCCGGTCCAGGTAGAACTGGGCCACCGAGTCGTAGGCCCGGACGTCTTCGGCCGTGATGTCCCGGACCCGGAAGTCGATCTGCTTCACCGCGTTCAGGGTCTGCTCGGGCGGGATCTTGGTCTCCTTCTGGGTGTCGGCGGCCGCGGTGTTCGGGTCACTCCGCACCCGGTCGGCACCCTGAGCCAACGCCCGGGCGACCTTGCCGGCCAGCTGCTCGTTGTCGCGCAGCCAGCTCTCCTTGGTCATCAGCCAGTGGGTGTACTTCCACCCGTACTGGCCGGTGGTCGAGACGATCTTGTTGCCCTGGTCGGCGCCCTTGGTCGGCCACGGTTCCCACAGCACGTAGGCGTCCGCGTCGCCGCGCCGGACCAGGGTCGGGATCTCCGCCGCGCCGGCGGTGACCATCCGGACCCCGGCCGGGTCGATCCCCTTGGCCTGCAGGAACTTCACCGCCGAGACCTCGGAGAGGCCGGGCACCACGGCCATCGTCCTGATCTGTGCCGGATCGGTGATCTCCGGCCGGGTGACCACCTTCAGGTAGTCCCCGGACTGCTCGTAGACCAGCAGCGCGCGCAGGTCCGGGATGTGCCCCAGCTGGCCGATCGAGGTGACCTCCGAGCTGGCCGCCATCTGCACCTGCCCGGTGGCCAGCGCGTCCACCCCGTCGCCGCCGACGGCGTACCGCACCAGCTCCACGTCCACCCCCTGCTGGTGGAACAGGCCCTGGTTCTTCGCCACGAAGAACGGCGCGTACGCCTGGTCGATGCCGACCGAGATGCGCACGTGCGGCAGCGAGGCGTTGCCTTGGGCAGGCGAGCCGGCGGAGTCGGTGGACCCGGCCGTGCAGCCGGTCAACAGGGCCAGACCGGCGATCGACAGTGACGCTCTTTTCCGCCAGGACATCGCTACCTCACGTCGTCTCAGGTTGTGCGCTGGACCGTAGGGAGCGGGCGGGCGACGCGCGTCACATTCGGTCCGCTGAACGGACCGGGCGGCGTCTCGGTAGGCAGAACGGAGCATTGGGGCGAGGCGTGGGCGGCCACCTAACGTCGAGCGCGACCGAGGAGGAGACTTGCCCGATCGCGCCCGGCTACGAGTGTTGGACCTGACCGACGAGCTGGCGTTCCAGGGGGCGCGGTTGCTGGTCGGGCTGGGCGCCGAGGTGCTCAGGGTGGACGACGGCGGCCCGCTGGGCGCCGCCGCGGCCGCCCACTGGCACGCCGGCAAGCGCCGGCTGCCCGGGGGCGACCTGGACGAACTGGCCGCCGGCGCGGACGTCGTGCTGGAGAGCGGACCGCTGCGCGAGCTGCGGGGCATCCGGCCGGACGGTTCCTCCCGCTGGCCGGACGCGGTGCACGTGGTGGTCACCCCGTTCGGGCTGACCGGCCCGCGCCGGCACTGGCTGGCCGGCGACCTGGTGCTGGCCTCGGCGGGCGGGATGAGCTGGCTGGGCGGCCGGGCGGACGGCCCGCCGAAGCCCCCGCCGCGCGAGCAGGCCGTGCAGCTGGCCGGGGCGCACGCGGCCATCGCGGCGCTGCTCGGCGTGTTGGCCGCCGACCGCATCGGCACCGGGCAGCTGGTGGACATCTCCGCGCAGGAGGCGGTGGCCGCGACCCTGGAGACCGCGGCGATCAGCTGGATCCACTCCGGCCGGTTCCCGGTACGCAACGGCGGGGTGTACGAGCACGTGGCGCACCGGATCTTCGCCGCCGCCGACGGCCACGTGGCCGGTGGCTACTCCGGCAGCAACCGGATGTGGACCGACCTGCTGGCCTGGATGGTCGAGGAGGGCGAGGCCGGCGAACTGGTCGACGAACGGTACGCGGACCCGGTGACCCGCTGGCGCGCCCGCCCGACCGTGGACGAGATCGTCGCCCGGTTCGCCGCGAAACGCACCGCGTCGGCGCTGGCCGAGCAGGCCCGCGCCCGCGCACTCCCATGGGCCGAGGTTGTCCCTCCGGCCCGCCTCACCGAGAACCCCCAACTGCTGGCCCGCGACTTCTTCGCCCGAGTGACCGGCGAGGCCCTCCCCGAGGCCGGCGCCCTGAACACCGGCTTCCCCTGGAACGCCCCCGGCCGCCCCCGCCCCGTCACCCTCCACCCGCTCCGCGAAACCCACACCCCCTGGCACTCCACCCACCCACGCGGCCGGCGCGCGGTCGCCGCGCCCGGCCTGCCCGGCGGGCCGGGCCTGTCGGGTGTGCGGGCGTTGGGTGGGGTGCGGGTGCTGGATCTGACGTGGGTGTTGGCGGGGCCTTATGCCACCAAGGTGTTGGCGGAGCATGGGGCGGAGATCGTGAAGGTGGAGTCGCGGCACCGGCAGGATCCGACGCGGTTCGCGCCGTCCATGCGGCTGCGGCCCGACGGCGGACCGGACTCGAGCGGGTACTTCGTCAACTTCAACCGGGGCAAGCGCGGGGTGGCGCTGAACCTGCGCACCGAGCGGGGCCAGGGGCTGCTGCGCGAGCTGGCGGCGCGGTGCGACGTGGTGGTGGAGAACTTCAGCCCGGGTGTGCTGGCCCGGTGGGGCCTGGACTACCCGAGCCTGCGCGCGGCCAACCCGGACGTGATCCTGCTGTCCATGGCCGGGGTGGGGCAGACCGGGCCGTGGCGGGACGCGGTGACCTTCGCCGACACGCTGGCCGGGATGTCCGGCCTGTCCAGCGAGACCCGCGACCCCGGCGGCCCGCCGCAGGGGCTGACCTTCGGCCTGGGTGACATGGTCGCGGCGAACGCCGGGGTGCTCGGCGTGCTGGACCTGCTCGCCGCCGGCCGGGGCGGCCTGGTCGACCTGTCCCAGCTGGAGGCGATGGCGGCCACCATGGGGCCGGCCGTGCTGGAGGCGGCGCTGCCGGACGGCGAGCGCGACCAGCGCACCGCCGAACACCCGAACCGGTCCACCCGGGCCTGCCCGCACGGCATCTACCCGGCGGCCGGTGAGGACCGGTGGGTCGCCATCGCGGTGCGCACCGACGAACAGTGGTCGGCGCTGGCCGAACTGGCCGGCCTGGATCTCCCCCGGCACAGCGGCCTGGCCGCGCGGCGGGCCGACGAGGACCGGATCGACGCCGCCCTGGCCGCCTGGACCGCCACCGAGGACGCCGCCACCACCGCCGAGCGGCTGCAGGCCGCCGGGGTGCCGGCCGCGCCGGTGGCCACCGGGCGGGACCTGGTGGAGGCGGACGAGCAGCTGGCCGCGCGAGGGTTCTACCCGACGCTCACCCACCCGCTGATCGGCCCGGTGCGGCACGAGGGAGTGGTGGCCCGGCTGTCCGCGACCCCGGGCCGGCTGGACGCGCCGGCCCCGCTGCTCGGCGAGCACACCCGGGACGTGCTGCGGGAGCTGCTCGGCCTGGACGAGCGGGAACTGACCGAGCTGACCGAGGCGGGGGTGCTGGAGTGAACGCGGTGCTGCGGGTGGAGACGGACGGCAGAGTGGCCACCGTGCGGGTGGACCGGCCGCCGGCCAACGCGGTCACCCCGGCGGTGATCGAGGAGTTCCTGGCCGTGCTGCCGCCGCTGGCGCGGGACCCGTCGGTGCGCTGCATCGTGATCACCGGCACCGGCCGGTTCTTCATCGCCGGCGCGGACATCGCGGTGATGCGCGACCTCTCCGCCCCCAACCAGGACCGGATGCGCCGGTGGATCGAGGTGCAGCGGCTGATCGAGCTGACCCCCAAGCCGGTGCTGGCCGCGATGAACGGGCACGCCCTGGGCGGCGGCGCCGAGCTGTCGCTCGCCTGTGACCTGCGGCTGCTCGCCGCCGGAGCCACGTTCGGCTTCCCGGAGACGGCACTCGGCCTGTTCCCCGGCGCGGGTGGCAGCCAACGGCTGCCCCGGCTGGTCGGGCCGCACCTGGCCAAGCGGCTGATGATCGCGGGGGAGCGGCTTCCCGCGCGGCGGGCGTGCGAGCTCGGCCTGGTCGACGAGGTGGTCCCCGACGACGAGTTCCCGAAGGTGGTCGCGGACCGGGCGCGCGAGCTGGCGGCCGGGCCGACGGCGGCCATCGGCCTGCTCAAGCGGGCGGTGGACGCGGGGGCGGACCTGCCCATCGACGAGGCCATGCGGGCGGACGAGGAGTTCGTGCGCGCCCTGATGCGGACCGAGGACGCGGCCGAGGGGCTGCAGGCCTTCCTGGACAAGCGCCCGCCCACCTTCCGGGGCCGGTGAGCGGACCCGGTTCACCCAGCGGACCGGTGATCTTGGGAGCGGTGGGCGGCGGTGGTGGACTCGCCGAAAGACCGAATGGAGCGTCATGAGCGTACCGAGCGCGGCGCGGCGCGGCGCCCGAGAACGACACAGTCAACGGAGCAAGCAGAGGCTGGGCACCTTGCCCGGCCGGCAGGACTGGTCGACCTGGCCGCACTACCAGGATGCGGCGGCCGGCTTCCGGGGCTACTGGTACCCGGTCACCTACTCCTCCCGCATCACCGGCAAGCCCACCGCGATCACCCTGCTGGGCGAGAAGCTGGTGCTGATCCGCGACGACGGGGTGGCCTACGCGCTGAAGGACCGCTGCCCGCACCGGGGCGTCCCGCTCAGCCAGGGCAACCAGCAGTTCCCCGGCACCATCAGCTGCCCGTACCACGGCTGGACGTTCGACCTGGAGACCGGCGAGCTGCGCGCCGCGATCACCGACGGCCCGGACTCGCCGATCTGCGGCAAGGTGGTCCAGCCGACCTACCCGGTGGCGGAGCGGCTGGGCATGGTGTGGGTGTTCATCGGCGACGGGGAGGACGCCCCGCCGATCGACGAGCAGCTGCCCGAGGAGCTGGTGGGCAACGCCGCCGTGACCGGGTCCCGGATGCAGCCGAGGGCCGGCAACTGGCGGTTCGCCTGCGAGAACGGCTACGACGAGGGGCACGCCAAGTACCTGCACCGCACCTCGCTGTGGCGGCTGTTCAAGCCGATGCCGGTGTGGAACGAGACCCGCATCGTGCGGCGCGGCCGGTGGATCTACCGGGTGCAGGAGAAGCAGTACTGGGACGCCGACTTCCCCGGCCTCGGCCGGTGGAGCAACCAGGCCTGGTACAAGCTGAAGCCGCCGACCGAGGTGGCCAACATCGGCAACACCGGCAGCCACCGCGAGGTGCACCCGGTGATCGCCGCGCAGGAGTTCCCCGGCTTCGCCTCGGTGAGCATGCCCGGGGTGCTGCGCATCGCGTACCCGACGTTCATTCACTACGAGTTCTACGTGCCGGTGGACGCGGGAAACCACCTGTACGTCGGCGTGCTGGTGAACTTCCACCGGGGGCTGCGCGCGCTGCCGTTCTACCTCAAGTACCTGGGCTTCATGCGCTGGCTGTTCCACGGCCAGTTCTCCGCGCAGGACAAGTGGATGGTGGAGCTGACCGACGCCCCGCCGGAGCGGCTGTACCGGCCGGACGACTCGCTGCTGCGCTGGCGCAAGCTGGCCGAGGAGGTCACCGAGGAGCGCCTGTCCCGGCTGCGCGAGCAGGGGGTGCTCTAGATGGCGCGGGTGGTACTCGGCGTCGGGGCGTCCCACTCCACGCTGATGAACACGCACTGGGACAAGGTGGTGCACCGCGCCGACGCGGAGCGGTTCCGCGACGCCCTCGGGGAGGCTCGGGAGGCGATCGCGGCGGCCCGGCCGGACGTGGCGGTGATCATCGGCTCCAACCACTTCCGCGGCTTCTGGCTGGACCTGATCCCGGCCTTCACCCTCGGAGTGGGCGAGGTGATCGCCTCCGGGGAGTCCGGCACGCCGTCCGGGCCTCAGCGCACCGATCCGCCGTTCGCCCAGGCGCTGGCCGAACGGCTGGTAGAGGCGGGCACCGAGGTGGCCATATCCGCCCGGCTGCAGATCGACCACGGCCAGACCCACGCCATCCAGTACCTGTTGGACGGGCTGGACGTGCCGGTGGTGCCGCTGGTGGTGAACGTGTTCGCCGCGCCGCTGCCCCGGCTGGACCGGTGCGCCGAGCTGGGCGCCAACCTGGCCGCCGCGCTCGGCGCGATGCCGGGGGACACCCGGGTGGCGGTGATCGCCTCCGGCGGGCTGTCCCACCAGCTGCCCTGGCCGGCGGACTGGCGGGACCCGCAAGGCGCCGACGAGGAGTTCATGGTCGAGGCCTGGCTGAACGGCCGGGGCGACTGGCAGCGCTACGACGCGCACCGCCGGGAGATCATCACCGCCGCCCGGCCGGTCATCTTCGACGAGTTCGACCGGCGGTTCCTGGCCGACCTGGAGGCCGGCCGGTTGCGCGACTACCTGGCCCTGAGCACGGCGGAGCTGGGGGAGCGGTCCGGCAACGGCGGGCAGGAGCTGCGCACCTGGCTGACCATGGCCGCCGCGCTCGGCTTCGCCCCCGGCCGGAGCCTGGCCTACGCGCCGATGCCGGAGTGGCTGACCGGCATGGGCGCCGCCGTGATCGAACCCGAGCCGGCATGACCGAGGCGACGGTGGCCGACGTGCTCCGGCACGTCACCGAGGACCGGCTGCGGGCCGCCGCGCGCGCAGTGACCGGCATCCCCAGCCCCACCGGCCGGGAAGCGCCACTGGCGCACTGGCTGGCCGACCGGCTCTCCGCCGCCGGGTTGGCCGCGCAGGCCCAACACCTGGACGAGCACCAGGCCAACGCGGTCGGCCGGCTGCGCGGGCGCGGCCAAGGCCCGGACCTGATGCTCTACGCACCGATCGACACCTTGACCACCGGCGACCCCGAGCTGGACCTGCCCTGGATCGGTCCGGAGCTGCGCCCGGACATGCAGCCCGAGGCCCGCAATGAGCACGGGCCGTTCGTCTCCGGCCTCGGCGCGAGCAACCCGAAGGGCCACGCGGCCTGCGTGCTGGTGGTCGCCGAGGCGCTGGCCGCCGCCCGCCCGCCGCTGGCCGGGGACGTGGTGGCCGCGTTCGGCGCCGGCGGCATGCCCACCAACGCGATCTACCCGGAACGACAGAACACCGGGCACGGCGTCGGCTGCTCGTTCCTGCTGGAGCGGGGCTGGCACACCGACCACGCGGTGATCGCCAAGCCGGGCGACTTCATCGCGCACGACGAGGTGGGGCTGTGCTGGCTGGAGGTCACCGTGCCGGGCATCCACACCTACGTGGGCAGCCGGCACCGCCTGCCGTACCGGAACCCCGTCGTGACCGCCGCCCAGGTGGTCACCCGGCTGGAGTCCTGGCTGGCCGACTACCCGGCCGGCCACCGCACCGCCACGGCCGCGCCGCAGGGCGTGATCGGTTCCATCGCCGGCGGCTGGGAGCGGATGCTCGCGGTGACCCCGGCCGCCTGCCGGATCCGGCTGGACCTGCGCATCGCGCCGGGCACCCCGACGCTGGCGGCGAAGCGGGAGCTGGCCGCCTATCTGCGCCAGGTCGGCGCCGAGCTGGGCGTGGACCTCGGCGTGGAGCTGGTGCTGGCCATCCCCGGCACGCGCACCCCGCCGGACGCGCGGATCGTGCGCCTGGCGGTCGACGCCTGGGAGCGCACCAACGGCCGGCCGCACACCCCCGTGCCGGACAACAGCGGCGCCACCGACGCCAACATCCTGCGCGCCCGGGGGATCCCCACCGCGAGGGTGGGCATGCCCAAGGTCGCCTCGGACGAGTTCGACGTGGACTTCTCCCGGGGCATGAACACCGTCGACGTGCGGGCCATGCGCCGGCTCTGCGAGGTACTCACCCGGATCGCCGTTTCCGCCACCTCGCCGGAATGAGGAGAACCATGCAACCCCCGGAGAGCAAGTACGTGAAGGCCGACGGCGTCACGTTCCACTACCACGAGCTGGGCACCGGCCCGGACACCGTGTTCCTGCACGGCGGCGGCCCCGGTTGTACCGGCTGGAGCGACTTCGGGCCGGTCGCCCCGCTGTTCGCGCGGGCGCGCCGCTGCCTGCTGGTGGACCTGTTGCAGTACGGCCGCTCGGACAAGCTCCGGATCACCGGGCCGATGTGGGACTTCCACGCGGCCAAGACGGTGGCGCTGCTGGACTCCCTCGGGCTCGAGGCGCCGGACATCGTGTGCAACTCCTGGGGCGGCACCATTGCGCTGAACCTGGCCGCGAAGTACCCGGACCGCGTGCGCTCGCTGGTGATCACCGGCAGCATGCCGGTGTTCTACGGCCCGCTGGCGCCGCTGCCCGAGGGCGGCCGGCGCGGCCGCAACGCCCGCGACGTCTACTACGGCGGCGAGGGGCCGACCCTGGCCAAGATGCGCGAGCTGATCACCCGGCTGGAGTGGTACGACCCGGCCAAGCTGCCCGAGGAGACCGTCGAGCTGCGCTACCGGCAGAGCCTGGACCCGGGGGAGCGGGAGCTGGCCGCGATGTCCGACTCCCCGCGCGGGGACTGGCAGGACCTGACCGACGAGCTGCCCCGCATCCAGGCGCCGACGCTGTTCATGTGGGGCATGCAGGACGCGTTCCTCACCCCGGACTACCCGTTGATGCTGGCCCGGATGGTGCCGAACGGGAACCTGCACGTGATGGACCACGCCTCCCACCACCTGCAGGAGGAGCGGCCGGCCGAGTACCACGCCGTGGTCAGCGGCTTCCTCGACTCGGTGGCCGGCCGATGAAGCGAGTGGCTCTGGTCCTGGGCCTGGTCGCGGCGGTGGTGCTGGCCCGCCGCCTGGCCGCGCGCAGCAACACCCAAGTGCACCGAATCAATACGCGCGAGAGGACAACGCCGTGAGCATCTGGAACGAACTGGCCCCGGCCGCCTTCCGGCTGGAGTACGTGGACGCCGGCGGGGTGCGCACCCGCACCCTGCGGGCGGGCCCCGAGGGCGAGCACCGCGGGCCGGCCGTGGTGTTCCTGCACGGCACCAGCGGGCACCTGGAGGCGTTCACCCGCAACATCGCGGTGCACGCCGAGCGCTACGACTGCCACGCCGTCGACATGCTCGGGCACGGCTACACCGGCAAGCCGAACCGGCCCTACGAGATCCCCGACTACACCGAGCACCTGCTGGCCTACCTGGACGCGGTCGGGGTGGAGCGGGCGCACATCGTCGGTGAGTCGCTGGGCGGCTGGGTCGGCGCGCGGGCGGCGGTGGAGCACCCGGAACGGGTGGCCAGCCTGCAGCTGCTCTGCGCCGGCGGCACGGTGGCCAACCCCGAGGTGATGGACCGGATCCGCACCAGCACCAAGGCGGCGGTGTCCAGCGACGACGTGGAGCTGACCCGCAAGCGGCTGCGCCTGCTCATGGCCGACCCGGTGGATGCCACCGAGGAGCTGGTCGAGGTCCGGCACGCGATCTACCACGCCCCGGACTTCGTGGCGAACGTGGACAACCTGCTGTCCCTGCAGAACATGGAGATCCGCCGGCGCAACCTGCTGACCCCGGAGTACCTGGGCCGGATCACCCAGCCCACCCTGATCATCTGGGGCCGGCAGAACCCGTTCGGCGAGGTGCCGGAGGCGGACCGGATGCACCGGGCGGTCCCCGGCTCCCGGCTGGAGCTGTTCGAGAAGTGCGGCCACTGGCCGCAGCACGAGCAGGCCGACCGGTACAACCCGATCAGCCTGGAGTTCCTGGCCAAGGCGGCCGGCTGATGCGGGCCGCCCGGTTCCACGCCTGGGGCCGGCCGCCGGTGATGGACGAGGTGGCGGAGCCGGAGCGGGCGCCGGGCGAGGTGCTGGTCCGGGTCACCGCCGCCGCCGTGGCCCACCTGGACCTCACCGTGGCGGCCGGCGACTTTCGCATGCGTCCGGAGCTGCCGTACACCGGTGGCGTGGAGGGCGCGGGCGAGGTGCTGGCGGCGGACCCCGGGGCGCCGGTCTCCGAGGGGGACCGGGTGATGCTGCGCGGCGGCGGGCTCGGGCTGCTGCGCGACGGCTGCTGGACCGAGCGGGTCAGCGTGGCGGCCAAGGCGCTCACCCCGGTGCCCGCCGAGCTGCCGGCGGAGGTGGCGGCGACCTTCTTCGTGCCGGCCACCACGGCCTACGTGGCGCTGCACGACGTGGCCGCGCTGGGCGAGGGCGAAGAGGTGGTCGTGGTCGGCGCGGCGGGCGCCGTGGGGGCGATGCTCACCCAGATGGCGCTGGCCCGGGGTGCCTCGGTCACCGGCGTGGTCGGCCGGGCGGAGCAGCTCTCCTGGGTCCCCGGCGGCGCCCGGGCGGTGGATGCCTCCGACCCGGACCAGGTGGCCGCGCTGGCCGGGCGGCGCTCGGCGACGTTGCTGGTGGACACCCTGGGCGGCCAACGGCTGGTGGAGCGCACCCGTTGGGTCCGCCCGGGCGGCCGGGCGGTGGTGATCGGTTACGTGACCGGCCCGGAGGTGACGGTGGATCTGCCGTCCTGGCTGCTGGACGACGTCGCGCTGCTGCCGGTGAACATGATCCGCCGGGAGCGGCGGGCCCGCGAGGTGGCTGGTTCGTTGGTGGAGCGGCTGGTGGCCGGCGAGCTGCGCCTGGACGTACAGGCCTACCCGCTGGCCCGGGCCGCGAAGGCGGTGGACGACGTGCGGGCCGGCCTGGTGCGCGGCCGGGCCGTGTTGACCCCGTGAACCTAATTGAGCTTGTGAGGTTGGAGGTGGCGGTGGTTCCATACGAGCCCACCGCCACCCGCCTCCGAGGAGCGACGATGCTCAAGCGACTGCTCGTGGCCACCCTGAGCGTCACTGCCTCGGCCCTGCTCGGCATCGGCGTGGTGACGGCCGCCCCGGCGCCGACCGAGTACGCGGTGGCCTGCTACACGTGGTGCTACCCCAGCTGCTTCTGCGCCGCCCCGCCGTCCAACCCCGAGGCTTGATCACCCGGTCCTCCGCCTTCGAGCTCGCCGAGGCGCGGATAACTCGTTAGTGGCCGGGCGTTCCGTTCAGCGGACCGGGTCCGTTGCCCGGGTCACACCGGGCAATCAGGATACTGAGATGACGGCTACGGCAGACGCTACGGCAGTGACCGCCGGATACCTCGAGCAGCAGAACAGCGTGCTCGGCAAGGTCCAGTTCATCCTGGAGGCGTTCGGCCCGGACGACGAGCACCTGAGCCTCTCCGAGATCGCCCGGCGGTCCGGGGTGGCCAAGGCCTCGGTGCACCGGCTCGCCCAGGAACTGCTGCGCTGGGGCGTGCTGGAGCGGCGTGGTTCGGACTACCGGCTGGGCATGCGCCTGTTCGAGATCGGCCAGCGGGTGCCCCGGCAGCGCATTCTCCGGGAGGCGGCCCGGCCGTACATGGAGGACCTCTACCAGGCCACCGGCGAGACCATCCACCTCGCCGTGGCCGACGGGCTGGACGTGCTCTACTTGGAGAAGGTGTCTGGTCACGGGCAGGTCCGCCGCCCGTCCCGGGTGGCCGGGCGGATGCCGCTGTACTGCACCGCGACCGGGAAGGCGCTGCTCGCCTTCGGCCCCCGGCGGCTGCTGGACGAGGTGGTCGCCAACCCGTTCGAGCGGATCACCCCGCAGACCGTGGGTGCGCCCGGGCTGCTGCTGCAGGAGCTGGCCCGGATCCGCGAGCTGGGCTACGCGGTGGAGCGCGAGCAGACCAAGACCGGCTACCTCAGTGTCGCCATCCCACTGCGGAGCCCGACCGGGGCCGCGCTGGCCGCGCTGTCGGTGACCGGGCCGGTGTTCCGGGCCGACGTGCCCAAGTACGCCGGCCTGCTCGACATGGTCAGCCACCGGATCACCAAGACCATCGGCGCACTGGCGACTGACTGAGCGGCCCGGTCCGCCCAGCGGGCCCGGATGGTTGCCGGTTCAACGGCTCCTGGTGAGGGTGGCCACACCCGAACTGGTGAGGTGACCATGACCCAGATGGTGCGGCCACCGGACGACCGGACCACCACCCGGCGCGCGCGGACGCTGGCCGAGGTGTGCGACACCCTGGTCCCGTCCGTCGAACCGCCCGCCGGTGAGCCGGCGGAGTTCTACGCCCGGACGGCCGGCGACCTCGGCATCGCCGAGCTGCTCGCCCCGGACGCGGCCACCGGGGCGCTGCTGGACGCGCTGGGCGAGCGCGGGTTCGCCGATGCGCCGCTGCCCGAGCGCACCGCCCTGCTGCGGGACTGGATGCTGCGCGGCCCGCACGCCCCGGCGCTGCGCGGGCTGTGCTCCGAGGTGCTCGGCGCCTACTACTCGCTGCCCGACGCCGGCGGGCGCAACCCGAACTGGGCCGACCTCGGCTACCCCGGCCCGGTCAGCGCCCCGCCCGCCGTCGCCGAACGGCTGGACACCCTGCGGCCCGAGGGCGACCAGGTCACCCTGACCGCCGACGTGTGCGTGGTCGGCTCCGGCGCGGGCGGTTCGGTGATCGCCGCCGAGTTGGCCGGCTGGGGGCGGTCGGTGCTGGTGGTGGAGGCGGGCCGGCAGTGGACGCCGGCCGACTTCCGGCAGCTGGAGCACGACATGGCCGGGATGTACCTGCGCGGCGGCCAGTTCAGTGCCGAGGGCGGCACGATCGGCCTGCTGGCCGGTTCGGCGCTGGGCGGTGGAACCGTGATCAACTCGATGGTCTGCCTGGACCCGCCGGCCGAGGTCCGCGCGGCCTGGGCGGCCGAGCACGGGCTGGCCGACGTGGCCACCGCCGCCTTCGACGAACACCTGGCGTCCGTGCGCGCCCGGCTGAACGTGAACACCGAGCGCACCGTGCTCGCCCCGGCCGCCGAACCGATGGTCGACGCGCTGGACAAACGGGGCCTGGCCTGGGAGGCCATCGCGCGCAACTGCGCCGATGACGACGACGCGCGGCTGTGCGGGTTCTGCAACGCGGGCTGTCAGCAGGGCTCGAAACAGTCCACCGACCGGACCTACCTGCGGGACGCGGCCCGGGCCGGCGCCCGGTTCCTGACCGGCACGAACGTGCGGCGGATCCTGGTGGACGGCGGTGCGGCGCGCGGCGTGGTCGGCACGCTGACCCGGCCGGACGGCTCCACCGCGGAGGTGACCGTGCACGCGCCCACCGTGGTGGTGGCGGCCGGCGGGATCGAGACCCCGGCGCTGCTGCTGCGGTCCGGGATCGGCGGCCCGGCTGTGGGCCGGCACCTGCGGCTGCACCCGGCCTACTTCGTCAGCGGGGTGTATCCGCGGGAGATCAACGCCTGGTCCGGGCAGATCCAGACGGCGGTCTCGTTCGCCTTCCACAACGCGGCCGAGGGCGCCGGCTTCCTGCTGGAGCACGTGACGCTCAGCCCGCGCGGCTGGGCGGCGCAGCTGGACTGGACCGACGGGGCGGCGCACAAGCGGGAGATGCGCAAGCTGGCCCGGGTGGCGCCCTGGCACGGGGTGGCGCACGACCACGGCAGCGGGGAGGTGGTGCTGGACGCCGAGGGTGAAGCGGTGGTGCGCTGGCGGCTGGCCGACCCGGTGGACCGGCGGGTGGCCGCGCTGGCGCACGTGGAGCTGGCCCGGCTGCACCACCTGGCCGGGGCCGAGGAGATCTACACCTTCCACACGCCGGAGCTGCGCTGGCGGGCCGGCCAGGACTTCGAGGAGTTCCGCCGGCGGCTGGACGCGGCGGAGCACGAGGGGGTGCCGGCCTCCGCGCACCAGCTGGGCTCGGCCCGGATGGGCGCCGACCCGGCCACCTCGGTGGCCGATACGCGCGGGCAGCTGCACGACGTGCGCGGGGTGTGGATCGGGGACGCGGCGGCGATGCCCACCTCGCCGGCGGTGAACCCGATGATCACTACCATGGCGCTGGCCCGGCGGACCGCGTTCGCCATGGCCGGCGAGCGGGTGAGCGCCTGATGGCCGAGCGACACATGATGGCGGTGTCCGACCGGGAGCTGCCGTTCCACCCGGACCGGGCGGCGCTGCTGGTCATCGACATGACCAACGACTTCGTGGCCGGCGGCGCACCCTACGAGTGCGCGGCGGCCCGGGCGCTGATCCCCCGGATCAACCGGCTGATCGGGCTGGCCCGCGATCGTGGGCTGCCGGTGGTCTACACCACCCAGGTGCACCGGGCGGACGGCGCCGACCTGGGCATGGTGCGCTACCTGCACCCGATCACCGCGTCCGGCGCCGCGCTGGTGGAGGGCACCGAAGGCGTCCGGGTGCACCCGGACGTCGACTTCCGGGAGGACCGGGACGAGCTGCTGGTGAAGCGGCGCTACTCGGCCTTCCACGGCACCGACCTGGAGGAATCCCTCCGGGCCAGGGGAGTGGACTCGGTGATCGTCACCGGCGTGGCCACGCACTCCTGCTGCGAGGCCACCGCCCGGGACGCGCTGTTCCGGGACTTCGCGGTGTTCTTCGTCGCCGACGCGACCGCGACCGTCGGGCTGGCCGACGCCGGCTGGGGCGAGTTCACCCCGGAACAGGTGCAGCGCTTCGCGCTCACCGACATCGCGCACTTCATCGGCCGGGTCGGCGACACCGACGAGCTGGCCGCGCTGCTGGAATCAGGGAGGTAGACAGGTGCCCGAGGAGAACGCGCGCGCCGCCGGCCGGCTCTGGCAGGCGATCGACGACAACTCGCTGACCCCGGTGCCGGAGGAGGAGCGCAAGTCCGGCTGGTACCTGTCCTGGCTGCCGGCCGGGATCGCCACCTCGCTGCTGCAGCTGACCATCGCCGGCACCATCACCGCGCTGGTCGGCTCGGTGCTCGGGCTGGTGGCCGGGGCGCTGGTCGGCGTCTTCGTGATGGCGCTGGGCTGGCTGTTCGGCAACATCGCGCGGGTGGAGGGGCTGTCCAGCACCGTGCTGCCCCGGTTCTACGGCCTGGGCCTGCGCGGCTCGGCGATCTCCTCACTGGCCTTCGGCGTGATGATCATCGGCCTGCTGGCCAGCGAGAACGTGGTGCTCTACCACGGCACCCTGTTCGCCTTCGGCTGGCCGGACAGCACGGGCAACCGAGTGCTGATCTACGGCCTGCTCACCCTGGTCTGGGTGCTGCTGAGCATGTTCGGCATCAAGATGGTCACCCGCACCTCGTCGGTGCTGGTGGTGGTATTCCTCTGCCTGCTGGCCTACATGACCTTCCGCATCTACGGCGAGTCCCCGGTGACCCTGGCCGACGCGTTCACCCAGGCCAGCACCTCGGTGGTGGGGTCGGAGGAGGCCCGGTTCTTCACCGTGGTCGGCATGCTGGGCGGCCAGGGCGGCGCGCTGATCCTGGTGAACGCCGACTACGCGCGGTACGCGCGGGGCAAGGGCGCGGTCGGCGGGGTCAGCCTGACCGGGGTGATCATGCTGGACATCGTCGGCATCGCGCTGGGCATCCTGGTGCTCACGGGCGGGAACAAGCTGGTCGGCGACCACCTGGTGGCCAGCGGCCAGGCAACCCCGGAGACCGCCGTGGCGGCGGCCGGCGCCCTGGCCACGCACAACACCGGCGCCTACTTCGTGATCCTCTCCGGCGTGCTGGGCTTCGCCCTGATGTACGTGGCGCAGACCAAGGTGCAGGTGCTGAACGTCTACTCCGGCGCGCTGGCCCTGTCCAACCTCTGCTACGTGCTGTCCGGGCGGCACCCGAACCGGCTGGTGATGATCCTGGTGGCCAACGCGATCTGTCTGCTGATGATCGCGGCGGGCGTGTTCGAGAAGCTGTCCGGGTTCCTCAGCGTGCTGGGCATCGTGATCATCGGGTTCATCGCGCTGGCCATCGCCGACTTCTACCTGGTGTCCCGGTGGCGCCCCCGGCCGCCGGGGGTGGAGGTGGTGAACTGGGCCGGCGTGGGGACCCTGGCGTTCGCCTCGGTGGTCGCCTACCTGCTGGCCGAGACCGGGGTGTTCCCGTTCGGGTTCGTGGCCTCCACGGTGATCGTGCTGGTGGTGTACCCGCTGGTCCGGCTCCGGTTCGGCCCCCGACCGGGGGCGGAGGAGCCGGCCGAGGCGGTCGCCGCCCGGTGAGCGGGCAGCCGTCGGCGCTGGAGTGGGCTAGGAGCTGAGCCGTGCGGACGCGGCCGCCGACCGGCCGGCGATGCGCCCGAAGGTCAGGCAGTTGCACAGCGAGTTGCCGCTGCCCATGTACACGTCGCCGAGCACGCCACCGGTGCATTCGCCGGCCGCGAACAGGCCGTCCACCGGTGCGGTCGTCGTGGCCAGCACCCGGGCGTCCGGGTCGATGCGCAGCCCCGCGCTGGTCAGGCCCAGCTGGCTGAGCCGGACCTCGGCGGCGTAGAACGGCGGCTGCTCGATCGGCCGCATGACGCTCGGTTCCTTGAGGTACAGCGAGTCCCGGCCGGCCGCGACGTCGGCGTTGTACCGCTCGACGGTGCCGCGCAGGTTGGCCTCCGGCACCCCGATCGCCCGGGCCAGCTCCTCCAGGCTGTCGGCCCTGGTCACCCGCCCCTTGCCGACCATCTCGTCGACCACCGGCTCCACCCAGTCCTCCCAGTCGGCGCCCGGGATGTGCACCTTCTTCGCCCCGGCGGACGTCTTGGGCTGGGCGGCGCGCTTGGCCGCGTCGTCGAAGATCGCGTGAATCGGGTGCGGCTGGGACAGGAAGATCGGCTGGGTCACGCTGTACGGGGCCATCTCGTTGAAGAACCGCCGCCCGGTGCCGTTCACCAGCACCAGCCACCCCGGAAGGTAGGCGTCCGGCAGGTGGGCGAAGTTGGGGCGGACGTTGATCTGGCACCGGTCGTGGCCCAGGACCTGGGCCCCGACCTGCGCGCCGAGGGTGAACGCGTCGCCCTGGGAGGTCTCCGCGCCGATGTACCAGAGGAAGTCGCCGGACAGCCGGGAGACGGTGGGCAGGTGCTCCGCGACCAGCTTCTCGTTGGCGCCGAACCCGCCCAGGGCGAGCACCACCGCGCCGGCGCGCAGCTCGTCCGACCCGCCGTCCGCGTCCACCGCGACGCCGACCACCTGGTTGTCCTCAACGACGAGCCGGTTGACCCGCCGGCGCAGCGCCACCTCGATCCCGGGCCGCCGCTTCACCTGGGCGTACAGCGCCTCCACGATCGCCGCGCCCTCGCCGATCGCCACGTGGCCGCGGGCCTGCGGCTCGTCCCCGGAGAAGTAGATCTGCTCGTAGAACCGGACCCCCAGGTCGCCCAGCCAGTCGATGGTCGGGCCGCACTCGTCGGCCAGCCGGCGCACCACCGGCGGCTCGACGTTCCAGTGGTTGGTGGACAGGTAGAAGGAGTAGAGCGCGTCCGCGCTGTCCTCGATGCCGGCGGCCTTCTGGTAGCGGGTGCCGGCGCCCATGACCACGCCGGAGGACAGCCGGCTGGACCCGCCGACCACGTCGGAGCCCTCGATGAGCAGCACGCTGGCCCCGGACGCGGACGCCTCCAGCGCGGCGGCCAGCCCGGCCGCGCCGGTGCCGACGACGGCGACGTCGAAATCACTCACGGTGGTTTCCTCTCGGGGTGTGATCACCAGCGCACCGGCAGGGTGGCCCAGGTGCGGGTGTGGAACCGGTCCAGGTCGCGCCGGGCGGGGTTCTCCGGGTCCAGCCGCAGGCCGGGCAGCCGGCGCAGCAGCGTGCGCAGGGCGATCTCCAGCATGGTGCGGCCCAGCGCCGCGCCGAGGCAGGCGTGCGCGCCCCGGCCGAAGGAAAGGTGCCGGCGGACCTCACTCGGGTCGCGGTCGATGCGGAACTCGTCCGGGTCGCGGAACGCGGCGGGGTCACGGTTCGCGGCGGCGAACAGCACCCGGACCTTGGCGTCCGCCGGGATCGGGATGCCGGCGACCACCGTGTCGGCGGTGGTGGTGGTGCGGAACAGCGCCTGGGCCGGGGCCTCGTAGCGCAGGATCTCCTCGACGGCCAGGCCCCACCGGTCGGGCTCGCGGGCCAGCAGCTCGCGCGTCTCCGGGTGGGTCAGCAGCAGGTGGACGCCGTTGCCGATGGCGTGGTTGGTGGTGTCCACGGCGGCGACCAGCAGGATCTGCAGCGCCATCAGCAGTTCCTCGTCGGTGAACTGCCGGTCCTCGTACTCGGCGTGGATGAGGTGGGTGAGCACGTCGTTGGGCGGCTCGGTGCCCGCCGCCAGGTCCTTGCGGCGCACGGCCACGGCCTGGGAGAAGTACTCCTGAAGCTCCACCAGCGACCGGTACGAGCGCTCGTAGGCCTCTGCGTCCCCGCCCAGCGCCAGCAGAGTGTCGTCGCTCCAGCGCTTGAACCGGTCCCGGTCCTCCGCCGGCACGCCGAGGACCAGCGCGATCGTCTCGATCGGCACCGGTTCGGCATACCCGGCTATCAGGTCGGCCGGAGCGCCGGAGGCCTCGAACGCGTCCAGGCGCCGCTCGCAGATCCGCTCGATGTCCGGGCGCATCGGGTTGATCACCTTCGGCTGGAAGGCGGCCACCACGATGCGCCGCTGCCGGGTGTGGTGCGGCTCGTCGGCGTAGATCAGCATGCCGACACCGTCCGGGGCCACCAGGCGCTCCGGCCCGGGGCCCTGGCCGCTGGCGAACGTCCGGTTGTCCTGCAGCAGCGCGGTCACGTCGGCGTAGCGGGCCACCGAGTAGAAGTCGGTGGTCGGCCGGGCCACGATCGGGTTCGCGTTGATCCGGTCGACCTCCACCCCGGGCACGTCCAGGTGGTGCACCGGGCAGCGGTCCCGCAGCTCGGAGTAGCCCGGGTAGGGGTCCTCCCGCCCGGCGCGGTCGTACGGGTCGTAGCTCGGCTGCCCGCTCATTGCACCGCCTCCGCGAACGCGGCCGGGATGTTCGGCAGGTCGCGGCTGCACATCAGCCCGCCGTCCAGCTTGATCTCCGAGCCGGTGATGTACCTCGAGGAGTCGGAGGCCAGGAACAGTGCCGCGTCCGCCACGTCCTCGGGGGAGCCCGGCTCGGTCAGCGTGGCCGCCCGCAGTGCGGCGCCGGCCGTGGGGTGGCCGTCCAGGTAGGCCAGCGCCTCGCCGCTGAGCACGTAGCCGATCACGATGGTGTTGGACCGCACGCCCCGGCGGGCGTAGTCGACGGCCACCTGCCGGCTCAGCGCGTTGAGCGCACCCTTGGCCATGCTGTACGCCGGCATGCCGGGCATGCCCAGCTCGGCCGCCATCGAGGAGATGTTCACGATCGACCCGTGCCCGGACTCGATCAGGTGCGGCAGCGCGTACCGGCAGGCCCAGACCTGCCCGTACAGGCCGGGCACCAGCATGGCCCCCAGGTCCTCGGTGGTCAGGTCGAGCAGCGACCTGTCGGTGCCGGCGATGATCTGGTCGGTCGGCGCCGCGTTGTTCACCAGGATGTCCAGCCGGCCGAACTCCCGGACGCAGTCGAGTACCACGGCCCGCACACTGTCCTCGCTGCCGATGTCCAGTGGCAGGTAGCGGGCCGTGCCGCCCCGGCCCCGGATGTCCTCGGCCACCGCCTCGCCGGCGTCGGCCGAGCGCCCGCAGACCCCGACCATGACGCCGGCGCCGGCCAACCGCTGGGCGATCGCGGCTCCGATGCCACGCGTGGAGCCGGTCACCAGTGCGACCCGCCCCGCTACCGAAGCCAACATCAGACCGCCCCCGGCTCGTCGTTGTGCCGCTAAGGAAGTGTGCGGTCACTACCGTAATGGCGAGCCGTTGCGTTCACAATCCCCGCGATCAGCGCAGCGTCTCGTCCAGCCAGTCGTAGATCCGGGCCATGGCCAGCCGCTGCGCGCCGACCTGGCAGTGCGCGTCCGCGCCCTCCTCCTCGGTGAACCGCAGCAGGGTCTTCTTGCAGGTCAGGCGCTCGTAGAGCCGCTCGGGCTCGCCGGGAAGCGCGCCTTCCCCGGTGAAGAACAGGTCGTCCTCCGCCGCGCAAACCAGGGTCGGGCAGGCCACCCGCTCGGCCACCCCGTCGCCGAGGTGGTACTCCAGGAACCGGGCCAGGAACTCCCGCGGCGTGGCCGCGCCCATGACGAACCGTCCGTGGCCGATCGCCCAGCGCAGGGTCGGGTTGGTCGCGACCGCCACGTCCAGCATCTGGTCCAGCTCGTCGTCGCGCTCGGCGTTGGCCCGGCGCACCAGCTCGGCCCGGTCCAGGTCGGACGAGGCAAGCACGGGCCGGGCCGCGTCGAAGACGCCGTCCAGGGCGACCAGCGCGGCGATCCTCGGCTCGAAGGCGGCCGCGCGCGGCGCGAGCATGCCGCCGAGGCTCAGCCCGAGCAGCGCGATCCGCTCGGGGTCCACGGTCGGCTCGGTGGCCAGCAGGTGGTCCAGCACCGGGGAGACCACGTGCTCCCAGTCCGGCTGGAAGACCAGGCCCTGCCGGTGGATGGCGCTCGGCTGGCCGGGGCCGTCGAAGGTGAGCACGTGGTAGCCGCGCTCCAGTCCGGCCAGGGCGCCGAACGTGTGCAGTTCCTCGGCGCCGCCGTCGAAGCCGCTGTGCATGACCATCGTCGGGGTCGGCCCGCTCGTCGCGGCCCGGTAGAAGTAGCCGTGCAGCTCGGTGTCCCGGTAGGGGATGCGTACCGGCTCGGCCTCCGGCACGGCCGCCCGGAAGCAGTCCACCGAGCGCCCGTAGGCGTGGGCGATGCGCGGGTCGGCCGGGTTGTCGTGCAGGAAGAACTCGGCGGTCCGGTAGTAGGTGGCGGCGCGCAGGTAGCCCTGGCGGGCGCTGACGCCGTGCCCGGCCCCGGCCGCGCGGTCGGCCTCGCCGGCCAGCCGGTCGGCGATGGCGGCCCAGGCGTCGTGCCAGCTGTCGTAGTCGCCCGGCGTGATGCGGCCGGCCGTGGCCACCACCTCGCCGAAGTCGGATCCGCCGTAGGCGGCCTGGCCGAACACGCGCAGCGTCTCGAACCAGAACTGCGGGTCGTCGTGGAACATCAGCTGCTTCATCGGGGCACCCCAATCGAATTTGGACGGGACGGTAGCGTCCCGACCAATATAGACAGGACGGTACCGTCCCGTCCATCAGCTATAGTGGCGCGATGTCACCCCGCACGGCCACCGGCGCCGCGGTCCTGCGTACCGAGATCACCCGGGACATCTCCCGCGCGGTGTTCGACGAGCTGGTCGAGCACGGGTACGCCCGGGTGTCCATGGAAGCGGTGGCCAAGCGGGCCGGGGTGGGCAAGAGTGCGCTCTACCGGCGTTGGCCGGGCAAGCGGGACATGGTGATCGCGGTGCTGGCCGACTTCAGCGTGCCCAGGGCGGTCCTGCCGGACACCGGCTCACTGCGCGGCGACGTGCTGGCGCTGCTGCACGGGCTGCACGAGTGGGTCACCCACCCGGCGTTCGGCCGGATCCTGGCCGACCTGGTGGCCGAGGCGAACCGCGACCCGGGGCTGGCCGAGGCCACCCACGCCGCGGTCGGCGAGCCGCGCCGCGCCCTGGCGGCGGACATCCTGCACCGGGCCATCGCGCGGGACGAGCTGCCGGCCGATCTGGACGTCGACGTCGCCCTCGACGTGCTGGCCGGGCCGCTGTACTGGCGGGTCGGGGTGCGCAGCACCCCCGCGACCCCGGACTACCTGGACCGGTTGGCCGACTTCGTGCTCCGCGCCCTCGGCGCCTAACGGGCTCCGGCCGGGTTGGTGTCGGTGCCGGGGTAGGTGCCGTAGCCCTGGGTGACCAGTGGGCCTTCGAAGATCAGTACCTCGTTCACCAGGCCGCCCTTCTGGTTCCGGTAGTTGATCACTAGGCAGTCCACGCCCAGGTAGCTGCCGACCACCTCGAAGCGCAGGTCGGGAATGCGCCGCAGGCCCTCCGCCCAGTAGGCGCGCAGCGCCTCCTTGCCCCGGATCACCCCGTCGCCGCCGAGCAGCTGGGCGGCCACCGGAGAGCGGAAGGTCACGTCGTCGGCGAAGTGGCTGAGTACGGCGTCCAGGTCGTGCGCGTTCCACGCCGTCACCCAGGAGTCGACAAACGCCTCATGATCCATGCGCCCATTCTGCCCGGCCGCCCGCTCAGGACGGCCCTGGTCGCCGCCGCGGCCTCGGCGCCGCGCGGAAACCGGGCGCGGTGATCGGACCGTTTCGAATCCGTGGGTCACTCGTTGGGTCCGGTGTGGTCGAGTAATTGACGGCCGTATTGGGGGGAACGAGCCGCCGCCTGGGCCGGATGCATCGGCCCTGGCGGCGGCTTTCCTGTTCAGCCGCGTTGCTCGCCCGAATGGGCGGCGGATAATCCCCTTCCGGTGTAATGGGTCGATTGGACTTGTCGCGGGAGGCGGGTCTAGTCTGGCGTTGATTCTGGGAATTGGGCCGCGGGGCGATACGCGGTTTAGCCGTTCCAGCTTGTTGGAGGTGTGTGCGCAATGGCGCAACAGGTACTGGTTTCTCTGGTGGATGACCTCGATGGTCAGGTGGCGCAGGAGACCGTCGAGTTCGGGCTGGACGGCAAGTCCTATGAGATCGACCTGTCCAGCGAGAACGCCGGACGGTTGCGGGACACGCTCGCCCAGTTCATCGCGGCGGCCCGCCGTCCGGGCAATGCGCGCCGCCGGCCGGCCGGTGGTGCCGCCGTTCCGCGCCGCGCGGCCGCGGACCGCGAACAGAACCAGGCGATTCGTGAGTGGGCCCGTGAGCGGGGAATGAAGGTCTCCGACCGCGGCCGTATCCCCGCCGACCTGCTCGAGGCATATCACCAGGCCAACTAATCACCGGGGAACGAGCGATTCCCCGGTGATTGCCGGCGCGGATTGCGAGGTCCGAAATCGTCTGGCGCTAAGACAGCTGCGGCGCGACCTCGGCGGCAACGAGTTCGAGCTGCTCCAGATCGGTGAGATCGAGCACCTGTAGGTAGAGCCGGGTAATACCGGTCTGTTCCCGCCAGTGCCCGATCTGGTCGACGATTCTGGCCGGCGAGCCGACGACCGGGTTGGCGGCCAGCTGTTCCTCGGTGTGGCCGGTCACCGCGCTCCGCCGCGCGATGTCGGCGTCGGTGGTGCCGATCACCAGGGTCTGCGCACCGGAGAGGGTGAGTTCGGCCGGGTCCCGGCCGGCGTCCTGGCAGGCCTGCGCCACGCGCCGGTACCGCTCGACGACCATGTCCAGCGGGGCGAACGGCACGTTGAACTCGTCGGCGAACCGGGCGGCCAGGGCCGGGGTCCGCTTCGTGCCCCGGCCACCGATGATCACCGGGATCGGCCGGGTGGGCTTGGGCAGCGCGGGCGAGTCGACCAGGGTGTAGTACTTGCCGGAGAACGAGTAGGTCTGCCCCGCCGGGGTGCCCCAGAGCCCGGTGATGATCTCGAGCTGCTCGGTCAGCCGGTCGAACCGTTCGGCCAGCGGCGGGAACGGGATGCCGTAGCCGGTGTGTTCGGCCTCGAACCAACCCGTGCCCAGGCCGAGCTCGATCCGGCCGCCGGACATCTGGTCGGCCTGCGCGACGGTGATCGCCAGCGGTCCGGGCAGGCGGAAGGTCGCCGAGGTGACCAGGGTGCCGAGCTTGATCCGCTCGGTCTGCACCGCGAGTGCGGAGAGGGTCGTCCAGGCGTCGGTCGGGCCGGGTTCCCCGGAGACGCCCATGGCCAGGTAGTGGTCGGACCGGAAGAACGCGTCGAATCCGGCGTCCTCCGCGGTCCGCGCCACGCGGAGCAGGTCGGCGTAGGTGGCGCCCTGCTGGGGCTCGGTGAAAATCCTGAGATCCACGGAGTCAGATCCTATGCGGCAGGCGCGCGGTACACGGACCGGTGGGAACCGAGCCGGCACATACGCCAATCGGCCTGGGGCCGGTTAGGCCCGGTGGGGGCAGGCTGGTGGGGGACCCAGGACCTTGTCCAGGTACGGGTTGGTGAAGACGCCGGTGGGGTCGAGGCGGTCGCGCAGCGCGACGAACTCGTCGAACCGGGGGTAGCGGGTGCGCAGCTGCTCGGCGCCCAGGCGGTGCATCTTGCCCCAGTGCGGCCGGCCTTCGACCGCGGCGAAGATGTCCTCCATGGCGTCGAAGAACGGCCGGTACGGCATGGCGTGGTACTGGTGGAACGCCAGGTACGCGCTGGTCCGCCGGTAGGTGGGGGCCAGCGGGATGTCGTCGGCGGCGACGAAGCGGCACTCGAAGGGGAACGCCACGTTCAGGTCCAGCCGGTCCAGCATGGCCCGGACCTCGGCGACGACGTCGACGAAGCGTTCCCTCGGGAAGGCGTACTCGCCCTCGTTGAACCGCACGTCGCGGCGGGAGGCGAACACCCGGTGCGAGAGGTCGGTGTACTCGCGGCGGCTCAGCGAGCCGGACACGATCCGGTTCGCCCTGGGCACGAAGCCCGGGAAGCGGGTGCCGATCCGGTTCAGCGTGCCGAAGCCGACGTTGGTGACCACGGACTCGTCGAACCAGTGGCTGAGCCGGCCGATCGGCCTGAGCTCGGTGTCGGCGGGCAGCCGCCGGAAGCGCCGGGTCAGCGCGGTGTCGGTGTAGGGGAACCAGAAGAACTCGAAGTGGTCGTTGCCCTCGACCAGCTCGTCCAGCTCGGCGAGCACCCGGTCCAGCGGCATCGGCTCGTCGATCACGTGCAGCGCGAACGACGGCACGCACCGCAGCGTGACCTTGGTGATCACGCCGAGGGCGCCGAGGCCCACCCGGGCAAACTCCAGCAGCTCGGGGCGTTCCTCGGCGGAGGTGCTCACCACCGAGCCGTCCGCCAGCACCAGCTCCAGCCCCTGGACCTGGGTAGCGATGCCGCCGAACCGCGCCCCGGTGCCGTGCGTTCCGGTGGAGATGGCGCCGGTGATGGTCTGCCGGTCGATGTCGCCCAGGTTCTCCATGGCCAGGCCGTGCCCGGCCAGCAGCGGGTTCAGCCGGTGCAGCGGGATGCCGCCCTGCGCGGTGACCAGGCCGGTGGCCGTGTCCACCCGCACCAGCCGGGCCAGCCGGTCCAGGCGCAGCTGCAGGCCGTCCGGCGCGGCGATCTCGCTGAACGAGTGCCCCGATCCGGCCGCCTTCAGCCGCAGGCCGTCCCGGACCGCGTCCTTCACCGCACCGGCGACCTCGTCCACATTCGCCGGCGCGACCACCCGCACCGGCCAGGCGCGCACGTGGCCGCTCCAGTTCCGCCATTCGGGGGTGGTCATAGGAATGCCCGGCCTTCGCCTCGGTAGGTGGGTACCGCGTCGACGATGCGGTCGCCCCGGACCAGATGCAGTACGTCAACCCGTTCGCACAGCTCACCGGCCTTGGCGTGGCGGAACCAGACGCGGTCGCCGAGGCCCAGTGCGGCTGCGCCCGGTCCGGCCAGCGGGGTCTGCGCCTCGCCCGCGCCCTCGGTGGCGGTGAGGTGCAGCCCGGTGGGCCAGGTGGGGACGGGCAGCCGGTCGGTCCCGACCGGCCCGGAGGCCACCCATCCGCCGCCGAGCACGGTGACCATGTCCGGTGCGGGCCGGCGCACCACGGGCAGCACGAAGAAGGCGGAGGGATGGTGCCGGAAGCCGGTGTAGGCGTCGAACAGGCCGGGGGAGTACAGGCCCGAGCCCGCGCCCAGCTCGGTGATGGCCGGCTCGGACGCGGTCGACTCCAGGCTGCCGGTCCCGCCGCCGTTGACGAACTCCAGCGGGGCCAGGGCGGTCACGGCGGCCACCACCTCGGCCCGCCGTTCCCGCAGCTCCTTGGCCGAGGCCCGCTGCATGGCCCGGATGGCGGCGCGCCTCACCGGCGAGCCGGGCCGGTTGTCGCCCACGCCGGCGATCTGCCCCTCGTAAGCCATCAGGCCGATCAGCCGCAGCTCCGGACGGGCCAGCACCGCCTCGGCCAGCGCCCGGGCCTGTCCGGGCGAGCGCACCGGCGAGCGGCGCGGCCCGAGGTGCACCCGGTCGCCGAACAGGCGCAGCGAGGCGTCCAGGTCCAGGCACACCCGCAGCGGCGCCCCGCCCCGGGCCGCCTCGGCGACGAACTCCACGTGCTCGGGCGAGTCCACCATCACGGTGACCCGGGACGCGCGGTGCTCGTCGACCGCCAGCTTGCGCAGCGCGTCGCCGTCGGCGGTGGGGTAGCCGACCAGCACGTCGTCGAACTCCTCCGCCAGCCACCCGGCCTCGGGCAGGGTCAGCGCCATGATGCCCCGGAAGCCGTCGGTGGCCAGCGTCCGGCGCAGGATCTGCCGGCAGCGCACCGACTTGCTGGCCAGGCGGATCGGTTTGCCGGCCGCCCGGCGCACCATGTCCAGCGCGTTGGCGTCCAGCGCGCCGAGATCGACCACGGCGTAGGGCGGCCGCAGGCCCTCGGTGGCGCGGGCCATGGCCGGGAACCCGGCCGGGGCCGCGCGCTCGTCTCGCTGCACGAAGTGGATGTTTCCACACCCGACCCCACCCGGGTTAGCACTGCTCACCCGCCGGGCCGAACCGCGCTCGGTACCCGGCGGGGCTGAGCCCGGTCCGGCGGCGGATCTGCGCGCGCAGCGTGGATGTGGTGCCGAAGCCGCTCGCCCTGGCCACCGCCGCCAGGTCCAGGTCACCGCGCTCCAGCAGCCGGCGGGCGAGCAGCGCGCGCTCGGTGGTGAGCCAGGCCAGCGGCGTGGTGCCGAGCTCGGCCCGGAACCGCCGGTGCAGCGTGGCCGGGCTGGCCGCGGCCCGCCGGGCCAGGTCGGCCACGGTCAGCGGATGGTCCAGCCGCTCCCGGGCCCAGTCCAGCACCGGGGCCAGCGAGGTGTCCGCCGCCGCTGGTACCGGCCGCTCGATGAACTGCCGCTGGCCGCCCTCCCGGTGCGCGGCGAACACCAGCCGGCGGCTGACCTGGTTGAGCACCTCCGCGCCGTGGTCACGGCCGATCAGGTGCAGGCACAGGTCGAGCGCGGCGGCGCTGCCGGCGGCGGTCAGCACCTGCCCCTCGTCCACGAACAGCGTGTCCGGCTCCAGCCGCACCCGGGGGAACCGGCTGGTGAACAGCGCCGCCCAGCGCCAGTGCGTCGTCGCCCGGCGACCGTCCAGCACGCCGGCCGCCGCCAGGGTGAACGCGCCGGTGCAGAAGCTCACCAGCCGGGCCCCGCGCCGGTGCGCCGCGCGGATCGCGTCCAGCACCTCGGCCGCCGGCTGCCGGTGCGGGTCCGGGCGGTTGGGCACGATCACCGTGTCGGCGGTCCCCAGGATGTCCAGCCCGGCGACCTCGGACAGCGTGAACAGCCCGTCATGCATGCTCACCGCGCGGCGCGGGGCACAGAGCGCGAAGCCGTACCAGGGCCGGTCCAACTCCGGGCGGCGCAGCCCGAACAGCTCGGTGGCCACGCCCAGCTCGAACGGGTTGGAACCGGTGTCCACGATCATGACCACCCGGTGAGAGGAATTGCGCGACATGTGCCATTCCTAGCACTCACGCTTCCCGCTCCCGGGTGGTCACGATTGCCACGTGACCAACTCACCTGTAGATCTTGCCGCCGCACTGACCAGCTTCGACGCCCTGTGGAGTCCGCGCATCGCGGCCCGGGTGAACGACTACGACGTGCGAATCGCCAAGGCGCACGGCGAGCACGTCTGGCACGTGCACGAGCACACCGACGAGTTCTTTCTGGTCCTGGACGGCGAGCTGCGCATCGGGCTGCGGGACGAACCGGCCGAGCGCACCGTGACCCTGCCCCGGGGCACGATCTTCGTCGTCCCGCGCGGCGTGGAGCACCGCCCGTTCTCCCCGGACGGGGCCTCGGTCCTGATGTTCGAACCGACCGGCACCTCCACCACCGGGGACCGGCACGCCCCGATCCCCGCGCATGTGGACTCCACCGCCGGTCACGAGCTCTAGCGCCGAAGGCGCTGGCCGAGCACGCGCCCAGTTAGGCGCGTGCGGGGGATCTAGACCGCGTACGCCCCGGCGGCGATGTCCTCGAACAGCGTCGGCCCGGTCGGCACCCAGCCGAGGATCTCCCGGGTGTAGGTGTTCGACGCGGCCAGCTCCATGCCGAAGAAGAACCCGATCCAGCCGAAGTGCTCGGCGGCGTCCTCCTTGGCCACCGAGATCGTGGGCAGGCCCAGGTGGTCGCCGATGGCGGCGGCGATGTCCCGCGACGGCAGTCCGAGCTCGGCCACCGCGTGCATCCGCGAGCCGGCGGGTGCCTTCTCCAGCGCGAGCCGGACCATCCGCGCGGCGTCCGAGCGGTGCACGGCCGCCCAGCGGGTCGAGCCGTCGCCCACGTAGCCGGCCGCTCCGCGCTCCTTGGCCACCGCCGTCAGCCGGGCGGTGAAGCCGTGGTCGCCCACGCCGTGCACGGTCGGGGAGAAGCGCAGCGCGACCGGGCGGACCCCCCGGTCCGCGTAGGACAGGGCCAGGCTCTCGCCGCCGCCGCGTAGCGAGTCGGCGCCGTGGTGCGGCGAGGCGTCGTCCTCCCGCAGCGGCCGGTCGAGGTTCTCCGAGGCCAGCCCGGAGGCGATCAGGAACGGCCGGCCGCTGCCCTCGAGCTTGTCCAGCATCCGCTCGACGGCGGCGCGCTCGCTGCGCCAGGCGCCGGGCATGTCGGTGAAGTCGTGCTTGAAGGCGAGGTGGATGACGCCGTCGGCGTCCGCCGCGCCGGCCGCGAGGCTGTCCAGGTCGTCCAGGCTGCCGCGATGGACGGCGGCACCCTTCGCCTCGAGCGCGGCGGCCGATTCGTCCGAGCGGGCGAGGCCGACGACCTCGTGGCCGTTGGCGAGCAGCTCGTCGGTGACGGCCGAGCCGATCCAGCCGGAGGCGCCGGTGACGAAAACGCGCATTGTGGGTCCTTCCCGAGCTATGTCAGTTACTGACATCGACCGTAGCACTTCATGTCAGCGGCTGCCATCACTAAACTCGGTGCCATGGGTCGCTGGGAGCCGGACGCGCGCGGGAGGATGATCCGCGCCGCGATGGAGCTCTACGCCGAGCGCGGCTTCGACCAGACCACCGCCAGCGACATCGCGGAGCGGGCCGGCGTCACCGAGCGGACCTTCTTCCGGCACTTCGCCGACAAGCGCGAGGTCCTCTTCGACGGCTCCGCGACCATGGTGCGGACGGCGCACGACGCGATCCTGGCCGCGCCGGCCGACAGCTCGCCGCTGGAGGCGGCGCTGGCCGGCATGGTCGCCGGCGGTGACCTGCTGAAGGACCTGCACGACCGCTCGGTCCGCCGCGCCGCGATCATCGCAGCCAACCCGAGCCTGCAGGAACGCGAGCTGCTCAAGCTGGCGTCCATGACCGACGCGGCGGCCGGGGCACTGCGCGAGCGTGGCGTGCCCGAACCCGCCGCCAGCCTGGCCGCGCACAGCGCGGTGACGGTCTTCCACATCGCGTTCGCGCGCTGGGTCTCGGCCGCCCGGCCGCCCGGGTTCGCGCGGTGCGTCGCGGAGACCGCGGCGGAACTGCGCGGCGTCACCTCGGCCTAGCGAAAACTCTCAGGCGCGCATCGCCGTGAGGTAGCCGAGCGCGTCCAGGTAGGTGTCCTTGCGGTGCACCCCGCCGTCGCGGACCTCGATCAGGTCGACGATGTCCAGCGCGACCCGGCGGCCGTTCGGCCGCACCACCGCGTCGCCCACCGGCAACGGCTGGGCCAGCGTGCCCAACATGGTGCTCTCGAACACGATGAAGTCGGCGGTGGTGTACAGCCGGCGCTCCTGGAACTCGATGTCCGGCCAGAGCCGGCACACCTGGGCGACCGCCTCCCGGACCTCCGCGCGACCGGACGAGCGCACCCCCAGCGCGGCAACCGTGAACGCCGAGTCGTCGGTGTGGAAGCTGGCGATCTCGTCCGGTTCGTGCCGCGCCCACGCGGCCGCGTACTCGCTGAACATCCGGGCGGTGGCGGTCGGGCTCATCGATAGTGTCATGCGGAACATGGTTGGTGCAGCCGTCAGCGAGGTCGATTACGTCAGGGGTAACGACCTGAACGCGTGAGCGCCAGCCCGACGCCGAACTGCCGGTAGCCGAGCATCGCGTAGTACCGCCCGCGGCTCAGCCGGAGCCGTACCTCCGGCGGCGCGTCCTGTGCGAGGGCTCCGGGGCACCCGGCTGCTTGCGACGCGCCTCGGCGCCGGACTCCTCGGCGTCCTGCGCTTCCTCGCCCGCGACCCGCCCGACGAACTCCTCGTTGCGGGTGGTGCCGGTGGTGCTGTGCTTGTCGGTCTCGCCGTCCTCGGGACGCCCGCCGGTGTGGCGGGAGCCCGCCACGTGGGGGTCGGCCGGGACGTCCGACTCGCTGCGCTTCATGCCCGGCGACTACCCGGGCGCGGGCGCGCCAAACGGGCACCGGGGCGGGACATGATGTGCGGGTGACTAATGTCAGCACCGACGAACACCGCGTGAGTACCGAGCGCCACGGCCGAACCCTGCTCATCCGGATGGAACGTCCCACCAAGCGCAACGCCGTCGACGCGGCCATGACCTCGGCCCTGGACGAGGCACTGAACCTGCTGGACGACGACCCCGACCTGTGGTGCGGCGTGCTGTCCGGCGGTGCGGGCATGTTCTGCGCCGGCACCGACCTGGGTGCCGGCCCCGGCCGGCCGACGGCCCGCGGCGGTCCGTACGGGGTCGTCGGCCGCCGGCGGGCCACGCCGCTGATCGCGGCGGTGGAAGGCATCGCGTACGGCGGCGGGATGGAGATCGTGCTGGCCTGCGACATGGTGGTCGCCGGGCGCTCGGCGCGTTTCGGGTTGCCGGAGGTCACCCACGGCGTGGTCGCCAACTGCGGGGCGCTGTTCCGTGCCGACCGGTCGCTCCCGCTGGTGGTGGCCAAACAGCTGTTGCTGACCGGCCGACCGCTCGGGGCGGAGCGGGCCTACGCCCTGGGCCTGGTCGGCGAGCTGGTCGACGACGGCCAGGCCGAGCGGGCCGCGCTGGAGATGGCGGGCGACGTGTGCGCCAACTCCCCGGCGGCGGTGCGGGCCACGCTGCGGGCGGTCGAAAAGGCGGCCGGCGAGCGCGACCAGCAAGGCTGGACGCTCACCCGTGAAGCGGAGGCGGCCATGGCGGCCTCGCCCGATCGCGCCGAGGGCATCGCCGCGTTCCTGGAGAAGCGGGAACCCCGCTGGTCCTCGGTTGAACCCGCCGGGCGTCATCCGGAGTAGACGCCCGATTCGCCCGGCGTCGAAGTGTTCCGCGGCACCTTGAACGGCATGACGATGACCCGGTCAAGGACCGCCGTAGCCTGCTACCTGGCGGCAATCGGCTGCACCCTGCTCGCCACCTGTGCGGTCAAGGCCGCGCCGGGGGGTTGAAGACGGCTCGTACGGCCGCTTCGTCGCCTTCGATGTCGATGAGCCCGCGGATGTCGTCAAGGTCGAGCACGCCCGCTGACAGCCCGAGAACGATCGGGCCTTCGGCGCGCAGGACGGCATCGAGATCGCGACCATCGTGCGGGCTCACCTCGGTGCCCGAGCGCGTCGTCCGCGCCTGGAACAGGTGATCGTCAACCGCGATCCCCACCGTCGAGGACCGGCGTGCGGCATTGCCGCCGAGCAGGGCGGAGAGCGGCAGGACGAGCCATTCGGCGCGGAAATGGTCGCCGCCTGGTCCGCGCGTCATGAGCGGCGTGGACCAGCGGATGAGGCCCTCGACCGGCTCCCGCAGCTCGGCCCCCCACGGGGTGAGCGCGTAGGTGATCGCGTTGCCCTCGCCGGCCAGGCGCCGCTCGACCACGCCCGCGGCCTCGAGGTCGCGCAGACGATCGGTCAGCAGGTTGGTCGCGATGCCGGGAAGCCCATCGGTCAGGTCGCGATAGCGGGCGGGAGCCATCAGCAGCTGGCGGACGATGAGCAGGTTCCAACGATCGCCCACGACATCGAGAGCCCGGGCGAGACCGCAGTACTGGCCGTAGCTTCGACTCATACCGGCTACTTTACAATCTCAAGTCCGCCTGACAATATCTAGCGGAATCGGCCGGAACGAAGGGTAGCCATGGCAGACGCGGGAAGACCTGATTGGGTCGACGACGAGCTGTTCCCGTTCGAGAGTCGCTTCGTCGATATCGACGGGCACACCGTGCACTACGTCGACGAGGGGTCGGGCCCCACCCTGCTGTTCCTGCACGGCAACCCGACCTGGTCGTTCCTCTGGCGTGACGTGATCCGCGCGCTGCGTGACGACTTCCGGTGCATCGCCCTGGACTACCCGGGGTTCGGGCTGTCGACGCCGAAGCCCGGGTACCGTTTCCTGCCCGAGGAGCACACGGACGTGGTCACCGAGTTCGTCGACAAGCTCGGCCTCACGGGGGTCACGCTGGTCGGGCAGGACTGGGGCGGCATGATCGGCCTGGCCGCCGTGCAACGTCGGCCGGGTGTCTTCGACCGGCTGGTGCTGGCCAACACCTGGGCCTGGCCGGTCAACGGGGTGTTCCACTTCGAGTGGTTCGGTCGGGTCATCGGCGGACTCCCGTTCCGTTTCCTGGTCCGGCGGCTGAACGTCCTGGTCACCTGGTTCGTGCCCGCGGGCCACCGAAGGCGGAAGCTGACCGCGGCCGAGATGACCCACTACCGCCGGGCGCTGGGCACCCCCGAACGGCGCCAGGCCTCCGCGGTGTTCCCCGGCCGGGTCCTCGCCAGCCGGGATTTCTTCGCCGAGGTCGAGGCCGGCCTGGCCAGCCTGGCCCACCTGCCGACTCTGATCATGTGGGGTGATGCCGACATCGCCTTCCGTCCCCAGGAGCGCGAACGCCTGGAAACGACCTTCCCCGACCACCGGACCGTGATCTTCGAGGGCGCCGGCCTCTACACGGAGTCCGATGCCCCGGAGGAGTTCGTGGCGGCGCTCCGCGACTGGTGGTCCGCGCCCGGTGAGCCGCGCACGCGCCCGGCTCACCGGGACGCCGCCCGGGGCACGTAATGGCCTACGACGCGCACCTGGCCGACCGGGTCCGGGAGCTGCTGGTGGTCGGCTTGCCGGTGAGCGAACAGAAGATGTTCGGCGGACTCGGGTTCCTCGTCGCCGGCCGGATGGCGGTGGCGGCCAGCAGCCAAGGCGGTCTACTGGTACGGGTCGATCCGGCTCGCGCCGACGATCTGCTCGCGACCACCGACGCGCGGCCGATGCGGATGCGAGGTCGAGTGGTCCGCGGCTGGCTGCACGTCGACGGCGACAACCTGCACACCGAGCAGCAACTGGCCCAATGGATCGCCATCGGCACCGCCGCCGCCGCAAACGCCCCCGCCAAGCGACCCTCATGACCAGAAAGGTGCTGGCATGGCCCCAGCTACGACCCACGGTGGCGCACCCGACACCATGACCCAGGCCCGCGCGGCGTTGCGCGAGATCGTGCCCGGCCTCGTCGCACTGGTGCGGAGCGTCCCTGACACCAACTCCGCTTCGGTCGGCACGTGGACAGTGGGCGACGTCGCGGCTCACCTCTCTCATTCCTTTCGCGCCGACACCGACGCCATCGCCGGAAAGCCGGTCCCGCAAGCCGTCGTGACCAAGGCGGGAATCGCCGAGGCCACCGCGAAGCTGCTGGCCGAGGACCGCGAACGGGACCCGGCCGTACTTGCGGACCGCATTGCGGCGCTCGCCGGCGAGTTCGACGACGTCGCGTCGCGTTCGCGGTCAGCCACCGTCGAGTGGCTGCAAGGTGCCCGCCTGCCACCTTCGGCGGTGGCTGGTCACCTGCTCGTGGAATGCCTGGTCCACGGCCACGACATCGCCAAAGCCGCGGGGCGCCCGTGGCCGATACAGCCTCGTCACACCCTGCTCGCGATCGAGGCCTTCCTGATCCCGCTGATCGCGGCGCTGCCCACCGCGTTCGTGAACCAGGAGAAGGCCGGATCCTTCCGAGCTCGCATCGAACTGCGCCTACGGGGCGGCCGACGCATGCTGATGGTCCTGGACGGCGGTTCCTTGACGCTCGACGCGGCCGGCGCGCGTGACGTGGACGCCCGCATCTGGGCCGACCCCACGGCTTTCGCGCTGCTCTTCATCGGCCGGCAAGGAGTATGGAAACCACTTCTCCAAGGCAAGCTCGCCGCCTGGGGCTCCCGGCCGTGGAAGCTCGCCCGCATGCTCACCGTCATGAGCCCCCCGTAGACCGGCGGCCCCTTCAACCGGTGAGAAGCTTGCGGAAGTAGGTGGCGCTGGGCTCGTAACCGATTGCTTCGTAGAAGTCGCCGGCCCGACGGGTCGCCAGGGCAACCAGCCGCGCGCCGCCTGCCCTGGCCCGGTTCTCGAACCCCTCCATGAGCCGCGCCCCGACACCTTGGCGGCGCAGGTCCTCGTGCACGGCGATCTCTTCGACCCACGCGATCGGGCCGTTGGCGAAGAAGGCGAGATGGCGGAAGCCCAGGAGGTAGCCGCCGACCCGCCCGCCGGTGTCGGCGACGAGTACGAACGCGCCGTGCGCGTTGATCAGGGCATGGAAGCTGGTGTGGAAGCTGTCGCGATCCACTTCGAAGGTCGTCGCCATGTTCGCCGCCAGGTCGCGGACGGCGGCTTCGTCCTCCGGCAGCGCCGGGCGCACGGTCAGCTGATCTTGCTTGGTCACCGCCGGATGATATGGCCGGCCTAGAGACGTGTCGCGGTACTTACCAGGCCGGCGGCCCTGGACCGGCTGTGCGGCGGCCACGCGATCACCGTGGTGACCGTCGTGGCCGACTTGCTCTGCTCCGGTCGATTATGGATCATCAGCGCCCTCTCTGCGGTAGAGTCATCGCTATGCGCGGGGTCGGTGATGACTTGCGAATCGGTGAGCGCGTCGCCTTCTACAGAGGGCGACGCGGAATGAGTCAGCGCATGCTCGGAGACCTGGTCGGTCGGTCGGAAGATTGGGTGAGCAAAGTTGAGCGTGGAGCAAGAGAGCTTCGTCGTATAGACGTTATTACGGAGCTATCCCGTGCGTTGCGTGTTGAGATCGGCGATTTGCTGGGCCAGCCTGTTTTGGTTGAGACTGAACAGCAAGATGATGACGTGCCAGCAATTCGGGACGCACTTATGACTCCCCGTCGACTTTCCCGAACGCTGTTCAAGTCGCGGACAGCCGCACGTAACGTAATTGCCGCCGAGCATGCGGCACGGTTGGTGGAACATGGTTGGTTTGATTATCAGCATGGCAAGCTGAGCCAAGTGATCTCTAATCTCCCGCGACTAATCAACACCGCGCAAGATCTGGAAGATTCCGCAACGGACTCGGCGCGCACTGGGTGGGCGATTTCGGCGAGAACGCATCACTTGGCGGCTACGACTTTGAGCAAGATCGGCGAGGCCGATCTTGCCTGGATCGCGGCGGAGAGGGCAATGTACGCCGCAGACGAGTCTGACGATCCGCTTGTGTTGGCGTCCGCGGCTCGGGCGGCAACCCACGCCCTATTAGCATCCGGAAGATTCGATGACGCGGTCGAGCTGGGAAACACAGCCGCTGAGTGGATGCGCCCCCAACTTGCGAGCGATGATCCCGTTGCTTTGAGCCTACTCGGGATGCTGCGGCTCCGTACCGCGGTAGCGGCAGCGCGCCGTCACGATCGCGGTGCGACCACGGATCTCATTGCACGTGCGGAGCGCGCGGCACGACGGCTTGGTGGGGATGCCAATTATTGGCAAACTGGGTTCGGGCCGACCAACGTCGAGTTGCATAGGCTCTCAACTCGTCTCGATCTGGGAGACGTGGATCATGTTGTAGAATTTGGCCCGAGGGTCAATGCCGACAATTTGCCCGCAGAGCGACGAGTGTCGCACATGATTGATGTCGCCCGGGCATTGAGCTTGGTCGCGCGTGACGACGACTCGCTGCGCTGGTTGTTGGACGCTGAAATGATCGCACCTAATTTGGTGCGTCACAATCCGGTCGTCCGTGAGACGGTCAAAGCACTTTATCAGCGGTCAGCGGCATCTCGTGGTGCTGCGCTAACTCCTCTCGGCGGTCTTGCGGAACGCTGCCGAGCACTTCTGTGATAAATACCGGCAAGACAGTCGGCTTAATCGGATCGGCATGCGGCGGTCTAGAGTCAATCCGCCAAGAATTGGTTCAGCCGTTCCTAGCGCAAGGCTGGTCGGTGGCAGTCACCCTGACGCCTACCGCGGGGACGTGGTTAGAGGCCTCTGGCGAGTCGCGCAAGATCCAGGAAATCACCGGATTTCCTGTCCGCGTCGCACCGCGCATGCCCGGGCAGCAAAGCCCACACCCAACGGTGGATTGCTACGCGCTCGTTCCCGCATCCGCGAACACCGTTGCCAAGCTAGCCCTCGGAATAGCGGACAATCAGGCCCTCACTACCGCGTGCGAGGCACTCGGCGGTGGCTACGTTCCCGTTGTCGTGTTCCCTCGGGTCAACGCCGCACATGCACGCCAGCCAGCCTGGAACTCACACATCACCGGCCTGCGACGGGCAGGCGCTGACTTGATCTACGGCGATGACGTGTGGCCACTGCATGAACCTCGGAGTGCACCAGGTCGCCAACTCCCGTGGCAGACGATCCGAGAGCGGATTCAAGCGGCCGCACAGCGCTCCTGACCAGCGCAAATGAAAGGACCCGGACAATTTGTCCGGGTCCTTTCTCATGTCCGGCGGTTTCATACCTAACGTGCCTGATCTTCAGGCGCTCTCGCGCCGTATGGCACATCGAACTATTGGCGAATCTCACTGGGGGCACGAATCGTGGCCAGGAATATCGATTACGGAAGGGTGACTTGGAGCGACGAACTCAACTGCGCCCGGTGTCGGTTGCTGGCGTGGTGGAAAGAACGGAATCGGCGGGTAAGACGGGCCGTCCGGTGAAGCGCCTACCGATCAAGGGCGTAGCCCTGCTCATAGCCGTAGAGCTGGTCACGCGGGAGCACGAACACACGCAACAGGCCGGCACCTGTCGGCGCTGCGGCGATGATTTCCCGTGTACGCATATCCGCTGGGCCATGATGGCCCGAGAGTTTCTTGGCTGGCCGCAGGCAAGCGACGAACGGGTGATGACCCGTGTCTGAACGTGAGTTTCCCGCGCTCCAGCCGGGCGACCTAGGTCCGTGGGAAGAATGGACCACCGAAGAGATCTTCAATGAGATCCACGGCGGGTCCGCGCAGGTCATCCCAGAGCCTCCGGACGACGGAGGCGAGTGAGTCCACCGTGTCCAATGCCGGGGGCCAGAGACTCCGCTACGTCACGGTGGAGAGCGACGACGTGACGCATGCTCAGCTCACCGTGGATCTAGACCGAGGTCGCACGGTGTGCGGCTTGGCGGCCGGTGATGAGTGGACTACCCGCCCGACCACGGAATGCTGTGCCGCTTGCTGGTCGGACTGGCGGGTGCGTGGCGAGCAGCCCCGACACGTCGGCGCACGCTTCGGCTCGCTCGGAATCCACACCTAAGGCCCGTGCAGCCAGAAACGTCCTCGGGCCGGCACGCACCGGGCGCGTCTCCGACCCTGCTGGCTGCATGGTCCCTGGCTGATTACCGAGCGGAGAAGAGCACTCCTGGCGAGCCGCGCCGGGGTTGTGGGAACGAAGGAGAAACGATGATCACATTAGCCGCTGATCCGACGACCTTAGTTGATGCCGATTTGTTTGATCGGCTGGTCACGCGCATTGTTGAAGATGAGGGAGTGGATTGGAGTTTTGCTGAACGGGTAATGCGCCAGGCGCTGGTTTTTCTCAAGGCGTGCGCAGATAACCCGGCGGCACGACTTTCACCGAGCAACCTGGTTGACTTGGGTTGGCACGCCTTTATCCTTCATACCGCCGAGTACGCGCGATTCTGTGAGAATATCGCCGGTCGGTTCATCCACCATAGCCCGACTTGCCCGGGAGACCCGCCCGGAGGGGCGACGTTGGCGCGCACGATCGAGATGGTGCGCGCGACCGGGTTCCCGGTCGACATGCCGCTCTGGGAGGGCTGCCGCGCGGCGGACTGCAAGGAAGGCGACTGTTCGCAGTGTCACCAGGGTTGCGTTGATTCGCCGTAGTCTCACGCCGTGAATCGTCAGCATTGGGGCGGGCTTCCGGAGCCGGTCCGGGAGGTGATTTGCCGCAAGGTCAACGGGGTGGTCCGCGCTGAGCCGGTAGTCGGGGGCTCGGCGCGGGTTGCCCTCGCCGTGGCTACGGAGTCGGGCCACCGGGTGTTTGTGAAGGGCGTCCGGGATGAGCCCAGGGCGCGGATTGAGTGCCGTGTTCAGCGGTACTTGCCGGCGTTGGCACCTCGGTTGCTGTGGCACGCCGAGGTGGGCGACTTCCTGCTGATGGGGTTCGAGTACGCCGAGGGCAGGCACTCTGACCTGTCGCCCGGCTCGCCGGACCTGGTGACCATGGCCGCGACGCTCGCCGAGCTGGCCAGTTGGGAGTGTCCCGATCTGCCGGTACTGCCGGTGGAGAAGCGGTGGGCGCACTGCGCGGACGGTCCCGATTCGCTGGCCACGATCACCGGTAGCGCGCTCGTGCACGCCGACCTGACCGCCGAGAACGTGATCATCGGGGATCGGCCCTGGGTGGTCGACTGGGCGTGGCCGTCGCGGGGCGCGCCCTGGCTCGACGCCGCCGCGATGGTGGCGCGCCTGATCCAGGCCGGTCACGAGCCGGCCGAGGCTGAGGCGTGGGCGGCGAGCGTGCCGGCGTGGCGCGCTGCGCCGCCCGCCGCGATTGGCGCCTACGCGCGGCTGCGCGCGTCCTTGGCCGCGGCGCGCGGTGCGCCCATCGCGCACGCGTGGCGCCGTTACCTGTCGTACCTCGAAGGAGAGCGAAACCTGTGACTAATCCGGGCCGACCGGCGAAACGTCGTCCTGCCAGCCTGGTTCTTCAACGACGAGGGGGAGCTGCCCTGGTGACGTTCAGCTCCGGGCTTCGGTGAAGCGCTCCTGTCCCAGGACGGCGAGCAGTCGCAGCTTCTCGTACGCCTCGGTCCGGGGTTCGGCGGTGATCACGAGCAGCGCCTGGGACTGGTCCTCGGTGAACAGCGCCTGGCAGTCCACCTCGATCGGCCCGAGCTCGGGGTGGACGAGCGTCTTGTGGTCCTCGAAGCGCCGCACCACCTCGTGGCGCTCCCACAGCCCGGCGAACTCCGCGCTGGCCTTGCCCAGCACGCGCACCATCTCGCCGGCCCGCGAGGCCGGCCCCATCGTCCCGTGCGCGACCCGCAGGTTCGCCACCAGCGCGCGGGACTGGCGCGCCCGGTCGTGCTCGGGGTAGCGCAGCCGCTCGGCGGGATCGGTGAACCAGCGGTAGATCTCGCTGCGGGCCAGGCCGGTGTACCCGGACTTGTCGCCGAACAGGGCGTCGGCCATCCGGTTCTGCACCAGCGTCTCGCCCAGGTTGGACAGGATCAGCGCGGGCGTGTCGTCGAGCCGGTCCAGCACCCGCATGAGCGCGGGGGCTACGTGCGTCGCCGACGCCGTGGACGCCGGCGCGTTGTGCCCGGCCACCCGGAACAGGTAATCGCGCTCGTTGTTGGTCAGCCGCAGCGCCCGGGCCAGCGACGCCAGCATCTGCTCGCTCGGCTGCGGGCCGCGCCGCTGCTCCAGCCGGGTGTAGTAGTCGGTGGACATCACCGCCAGGGCGGCCACCTCCTCCCGCCGCAGGCCGGGAGCCCGGCGGCGGGCGCCCTCGGGCAGGCCGACGTCCGAGGGGCGCAGCTCCTCCCGCCGGCGGCGCAGGAAGCTGGCCAGTGCCGCACGATCCATGCGCCCAAGTATGGTCACGCGCGCCCGGCCGAACCAGGGATCGCGGATCCCCCGATCAACGGTCTCTGCACCGGGCCGGCCGGTCCGGCCATGCTCATGGCATGAACATTTCCGGGAACACCATCTTCATTCCGGGCGCCACCAGCGGCATCGGCCTCGCGCTGGCCCTGGCGCTGCGGGCCAAGGGCAACACCGTCGTCGTGGGTGGCCGCCGGGCGGAGGCGTTGGCGCGGATCGCCTCCGAGCACCCGGGCATCGACACCGTGCGCGTCGACGTCGCCGACGCGGCCAGCATCGACGCCGCCGCGAAGGAGGTGCTGGCCAGGCACCCCGAGCTCAACGTGCTGGTGGCGATGGCCGGGATCATGCAGGTCGAGGACTGGCACCGCCCCGAGTCGTTCCTCGCTTCGGCCGAGCAGGTGGTCACCACCAACGTGCTCGGCCCGATCCGCCTGATCGGGGCGTTCGTGGAGCACCTGCAGACCCGCCCGGACGCGACGATCGTGACGGTGTCGTCGGGGCTGGCGTTCACCCCGCTCAAAGCCACCCCGAGCTACAACGCGTCGAAGGCGGCCATCCACATGCTCAGCGAGTCGATCCGGCTGCAGCTGGCGGACACCACGGTCAAGGTGCTCGAGCTGGAGCCGCCCTCGGTGCGCACCGGCCTGATGCCCGGCCAGGAGGACAACGAGCACGCGATGCCGCTGGACGAGTTCATCGCCGAGGTGGTCGAGCTGATCGAGACCCGGCCGGAGGCGAAGGAGATCCAGGTCGAGCGGGTCAAGTTCCTGCGCTACGGCGAGGCCCGCGGGGACTACGACCAGGTAGTGGCGACGCTGAACGCCACCGACCCGCACGGCAAGTAACTAGGCGAACACCATGCGGTGGCCCCGGGCGGTGTCCACGTACTCGCGGACCCGGTGGATCAGCCCGTCCCGCAGCTCGAACACGAAGCAGTAGTCGTTGTCGTAGGGGTTGCCGTTGGCCAGCGTCGCGGTCATCGTCGCCTCCACGGTCACCCGTTCGCCGTCGGTGTGCATCCCGTGGAAGGCGACGGCGACGTCCCGGGCGAACAGGCGGGGGAAATCCTCGGCGAAGAAGCGCGCGATGGCCTTGCTGCCCACCATGTGGTTGGTCGCGTCGAGCGCGACGGCGGTGGCGTTGCCCGGGGGCGAGAGCCACTCGGCGTCCTCGGTGAGGACCGAGGAGATCCGGTCGGGGTCGTTGCTGGCGAGTGCCTGGAAGGCGTCCCGCACGATGCTGCTGGTCATGCGGCAACTCTCGCCGGCCGCGCGGGTCGGCGTATTGGACAAATGTTCCGCTTAGCATGGGCCTATGGCATCGGTGGCCGGGTGGGAGGTCGCGCGGCCGCGGCGGCCCGGGCGGGTGGCCGGGGTCAGCATGGCCGGTTTCCGCGCGTGTGGCCCAGCCCCGGTGGACGTGCGGGTGGTCCCGCACCCGGCCGTCTCGCTGGCCCTGGAGTTCGGTGACGGCCCGCTGGTCGTGGACGCCGCCACCGGCCGGCAGCGGCGGGGGAACCTGGTCGCCGGGTTCCTGCACGGCGCGATGCGCGTGCGTGGCGAGAGGGTCGAGTGCGTGCAGGTGCGGCTGTCCCCGGTGGCCGCGTACACGGTGCTGGGTACCTCACCGGCGGAGCTGGACCACGTGGTGGTGACCCTGGACGACCTGTGGGGGCGCCCGGCGGCCCGGATCCGCGAGCAGCTGGCCGAGGCCCGGTCCTGGCCGGACCGGTTCGCCCTGACCGAGGCGCTGTTCGTCCGCCGGCTGGAGCGGGGGCGATCGGTGGACCCCGAGGTGGCCTGGGCCTGGCGCCGGATCGCCGGCAGCCGGGGGCGGGTGCGGATCGACCGGCTGGCGGTGGAGGTCGGCTGGAGCCGCAAACGCCTGTGGTCCCGGTTCCGGGGGCAGATCGGGCTCCCGCCCAAGCGCGCCGCGAAGCTGGTCCGTTTCGACCATGCCGTGCACCGGCTGGCGGCGGGCGACGACGCGGCCCGGATCGCGGCGGACGGCGGCTACGTCGACCAGTCCCACCTGCACCGGGACGTGCTGGAGTACAGCGGGGTGACCCCAGCGACCGTGGCCGGCGAGACCTGGCTGGCGGTGGACCACATCGCGTGGGCGGGTTACCCCCGAGGGCTGAGGCCCGCGGTGACCAGGGCGGCGAGCTCGGCGTAGGCCTGGCTGTCGGACAGCCCGGTCGCCGCCGCCACCTCACGCTGCTGGATGCGGACCATCTGGGCCGCCACCAGGTCGGCCACGTAGCCGGCGTGCACGCTGCGGAAGACGCCTCGCCCGACCCCGTCGTCGATCATCTCGCCGATCCGCCGGGCGGCCGCGCGGGTGTTGCGCTCGTAGACCTCGCCGGCGGGCGGGAAGGACGCGACGTCCTCGAAGAAGCGGGGTGAGGCCACCGCCAGCTCGGTGGCCACCGCGTCCAGGTACGCGGCGATCCGGGCCGAGGGCGCCGAGGGGGCGTCGGTGACCGCCCGCTCGACCCGGCCGGTGGCGTCCCGGAAGAAGCGCACCACCGCCGCCCGCACCAGCTGCTCCTTGCTGCCCGCGAGCGTGTACAGCGTGCGCTTCGAGCAGTGCAGCCGGGCGGCCACGTCGTCCAGCTTCAGGTGGGCGAACCCCTCGTCGAGGATCAGCGCCAGCACGCCGTCCTCGAGCTCGCCCCGGCGGGCGTCGCCGCGGCGGACGGGGGCGCTGGTCACGTTCGGATCCTCTCATGGTGCAATATCGGTACTCTTATAAGAACCACAGTACCGATCTGAGTATCAATAGGGGAGTGAGCATGGCCGTCGATCGTCTCCTGCCCACCCAGGAAGCCGAGGACCTGCTCGCGCTCACCCGGGAGATCGCCGACAAGGAGCTGGCGACCCGGGTCGAGCGGCACGAGCGCGAGGAGAGCTACCCGGAGGGCCTGTTCGCCACCCTCGGCGCGGCCGGCCTGCTCGGCCTGCCCTATCCCGAGGAGCACGGCGGCGGCGCCCAGCCGTACGAGGTGTACCTGCAGGTGCTCGAGGAGCTGGCGGCGCGCTGGGCGGCCGTCGCCGTGGCCACCAGTGTGCACGGGCTGTCCTGCTTCCCGGTGGCCACCTTCGGCACCGAGGAGCAGCGGCGGCGCTGGCTGCCCGAGATGCTCGCCGGCCGGATCGTCGGCGGCTACAGCCTCTCCGAGCCCCAGGCCGGCTCGGACGCGGCCGCGCTGGCCTGCCGGGCCGCGAAGGACGCCGACGGCTACCGGGTGACCGGCACCAAGGCGTGGATCACCCACGGCGGCCGCGCCGACTTCTACGCGCTGTTCGTGCGCACCGGGGAAGGCAGCCGGGGCATCTCCTGCCTGCTGGCGCCCGGGCGGGCCGAGGGGCTCTCCTTCGGCCGGCCGGAGGAGAAGATGGGCCTGCACGCCATCCCCACCACCACCGCGAACTGGGACGGCGCGCTGCTCGAGCCGGACCGGCTGATCGGGGCCGAGGGCCAGGGCCTGCAGATCGCGTTCAGCGCGCTCGACTCCGGCCGGCTGGGCATCGCGGCCTGCGCCACCGGCCTTGCTCAGGCCGCACTGGACGCCGCGGTGGAGTACGCCAACGAGCGCACCACGTTCGGCAAGAGGATCGTCGACCACCAGGGCCTCGGCTTCCTGTTGGCCGACATGGCCGCCGCCGTGGACTCGGCCCGGGCCACCTACCTGGACGCCGCCCGCCGCCGCGACCTGGGCCGCCCGTACGGCCGGCAGGCCAGCGTGGCCAAGCTGGTCGCCACCGACGCGGCGATGAAGGTGACCACGGACGCCGTGCAGGTCCTCGGTGGCTACGGCTACACCCGTGACTTCCCGGTCGAGCGCTACATGCGCGAGGCCAAGATCATGCAGATATTCGAGGGAACCAACCAGATCCAGCGCCTGGTGATCAGCCGCACCTTGGCCAGGGCCTGACCCGCTACCAGCACCGTTCCGGCGGGCGGCCCGCCGATTCCCACCGTCACCCCGCGCATGCGTCACTTGGGCCGGGGTTAGTTCGTTGACCGGTTGAGGACTCGCGAGAGATCTCGGCCGAGCGGGAAAAGATTTTGGGGCACGCCAGGCGGCTGGCTAGCATCCAGCGCTGAGCATGTTCTGACTCACCGGGGAGCCGCCCACGGGGTGGTGGCGGCTCCCGTATTTCCGGTGCCGGCCTCTCGCCGAACTCCAACGGTGATAACTGCTGTCCAGATGCGTTCGGGTGGGAATCGCACAATGCCAGATGAGAGAATTACCGACGAGCAGTTCAGGCAGGTGGACGCCTGGCTGCGCGAGTACGTATCCGTCGGTGACCCCAGGGTCGGACGGTCTGGGCCGGTGTGTCCGTTCATTCCGCGGGCCCTCAAACAACGGGAAGTGCAGACCCGTGTGCGCGAGGACATCGATGGCTCCAGTGAGCTGGAGCTCATCGAGCAGCTGCGCGCCGAGATCGGCGAGTTCGGTGCGGCTGGCCGCCCGAAGAGCAGCTCCGGGGTCTCGTTGGAGAGCTGGGTCGTGGTCATGCCGAGCATGGAGTCCGAGGGCTGGGCTCGCTTGGACAAGGTCTATGAGCAGCTCAAGCAGTTCGCCGTCAGCTCGGGGAAGATGATCGGGATATTCCATCCCGAATGCGACGACCGCGCGGTCCGTAACCCCGACTTCCGGGTTTCCATCGCCCCGGTCGCCATGCTGGCGATACGGCACATGGCCCCGCACGACATCCTGTTCCTGAATGATTCTGAACGGTGGTTCAAAGAATACGACTCGCGGTTCAGGTCACATTACGAGCGTAACCAGGTCCGCGATCCGTTGCTGCTCACCCTGTATCGCAAGGCGAATCAACTGTACGGATCCCCGACCGCGCACTGCTGACGTCACGAACGCCGGAGAAAAATCATGGCCGACAACGAGCTCCGCACCGTCCCGGTCCGGGACGTCTGGGACACGCTCCCCGAGGACCTCCGGGAGACGTTCGTTACCCGCCACGCCGCCATGAACGGCAGGTGGGTGGAGGAGTCCCCTGACCGGGGCACCGGGAACTGGGACGCGATGCGGCCGGTGATCCTCCAGAAGGCGGCCTATCGGGCCCTCGAGTCGAGCGTGGCGCGAGTGCTGACCCTGGCGGTCGAGGCGTGCCAGCGGCGGGCGTCGACGCTCGGTGAGCTCCGGGACGCGCTGCGCTTCACCAAACCGCTCCCCCTGGTGGATCCGGATGCTCCGCTGGTTGCTTCGGAGCTCACCCGCAGCGCGCGTCCCGACCTGTTGATCGAGAACGGGCGGCCCCGCATTCTCGAGATCAACGTCGGCACCCGGATCGGCGGCGACACGGTGACGTCCTGGCTGGCGGAGGAGTTCTGCCGGCTGTGTCCGGAGGCCGGGTTCTACCCGCCGCCGTCGGTGGTGGCCACGCGCTCCGAGGCGCTGCTCCGGACGATCGGCGGCCACCTCACGCAGGACGGTCCCCGTCGGGTGCTCATCCCGTCGTACTGGACGGCCAACTGCGAGGGCGTGCTCCTACACCGGACGCGGGCCAAGCGGGGGGTCCTCGCCGATGCCAAGCGGGTGGGTCTGGAGGTGCTGCAGACCGATCTCGCCGACCTGAGCCTCGACGCCGCCGGCCGTCTGCTCGCCGCCGGCGTGCCGGTCGACCTGGTGATGGTCCCGTGGACCGCCAACGAGAGCGCCCGCATCGTGGATGCCGGCGAGGGGTTGGCGGCGCTGCGGAGCGCCGACCGCGCCGGGACCATCAAGTTCTTCCCGCGCACCGAGTCGGTGCTACTGGCCTCGAAGTCGGTGCTGGCGTGGCTGCACGAGGACTGTGACGCGGACCTGCTGGCGCCGGCCGACCGCGAGCTGGTGCGCGCCTACGTGCCCCGGACCATCTCGCTGGGCCTCGGCGAGACCGCCGCCGCACCCGGCCCCCGGGCCAACCTGGTTCTGAAGCCGGCCATGGGCCGGGCCGGCAAGGGAGTGCTGTTCGGCAGCGTCGCCTCGGAGGAGGAGTGGCTGGAGGCTGCCGTCGAAGCGTCCAAGGACGCCCCGGTGGTCCTGCAGGAGCGCGTCGAGGCCGACCTGATCAGCATGCCGTTCCTGGACCGGGAGTCCGGACGCCAGGTCACGGTGCGGGTGCCCTACGTGCTCAGCCCCTACATGATCGACCGGGCGGTCTCCGACATCGGCGTGCGCCACTCGGGTCCTGACTCTCCGGTCGGCGACGTGGTGATCAGTGTCAGCAAGGGGGGACGCTCGAACGCCGTGGTGCTCACCGGCTGACCGGTTCAGCCGACCTCCACGGGCTCGGCGTCCTCGCCCTTGGCCGGTTTACCCGAACGCAGTCGCAGGGCCAGCAGCACGCCGGCCAGGGTGCAGATGCCGGCGATGAGGAACACGTTGCTGTAGGCCTGCGCCTCCACCTGGACCTGGGTCTGCCGCCACAGCGCGATCAGGCCGCCCGGACCCTGCTCCTGCATGGCCACGATGCGCGGGTCGGTGTTCGCCCCGGTGGAGAGCAGCGAAGCCCGGTTGGACATGAACTGGGCCTGTTGGGTGGTGGCCAGGGCGGTCAACGCGGCCAGCCCGAACGAGGCGGTGACCCGCTGGGTGAGCGTGTTGAAGGCGCTGCCCGAGCTGACGATGCCCGGCGGCAGGGAGGCCAGCCCGCCGGTCATGATCGGCATCATGGCCAGCCCGATCCCGGCGGCCCTGATCATCATCCACATGATCAGTTCCGGCCGGGTCATGTCGGCGTTGATCTGGGACAGCAGCAGGGTGCCTATCCCGCACAGGGTGAGCCCGACGACGGCGGGCCAGCGGGGGCCGAAGCGGTCGTAGATGCGCCCGGCGGCGGGCATCGTCACCATCATCATCAGTGCCTGGGGGAGCAGCACCAGGCCGGTGTGCCAGGCGGTCATCCCCTGGCCCTCCTGCAGGAACAACGGCACGTAGAACAGCACCGCGAACAGCCCGATGGACAGGATGGCGATCAGCAGCAGCGAGTTGATGAACGGCCAGTGGGTGAAGACGCGCACGTCCAGCAGCGGCTCGGCGACCTTCAGCTCGATGGCCACGAACAGCAGCAGCAGGTTCACCGCCGCCGCGGCCAGGACCAGGATCGGGTAGCTGGTCCAGCCCCAGGTCTGGCCCTCGGACAGCGCCAGCAGCAGCGCGAACATGCCGCCGGCGATGCACAGGAAACCGGGCAGGTCGAACCGGCGCCCGGGCTTGGCCGGGAAGTGGGGGAGGACCGCCATCGCCGCGATCGCGCCGATGATCCCGATCGGCACGTTGATGTAGAAGATGAGCCGCCAGTTGACGTACTCGACCAGGTAGCCGCCCAGGGTCGGCCCGACGCCGGGCGCGACCACGATGCCCAGCCCGTACAGGCCCATCGCCGCGCCCAGCTTCTGGGGCGGCACCATCCGCATCAGGATGGTCAGGCAGGTCACCGGCAGCATGCCGCCCGGCACCGCCTGCAGGATGCGGAAGAAGATCATGCTGCCGAGGTCGTCGGCCATCCCGCACAGCGCCGAGAACGCTCCGAAGGTCACCAGGGACAGCAGGTACATCCGGCGCAGCCCCAGCCGGTCGCCCAGCCACGCGCTGGTCGGCACCACCACACCGAGGCACAGCATGTAGGCGGTGGTGATCCACTGGATCTGGTCGGTGGTGACGTTGTACTCGCGCTGGATGGTCGGGACCGCCACGTTCACGATGCTGGTGTCCAGCACCGACATGAACATCCCGATGATCACCACGATCAGCGGGATGCCCCAGCCCTCGCCCGGCCCGCGTGCCGGGGCCACCGGGGCGGGCGGGGTGGGTACCGGGCCGACCGGTCGCGGCGCCTCCTCGGTGGCGACGCTCAACTCCTCGGTTCGGGCCATACCTCCACCTCAGGGTTTGCGGATGTGCACGGTGACGTCCATGCCGGGAACCAGGCGGGCGCCGCCGGTGGCGAGCAGGGCGATCTTGACCGGGACGTACTGGTCCACCCGCTGCGGCTGGGACGGGTCGGCGATGCCGGCCGGGGGATAGATGGTGAAGTTCCCGGCGGTGGAGTTCTGCACCACCTGGACGACGCCGGTGACCGGGGTGTCCGGGAAGGCGTCGGCGTGGATGTCCACCATGGCGCCGGGCTGCACCGCGCCGATGTCGTAGTCCTCCACCCGCGCCGTCACGTAGATCTTCGACAGGTCGTAGGCGGCGGCCAGCTCGGCGCCCTTGGTGACGTAGGAGCCGTCGACCACCTCGTCCACGGCCACCGTGCCGGTGCTCTGGCCGGGGACCTTGACCACCCGTTCCGGCTGCGCGCCGCTGCCCAGCATCTGGATGCGGCCGACGACCTGGTTCGGCTGGACCACCGCGCCGGGTTGCCCGGCCCAGTCGTCCACCGCTCCGCTCACCGGGGCGTTGATCTCTATCTTGTCCCCGTCGACCTGGGCGTTGTCCGTGGTCACGTAGTGGCGGCTGTAGAGGAGGTAGGTGCCGGCGAAGCTCGCCGTCTCCATCACGGTGAGCGCGGCGACCAGTATGAACAGCACCCGACTGACCCGGGGCGTTGCGCTTACTGCCACACCAAAAAGCTTAGCACTCCTAACTAACTGAGTGAGCACTCAGGAATCAGTGCTTGGCCACAGCGACACGCCCGGCCGACCGGACGCGCCGGGATGACGGCCGGCAGTTCACCCGCCGGTCACCTGCCCTGGATACAACGGCGGCCATGACCGTCCTGAACCGGCGCCTCGGGCGCCGCACGGTGTTGGGCTCGGCGGCTCTCGGGTTGGGCGGCGCGGTCGGCCTGCCGCTCGGGCTGGCCGCGTGTGGCGGCCCCGGGCTGGTCCGGGCCGAGCGGCCGGTGCTCACCCACGGCGTGCAGTCCGGGGATGTGGTCGGCGGCTCCGGCGTGGTGTGGACGCGGGCGGACCGGCCGTCCCGGATGGTCGTCGAGGCGGCGGACAACCCGGAGTTCCGCGACGCCCGGCGCATGCCCGGCCCGATGCTCACCCCGGACACCGACTTCACCGGGAAGCTGCGGGTGTCCGGCGGCGGGGTGGTGCACTACCGGGTCACCGCCGAGGACCCGGACGGCCGGGTGGCCAGCGAGCCGGTGGCCGGCTCGTTCCGCACCGGGCCGGCGCCGGACGGGTCCGCGCGGTTCGTCTGGTCCGGTGACATCGTCGGCCAGGGCTGGGGGATCAACCCGGACATCGGCGGCATGAAGATCTTCGCCGCGATGGCCGCCCGCGACCCGGACTTCTTCCTGTGCAGCGGGGACACCGTCTACGCCGACGGGCCGCTGAAGGAGGCGGTCACGCTGCCCGACGGCCGCCCGTGGCGCAACCTGGTCACGCCGGAGAAGTCCAAGGTCGCCGAGACGCTGGCCGAGTTCCGCGGCCAGTTCGCCTACAACCTGCTGGACCAGAACTTCCGCGCGTTCACCGCCAAGGTGCCGCAGATCAACCAGTGGGACGACCACGAGGTGCTGAACAACTGGTACCCGGGTGAGGTGCTCACCGACGACCGGTACACCGAGCGCCGGGTGGACGTGCTGGCCGGCCGGGCGTTCCAGGCCTTCCACGAGTGGGTGCCGCTGGACCCCCGACAGGCCGTGGACGGCCGGGTGTACCGCCGGTTCGCCTGGGGGCCGCACCTGGAGGTCTTCGTGATCGACATGCGCAGCTACCGGGACGCGAACGGGGCGAACACCGGCGCGGGCGGCCACATCCTGGGACCGCAACAGGCGGCCTGGCTGGCCGACTCGCTGGCGTCCTCCCGGGCGACCTGGAAGGTGGTCGCCTCGGACATGCCGATCGGGGTGCTGGTGAAGGACGGCAAGACCGCGTGGGAGGCCGTGGCCAACGGCACGCCGGGGGTGGCCAGCGGCCGGGAGGCGGAGATCGCCGGGCTGCTGCGGTCGATCAAGGAGCGCGGGGTGCGGAACGTGCTCTGGCTGACCGCCGACGTGCACTACACGGCGGCGCACCGGTACGACCCGGGGCGCGCGGCGGCGGCCGGCGGGTTCGCCGACTTCGACGAGTTCTGGGAGTTCGTCTCCGGACCGCTGCAGGCCGGCACCGGGGTGGCCGGCGAGCTGGACCCGACGTTCGGGCCGGAGGCGGTGTACGTGCGGGCCGCGCCGAGCGACGACCGCTCCTCGCCGCTGCACGGGTTCCAGCATTTCGGTGAGGTACAGGTGGCGCCCGGCGGCCGGCAGCTGACCGTCACGCTGCGCGGCCCGGCGGGCGAGCAGCTCTGGGCCACCACCCTGGACGCCCGCTGAGACCTGGGCGACCAGGCGGGGTCGTGTGCTTCACAGAATCACCGTGACGACCAGCTTGGCCTGACTCCTCGCGCCGGGGTGGCTGGTGCATGACGTCCCATTCGCCACAACAGTTTCACGAGGGGAATGTCATGAGGATTTGATCTTGTGGCAACCCCCATGGTGTGACAGTCGTGCAACCAGGGGTGGCGGATGGTCCAGCGCCGCCGGTCAATCCATGATCATCAGGCACGGGTGGCCTTGATCGCGGTCTCTGGCGGTTCAGCCTCGAAAATCGACGCTGAACCGCCAGAGATGACGATCACCCCGAGCGGCCACCGCGCAACCGCCACTACGGCGATCACACCAGCCCCACTTGCCTCGTCCGTACTCGACGGATCAGACCAACCTGCTCCACGCCGTCCAATCCGTCGGTAAATCTGACCACCCCCTCGACCGAAAGAATCGATTTCTAGGATCATTGTGCATTCTAAGCCATCGTATGTACTCTACGAAGCATGACAGCAAGTACCGCGCACGGCAGGCCGGTCGAGGTCGCCGCGCGGCCGGAACCGGTGGGCATCGACCTGGCCGTGACCGCCGTGCTGGTCGTGGACATGCAGAACGACTTCGGCGCGCCGGGCGGCGGGATGGACCTGGCCGGCTTCGACATCGGGGTGGTGCGCGCGGCCGTCGGGCCGATCGCCCGCGTGCTCACCTCAGCCCGGAACGCCGGGATTCCGGTGATCTACCTGAAGCACGGATACCTGCCGGACCTGTCCGACCTGGGGCCGGCCGACTCGAAGAACTGGTTGGGGCATATCGCGGTGAAGGTCGGCGAGACGGTGACCGCGCCGGACGGGACGGTCGGCCGGGTGCGGATCAAGGGCACCTGGAACACCGAGATCCTGCCCGAGCTGGCCCCGGAGCAGGGGGACATCGTGCTGGAGAAGAACCGGTTCAGCGCGTTCTACAACACCGAGCTGGACGCCACGCTGCGCCGGCTGGGGGTGCGCAACCTGATCGTCACCGGGTGCACCACCAGCGTGTGCGCGGAGTCCACGATCCGGGACGCGATGTTCCGTGACTACCGGGCGATCCTGCTCGCGGACTGCACCGGTGAGCTGCAGGGCGGGGAGTACCACCGGGCGTCGCTGGCGTTGGTGGAGCGGATGTTCGGTTGGGTGGCCGACTCGTCGGCGTTCGTCGCCGCGGTCGGGGGCTGACCGTGGCTCGTACCGGGTCCGCGCCCACCCGGGCGCGTCACGTGCGCGACGAGCTGCGCGACGAGCTGCTGGTCGGCCGGTACCGGCCGGGGGAGCGGCTGCCGGTGGCGGCGGTCGCCGAGCATTTCACGGTCAGCGTCACGGTGGCCCGGGAAGCGCTGATGATGCTGGCCTCGGACGGCCTGGTGGTGTCCGAGCCGCAGGCGGGATTCCGGGTGATCGAGCTGTCCACCGAGCACCTCGTCGACCTCACCTCGGTGCGGGTTGACATCGACTGCATCGCGCTGCGCCGGTCGGTCACCCAGGCCGGGTTGCCGTGGGAGTCGGCCGCGCTGGCCGCGCACCACACCCTGGCCTCGACCCCGATGTACCACGAGGACGAACCGGGGGTGTCTCGCGCCTGGTCGGCGGCGCACACCGAGTTCCACCGGGCGTTGGTGGCCGGCTGCGGCAGCCGGATCCTGCTGGAGCTGCGGGACCGGCTCTGGGACGCCAGCACCATGTACCGCTCCTGGTCGGCCGAGGTGCACCGGACGTGCGGGCGGGATGTGGCCCGGGAGCACCGGGAGCTGCTGGACGCCGCCCTCGCCCGTGACGCCGACCGGGCCGTCGAGCTGTTGGCCGCGCACATTTCCCGCACCACCGAGCTCGTGCTCGAGCACCGGGCCCGGGCCGCGAAGGAGGACGAGGATGCCGAGGCAGTCGGGTGAGCTGATCGACGTGCACCACCACGCGGTGCCCCGCGAGTACCTGCGGGCGCTGGCCGACATCGGGGTGACCGTGTCGGTGCCCGGGGTGCCGTTTCCCGCCTGGGAGCCGGCGGACAGCCTGGCCGTGATGGAGGCCGCGGGCATCCGGGCGGCGGCGCTGTCCATCACCGCGCCCGGGGTGGCCGGGGCGACCGGCGCCGATGCGGAGCGCATCGCCCGGGTGGCGAACCAGAGCCTCGCGGAGGTCGTCCGGGAGCACCCGGGACGCTTCGGCGCCTTCGCGTTGCTGCCGCTGCCGGACGTGCCGGCCGCGCTGCGGGAGGCCGAGCACGCGCTGGACGAGCTGGGCCTGGACGGGCTCGGCTTCTACTCCAATGCCCAGGGGCTCTACCTCGGCGACCCCGAGCTGGAGCCGTTGATGGCCCTGCTCGCCGAGCGCGGGGTGCCCGCGTTCGTGCACCCGGCCCAGCCGGTGGCCCTCGGGCGGCCCGGTCATCTGCCCGCCTCCGTGCTGGAGTTTCCCGTGGAGACCACCCGCGCCGTCGCCAACCTGCTGTTCTCCGGCACGCTGGACCGTCACCCGGGGCTCAAGCTGATCTTCACCCACGCCGGGGGCACGGTGCCCTTCCTGGCCAACCGGCTGGCCAACGCCGCGGTGATCGACCCCGGCCTGGCCGACCGTCCGCCGGCCGACACCATGGCCTCGCTGCGGCGGCTGCACTACGACGTGGCCATGTCGGCGACCTCGTCCCAGCTGCGCATGCTGCACGACGTCGTCGGGGCGGAACGGATCGTGTTCGGCAGTGACTTCCCGTTCATGCCGTTCGCCGAGGCGGTCGGCACCGCCGAGGGGCTGCGGGAGTACCCCGGCTTCACCGACGAGCAGCGGCGCATGGTGGCGCACGGCACGGCGGGCGGATTGCTCTACCGGCTGGCGGAGGTGGCGGCGCGGTGATTCACCACGATGCGGGCGGCTACGCGTTCGCCCCCAGCGACCTCGGGTTCGCCTGTGCGGCCCTGCGCGCGTTGCCCGGCCACCGCCTGGAGTGGGCGGTGCTGCCGGCGCCGGTGCCGCTGGCCGACGGGTTCGAGCTGGCGCGGCGTCACGTGGAGGGCCTGGGCCGCCCGCCGGCCGCGCTGTGCGGGTTCGACGTGCGGCTGCCCCGGTCCCTTCCGCGCGCCGAGTTCGGCGCCTTCAACCGGGGCTACATCGCGCGGTTGCGCGAGTGGGGCCTGCTCACCGAGCACGGGTGCCCGCTGAGCAGGACGAACGTGGCGCCGACGGTGCGCCCGCCGGCCGAGCCGTCGGTGCTGGCCTTCTCCTACACCGTGCAACGGGCCGGCGGGGATCCCAACTTCGTCGTCTCGGGTGTCGGTGAGCTGCCCGACGACACGGTGATCCCGGACGGCGTGGTGCGGCACCGGGAGACCGGCCCCGAGGCGCTGATGGAGAAGGCGCGCTGCGTGGTCGAGGTGACCCGCAAGCGGCTGGACGCGATCGGCGTCGCCTGGGACGGCTCGGCGGCCATGCACCTCTACTCGGCGCACGACCTGGCGTTTGCGGTACAGCGCGAGCTGTTCGTCGCCGAGGGCATCGCGCCGGTGCACGGCGTGATCTGGCACGACGCGGCACCGCCGGTGGACGACCTCGAACTGGAGATCGACGCGCGCGCCTACGACCGGCAGCTGCGCCTGTAGGAGGAGAGGGTCATGGGGACAACACGAGTGGTCCGGGGGACCGAGGGCGCCGAGGTCCGGCCGTGGACGGTGAAGACCGCCGGCAGCGACAACGGCGACCGGTTCGACTTCATGGTCGGCACCATCGACTACCTGACCGGCCCGCCGCTGCACGTGCACGCCGAGCAGGACGACACGTTCTACGTACTGGAGGGCGTCCTGACGGTGCAGTCCGGCGACGAGATCATCGACCTCGAGCCCGGCGACTTCCTCACCGTGCCACCGGGCGTGCCGCACACCTTCGACAACGTCCGCGCCGACCAGCCGACCGTGCGGGCCATCAACATCATGACGCCCGGCGGCTACGCCGAGGCGATAGACGAGTTCAACGGGCTGGGCGAGCAGATCACCGACCTGGCCAGGGCCCGCGAGGTCGGCCGCCGGCACGGCGTGGACTTCGTCGGCCCGCCGCTGCGGGAGAAGCTAGGCCTGGACGCCGGCTAAGGGAGCGCCTCGCCGAACAGGGCGCTTCAGGCGTAGATCTGCCCGATCAGCTGCTGGGCGATGGTGCTGGCCACGGCGTGCCCGTCCGGGGCCGCGTTGAGGTTCGCCCACACGGCCAGGGTGTTCCGCCGCCGAGGGTCGGATCCGCAGAACGACTGGTACCCGGGCAGCTCGCCGGTGTGGCCGTACATCGGGCCGAACCGCGCCAGGCCCAGCCCGTAGCCGGGGCTGTTCGGGTTGGCCGGGTCGACCGGCTGGATGCTGTCCAGGCGGCGGCGCTGCCAGGCCGGGTCGAGCAACGAGCCGTCGGTGAGCGCAGTGGCCCAGGTGGCGAGGTCGCGGATGGTGGAGATCCCGCCGCCGGCCGCCCAGGTCCAGGACGGGTTCTCGTCGGTGACGTCGTTGGGCCTGAGCCGTCCGGAGTACGCGGCCTCGCGCTGCTCGGGCGGCAGGCCCTCGCCGTGCATGGTGGAGACGTTGGTGCCGTACATGTACCCGCGCGGGTACGGCGGCGGAATGGCGTTCGAGGTGGTGGCGAAGGACGTGTCGCGCATGGCCAGCGGCTCGAACAGGCGGGCGCGGTAGATCTCGTCCAGGGGTCGTTTCTCGATCTGCTCGGCGATCAGCCCGAGCAGCACGGTGTTGGTGTTCGAGTAGTGGTAGCCGGTGCCCGGCGGGAAGTACGGCGAGCCGCGCAGACCCATCGCCAGCAGCTGCTCGGGCGGGTAGACCCGGTTCGGGTCCTCGTCGAGGGCCTTGTTCAGCTCCAGCGACTCGCTGTAGTTGTACAGGCCGCTGCGCATGTCCAGCAGCTGGGTGATGGTGATGTGCTGCCCGTTGGGCACATCGGGGCGGAACCGGGCGACCGGGCCGTCCAGGTCGATGTGGCCCTCCTGGGCTAGTTTCAGGATGACCGTGCCGGTGAAGGTCTTGGTGATGGAGCCGATCCGCACGTGGTCACCGAGGGCGACCGGCTCCGTCCCGCCGACCGAGCGGACGCCGTAGGTGTGCGCCAGCTCGCCGTCCGGGGTGCGCAGCATCATGACCGCGCCGGGTGCCATGAGCTCCTTGGCGGTGCGGTCGAACAGCGCGCGCAGGTCGGCGGCGGGCCCGGCCGACGGGGGAGGTGCCGGGCCGGGACCCTGGCCGGGCGGCGCGCAGGCGGCGGCGAAGGTGCCGAGGCCGAGCGCGGCGGCACCGGTCAGCAGGGAACGGCGGCGCAGCTGGCCCATGGTGGCTCCCCGGGATCGGTCGAGCAGGGTCCCGGAGTGTGACGCACCTCACCGGGGCTTCGGTAGGTGCAACTCAGCTAATGGCGGCATCGGTCAGATCACGACGCCCGCGTAGCCCTCGCCGATCGGCACCCGGTCTCCGGCGGCCTCCAGGCCGTCGGCGGACAGCGGCCGTTCGGCGTCGGCGAGGTAGCCGAGGTCCAGCCCGGTGCGCTCCACCAGGTGGGCCAGGGTGACGCGGTAGGTCCCCGGCTGGAACACCGCCTCGGCCAGGAAGTCGTCGATCAGCCCGCCCTGCTCCAGCACGTAGCCGGCGGTCGCCGGGGTGCCGTCGGCCAGGTCGTAGGCGACGATCTTCCAGAACGCCAGCGGCAGCCGCACGCCCTTGTACAGCGGGTCGCTCTCGGCCATGACCGGGCCGGTGAACACCGTGAGCCGCCGGTCGCGCAGCCGGGCGTGGTTCAGGATGAAGTTCTCCAGGCCCTGCCAGAGGTCCTGGCCCTGGTTGAACCGCTCGTGCTGCGGTGAGCAGTTGGTGAAGTGGAAGGTGTCGTCGTTGGCCCGCCGGGCCGCGTCGCCCCACACCGGGTCCAGCCGGCGCACCAGGTGGCCCCGGTCGAGCGCGTTGCGTTCGTACAGGTCCTCGCCGATCTGCTCGGTCTCCGCGATCCGGGAGTCCAGGAACCAGCGGTCGCTGTCCCGGGGCAGGTCCACCAGCTGGTGCCCGTCGATGTTCACCGCCGTGTAGAAGGCCAGCCCGCGCAGGCCGTTCATCACCACGCTGAAGTGCGGGTAGGGAAGCACCGTCGGGTCCTCGCCGGGGCCGGCGTCCACCCGCCTCGCCGCCAGCTGGCGCTGCGCATCGGTGAGCTTGGGCAGCGGTACGGCGGTGCGCAGGAATTGTGGGTCGTACCCGGTGTAGCCGGCGTAGTGGTCACGCGGCCGGGTCAGGTCGCTGGTCGGGACGCTCATGGGATCGGTACCTCCAGGGCGCGGAGCTGCTCGGCGCAGCCCGCGAACGCGTGCGCGCAGTTGGTGTCCAGGGACGCGCCGGCGAAGTGCAGGCCGAACGCGGCCGGGTCGGGGTCGAGCCAGCTGAGGACGGGGGAGCCGGAGTTGCCGGCCAGCGTGGTCGGGTCGTGCCCGAACACCCACTTGCGCTCGTCGCCGTCCAGCGATCCGAGCGGGCGGTGCGGCACACCCGGCGCGAGCCGTTTCACCCCGTACCGGTTGCCGAACAGGGTGCTGTTCACCCAGGTCCAGTCGATCCCCTCGTGCAGGCCGCCGGCGTAGACCGGGGCGGCGGGGAAACCGATCACGCAGCAGGAGCCGGTGTTGCCGCGCGGCGGGTCCGGGTCGGCGGACAGCGGGACGGCCGCCGGCACGGGCTGGCCGGCGACCGTTGGTTCGATGGTCAGCACGGCGGCGTCCAACCGCTGGAACCGGGGCCCCTCGATGCCCGGCACCCGGGCCTCGACGATGCGGAACCGGTTGGCGTCGGCGCTGCCCAACTCGGCGGTGAAGTCGATGAACGCGCCGTCCAGCACCCGGAAACCGGTCGCGGTGCGGATCATGGCGTGGGCCAGGCGCTGCCACATCGCCTCCACCACGTGCAGGTTGGTCAGCACCAGGCCCTTGCCGGCGTCCACCACCCAGCCGGTGCCGAAGAAGCTCCGCGCGGTCGCGTTGGCCGGTTCGATCCGCCCGACCGCCCGGCAGCGCGCCCGCAGCACCTCCCTGGTGGATTCGAAGCCGTCCCGCCAGTCGCCGGCGAGCGGGTGCGCCGGGTCCACGGCGGCGTTGCGGACCGGCAGGGTCGGCCGGGTGCCGTCGGTCCGGATCACCGCCTCGAGCGCGTGCGAGCCGGCCGGGCCGAGTGGGGCGTCCGGGTCCTCGGTCACCGCCCGTACCGTGCGATGGGTCTCCCGGAGCAGCACGTCCAGCGCCCGCCGGAAGTCGCCCGGGTCGCCGATCTCGTCCGGCGGTACCCGCCGGAACGCCTGGTCCAGCGCCGCCTCCAGCTGCCCGGTGACGTCGTCCGCGACGGCTTTCGCCGAGCCGCCCGGCGGCTCCCACCCGCCGGCCGGTGCCTCGAGGGTGCTCGCCTCCCGGGTGGGCCGGCGCAGGGCCAGGTTGCGCAGGTGGGTGGACGCGTTCACCGGTCGCCCCCGGTCGGCTCGAGGCCGAGCAGCGCGCACAGTTCCGGGCCGGCGGCCTCGGCCAGCGCGGCCGACACCGGGACCGCCGGCGGGGCCGACACCGGGACCGCCGGCACGGCCTCCCGGCGGAACCGGTCAGCCGAAGCGAGGCGGCCCTCCAGCACGGCGGCCGCCAGCTCCGGCCCGAAGTCGTGGAGGTCCGGCCCTTCGTCGCGTGCCGCGTCCGTCCCGGCCGCCTCGGCGACCAGCGAGCGCACCGACCCGGCGGCTCGTTCCCGGACGTCCGAGGGTGGTGGCACGGACTCCAGGTCACGGCCCAGGTCCAGGTCGGCGGCCAGCAGCGCCCGGGCGTCGACGATGCCCGCGCCGAACTCGAACGGGTCCCAGCCGGCCGGCCGGTTCGCGGTGGCCCGGAGCAGCCGGCGGAACATCCCCTGCAGCGTCTCGCCCCGCTGCCGGGCCGCGCCGACCAGGTTGGCCCGGCCGTGGTGGGCCAGCCACAGCGCGGCCACTCCGGCGGTCAGGGCCACCGCGAAGCTGGTGCCCTGGCCCTGCCCGACCTCGTCGCCGGCCGGCGACACCTTCGCCCGGAACACGTTCTGCCCCGGCGCCGTGATGTCCACCGCCGGCCCCCGGCAGCTGCCCGGCCAGGGCGCGTTCGCGGCATTGCTGCCGGCCACCGCGATGCAGTCGTCGTAGCGGGCCGGCCAGACCACGGTGCGCACGCAGTTGCCGGCCGCGGCCAGCACGATCACGTCCGCCGCCACCGCGCGGCGCAGCGCCCGGTCCAGCGAGAACGAGGGGATGCCGCCCAGGCTCATGGTGATCACCTGTGCGCCGTTGGCCACCGCCCAGTCGATTGCCCGTGCCACGGACACCTGGGTGACCCGGACGACGCTCTCGATCGCCCGGATCGGCATGTGCCGGGCCAGCGGGGCACTGCCGCTGACCACGTGCGCCTCTCCGGAGACCACCACGCTCGCGGTGCCGGTGCCGTGCCCCGGGTTCCCGCCGGCGCCGAGCGGGTCGGTCGGGTCGGGATCGCCGTCGAGCACGTCGAACCCCGGCACGGTGATCGCGTCCGCCAGCTCGACGTGTTTGGTCACCCCGGTGTCCGGCTGGGCGATCACCACTCCGTCGCCGCGTGACGGCCGGCCCTGCTGCTCGGAGAACGCCCACGCCTCGGGTACCCGCATGACCCGGGGCGCCCAGCGGGGCTGGTCCTCCAGCTCCGGCTCCGCCGGCACCCAGCAGCCCGGCGGGAAGTTGTCCAGGGTCTCCCGCGCCGGGCCGGGCTCGGCGTCCGGCTGCGGGAAGAATCCGGTCGGCAAGTCCGGTTCGGCGGCGACCAGGTCGAACTCCTCCACCGCCGCGTAGGCGGCGGCGAACACCGAGGGCCGGTCGGGGGCCAGCGCCCGGTCCGGCAGCGTCGCCACCAGCACCTCCGGCTCCAGGGTGGACAGCGGCGCCAGCTGGATGCCCAACGGCCCCCACTCCGTCCGCACCGCCTCGGCGACCCGGGCCGCTCGCCCCGGACGCGCCACCAGGGCGTACCGAGCCGTGTTCCCCGGCGCCGCCACCGTCGCGGCGCGCAGTGCATCCAAGCTGGTCATCGGCCCCTCCTCGGGTCCTGCCGCCGTGGGCATGCTGGAGGCCGGGCGTCAACGGGCCGTCATCGGCGCGTCTCCGACGGGGTGTCGGGTTTCGGACACCCTTCCTGTCGCGGATCGGACTGAGCCCGGCGCGGCCGGCGCCCACCATGGCGTGGCCGGATTCGCCTCGGGCGAGGAGAAGATCACGATGGATGCCCGTTCGGTCAACATCGACCTGCTCGGCGGCTTCGAGTGCTCCTACGGGGAAACCGCCGTCACCCTCCCACTGGGAGCCCGGCGGCTGTTGGCCCTGCTCGCACTGTGCGGCTCCGGAACCCACCGGGGTGGCGCTGCCGAGCGGCTCTGGCCGGACAGCCCGGCCAACCGGGCCGCCGGCAACCTGCGGTCGGCACTCTGGCGGGGCCGCCGCGTCGCCCAGACCACCCTCATCGAGTGCGTGGGCCCGCGGCTGCGGATGTCACCCTCGGTCGCAATCGACCTGCACGAGGTGCAGCACCGCGCGCAACGGGCGATGCGCGATCCCGCCCAGGTGTCCACCCGGGAGTGCGAGCACCTGGTGGCCGAGCTGAGCCGCCCGCTGCTGCCCGAGTGGAGCGAGGACTGGCTGGTGCTCGAACAGCTGCACTGGGACCAGGTCCGGCTGCACGCGCTGGAAGGGCTGGCCGAGGCGCTGCTCGTCCGGCGCGAGTACATGGCCGCGATGAGGACCGCGCTGGCCGCGATCGCGGTCGAGCCGGTGCGCGAGAAGGCCCACCGCACGGTGGTCCAGGTGCACCTGGCGGAGGGTAACGCGGGGTCCGCGCTGGTGCACTACCAGCAGTACCGCGCGTTGTTGCGGCGTGAGCTGGGCGTCAAGCCGTCGGGCCAGCTCACGCGGCTGGTCGGCGCGCTGGCGCCGGAGCGGATCTGACTTTCGAGCGACCGGCCGGCGCGGCTCAGGTGGTCCGGTAGCAGCCGGTGAACCGGCTGGACCCCAGCAGCGCCCTGATCTCCACCGGCAGGTTGGGTGAGTTGTAGGCGAAGCTGTCCCCGGCCACCGCCCGGTCCACCTGGATGATCTTGGCCTGCATGTGCCAGAGCTGGTCGTCGTCGAGGTCGCCGACCCTGGTCGACGTGGACACGCCCGCCGCCGCCGCGACCGCCAGCGCGTAGACGACGGGTTCGTTGCTGTCCGAAGCCGGGACGTACCGCGCGAAGGCGTCCAGTACGGACATTTCCGCGTACGGGGGCCGGCGCAGCACCAGCGCGATCGCCTCGAACCCGATCTCCCAGCTGGGAAAGATCAGCAGGCGTTGCCAGTTGAACTTGCCGGGATACTGGCCGAGGTCCGGCCCGCCGGCGGACCCGGCGAGGTTTCCGGGGTTGTTGTTCAGCCACGCGTAGCTGCCCTCGAGACCGCGCATGTGGGGTCGGCCCCGGGCGATCTCGTCGGCGTGGAAGACGTAGTTGTAGATCTCCTTTCCGTGCCCGAGGTAGTCGGTGGGACCGGTGGATCCGGGAAACCACTGCGCGCGCGGGATATCCAGGTCCCAGGAGATCCGGCCGTTCCAGTACCACAGGTGGTCACCCAGCTCCAGGCTCATGGCATGTCACCGTCGCCGACGGTCGTTCCCGGGCCGTCGAGGTGCCGTCCCGCCGTCGTCGCGAAGACGTCCGCCGGGCGTCTCCGGTGCGTCTCGGCCGGAAGGGCGCCCGGCTGATCAACCGCCGTACGACCTGGGCCGTTGACGCCGGAGAGACGCGCCGGTGACCCGGTCGCGACGGCCCGGAGACGCGGCATGGACGTTCCCGCACCCTTGGTGGAGACGCCTCTTCCGGGCCGCGGCCGGCCGGATATCCTTCAACTCGCAAGTTTCCTGGAGGGACGCCATGGTTCTTGCGTTGTGCCGGGCCGGTCGGTCGTGACCGCGTCCGTGGAGCTGGACGGCCCGCTGGTCGGCCGGCGGACGGAGCTGGCCCAGCTCACAGCGGCGATGGCGGCGGCCGACCGCCGGGGTGGCGAGCTGGTGCTGGTCGGCGGCGCGCCCGGGATGGGCAAGTCGACGCTGGTGCGCGCCTTCGGTGCGGCCGTGCGCGAGCACGGCGGGCTGTTCGGCTACGGCCGGTTCTCCGGCGGCGTGCGCACGCCCTACGCGGCGGTGGCGCAGGCGCTCGGTGAGCTGGTGGCGGCCATGGCCGGCGCCGCGCCGGCCGAACGGGACCGCTGGCAGGCCGACGTGGTGCGCGGGCTGTCGCCCGCCGGCGCCGGCGAGCTGGCCGGGTTGGTGCCCGGTCTCGGCGAGCTGCTCGGCGGGCCGTCCCCGGCCAACGGCTCGGGCGGCGCCCCGGACCCCCGGCACCGGCTGTGCCGGGCGGTCGGCCTGCTGCTCGCCGCGACGGCCAACTACCGGCCGGTGGCGCTGGCCATCGACGACCTGCACCTGGCCGACCGGGACTCGCTGCAGCTGCTCTCCGAACTGCTCGCCGCGCCGACCCGCAACCTGCTGCTGATCGGTACCTACCGTTCCGGCGAGTTCGACCCGGGCACCTGGTCGGCGCCGTCCGACCGGCCCCCGATCGACCTCGGCCCGCTGTCCGCCGGGGAGCTGGAGTCGCTGCTGGACGTGGTCTGCGGGCGCTCGCCGGAGCTGCCGGCGGTGGCCGGCGAGTTCCAGCTGCGCACCGGGGGCAACCCGCTGCGGGTGCACCAGCTGCTCGGCCGGGCGCGCCGCGCCGGTGCGCTCGAGCAGGGCGACTCGACGGCGTGGGATCTGGCCACCCTCACCGCCCTGGCGACCGGCGAGGACGACGACGAGTTCTTCGCCCGGGCGGTCGGCCAGCTGGCTCCGCCGGAACGGGCGGTGCTCGGCGAGCTGGCCTGCATCGGCGGCGAGTTCGAGCTGGAGCTGGCCGTCGACGCGGCCGGGCGGCCACCGGACGAGGTGGCCCGGGTGATCTGGGCGGCGATGGATGCGCGGCTGCTGACGGCCGTGGACCGCCGGGGCCGCGCGCTGAACCCGGTGATCGGCCGGGACGTCCGGTACCGGTTCAGCCACGACCGGGTCGCCGAGGCCGCCGCGGTGGGCCTCCCGGAGGAGACCCGGCTCGGGGTGCACCGGCGGATCGGGCTGTGGCTGATCGAGCGGGACGAGGACCGGCTGTTCGAGGCGGCCCGGCACCTGGCCTCGGGCGGGCCGTGCCGGGACGGCGAAGGTCCCCGGTTCGCCGAGGTCCAGCTCCGGGCCGCCGAGCTGGCCCGCCGCCAGGCCAGCTTCCCGCTGGCCCTCGAGCACGCCATGGCCGGGCTGGCTCTGCTCGCCCAGGGAGGCCGGCCGGAGCACCCGGAGCACCCGGAGCTGGCTCGGCGGTTGCTGCTCGGCGCGGCCGAGGCGGCGTACCAGGTCGGCGACTCGGCGTTGCTGGTGGAGCTGCTCGAGCGGGCGCGGACCCGGCTGGCCGAGCCGGTCGACCGGGCGGCGCTGGCACTGCTCCAGGTGCGCGGGCTGGTGGCCGAGCACCGCCTCCAGGACGCCCTGGCCGCCGGGCTGGCCGTGCTGGCGGAGCTGGGGCACGCCGTGCCCCGGCGTTCCGGCCGGCCGCGCGCCGCCGCCGAGCTGGTCCGGCTGAGGCTGGCCATGCGGCGATGGCCGGACCAGCGGCTGCTCGAGCTGCCGCGCTGTGCGGACCCGGTCCTCGACCAGGTCCACCTCATCCTGGACCAGCTGCGCAACATCAGCTTCCGGGTCGCGCCGGAGTCGTTCCCGCTGATCGTGGGCAAGGAGCTCGACCTCACGCTGACCACGGGGCTGGGACCCAGCTCGCCGGTGTCGCTGGCCAGCTACGGGTTGCTGCTGGTGGCCTCGGGGGACCACGCGGGCGCGCAGCGGTTCGGGGAGGTGGCGCTCCGACTGGCCGAGCGCCCCGAGTTCCTGGACACCCTGCCCCGCGTCCAGTTCCTCCGGCTGAACTTCATCCGGCACTGGCAGCGGCCCCTGCACGAGGGCCTCGGCGAGGTGCGCGAGGCGTACCGGCGGGCGCTGGACGGCGGGGACCGGGAGTACGCCGCGTTGCTCGCCGCCGTGCTGCTCTACCAGTCCGTGTGCGTCGGGCGGCCGATGGCCGAGGTGGACGCGATGGCCAGGGCAATGGTGCCGGAGATCCAGTCGGAGCTGATGCCCGCCCTGCTGTGCCGGTCGACCCAGCAGCTGTGCCTGAACCTGATGGGCCGGACGGCCGACCCGCTGCTGCTGGCCGGGGAGAGCGGGTACGACGAGCGGGTGGTGCTGCCCGTCGCCCAGCGGGAGAACGACGTGGTCGGGCTGAGCGCGGCGGCGGTCACCCGGCTGGTCCTGCACTACTGGTGCGAGGACTACGCCGGAGCGGTGCGCCTGGCCGAGGAGACCGGCCGGTACCTGGCCGGGCTCACCGGCACGGTGAACATGCAGGTCTTTCACCTGTTCAACGCGCTGAGCCGGATCCGGGTCGCTCCCGGGGAGCGGGCCACGGCGCGCGCGGTCCGCCGGGCGCTGGCCGCGATGCGGCGGTGGGCCTCGGACGCGCCGGGCAACTACGCGGCACCGTACGAGCTGCTGGCCGGCACCTGGGCGCGGGCCCGGGGAGCCGTGGGCCGGGCGGAGCGGCACCTGGACCGGGCGATCGCGCTGGCCGAGGAGTACCAGCTGCCGGTCTTCGCCGCGGCGGCGCACGAGGAGGCCGGGGCGCTGTACGCGCGGACCGGCCGCGCCTCGCTGAGCCGGATCATGGTGCGGTCGGCGTACGAGGGCTGGATCAGCCTCGGTGTGCTGGCCCGCGGCGCCCGGATGGAACAGGCGCACCCGTGGCTGCTCGGCCGGGACCTGATGCGGCCGAGCTCGGCGACGCCCGATCCGGCGGCGCTCCACCGGCTGGCGCAGGCGCTCGCCGAGGCCCAGACGATGCGCGCGCTGGCCGAGGTCCTGCTGCGCACGGTCGCGGACACCACCGGCGCGGAGCGGGTGCTGTTGTTCCTCGGCGAGGCGGACCGGCCGGTGGTCACGGCGGTCTGCCGGGGCGGGGTGGTGACCATGGTGGCACCGGGCTCGGCGGCGCCGGACCACGACCCGTCGCCGCTGGTGGAGGCCGCCCGCACCGGTCGCCCCGCGCTGGCCGCCGGGGCGCTGGTGGTGCCCATCCTGGCGCGGGAGAGCATGGTCGGCGCGGTCTACGCCGAGCACGGCGAGCCGCAACGGGCCTTCGGCCTGGCGCACCGCGAGGCGCTGCGCACGGCCTGCGCCTACGCCGCCGCGCCGCTGGTGAACCTGGAGATGGAGGGCCGGCTGCTGCGAGCCGACGAGCAGCGCCGGTCGCTGGTTGACGCCCAGTCCCGGTTCATCTCGCCGACCCTGCTGCGCATGCTCGACCTGGACGACCTCTCGCGGGTCCGGCACGGGCACCGGGTGGAGCGGCGGATGACCGTGTTGGTCTCCGACATCCGCGGCTACACCGGCCTGCTCGAGGGCATGAGCGTCTCCGAGGCGAGCGACCTGGTCACCGGGTTCCTGCGCGCGGTGGAGCTGCCGATCATCGCCAACAACGGCCTGGTCCAGGACATGCGCGGCGACGAGGTGCTGGCGGTGTTCGACACCGGGCCGGACGACGCGGTGCGCGCCGGGCTGGCCATGCTCCGCTCGCTGCGGGAGCACAACCGGGAACGGGTCGGCCGGGGCTCCCGCGAGCTGCGGGTGGGTATCGGGGTGAACACCGGGCCGGTGGCGCTGGCCATGGTCGGCGGGGTGAACCGGATGGCGCTGGCGGTCATCGGCGACTCGGTCAACCTGGCCTCCCGGCTGGAGGGGGCGACCAAGCGCTACCAGGTCAGCCTGGTGATCGGCGACCAAACCTACGCCGAGCTGGCCGAGCCCGAGCGGTTCCACATCCGGCGGATGGAGCGGGTGATGGTGGTCAACCGGGCCCGGCCGGTGACCGTCTACGAGGTGTTCGACGAGGATCCCGAGTCGGTGCGGGCGGCCAAGAACGCCGCGCGCGGCGCGTTCGACGAGGCGTTCGCCCGGTTCGACGCGGGTGACGTGGCCGGCGCCCGCGACGCGTTCGAGCGCTGCCGGGAGCTGCTGCCCGGTGACCAGGTGGCGCCGCTGCACCTGGCCCACTGCGCGGCGATGCTGTGCGGCGAGGTGGTCCCGGGCGAACCGGTCTCCCTCGGCCAGAAGTGACGAGCGGACGTGCTCGGCCCCGGGTTCATGGTCATGTCGCAGCTAGAGACGTTTCCGGTCGTCAAAGGGTCTCTCACCGCTACTTGACCATGAAGCGCTCCGCCGACCAAACGCAACGAGGGCACCCGAGCCGCGGCAGGTCAGTCCATCCACGCCGGGCAAGCTGATCTAAACCGCACCGAACCGTCAGTCCGGACCCCGGCCGGCGCCCGACATGTCCGCCGCGCGCTACCGGCCGAGGTCGTGAACCGGGCGGATCAGCTCGTAACCGGGGAGCGGCGGGATCGTCGGCCGTGGCGCCTCGTCCCCGTCCGGCGACGCACTCTCGGAAGGCGCGGGCACCGAGTAGAGGGATGCTGCCGAGGCCCGCGTGACGGGCGGTGAGGGCAGGCGGGCAGCGCGAAACGCCGACCCGGGGCGTCGCGCCGGAGTGCCCGTTGCCTCCGGCGCGGGCGGTGTCTCGCTGGCGGGCGGGTCACCGCAAGCGGTCGGGTCGGGCGGGTCAGGTGGGCTCGGTGGCGCGGTAGGGAATGTCGGGCTCGGCGGCGCGGTCGGGAATGTCGGGCTCGGCGGGCTCGGCGGCGTGGTCGCAGACGGCGGCGCGGCCGGGGGCGGCGGGGCGGGCCAGTGGGTGGCTTGCTCGAGGTACTGCCGCCAGGCTTGCAGGTAGGTGAGCAGATGGCTGGTGTAGTCCTCCGGCGATGGCAACGGCTGACCTCCGGTCGGCGGAACGGGCAGGGTGGGCAGGGTGGGCGCGGACAGCGCGGACAGGGCGGCCAGTGGGTGCGGCAGGCCGGCCAGGTAGCACTCGCCGTCCAGGTTCCGCGGGCCTCGGGCGTCCAGCGGCTCCCGGTCCTCCAGGTCGAACACGTAGCAGTAGTCGCCGGCGGGGGTGGGCTGGCGCACCGGGCCGGAGTAGCCCTGGTCCAGGAAGTCGAACGGGAACCGCCAGTCCAGCGCGGTGTCGTCCCGGGGGTCGGTGCCGCCGGACTCCACCCAGATGTAATGGTCCAGGAGCGCGTTGACCGCGTGGCGCGCCGATTCGCAGGCCGCCTCCATCGAGGTCATCCGGGTGAACGTCCTGGTCCAGGTGCCGGCGAGGACCACGGAGTTGTGGTGCATCGGGTAGCCGCCGTGCCCGGCCCGCCAGGTGTGTCGCCGTTCCAGGTCCTCCCGTCGGCGCTCCTCGGTGGGGCGGGTCATCCAGGACGTGCCGTTGGGGTTCCACGGCTCGCCCTCCGGGCGGTTGTCCCAGTCTCCGACCACGGGGACCAGGTAGGGCGCCTCGTTGCGCACCGGCCGGCCGTTCCCGTCGGGGTCGTCGGCCAGCACCAGGTACCGGTCCAGCGCGTACCAGGCCGGGGTCGGCAGCCGGGTCTCCGGCGGGCCGGCGGTGTTTCCGTCGGGCGCCGAACTGGGCGCCCGCCCCATGCCGGCTCCGCCGGCGAGGCCGCTGGTGAGGGCGTCGCTGATCTGCCGCCACACCTCGGCGGCCAGCTCGTCGGTGGTGCAGTCGCGGGCCGCCTTGCCGTTCACCCCGGACGGGGTGTTGAAGTCGCCGATGTCCACGGAGAGCACCGAGACGAAGCCGTCCCGGGCCAGCTCCGGGCGCTCCGCCCACATGGCCCGCTGGTTGATCGAGGACAGGTGCCACTCGGTCCCCGAGTAGTACACGTGCCCCCGGACCAGCTGGAACTCGGTGTCGAAGTAGAACTGGATGCCGGTCAGGGTCTGGAACCGGTCCCACGGCACGCGACCGGTTTCGGACATCGCGTAGGGGTCCCGCCGGCCCGCCGGCCGCTCGGCGGACGCCTGCAGCGGGCTTTTCGGCGGGGCCAGCGAGGTGGTGAACCCGTCGAGTCCGGCGACCGCGCCGCCGGTGCCGGCCCGGCGCAGGGTCCCGGTGATCCGCTCCGCGGTCGGCGCGTCCACCGCGACCACCAGGTAGTCCGGGGTGATCCGGGTGCCGTCGGCCAGCACGGCGGTCACCCGGGGCCGGCGGTGCGGCGGCAGGTTCCCGCCGGCCCGGGGCGGTTCCAGCTCCCGCACCTCGCCGGGCACGAACCGCACCCCGAGCGCGGTGAGGTGCCGGTACCAGTGGTCGAACCAGGCCTCGGTGGTCGGCCCGTCGAGCACCCCGTCGGCCTTGCCCTCGCCCCGGTCCAGGTGCAGCAGCAGCTGTAGGTAGGTGTTCAGGTTGGTGCGGGCGTCACCCCAGCGGGAGTCGAAGGCGGCCAGCACCTTCGGCATCTCCAGCATCAGCGCCTCGGTGGCCGGGGTGTAGGTGCAGCCGTCCGCCGTGAAGAAGTCGTAGGCGGACCGGTTCGCCAGCTCGGCCGCCCGCCGGGGCGGGGAGGTCGTCACGTAGCGCGCCAGCCGGCCGAGGAAGGTCTGCACGTCGGCCGGGGTGAACCCCAGCTCGCCGAGCTGCCCGGCGGTGGTGACCAGCTCGGCCGCGCTGCGCGGGGCGGCCCTCGAGAAGATCAACGACGGCTTGCCGGGCAGTGTCGTGGCCGCCGAGATGACCCGGCGCACGTTGTCCATCACGGTGCGCCCGGTCGGCCGCCAAACCGTCCGCCCGTCCCGGTCGGTGCCGGACGGCACGTAGCAGGGGATCTGCTGCAGCAGGTCCCAGATGTGCAGGTAGTAGGCGGGGAACAGGCGGAAGCCGTGCTCGCCGGCCACCGCCCGGCCCGGCGGCGTGGCGCCGGACCGGCCGGGGAACGGGCGCAGCCGGGCGCGCCCCCCGCCGGCGGTGGCGAACTGGGACGCCGCCAGGCCGCCGAGCTTGACCACCGGATGGTCGCCGCCGGTGCGCTCGTCGAGGCGGCGCTCGTACACGGTGACCTGGAAGCCCCGCTCGGCCAGCTCGTGCGCCGCGGTGAGCCCGGCGATGCCGGCGCCGAGCACGACCGCCCTCGGGCGGGGCCGCCGCGCCGCCGGGGTGGGTACGCCGCCGGTCATCGGGCACCCCGCAGCTCGTCCAGCAGGCCCGGTACCGAGGTGGCGCGGGCCGAGGCGTGGGCGTAGGCGAGCAGGGCGTGGTAGGCGCGCATCACGTCGTCCAGCGAACCCAGCACGGTGACCCGGTCCGACTCGACCGCCTCGGCCAGCGACAGCCGGGCGTCGAGGACGTCGAGGACGGCCGCGCGGGAGGTGACCACCCGGGCGCCGGCGGCGGGGTGAGCCCCGGTGACGACCCGCAGCCGCGTCCCCTCCGCGTGCACGGCGAAGGTCTCCCCGTCCACGGTCAGCTCGACCGTCAACCCACCCAGCTCCTCGAGCAGCCGCTGGTAACCGCCCGGGACCTGCTCGCGCAGGGACCCCACGGACCGCCGCAGCAGCTCGGCCACCCCCGGCTCAGCCATGGCACATCTCGAACACGCCGTCCCCGTCGCCGCCGATCTCCTCGCCCGCCAGTACCCCGCGCACCGTGGCCGGGCCGGCGGCTTCGCACAGCACGGCCGCCCGGTCCAGGTCGACCTCGCTCGGGTAGGCCACCCGGGCGAACGAACCCGGCTGGACCACCGCCGTCACCGAGTCACCCCGGCGCCTCGCGGTGACCTCCAACGACGCCGGCACATCCGCCGCCCCGCCGCCGAGCAACAGCCGCATCGGGGGCGGCAGCGTGCAGTCCGGCTCCCCACCCAGCAGCCCCGACCCGCGCACCCGCAGCTCGGCATCCCGGAACAGCAGCGGCGGCGCGTCCGGCCGGCACACGTACAGCGCCTGGGACAGCGTGCGCAGCCGGGACCGGTCGGTCATCCGCATGAACACCAGTGAGCAGGGCCGGTCGGGCCCGCCGCACAGCACCGAGCCCCACTCCCACCCGAAGTCGTCGCCCCAGCGGAAGCGGCCCCAGTTGTGGTCGTGATAGGCCGCCGCGGCGTCGAGCCGGTGCTCCCGGCCGCCGATCCGGAACCGGCCGGTGGCGCTCAGCCGGGGCACGAACAGCCAGTTCATCCGCCCCGAACCCGCCGGCTGGTTGGTGATCTGCACGTACCGGGGGTCCGTCGGGGCCAGCCACAGCTCCCCGTGGATGTCCCGGTCCGGGAGGTCGACCACCAGGTGGTAGCCGCCGGCGCCGACGGTCATCCGGTTCCGGCCGATGACCAGCGCGCCGAGGTCGGGGGAGACGTCCAACTCGGCCGGGTCGAACCGCTGGAGGACGCCGTCCCACCGCTGGTCCTCGGCCAGCACGATCACCCGGGGGATCAGCCGTCCGTCCGCGCCGGCGGTGAGGCTCAGGTTGACCAGCAGCCGCCAGCCGGCCTGGTGGACGAGGAAGTGGTACCACTCCTTGTAGCCGTCCGGCCGGGCGTTGGCCAGCAGCGGGGCCCGGACGAAGTCGCCCCGGGCCAGCCGAGGGGCCAGCGGGGGCGCGGTGCGGGTCACCGCAGCCACCGGACCAGTTCGGCGGGGCCGTCCGGGGGTGGGGCCGGCGCCGGTACCGGCGCCGCGGCCATGCCGCCGACCGCGTCGCCGAGGCTGACCAGGCCGAGCAGCACGTGCACCAGCTCGTCCGCCTCGGCCGTGCCTGACGGTCCGCCGGGTGGCCCGGCCAGGGCCCGGACCAGCTCGCCCAGCCCGGCCAGCCCGACCAGCAGGTGGTGGAAGTCGCTCTGCTCGGTCAGCGCCGGGCGGGGATCGGACAGCATCAGGCGAACCCCTCCGGCCGCAACCGGGCCAGCACGGCCTCGTCGACCTCGCCGCCCGCCACGATCTCGGCCAGCAGCTCGGCCCACGCGTCCGGCAACCCGCTGGCCGGGGCCGGGCCGTCCAGCACGTTCAGCGTGACCAGCTCCCAGATCCGCCGCAGGTGGTCGACCGCCGGCGCGCCGGCCAGCCGGTCCCGCAGCTCCGCCCCGGCCGGGGTGCCCGCGTAGCGCCGCCCCTGCTCGGCCAGCAGCCGGTAGAGGGCGCGCGCCGCCGACGGGTTGCCCAGCACCGCCCGGCGGGCCCCGGTGAGCAGCTCGTGCAGGGCCTCGGTTTCACCGTCCGGGGTGGGCAGCAGCTCGGGGGTGGCCCGCTCGAGCTGGTCGAGCACGGCGGCCCGGGTGCGCTCCAGCTCGACCAGCACTCCCACCAGGGCGGCCGGGTTCGGCGGGCTCATCGGGTGCGCTCGTGCACGAAGTCGACCAGTGCGCGCAGCACGTCCCGGTGCTGGCTGGGTGGGAACCAGGACAGCTCGTCCAGCACCGCCCCGGCCAGCTCGGCCTGCCGGGCGGCCACCGCGCGGGCGTGCTCCAGCGACCCCGAGCGCAGCATCAGCTCGTACAGCCAGCGGATGTCGTCGAGGGACTTCGGCCGCTCGGCGCCGGGGCGGGCCAGGTAGCCGGTGAGCTCGGCCCGGCCGGTCGGGGACAGCTCACCCCGGGCGATGAGCTCGTCCAACAGGGCGGCCAGCCCGCCGCCGGCATCGGGGCTCGGCCTCGGCCTACCCAGGATGTGCTCCGCCCGGCGCTGGTCCTCCGGCGGCGCGTTGCCCATGGCGTGCAGCAGCATCAGCGTTCGCTTGCCCTCCCACAGGTCGCCGCCGATCTCCTTGCCGTAGTCCTCCGGGTCGCCGCGCAGGTTGAGCAGGTCGTCGGTGATCTGGAAGGCGGCACCGAGGTGCCGGCCGAGCGACTCCAGGGGCGCCAGCCGGTCCTCCGGGGCGCCCGCCGCGACCGCGCCGACCCGCAGCGGGGTGATGAACGAGTACCAGCTGGTCTTGAGCTCCACCATGGCCAGGTAGTCGGCGTCGGTCAGCCGCCACACGTTGGACCGCACCCAGCCCAGCTCGATGGCCTGCCCCTCGACCGTCTGCCTGGTCATCCGGGCCACCACGCGCAGGATGCGCAGCGCCGGGCCGAGGCCCACCCGTTCCACGTTGTCCAGCAGCGGCTGCAGGGACAGCGACATCATCGCGTCGCCGACGTTCACCGCGATCGGGATGCCGTGGTCCACGTGCAGGGCGGCCCTTCCCCGGCGCAGCAGCGACTCGTCCTCGATGTCGTCGTGGATGAGGAACGCGTTGTGGTACAGCTCCAGCGTGGCGGCGGTGGGCAGCACGGCCGCGAGCCGGCCGCCCAGGCCCAGGCAGGTGGCGATGCTCAGCGCCGGCCGCAGCGCCTTCCCGCCCCGCATGGGGTAGTCCAGGATGAGGTCGTGCAGGCCGGCCCGGCTGGGTCCGTCGAGCCGGCACAGCCGCTGGATCTCCTCGTCGCAGGCGGCCTGGCAGTCCCCGAGGTACTCCTCCAGCACTGTGTCTCCCGCACGCGCCTGACTGGGCGCGTGCTCGGCAAGTGCGTTCCGCACTAGGACTCCTGGAGCAGGAGGATGCCCCTGGTGTCCTTGACGCGGGTGGCGTACCGGATGCGGACGCCCAGCTCGAGCTCGCCTTGGCGATTCACCCCGACGACCTCGAGGCTGGGCTGGACGCTCACCGCGAGGTCAACCGGTTCCTCGCCGGGGGAGGGGTCGGCCGCACCCTGACGCCGGCCCAGCAGCAGCGCGCCCAGTTTGTCCGCCGCCGGGCCGAGCCGGGAGCTGCGGCGCAACGTTCCGATGCCCGCGGCCCGCAGCACCCCTTCTCCGACGAAGACGCCTTGCTCGAAACCGTGAACGGCCTTGTAGTAGGCGGTGTTGGCGATCAGCGAGGAGGGAGCCCGGTAGCCGTTGTCCTCCACCGCGCACCGGGCGTCGATCAGCGGCGGGAGCAGTTCCGACCCCGCCAGGCCGGAGAGGTCGCCGCCGGCGGTCGCCCTCGCGGTGAGCTCCCCGAGCACCTCCTCGTCGAAGTCGCCGGCCAGCTCCACCGTGCGGTCGATCACCAGGGCGAGCAGGGCATCCGGTGTGTCGGCGTTCGCCTGGGCGTGCGCGATGGTGAACGACTGATAGTGCGGTTTCAGCTCGATCGGATCCTCCGCCCCGCCGGGGCGCAGGAGATCGGGCGGGACGTACGACTGCCCCCGGTCGCCGGTGTCCCAGTGCGGGATCGACTGCCAGGCGACGCTGGTCTGCTCGAAGGTACTCAGAACGACCTGGTCGGCGGTCGCGATGCGTTCGGCGGTGAGGGACAACGCGGGCATCCTTCCGGCATGACGTGCACCACGAGATCCGGTCCCGCCCATCCTGCTGGCGGTGTTGCTGTGCTCGCAAGAGACCAGTGGGGCGGCAGTCAACCGCCGACGAACCGGCGCAGCGCCTCGGCGTCCCGCAACTCGATCTCCCCGGGCCGCACGGTGATCCACCCCCGCCGCTGGAAGTCCTGCAGCGCGGCGTTGAGGCTCTGCCGGGATGCGCCGATGGCCGCCGCCATGTCGGCCTGGGTCAGCCGCGCGGCCGGGCGGCCCTCCCCGTTGACGCGGGTGAGCACGAACTTCGCCACCCGGCGCGGGATGTCCAGGAACGCCAGATCCGCGGCCGACCCGGTGAGCCGCCGGATCAGCGAGGCGAGCGCGTCCAGCAACGCCCGGCTGAGTGCGGTGGAGTGGGCCGCCACGGCCAGGATGGTCTCCCGGGGAACGCGCAGCACGGTCGCGTCGCTGAGCGCGCTGACCGAGGCCGACCGGGCGCCGCCGTCCACCACGGAAAGCTCGCCGACCGACTGGTACCGTTCGATCACCGTCAACAGCAGCTCGCCGCCCTCGGCGTTCGGGCTGAACGCCTTGAGGCTGCCGGACACCACGACCAGCAACGAGTCGCCGGCGTCGCCCTCGGAGAACAGCAGCTGGCCCCGCCGGTAGCGGCGCAACTGGGCGGCCTCGGCCAGCCGCAGCAGGTCGGCGGGCGGGACGCCGCGCAGCAGCGGGCAGCCGGCGAGGAACTCGGCCCGGGCATCCGCATCCACTGTCCGCTCCCGAGCCGCCCGGATTGCCTTTGGGTCGGCAATCCTAGAAGACCTCGACTGGTCGGGGCCAGGGGCCACCTCAGCGAGGCCGGTCGACGGCAGTGCCGATCGTCACCGGGAAGCCCGGGGAACCGATGGTCAGTCCGTGATGTGGACGCCGATCCCGGTCTCGCCGGGCCGGTGGTCGGGGCGGAGGACCAGTTCGGCGTCGTAGTCGCCGCCGTTCTGCGTGCGGTAGGCGATGGGTGGGGTGTGCGGGATCGCCAGCACCCGCTCGCACAGCTCGTCGGCCGCGTCGGCGAACTGCCGGTCGCTGAGCCGGTCGGCGCCGTACACCGCCACCGGCGGCAGCACGGTCATCCCGGTGTACCAGAGCGTGCCGTGCAGCAGCGGGAACAGCACCTGGTCCAGCTGGCCGTTGACGCCCCGGGGGCCGAGCGCCGGGCCGGGGCTGCCGGAGGTCATCACGGTCAGCGCGCGCTTGTCGGCGAGCAGGCCCTCGCCGTAGCGCAGCGTGCGCCCGGGGTGATCCGGGTCCCGCACGCCGTAGGCGAAGCCCTTCACGAAAACCCGGTCGAACCACCCCTTGAGGATCGCCGGCATGCCGTACCACCACAGCGGGAACTGCACCACCAGCGTGTCCGCCCAGGCCAGTTTCTCGTGCTCGGCGCGGATGTCCGGGCTGAGCGTGCCGTCCCGGTAGGCGCGCCGCGCGTCGGTGCCGACGATCAGGCGTTCCTCGGGCCGGCACTCGTCGTAGCTGGTCTCGGGGCCGCCGGGACCGGGCACGAAGTCCTCCCGGTCCACGGTCGGCTTCCAGTTCATCGCGTACAGGTCCGACTCCCGGCAGGAGTGGCCCGCCCCGGTCAGCGCCTTGATGCCCCGGTCGCGCAGGGAACCGCCGAGGGAGCGTGGTTCGGGATGGGCGAACAGCCACAGCACGTTCACCGGATTGATCTACCCACCCGGCCGCCCGGCCAATCCCGGGTCAAGTCCAGGCCTCCATGAACTGGAACAGCGGGCAGCCGGGGGAGCGGTCGTCCAGTGCGGGCGGGGGCGTGCGCCCGTGGCGCGCCGCCAGCTTGACCGCGTCCACGGCGTGCGCGTGCAGCCCGCGTCGGTTGAACCAACCGATCGGGTCGGCGGTGCTGAACCGCGTCGGCGACCCGTTGTCGTCCAGGTTGCGGCGCCCCTCGCTGAACGGTCCGCCGGTGTGTACCCCGGGAAGCGCGAGGTCGGCGAGCACCGGGGAACCGGGCGGCGACAGCCGGGCCAACCTTTCCGTCAGCTGGGCGGCCTGCTCGGGGAGCAGGTACATCAACACGCCCTCGAGCACCCACACGGTCGGGGTGGCCGGGCGGAACCCGGCGGCGGTGAGTTCCCGCTCCCAGCGCCCGGTCAGGTCGGCCGGCACCCAGGTGGCGGATCCGAGTTCACCGAGCACGTACCGGGCGAACGCCACCACCCCGGGCTGGTCCAGCAGGAACACGCTCGTCCCGCCGGGCCACGGCAGCCGGAACGCGCGGGTGTCCAGTCCGGCACCGAGGAGCACCACCTGAACGGCGCCGGCGGCCGGCTCGCCGGCCTCGGCGCGGATGCGGTCGTCCAGCCAGCGGGTACGCAGCGCGACGTAGCCGTCCAGCGCCGGTACCAGCTGGCCGAGCGTGACGCCCTCGGCCAGCCAGGGAGCGCCGCCGGCTTTCGCGGCCGCCGCGACCAGCCGGTCCGCCCATGGATCGTCGAAGAGCCGGTCGGGCCGCCGCGACTCCGCCGCGCGCTCCTGGGCCATCGCGGCGGCCGTGAGCGCGACTCCCGGGGGCAGGGCGGGTGCCCCGGTGTCGGGCCGATCATCGTCGTGCATGGCTTCCCCTCGCTTTCCGTCCTGGTGAGTAAATATAAGGGCAGCCTAACTTATTTGTGAAGAGCTTTCACTAAACTGGTCGGCTATGGTCCGTGCGATGGAGGAGGCGCCGGGTGGGGCACCGCGACGCGGCCGGCCGCCGGTGCTCGACCGTGACCGGCTGATCACGGTGGCCGCCGGGATGGACCCCCGCGCATTGACCATGACCGGCGTGGCCCGGGAGCTCGGCGTGGCGACCTCGGCGCTCTATCGCTGGGTCTCCGACCGGGAGGCCCTGCTCGACCTGGTCAGCTCGACCATGCTGGACCGGATCCTGCCCGGTCAGGAGCCCACCGCGAGCAGCTGGCGGGCCTGGCTGACCACCTGGGCGCACAACGTCCGCCGCGAGTTCGGCGCCGTGCCGGGCTTCGCCGCCCGCGTGCTCACCGGACCGCACCGGGACCCGGCGCACGGGCGTCTGGAGGCCGCCGGCGTCCACGCCTTCACCGCGGCGGGCCACCCGCCGGACCGCGCCCGGCAGTGCTGGTACGCGTTCGCCGTCGCCGTGGTCGGCTGGGTGGCCGTCGAGCACGGCCATGACGATCCGGCCGGCGAGCCGAGGGACTTCGACGCCCTGCTGGAGATCCTGCTCCGGGGTACCGCGCCGGGCTGAGTGGCGTCACCCGATGCCGAGTGACAGCTGGAGCTGGCGGGTCCACCAGTGGACGTGCGCCTCGGGGTCCTCGGCCTGGTCGTCGGTGAGCCCGGCGCTGCGCCGGAACGCGCTCCCGTAGAGGGCCTCGGTAGCCATCGCCTGGTGCAGGGCGGCGACCGCGTGCCGGGTGTCGTCGACGGGGCTGCCCGGCGGCCGGAGCTTGTGCAGGGCGTCCACCACTGGGTCGAGCATGCCGCCGCCCGGGTCGCGCCACCCCGCCGCGTGCAGCGCCACCGCGAGCTCGCCGTAGCCGCGCCGGTACAGGAGCTCGAGGGACTCGACCAGCTCGAGCAGGTCGGCGCCGCGCTCCAGCCAGCCGTCGAGGACGTCCCGGAGCGCGGCGCGCACCTGGCGCCCGCCGCGTCGCAGCAACTCGGCGAGCAGGTTCTCCCGGTTGCCGAAGTGGTGGGTGACGCCGGCGTCGGTCATGCCGACCCGGGCGGCCACCGCGCGCACCTGCACGGCGCCGACGCCCGCGTCGGCCAGCAGTGAGGCGGCCGCGTCGAGGATCAGCCGGCGGGCCTCGTCGGGGGTCCTTCGCGCTCTCGCTGTGGTCACGGTCGTCACTCTACCTTGACATGCCAAGGTAGCTCGCCGAGACTTACCTTGATTGCTCAAGGTAGAGGAGATGGTATGACAACACCGCAAACGCCCACCCGTCCCGAACTGGCGACCGAGTTCGTGCCCCTGGCCCGGGGCGTCTGGCACCTGGCCGAGTACCTGACCATTCCGGAGACGCCGGCCGGCACCCGGGTGATCGTCGAGATCACCCAGGGGCGGCTGGAGGGTGACCGGTTCCGGGCCTCGATCAAGGGCGCGGCCAGCGCCGACTGGTTGACCATCGGACCGGGCGGCATCGGGACCGTGGACTTCCGGGGCACCCTGGAGACCGACGACGGAGCCCTGGTCTACCTGTACGGGCCCGGCCGCTGCGACCTGTCCGGCGGCATGGGCCGGCAGTCGCCGCTCTACGGCGGCGCGCTGTTCGAGACCGCCGACGAGCGGTACCGGTGGCTCAACGGCATCGCCGCCGCGTGGAAGGGCGTGGTCGTGGACGGAGTGCTCTACGACGAGTACTTCGAGCTGCGTTAGAACCTGCCGCCGGAAACGCCGACGGGTCAGGGCCGCGCCGGGGTCGGCGCGGTCACCAGTGGCCGGAGGGGGAGGGCGTCCCGGTCCACCCGGCGTCCGTCCTGGTAAACGTCCACCACGGTGCCTAGCGCGGCGACGTCCTCGAGCGGGTCGTCCCGGAGCACCACCAGGTCGGCCCGCCGGCCCGCCATGATGCTGCCCAGCTCCTCCTGCTTGCCGTAAGCCCGGGCCACCGCGCTGGTGCTGGCCGCGATGGCTTCCGTCGGCGTCATGCCCTTCTCGGTGATTCCCCTGGCCCACGCGACATGGTCGGTACCCAGCGTCCACGGGCGCTCGGGGTCGCCGTCCTCGCCGGCGTCGGCCAGCACGTCGCGGGGCGTGCAGCCGGCGTCGGTGCCCAGCATCACCGGTACGCCGGCCTCGAGGATGAGCTTCTCGTTGGCGGCGTGCACGCCCCCGCCGTACATGGCCCAGAACGAGTCCGACGCCTCCAGGCGGCCCTGGTACCCGGATGTCACGGTCTGGAGGCCGGCGGTGCAGCCCACCAGCTCGTGTGGGATGGGCCGCTGGCTGGTTATCGAGGCGTGGATCAGCACGTTCGTGCCGATGTCCAGCGCCGAGCGCAGGCCTTCGACGGACATGGTGTGGGAGAGCAGCGGCAGCCCGGCGGCGTGGGTCTCCTCCGCGATCACCCGCAGCACCCGTTCGGAGAACATCAGGTAGCTGCGCTCGAAGCCCCAGATGCCGGTCAGGTGGTCGGTGACGCCGACCTTGACCATGTCCACGCCGCGCGCGAGGTAGTCCCGGATGACCGGGCGCACCTCGCGGGCCGGGAGCAGGCTCAGGTGCGGGCCGACCCCCGCCTCGAACAGCCGGTTCATCCGGCCGGCGAACGTCGGGCTGATGACCCGGCTGGCCGCGAGATGGAAGTCCGCGCCGAACGGGCCGCCGAAGCCGACGATGTTCCCGGCGGCGAAGACGCGCGCCCCCGGAACCGCGCCCGCCGCGATCCGGTCCCGGGCCGCGAGCACCGGCCCGGTGGCGTTCCAGGTGTCGAACACCGTGGTGACGCCGGCCTTCAGCGCGACCTGTGCCGACTCCTCGATCACCTGGGTCAGCCGGCCCTCATGGCGGGCGAGGTACTCCACCCCGCCGACGCCCATCATCATGATCCCGTCGAGCAGGTGGACGTTGCCGTTCACGAAGCCCGGTACGACGTACCGGCCCCGCAGGTCGATGACGTGGGCGCCCGGGGGGACCGGGGTCCGGTCGCCCGTTCCGACCGCCGAGAAACGTTGCTCCTCGACCACGATCGTCCCGTCGCGCAGCGGCGGCCCGCCGAGTCCGTCGATGACCGTGGCGTGCACGAACGCTGTGGTAGTTGGCATGGGGGCAAAGTAGACGAACCATCTGGTTACCGCAACCACTTGGATCGTCTATCTGTCGCCGCCTAGGATGTCCCGGTGCCTGCCACCCGCGTCGATGGCCGTTCGCTGCGCTATCGGCACCGCCGCGCCGAACTGCTCGAGGCCCTGACCGACTACCTGGTGGACGAGGGCCTGCGCGAGTTCTCGCTGCGCCGGGCCGCGGTCTCGCTCGGTGTCACCCACGCGACGCTGCTCCGACACTTCCGGTCCAAGGACGACCTGCTGGCCGAGGTGATCGACAACCTGCGCGTCAGCCTGCTGGCCCGGCTGGAGGCGGACCCCGAACTCCGCTCCGCGCGGTCGACCCGCCGGTTCATGCTCAGCGCGTGGCGGCTGCTCGACAATCCGCGCGGCCGCCGGGAGTTCCTGCTGCTCTTCGCCGCCATCGGCGAGGTGTCACCGCGTGCGGTGGTCTCGGAGACCTTCGCCAAGGCGGCCGTCCAGGACTGGCTGGGGCCGATCGAGCGGAGCCTGGTCCGCGACGGCTGGCCCGAGGAGCAGGCGCCGGTCATGGCAACCGCGGCGCTGAGCCTGATCCGGGGTTTGCAGCTGGACGAGGTGGTCACCGGCGACCGCGAACGCTCCTACCGAGCCTTCACCCTCGCGGTGGACCGCCTGCTCGACGACCGCGCTCGTTCGTGACGAGTTGGTACGTCACCGGTCGGCGCACCGCGCGCGGTGGTGGTGGCGCGCCGCGTGACCGCGGTGCCGGTGGTGCGACCGGGCATGCCGGGGCCGGTGTCGGTGCCGCCGGGCGTGCCAGTGCCGGTGCCGCGCCGCTCGATGGGTCAGCACGGGCACGGGCCTCGGGTGCGGTGTGGCGTGCGCCGGCGGGCCGGAGGCCTGTGCGCCCGCCGTGCCCGCCGCCTGACGGGGCGCCGCGCCCTCGGCCACCGGCGGGCTGGCGACGACCGCCTGGCCGGTCGCGGTGCGAGCGCCCGTCACCGCCGGCAGGGCCTGCGCCGCACCCGCATGCGGGCGGGCGAAGGGGAGTGCCGCTAGCAGAATCGCGATCAACGCGAGAACAAGGGCACCCGCCCGCAACGAAGAAAAGCGCAAAGCTGACCCTCCGTCAGACAAGAGATCGGCTATCTCGATCAGCAGGTTGAACGGCAGGCTGGACGGGCGGCAACGTAACTGATAGAGGGTCCACCCGGTCCGGGGATTGTTCAGCGAGCGGGCGGATCCACCGGAACGCCGGGTTTGCGGTGGTCGCCGGGCAGGCCAGACCGATCGCCCGGACAAAACGGCACCCGTCGTCGCCTGAGAGCCGTCCCCACGGTTGATTCGGTCACTTTGGCAGGGCGATTCGGTCGGTTGTGTACACGGAGCGACCCGCGTCGGGTTGCCCTGGCGGGCAGAGTCGCAACCACACGGCCCAAAGTGACTGAACCACCCTGCCAAAGTGACTGAATCGGGCTGCTGGAGTGACTGAATCGGGGGGTGGTGGGGCGATGATGGTTGTCACAGTGGGTGGATGTGGATCGGGGGCGCACGGTACCTGCGTATATGGCCATGGAGTATGTGCTCGACCTGACCGCCCACGAACAGCTGCGGCTGGCCGCCGTGTACGCGGCGACCCCCGACTTCGACCCGGGCGTGGCGTTGGCCGAGGAGACCGAGGCGCACCGGATGCTCTACAGCGATCTCGACGCCGAGCAGCAGGCCACCTACCAGCTGCTCGTGGACGCGGGAGTGCTCGGTGCGTGACGCACGGGCCGACGTCTGCCAGCGGGCCTGGACGGCCTGCCCGGACTGCGCCGACCAGCGCGGCTGCCGTGCCTGCGCCTCGGGCCGCAGCTGCGAGTCGCACTGGCGGTTCCTGCTCGCCGCCGAGGGCCGGCGCCTGTTCCTGCAGTGCCGGGCCTGTCTGCACCGGTGGTGGCACGACACCGAGTTCGGCGCGGGTGACCGCCCCTACGCCGTGGACCGGGTGGCCGAGTTCCAGTAGGTGGCCGGGGTGATGCCGTAGACCCGGCCGAACCAGCGGGTGAGGTGCGCCTGGTCGGCGAACCCGGTGGCCGCGGCGGTGTCCGCGATGGTCATGCCCGCGCCGAGCAGTGCCCGCGCGTGGCGCAGCCGCAGCTGCCGCTGGTAGTCGCTCGGGGCCATACCGAACTCGGCGTGGAACGCCCGGAACAGGCTGAACCGGCTGCAGCCCACGGCCAGGGCGAGCCGGTCGACCGGCATCGGCTCGAGGTAGGCCTCCGCCAGCAGCGCCCGGGCCCGGTGCGCGAGGTCGTGCGAGGCGGCGCCGGACGGGGCGCGGGTGCTTGCGCTACGGGTGGCCGCGCGCCGGGACAGCGCGAGCACGGCCTCGGTCAGCCGCTCCTGCCGCACCAGCGGGTCCGCGCCCCGGGTGAGCGCGTCGCACAGGCGGGTCAGGGTCCGGGCCAGCAGCGGGTCGGCCAGCACCGGCCGCGCGAACAGCGGTGCCGCCGCCGGCCGGCGGTCGTTCGCGTCGACCAGGACTTCGTCCACCACCGACGGATGGATGTGCACGATGCGGTAGTGGTAGCCCAGCTCGGCGGCCGCGCGGCCGTCGTGCGCCTCGTCCGGGTTGAACGCCATCACCATGCCGGCGTTGCTGGTGTACGTGGCGCCGCGGCACTGGAAGGTCTGCGCGCCCGCGTCGGTGACGCCGAACGAGTACGCCTCGTGGCTGTGCCGGGGGTACACGTGGTCACGGAACCGGGCTCGCATGACCTCGAGCCCCTGGTCGTCCCGCCAGTAGCTGGCCCGGCCGCGTCGGGTGGTCACGCCGTCGAGTATGCCTCGCCGAGTGCGCCGCACCGCCGTTCAAGACGCGACCGGGACACCGGTGTCAGGGTGCGGCCATGGAGGGCAACCGGACCGCGCAGGCCCAGGCCTACCTGGGTCTCTCGCTCACGATGCTGATGTGGGGCAGCGCCTTCGCCAGTTCCAAGGCGGTGGTCGAGCAGGTGCCGCCGGCGGTGGCCGCGCTGTTGCGGTTCGGCGGTGGCGCGTTGGCGCTGGTGTGCGCGGTGGCCGTGTTCGGGAAGCCGGCGGCGCCGGTTCCGTTCCGGATGCGGGCCCGGGCCTGCCTGGCCGGGGTGCTGGGCGTGTTCGCCTACAACGGGTTCTTCTTCTGGGGGCTCTCGCTGGCCCCCTCGCTCGACGGCGGCATCCTCATCCCGGTGCTCAGCCCGGTGCTGACCAGTCTGTTCGTGCTGCTGGCCGGCCGTGAGCGGGCGTCGGCGGCGCGGTTGGCCGGCCTCGCCCTGGGCCTGGCCGGAGCGGCGGTGTTCTTCGTCGGCGCGGGCGGCGGGGCCACCCCGGCCAGCTCGACCCGGCTGGCCGGCGACGTGTGCTACCTGCTCGCCGCGCTGTGCTGGTCCGGCTACACGCTGCTCGCCCCCCGGGTGTTGGCCGGCGTCGACCCGCTGCGGGCCACCACCTACGCGACCGTCACCGGCGCGGCGCTGCTGGCCCTGCTCGCGGCGCCGGACCTGGCCCACGTGCCCTGGGCGCGGCTGTCCACCGGGCTCTGGCTGAACGTCGCCTACCTGGCGGTCGGCGCCGCCGCGCTGGCCAACCTGCTCTACTACCGGGCGGTGGCCTCGGTGGGGCCGGCCTCGGCGTCGCTGATGATGTTCACGGTGCCCGCGGTCAGCACGCTCTGCGCCTTCGTGCTGCTCGGCGAGACCTTCCACCCGCTGCAGGTCGTCGGCGCCGCCGTGCTGCTGGCCGGTGCCCTCCTGGTCATCACCCGGGCCCGCCGGGAGGTCAGCCCCGGCCGGCCGCCGCGTTCGCCTCGCCGAGTCCTCGGGCGATCTCGGCCAGCAGCCGGGGCGCGTTCAGCGGCGGCAGGACGACCTCGATGAACGCGGCGCGGTGTGGGTCGGCGGCGTTCTCCAGGGCACTCCGCAGCTCGCGGGGGGTGTGCACGGTGGAAGTCTCGACCTTCGGCGCGCCCAGGGCGGCGGGGATCCGGGTCCAGTCCCAGGGGGTGATGTCCTGGTACGCGGCCTCCGGGCTCTGGATGAGGCGTTCCACGGTGTAGCCGTTGTTGTTCAGCAGGAGGATCACCGGCCGGATGCCGTGGGCATCGATGGTGCCGAGCTCCTGGATGGTGAGCTGGGCGGACCCGTCGCCGATGATCAGCACCGGGCGGCGGTTCGGCTGGGCCAGCGCGGCGCCGAGGGTGGCCGGCAGGGTGTAGCCGATCGACCCCCACACCGGCTGCCCGAGCAGGTCGGACTCGGGGGACAGGCGCAGGTCGAGCGCCCCGTAGTAGGCGGTTCCGGCCTCTGCGACCACGGTGGTGGCCGGCGGGATCCAGGCCTGCAGCTCGGCCCACAGCCCCGCGTGGTCCAGGGGGTCGTCCAGCTCCCCGGCGGGTGCGGCGACCGCGCCGGCCGGGGTGACGGCCTCGGCGTCCGGGAAGGCGTGCCGCTCGACCAGCTCCGCGAGTACCGGCAGGGAGTCCTCCAGGCGCACGCCGGGGTAGATCGCCCGGCCGATGCGCGCGTGGTCGATGGCCAGCTCGACGGCGGTGGCCGGGTCGTAGCGGTGGGTGAAGAAGCCGGTGGTGAAGTCGCTCTGCACGGTGCCGACCATGACCAGCGCCGAGGCCTGGTCCACCGCGTCGCGGGTGCTCGGGGACTGGGTGGTCGCGCCGGTGTAGGTGCCGAGGCTGGCCGGGTGGTCCTCGTCCAGCATCGCCTTGGCCCCCGGCTGGGTGGCCAGCCGTACGCCGGGCAGCGCGGCCAGGCCGGCGACCACGGGCTCGAGGCCCCGCCGGTGCACCCGGTGGCCGGCGAGCAGGCAGATCCCGGTCTCCCGGCCGAGCCGGGCCTCGAGGGCGGCGCGGAACTCCTCCACCGCCGTGGGCTCGCTCTCCGAGCTCCGCAACGGCTGCCGCAGCGCGTCGGCCGGCACGGCGGCGCGGGCGACGTCGAGGGGAACCCCCAGGTAGACGGGTTTGCTGGTGTCCAAGGCGACGCGCAGCACCCGGTCGATCTCGTCGGCGGCGGTGTGCGGCTCGAGGATCGCCTGCGCGGCGGTGACCTCGCGGGACATCCGCTGGAACCGGCCGAAGTCGCCGTCCAAGAAGGTGTGGTGGATCGGTGCGCCGGCCTGGATGGCCGCCCGGGAGGGCATGCCCGCGATGTGCACCACGGGCACGTCCTCGGCGTAGCTGCCGGCGATGCCGTTGAGCGCGGACAGCTCGCCCACGCCGTAGGTGGTGACCAGGGCGGCCGGCCGCCGGCCGGTGCGGGCGTACCCGTCGGCGGCGTAGGCGGCGTTCAGCTCGTTGGCCGTGCCGGTCCAGCGGATGCCGTCGACGGTGAGCATCTCGTCGAGCAGGTTCAGGTTGTAGTCGCCCGGCAGCCCGAACAGGTGGTGGGCGCCGAGCTGGGCCAGCCGGGTCGCCAGGTAGGCGCCGACGGTAGTCTCGGTCATGGTGTGGCTCCTGTGCTCGTGGGTTCAGCTCGTGGGGAAGGCGGGCCGGTCGGCGCGGTTCGCGGCGAGCTTGGCCCTGGCCAGCTCGACGGCCACCGTGACCACGTCTTTTCCGGTTTCGGCCGCGCGCCGCAGGATGGTTGTGGTGGTGTCGCCGATGGCGTCGACCCGGGCCGCCAGGGTGCTGAAGTCGTCCCGGATCTCGGCCTCGCACTCCATGACCCCGCCGGCGTTGGCCACGAAGTCCGGCACGTGCGCGATGCCGCGCGCGGCCAGCGCGCCGGCCAGCTCGGGAGCGGCGAGCAGGTTGTTGGCCGCGCCGACGACCAGCCGCGCCTTCAGCTGGTCGACCACGGCCTCGGTGATCACTCCGCCCGCCGCGCAGGGGCAGACCACCTCGACGTCGGCCCGGAGCAGGTCCCGCCCGTCGACCGCCTCGGCGCCCAGCTCGCCGGCGGCGGCGCGCGCCCGGTCGGCCGCGATGTCGGCGACCAGCAGCCGGGCGCCCTCGGCGTGCAGCATCCGGGCCACGTGCCGGCCGACGTTCCCGAGTCCCTGAACCGCCACCCGCACCCCGTCCAGCCGGTCGGTCCCCAGCCAGGCCAGGGCGGCGCGCATGGCGCTGACCACGCCGCGAGCCGTGGACGCCGAGGGGTCCGACCGGCTGGACACGACCGGTGCCCACCGGCCGATCAGCTCCATGTCCTCGGCGGTGGTGCCCATGTCGACCCCGGGGATGTACCGGCCGCCGAGCGAGGCCACGTAGCGGGCGTGCGCCGGCAGCAGCCGCGCCTTGTTCTCCGGCGTGGGGTCGGCGTTGATCACGCTCTTGCCGCCGCCCAGGGCCAGCCCGGCCAGCGCAGACTTGTAGGTCATCGCCTCGGCCAGGTCCAGCGCGTCCCGCACCGCGGCCTCGTGGTCGGGGTAGGACCGCATGCGCACGCCCCCCAGCGACGGCCCCATCGTGGTGTCGTGCACCGCGATCACCGAGCGCAGCCCGGCGCCGGGGTCGCGACAGAGCACGAGCTGTTCGAAATCGCGCTGCTCGAGCGCGGCGGGGACGTCGAGGTGCGACATTGCTGGCCTCCTGGTCGGCGTTGCCGGGCGTACCGACGAGCACACTCGCGTGGCCCGCGGCGGGCAAGATAGTTGTCCGAAACTGCCCATCCAGACGCAAATACTTTCGCTGTATGGGTAGATTTGGTTAATGACATTGCGCGACGAGCGCCTTTCTGGCCCCCCGGAGCTGGACGACCTGGATCGCCGGCTGGTCGAGCTGTTGGTCGAGGACGGCCGCCGCACCTTCGCCGAGCTGGGCCGCATCGTGGGGCTTTCCGTTCCCGCGGCGAAGCGCCGGGTGGACCGGCTCTGCGAGCTCGGGGTGATCACCGGGTTCACCGCCCGGGTGGACTACGCCCGCCTGGGCTGGGGCATCGAGGCGTTCACCGAGGTCCGCTACACCGGGACCACCGACATCGAGACGATCACCCGGGAGGCCACCTCGGTGCCCGAGGTCCAGGCGGTCTACACGATCGCCGGCGATCCCGACGCGCTGTTCCGGGTGCGGGTGCGGGACATCCCGCACTTCCAGCGGGTCATCGACTCGCTGCGCCGCTCCCGCCGGGTCACCGGCACCAAGACCCTGATGGTGATCAGCGCCTGGCACCGCGGCGCCTCCTGACGCGGGTCAGCCGGTCCAGGCGGACGCGACCTCGATCAGGCTCAGCTCGTTGGCGTGCACCCGTTCCTGGTCGACGCCGAAGTGCGGTGGGTAGAGCAGCGCCCAGTCGACCACGCCGGCGTAGCGGCTCAGCTGCACGGCGACGTCCTCCGGCGTGCCGAACACGGCCCGGTCGCCGGCCATCGCGTCCCCGGCGGCGACCACCCCGGACAGGTCACCCCGGGCGAGGGCCTCCCGCGCGGCGACCCGTTCGGCGGCGAACACCCCGCCGGGGAAGAGCGCGTCGTAGCCCTTGGGGGTGGCGTAGAAGCCCACCTGGGCGGCGGCGTCCCGGCGGGCGAGGCGCCGGTCGGTGCTCGCCGAGGCCACGATCTGCGTGGTCATCCGCTGGCCGGCGGCGTCCCGGCCCGCGCGGGCGGCGCCCTGGGCCAGCAACGGGCGGGCGATGTCACGCAAATAGCCGGCGGAGGCGATGGTGTGCCCGACGAACCCGTCCGCGCACTCGCCGACGGCGCGGACCATGTGCTCGCCCACGCCCGCGGCCAGGATGGTCAGGTTGTCCGGCAGCGCGGTGCGGTCGTAGTGCGCCAGCGCGAGGCGGTCGAACCGGCCCTCGTGGTGGAACGGTCCCTCGCGGTGCGCGATCAGCCGCCGGATCAGGTCGATCCGTTCCCGCACCCGCGGGGCGGGGTTGGTCAGTGCGGCGCCGTACCAGTCCTGGTTCATCCGGCGGGTGCTGCTGCCCACGCCCAGCACGAACCGGCCCCCGGCGATCGCCTGGACGTCGGAGGCGGCCGCCGCGAGCGCCAGTGGCGAGCGGGCGAACAACGGCGTGACGCTGGTGCCCACGATCGCGTTCTCGGACGCGGCCGCGAACGCCGAGGCGCGAGTCAGGCTGCTGCGGTTGTAGTAGTCGATGGTCCAGAGTGAGTGCACGCCGGCCCGGCCGCGCGCACGATGCGCAGCGCGTCGGCCGGGTTCTCGTCCATGACCACGAGCCCGATCTTCATGCTGGGACGGTACCCACCCGGGACGTGACGAGCACGGCGATCGTGTTCGCGGTGACCACCAGCGCGATCCCCAACCAGTCCAGGGTGACCAGCGCCTCGCCGAGCACCACGGCGCCGATGCCGGCCGCGAGAACCGGGTTGGCGCTCATGAGAATGCCGAAGAAATGGGCCGGGACCCGGCGCAACGCCAGCAGATCGACCGCGAACGGCACGGCCGAGGAGAGCAGGCCCGCCGCCGAGGCGCAGGCGAGGGCGGCCGGCGTCGGAGGGTGGGCGAGGAGGACGACCAGTCCGATCGGCAGGTACCCGAGCGCGGAAACCGCACCGGCGGCCGCCGTTCCCTCCAGGCCGGGTACCCGCTGCCCGACCGTGCGGTTGAGCAGGATGTAGCACGCCCAGCAGGCGGCGGCGAGCAGGGCCAGGCCGATGCCGATGCCGTCGCTGGACGGCTGTGGCCTGGTCAGCAGCACGACACCGGCCGCGGCGAGCGCCGCGCACCCCAGGGTGGCGCGGTTGCGCGCGCCCAGGACGACGACCGCGAGCGGTCCGAGGAACTCCAGCGTGACCGCCAGGCCGAGCCCGATGCGGTCGACGGCCGTGTAGAGCGAGAGGTTCATCGTGGCGAAGACCGCGGCCAGCGCCAGCACCGGCCACCACTGGCGCCGGGTGAAGGCTCGCAACCGGGGCCGGCCGAGGACCAGCAGGGCGACGCCGGCCACCCACTGGCGCACGACCACCACGCCGACCGGGCCGATGGCGTCGAAGGCCAGCGCGCCCACGGCCGCACCGGTCTGGTTGGACAGGGCGCCACCGAGGAGCAGCGCGATGCCCTTGGCGCGGCCCGGTGCTTGCTCCCGTAGCTGGGTCTCGGTGTCCATACGGCCAGAATGAGTACCGGCCAGTGATCCGCAAAATGCATTGATTGGTTCATTGATACGTTTGACGCATGGATGTGGAGCTGCGGCATCTCCGCTGTCTGGTGGCGATCGCCGACGCGGGCGGGTTCACCGACGCCGCCGTGCGGCTCGGGGTCACGCAGCCGTCGGTGTCCCGCGCGCTCGCCGCGCTGGAGGACGCGCTCGGGGTCCGGGTGCTGCGCCGCACCAGTCGTGAGGTGGTGCTGACCTCGGCGGGGGAGCGGGTGCTGGCCCGGGCCCGCCGGGTGCTCGCCGAGGTCGACGATCTGGTCGGTGAGGCGCGCAGTGGCCACACCCGGCTGCGGCTCGGCCACGCCTGGGCCGCGCTGGGCGAGCACACCGTCGAGCTGCAACGGCGCTGGGCCGCGTCGCACCCGGACGTGTCGCTGCACCTGGTGCGCACCAACACCCCGTCCGGCGGACTGGCCGAGGGTGCCTGCGACGTCGCGGTGGTGCGGTCCCCCTCCGGGGCCGACCGGCTCGACCCCGCCCGCTTCGACGGGGCCGTCGTCGGGCTGGAGGCCCGCTACTGCGCGCTCGCCGCGGACGATCCCCTGGCCCGGCGCCGGCAACTGCGCGTCACCGACCTGAGCGACCGGGTTCTCGCCATCGACCGGCGCACCGGCACCACCGGCGTCGACCTCTGGCCCGCCGGCGCCCGCCCGGAGGTGGAGGAGATCCACGACGTGGACGACTGGCTGGCCGTCATCGCCAGCGGCCGCTGCGTCGGGGTCACCGCCGAGGGCACGCTCACCCAGTACCGGCGCCAGGGCGTGGTCTTCCGCCCGCTGCGTGACGCCCCACCGGTGCCGGTGCGGCTGGTGTGGTGGCGCGACGACCCGCACCCGGCCACCGCCGACTTGGTCGGCCTGCTCGCCCACCTCTATCGCACCGGTGCCACCCGCCGCCGGACGAAGGCATCGCGGGACACTAGGACAACTTGATGCCCAGGAGCTGCCCGGCGTTGCCGTTGGCGATCTTGCGGCGGTCCTTCTCGCTGATCGGGGTCGTCTCGATCCACTTTGCCGCGGTCGCGGTGTCGGCGAACGGGTAGTCGACCGAGAACATGATGTTGTCGGCGCCGACCGTGAGGATCGCGTTGATCAACGCCTGATCGGAGAAGTTGCCGCTGGTGGTGACCAGGATGTTGTCGGCGAAGTACTCCGGGAGGGTCTTCTCGATGTGCTTGCCGATCGGGTTCAGGTTGAAGTTGTACTGGGTGCGCCAGAGCTGGGCGGGCAGGCCTTCGCCGAGGTGCCCGACGATCAGCCGCAGGCCGGGATGCCGGTCGAACAGCCCGCTGAAGATCAGCCGCAGCACGTGGGTGGCCGCCTCGGTGCCGAACCCCCAGGCGGTGCCGCGCAGCTGCGGGTGGCCGGCGTAGGGGGCGTGGGTGGCGGGCAGGCTCGGCCGGGGGTGCAGGTAGACCGGGACGCCCAGCTCGACGGCCGCCGCCCAGAACTGCTCGTACACCGGTTCGTCCAGGTAGCGACCGTGTTCGGCGTCGTCGACGTTGGTGTAGCCGTTGATGAGCGCACCCTTGAACCCCAGCTCGCCCACCGCCCGGCCCAGCTCGGCGGCGGCCGGCTCGGGGTCCTGCATGGGCAGCGCGGCGAAGCCGGAGAAGCGGGTGGGGTGGCGGGCGATCTGCTCGGCCAGGAAGTCGTTCTGCCGGCGGGCCTCGGTGACCGCGCGGCCGGTGTCGACGATCGCCTGGACGCCCGGGGCGGCGAGGGAAAGGACGGCGTGGTCGATGCCGTGCTCGTCCATCGCGGCCAGCCGGCGCTCGTCGAAGTCCGCCAGGCGGAGCGTCGCGTCGCGGTACCACTCCGCCGCTTCGGGGCCGGACGCCGCGGCCAGCTGGCGCAGCTGCTCGCCGTTGGCGAGGTAGTCCCGCACGTCGTCCGGATGCTTGTAGGCCTCTTCCAGCGCGATCTTGGCAAGATTCACGAGAGGTAAGGCAACCCTTAGTACGAGTTGGTGTCAAGCGGGCGGGACGCGGGTCACCGTCCGGTGAGGCGGTTGGCGAAACGGGTGATCCGGCTGGGTTGCCGCAGGCCGGTGGCCTCGCGGCGGTCCGCCTCCCGGTAGAGCAGGTACATGGCGCGCACGCCCAGCCAGCGCAGCGGTTCGGGCTCCCACCGGCGCACCCGCCGGTTGGTCCACGGCAGGTGTACCAGCTCGGTGTCCCGGCGCAGCACCAGGTCGGCGAGCGTGCGGCCGGCCAGGTTGGTGGTGGTGAGACCACTTCCCACGTAGCCGCCGGCCCAGCCGAGGCCGGTCGCCGGGTCCAGGGTGACGCTCGCGCACCAGTCGCGCGGTACCCCGAGCACCCCGCACCAGGCCCGGGTCAGCGGGATGCCCGCGGTGGCGGGGAACTGGCTGTGCAGGATCGCGGCCAGCGACTCGATGGTCCACCGCTGGGTCATGCCGTCGCGGTCGGTGCGCGAGCCGTAGCGGTAGGGCACGCCCCGGCCGCCGATCGCGATGCGGCCGTCGGCGGTGCGCTGGGCGTAGCTGTAGGCGTTCGCGCTGTCCCCGACCAGCTCGGCGCCGTCCCAGCCGATCTCGGCCCAGACGTGCTCGGGCAGCGGCTCGGTGGCCACCATGGAGGAGTTCATCGGCAACCACTCCCGCCGCCGGCCGGCGATCGACGCGGTGTAGCCCTCCAGGCAGCGCAGCACGTGCTCGGCGTGGACCACGCCGTGCGGCGTGACGGCCCGGCCGGGCCCGATGGCGGTGACCTCGGTGCCCTCGTAGATCGTCACGCCCAGCCGGCGAACGGCATCGGCGATGCCGCGCACCAGCTTGGCCGGCTGGACCCGGGCGCAGTGCGGGCTGTAGACGGCGCCCAGCGCGCCCTCCACCCGGACCCGTTCGTGCACCTCGCCCCGGCTCAGCCGCCGCTCGTGCGACTCGTCGATGCCCCAGGTGGCGTGATGGGCGAGGGTCTGGTCGATCCGGGCCAGCTGGGGTTCGGAACGGGCGACGTGCATGACGCCGTTCTTCACGATGTCGGCGTCGATGCCCTCCTTGTCGCACACCGTGATCACCTCGTCCACGGCCTGCTCCATCGCGCGGACCAGCCGGACCACGCCGTCCCGGCCACCGGTGGCGGCGTAGCGCTCCAGGTTGCCGGCGAGCTCGGCGGACAGCCACCCGCCGTTGCGCCCGGAGGCGCCGAAGCCGGCGAACTCCTTCTCCAGCACGGCGATCCGCAGGTCCGGCTGGTGGGTGGCCAGGTGGTACGCCGTCCAGAGCCCGGTCAGCCCGCCGCCCACGATGCACACGTCGACGGACGCGTCGCCGGGCAGCGCCGGGCCGCGCGCCGGGATGCCGATCTCGTCGTACCAGAGCGAGACGCGGCCGTTGAGCAGGCCGGACACGTCGCCGGAGTGATAGGTCCTGTCGGTCATGAGCTGCCGTTCCGGTTGGGGAGTGCGGTGGCGTCGGCGGCGTCGAAGGTGAGCCACACCGGGTCGCCGGGGCGGGCGTCGCCGCGCCCGGTCGTGGGCTCGCGGACGTGCGCCTCGGATCCGTCCGGCAGCCGGACCAGCACCTTGCGGGCGTTGCCCAGGTAGACCTGGTCGACCACGTCGCCGGGCACGGCGTTGCGGCCGGCCGGCGGGTCGTCGGTGCTCCGGGGAACCAGCGTGATGCGTTCCGGGCGGAGCATGACGACGGCGTCGGCGGCGTCCAGCGGCGTGCCGCGCTCGGCCCGGACGCGCCGGCCGAACACCTCCACGACCGAGGCGGGGCCGTCGACCCGGGATCGGCCGGGCAGCAGGGTCGACTCGCCGAGGAAGCGGGCGACGAACATCGAGCCGGGGGACTCGTAGAGCTCCTCCCCGGTACCGACCTGCTCGATCCGGCCGTGGTTGAACACGGCGATCCGGTCGGACAGCGCCAACGCCTCGTCCTGGTCGTGGGTGACGAACACGAAGGTGGTGCCCAGCTCGGCGTGGATGTGCCGGATCTCCAGCTGGAGCTGGTCGCGCAGCTTCTTGTCCAGCGCGCCGAGGGGTTCGTCCATGAGCAGCACCCCGGGCCGATACACCACCGCGCGGGCCAGCGCGACCCGCTGTTGCTGGCCGCCGGACAGCTCGCGCGGCCGGCGGCGGGCGAAGCCGTCGAGGCCGACCAGGCCGAGCGCCTCGGCGACCATGGTGTGCCGGGCCCGGCGGTCGATCCGGCGCTGGCGCAGCGGGTACTCGACGTTCTCGCCCACCGACATGTGCGGGAACAGTGCGTAGTTCTGGAACACCATGCCCAGGTCACGCCGGTGGGTGGGGACGTCGTCCACCCGCTGCCCGTCGACCAGGATCTCGCCCGAGCTCACCGGCACGAAACCGGCCAGCATGTTGAGGGTGGTGGTCTTCCCGGAGCCGCTCGGGCCGAGCAGCGTGACGAACTCGCCGGCGGCGATCCGCAGGTCTATCGCGTCCACCACCGGCCCGCCGTCGTAGACCTTGGTCAGTGCGCGGAGCTCGATCGAAGCGCCCGCTCCGGCGGTGCGCGGTTCACCCGGCATGGGACCTCCTCGTGGTCAGGATGCCGCCGGCCACCGTGATCACCGTGGTCACGACCAGGATCAGCGAGGACGCCGCCGCGATGGTCGGGTCGGTGTCCCGGGTGACGGAGCCGTACATCTTCACCGGCAGCGTCTGCAGGTACGGGCTCTGGATGAACAGCGAGAGCACCACCTCGTCGAAGCTGGTGGCGAAGGCGAACAGGGCTCCGGACCCGATCCCGGGGGCGATGACGGGCAGCGTCACGTGCCGGAAGGTCGTCCACCGGCCGGCGCCGCACACGGCGGAGGCGTCCTCGAGCTGCCGGTCGAACTGGCGCAGGCTGTTCGACACGGCGATCAGCACCAGCGGCAGCGCGAGCACGGTGTGCGCGCCGACGAACCCGGCGAGCGTGCCGGTGAGGTGCCAACGCAGGAACAGCGCGTACACGCCGACCGCGAGCACGATGACCGGGATGATCAGTGGCGCGATCAGCCAGCCGCGGATCGGGGCGTTGGCCCGGTGCTGGTGGCGGGCCATGCCCAGCGCCGCCGCCGTGCCCACCGCGGTGGCCAGCAGGGCCACCAGCAGCCCGACCTGGAGGCTGGAGAACAGCGCGCGCCGCCAGCTCCGGTCGGTGAAGAACCGCTCGTACCACTGGGTGGACCAGCCGCTGGGCGGGAACGCGAAGGACGGCTTGTCGGTGAAGCTGAGCGGTATCACCACCAGGGAGGGCGCCACCAGCCAGATCGCCACCAGCGCCCCGAGGCACCACAGCAGCACCCGCGCCGGGTCGGGCGCCCAGTCGGGCCGCGGCCTCACGACAGCCCCCGTGAGCGCCGCACCGACCGCCAGGCGGCGAGCGTGCCGGCCGCCGCCGCGAGCAGTGCGCCGGTGATCACCAGCAGGGAAAGCCCCATGGCCCCGCCCCGGCCCCACTCCAGCAGGCCGGAGACCTGCGCGAAGATCTGCTGGCTGATCAGCGAGCTGTCCGGCGAACCGAGCAGCGCCGGCGTGACGTAGAAGCCGAGGCTGCTGATGAACACCAGCAGCGACCCGGCGCCCACCCCGGGCAGCGACAGCGGCAGCCAGATGCGCAGGAACGTGGTGGCCGGCCGGGCGCCCAGGGTGGCGCTGGCCGACAGCAGCCCCCGGTCGATCCGGGTCATCGTGGCGTAGATCGGCATCACCATCAGCGGCAGCAGGATCTGGGCCATGCCGATCACCACGCCGGCCGTGGTGCGGATCAGCGACCACCGGCCCAGGCCGGCGGCGGCCAGCGCGTTGTTGACCAGCCCGTTGTCCTGCAACAGGATCACCCAGGCGAAGGTCCGCACCATCAGGCTGGTCCAGAACGGCATCAGCACGATGATCGTCAGCACCATCCGGGCCCGGGGCGAGGCGCTGGCCATCAGGTAGGCGTAGCCGTAACCCACCACCGCGCAGCTCAGCGTCACCAGGCCGGCGGCGGTGAAGGTGCGCACCAGCACCGCCCGCTGCACCGGATCGCTCAGGTACCAGCCGATGTTGCCGAGGAAGCCGGCGCCGTCGGTGGCGGTCAGCCAGACCACGAACACCAGCGGGAGCAGGAAGAACGCCGCCATCAGCAGCAGCGACGGGCTCAGCAGCAGCCACCAGGAACGGGTCGCCCGCTGCCGTTGCCGGCCGGCCAGCGCGGCGTCGGTGGTCAGCACTTCGGCGTAGGCCATCGCTACCTGCCCCCCGAGAGCCAGTCGTTGTACCGCTTGATCGCGGTGTCCAGGTTCGCCGCCCACCAGCCCAGGTCGATCCGCACCGCCAGCCGCTTCTTCTCCGGCGTGGTGGTCAGGAAGGAGGCGGCCAGCGGGTCCAGCCGGGGCGCGGCGTCGACATGGATCGGGCTGTAGCTGGTGAGCTCGGTCAGCCGCGCCTGCTGGCGGGCGCCCAGGTAGTAGTTGATGAACGCCATGGACGCCTTCGGCGAGCGGGCGTTCTTCGGCACCGAGACCGCGTCGAACACCGGGAAGAACTGGTTCCACTGCACGGCGTAGGGAGCGCCGTTGCGCACCGCCCCGTAGGCCCGCCCGGACCAGATCATCGACATGTCCACCTCGCCGGACTCCAGCAGCTGCTGGGCCTGCGCTCCGGTGGTCCAGAACACCGTGTCGCCCCGGATCGTGCTCATCTTGCGCAGCGCCCGGTCCATGTCCAGCGGGTACAGCGCGTCCGGGGCCACGCCGTCGGCGATCAGCGCGGCCTCCATCGGGCCGGGCGCGGCGTCGCCCGGGGTGCCCACGATCGACCGCTTGCCGGGGAATCGGGCGGTGTCGAAGAAGTCCCGCCAGCCGGTCGGCGGGTTGGCGCCGTACTTGCGGGTGTTGTAGGCGAGCACGTACCCGTAGCTCATCGCCGGTATGGAGCAGGCGTTGATCCGGAGGTCCTCCGGGATCTTGCTGGTGTCCACGATCGCCGGGTCCAGCGGCTGGAACAGGGTTCCGCAGTTGGCCGCCGCGAACACCCCGTCGGTGTCCACGATGTCCCAGGAGACGTTGTCCCAGCGCACCTGGGCCTGCAGTTTGGCCTGGTCGGTGGGGCCGTCGCCGAGCATTTCCGCGCCGGACTCGGCGGCGAACGGCTCGACGGCCGCCTTCTCCTGTCCCTCCTGGAACAGGCCGCCGTAGGAGACGAAGGTGAGGATGTAGTCGCGCAGCGCGCCGGTCTTCACCGTGCCGGCCACCGGCGGCCCGGCGCCCAGGTCGAGCTTCGCGGGGTCGGGTGCGCCCGGTGCGCACGCGCTCAGCACGGCCAGCCCGGCGGCCAGCGCGGTCAGTCCTCGGCGGGTCGGTGCTGGTCGTCGGGCCATCGCGCGTCCCCTATCCGCGGTGCGGCGGTGAGATGATCCACAGGACCTCGGCGACGTCGGTGCCGAGGTTGCGGGCGGTGTGCGGCACGTCGGTGCGGTACTCGATGCTGTCCCCGTCGGACAGCCGGTAGAGCGTTCCGTCGAGGCTGACCTCGACCTGGCCCCGGACCACCAGGAACATCTCCTGGGCCTCGCCGTGGGTGTACGGGTCGCCGGTGCCCTCGCCCGGGGCCAGCTCGCCGCAGTACACCTCCAGGTTGCGCAGCGGGCGGCGGGACAGCAGGTACTTCTTCGACCGGCCGCCCGTCGGCAGCTCCGAGCGGTCGGCCCGGCGAAGCACCCGCGACGCCGTCAGGTCGTCGTCGCCAAACAGGTCGGCCGTGGTCAGCCCGAGTGCGGTGGCGATCCCCCGCAGCGTGCTCACCGTGGCGTTCGCGTTGCCCCGCTCGATCTGGCTGAGGAACCCCGGCGAGATCCCGGCCGCCGAGGCCACCGAGCGCAGGCTCTGACCCCCGTGCTCCCGCAGCTCGCGGATCCGGGCGCCCAGCTCGGCGGTCATTCCGGCACCTCCGCAAACGGGTCGTTTAGTGACAGAAAACATAGTGATTGCTCGCGTCCCGCGCAAGGGTTGCCGAAAGCCGCCGGTAAGCCCCGCGCGGACACTGGGGCCATGCCGCACGCGCACACCAACGGACAGCGTCTGCACTACCGGCGAAGCGGGCGCGGCGAGCCGTTGTTGCTGGTGCAGGGGATGAGCGGGCATCACCGCTTCTGGGGTGAGTCGTTCCTGGCACTGTTGGAGGCCGACTACGACGTGGTGGCCTACGACCACCGGGGGATCGGCACCAGTTCGCGCGCCGACGACCCGTTCTCCATCGCGGACCTGGCCGACGACGCGGCGGGCCTGCTGGACGCGCTCGGCTGGTCGGGTGCGCACGTCTTCGGCATCTCGCTGGGCGGCATGATCGGCCAGGAGCTGGCGCTGCGGCACCCGGAGCGGGTGCGCACGCTGACCCTCGGATGCACCTGGGCAGGCGGCCCGGAGGGCGTCATGGGCGAGGCGTCGCACGAGATCGTGGCGGCGATCGGTGCGCGAGAGGTGGAGCGCGCGTTGACCACCGGGTACGAGGCCAACCTCTCACCCCGGTACCGGGCGGACCCGGGACACTTCGCCACCTACCGGGAATGCGCGCTGGCGGTGCGGGTCCCGGCGCCGGTGGTGCAGATGCAGTTCCGGGCCGCGCTGGCGCACGACACCGCCGACCGGCTGCCGGGCGTGCGCACGCCCACCCTGGTGCTGCACGGCACGGGGGACGTGGGGATCCCGGCGGTCAACGGCGAGCGCATCGCCGCGCTCGTCCCCGGCGCGCGCCTGCACCTGTTCGACGGCGCCGGACACCTGTTCTGGTGGGAGGAACCCGAGGCCACGGCGGCCCTCCTGCGCGAGCACACCCGCAGTTAGCGCTGCCCTGGGAGGTTGCAAACGCGCGCTCGGCTCTTGGGTGGCGTGCCGTCACGTGCGGGCGGGGTATTCGTGGTCAAGTCGCTCTGAGAGATGTTACTGGTCGGTAGAAGGGTCTCTCATGGCGACTTGACCATGAAGGCCCGACGGGCCGTCCTTCGAACCGGCACCGCGCACAGAGCCGCGTGTTCGCGGCTCCCCGGGACAGAGCAACTACGCCGAGTACAGCCCGGCGTGCTCGGTGCGCAGCTTGTACTTGAGGATCTTTCCGCCGACCGTTTCGGGTAGTTGCCCGGCGAACACCACGGCCTTGGGGGTCTCGTAGCCGGCCAGGTGGGCGCGGCAGTGGGCGATCAGCTCGTCGGCCTCGGGAGCGGCTCCCTCGCGCGGCACCACGACGGCGGTGACCGCCTCGCCCCAGTGCTCGTGGGGGAGGCCGATCACCGCCGCGCGGAGCACGTCGGGGTGCTGGTAGAGCACGGCCTCCACCCGCAGGCTGGACACGTTCTCCCCGCCGGTCTTCACGATGTCCTTGTAGCGGTCGAGCATGATCCGCAACCCGTCGTCGTCGACGGCCACGCTGTCGCCGGAGTGGAACCAGCCGCCCCGGAAGGCCTGCCGGGTGGCTTCCAGGTCGCGGTAGTAGCCCGCCGTCATGATCGGTGAGCGGTACACCGCCTCGCCGGCCTGGCCGCCCCGCACCGGCCGGCCCAGCTCGTCGACGACGTCGGAGGCGAGCATCCCGCTCGGCACCCCGACGTAGTTCACCGCCGGCGCGGACCGGGCGTGCGCCGACGGCCAGCGGGTCGGCCAGAAGCGGTGGCAGGCGATGGCCTCGGTCTGGCCGAAGATGCCCAGCGTGACGAACTGCGGTGCTGCCCGGCTCTCCAGTCGCTTGACCAGCGACGGCGCCAGCGCGCCCCAGCCGTAGACCAGCGTGGTGAGCGCCGTCAGGTCCAGCTCGGGCCGGCGGTCGAACTCCTCGGCCAGGGCGGTGACGAACTGCGGGGAGCCGGCCCACAACGCGGTGGAGCGGGACTCCGCGACGGCCGCCGCGACCGGGCCCGGCGCCGGGCGCCGGCCCATGACCAGCTCGCCCCCGGCGACGAAGGCGCCGAAGGGGAAGATCTCGTCGCCGATGTGGTAGATCATCGGCAGGAACGTGCACAGCCGCAGGTCGCTGTCGTGGCGCAGGCCCCGGGACAGCGACAGCGCGAAGTTCAGCCCGGCGGTCTGGGCCGTGTGGTGCGAGAGCATCACCCCCTTCGGCATCGCGGTGGTGCCGGAGGTGAACAACAGCTGCCAGATGTCGTCGCCGTGGATCAGCACGTCGGGCTCGGTGGCCGGCCGGTTCTCGATCAGGTCGGCGAACGCCGGGCTGCCGGCGACCGGCCCGCCGCCGACGGTGACGGTGGCCCCGGGCGCCGGGCCGGTCGCGGCCAGCACCGGTTCGAGCCGGGGCCAGAGCTCCGCGTCCACCAGCACGAACGCCGGCTCGGTCAGCCTGGCCAGGTGCTCGACCACGTCCGGGGCGAGGCCGGGGTTGAGCGGCACGGCGACCATGCCGGCCTTGGCGATCCCGATCTTGGCCAGGAGTGCCTCGACCGAGTTCTCGCAGAACAACAGCACCCGGTCGCCCTCGCGCAGGCCCTCGGCGGCGAGCGCGTGCGCGAACTGGTTGGCGGCGGCGTCGGCCTGCCGGTAGGTGACCGAGGCGAAGCGGTCCGCGCCGTAGGCGCCGTCCACCCCGGTCAGCGCGATCCGGTCCGGGTAGCTCCAGGTCACCCGCTCCAGGATGTCGCCGACCGAGGTGCGTTCCCAGCGGTTGACCGCGCGCCGCCCGCGCAGGGTCTCGACATCGAGCAGGGCCGGGTCGGGCAGGTCGGATCCGGTCATCGGCGCTCCTCCGCTGCGGTGTCCCGGGGTCCAGCATGGCGTGAGCGGGGCCACACGGGCAAGGGGTTAGTGAAACTCTGTTCACTATCGCGCGGGCACTCCGAGGCACCCGTGGGTCATCCGGGCGAGCTGCTCGGCCAGGCGCGCCGGGTCGAGGCCGCTGCGGAAGAACAGGGTCGACTGGATCGCCCCGATCGCCGCGTGCACGGCCAGCCGCAGCTCGCCGTCGGCCAGTTCCGGGCGCAGCGGGGCGAGCACGTGCACCCAGTCCTCGAGGTAGTGCCGCTGCGCCCGGCGCAGCCGCCGGCGGTCCCGCTCGGGCAGGTTGTGCACCTCGCGGTGGTAGACCGCGAGCACGCTGCGGTCCTCGATCGCCACCCGGATGTGGTCTTCCACCAGCGCGGACAGTGCCGTGGCGTCGTCCGGTGCCTCCGCGAGGATGCGCACGGCCCCGTCCTGGAGCCGGTTCATCACCCGGTCCAGCAGGGCAACCAGGATGGCGTCCTTGCTGGCGAAGTGCCGGTACAGCCCGGAGCCGACGATGCCCGCCTCGGCGCCGATGTCGGCCATCCCGATCGTGTGGAAGCCCCGCCTCGCGGCCAGCTCGGCGGCGGCCGTGAGGATCAGCTCCCGGCGGCCCGGGTCGCGGCGGGCGCGGGTGGCCGGCGAGGGTGCGGCGGTCATCTTCTCATCATGGCAGCCGTGCGGTACCGTCCACCATTAGTGAACAGCGAATCACTTTTCGACAGCGATGAGCACCGCGACCTGCGTGCGGCGGTCGGGGCGATCGCCGCGTCCTTCGGCGGGCACTACTACGTCGAGCACGCCCGGGCCGGGCGGGAGTGCACCGAGCTGTGGCACGCGCTGGGGGACGCCGGGTTCATCGGGGTGAACGTGCCCGAGCGGTACGGCGGCGGGGGCGGTGGGCTGGCCGAGCTGACGATCGTGTGCGAGGAGATCGCCGCGCGGGGCGCGCCGATCCTGTTGCTCCTGGTCACCGCCGCCATCTCGGCCGAAGTGATCGCCGAGTTCGGCACCGAGGAGCAGCGCAAGGAGTGGCTGCCCGGGTTGGCCGGCGGCCGCGAGAAGGTCGTCTTCGCCATCACCGAGCCGAACGCCGGCTCCAACACCCACCGGCTGACCACCACCGCCCGCCGGGTCGGCGACGAGTGGGTGCTCGACGGCGAGAAGTACTACATCTCCGGTGTGGACACCGCGCGGGCGCTGCTGCTGGTGGCCCGGACCGGCCGGGACGAGGGCGGCGCCGCGCGGCTGTCCCTGTTCCTGGTCCCGACGGATGCGCCCGGGCTCACGGCCACCCCGCTGCCGGTCGACGTGATGCTCCCGGAGCGGCAGTTCACGCTGCGCCTCGACGGGGTGCGGGTGCCGGCCTCGGCGCTGGTCGGTGCGGAGGGGCAGGGCTTCCGGCAGGTCTTCCACGGGCTCAACCCCGAGCGGATCACCGGGGCCGCGCTGTGCGTCGGCATCGCCCGCTACGCCCTGGAACGCGCGGCGCGGTACGCCCGGGAGCGCGAGGTGTGGGACCGCCCGATCGGCGCGCACCAGGGGGTCGCGCACGTGCTCGCCCAGGCGAAGATCGAGACCGAGCTGGCCGCGCTGATGACCCACCGGGCGGCGGCGCTGCACGACCGGGGCCTTCCGGCGGGGGAGGCGGCCAACATGGCCAAGTACGCCGCCGCCGAGGCCGCCATTGCCGCCGTTGACTCGGCCATCCAGACCCACGGTGGCAACGGCGTCTCGGCCGAGTTCGGGCTGCTGCCCTACTGGGGGCTGGCCCGGCTGCTGCGCATCGCGCCGGTGAACCGGGAGATGATCCTCAACTTCGTCGCCCAGCACAGCCTCGGCCTGCCGAGGTCCTACTGAGCCTCGGCGTGACGTACAGCCACGGCGTCAGGCGACGGGAGCGCCGCCGTTCCCGGCATCCCTAGAGTTCGCCCCGGGAGAGCCTGAGGAGGGCACGATGGGTACGACGGCGGTCGAGCTGAAGCTGGAAGCGGTGGTCATCCCGGTCGCGGACGTGGACCGGGCGAAGGAGTTCTACCGGAACCTCGGCTGGCGGCTGGACGCCGACTTCGCGTTCGACAACGGGTTCCGGATCATCCAGTTCACCCCGCCCGGCTCGGGTGCCTCGGTGCAGTTCGGCACGAACGTGACCACCGCTCCGCCGGGCTCCGCCCAGGGCCTGTACCTGGTCGTCCCGGACATCGAGGCGGCCCGCGAGGCGCTGGCCGCCGTCGGCGTACGGGTGAGCGGGACGTTCCACGCGGAGACCCCGGGTGCCCAGTTCCAGCCGGAAGGCGCGGGCGGCCGCGCCGGCGGGCCGGCGCCCGACCGGTCCAGCTACGGCTCGTTCGCCACGTTCGCCGACCCGGACGGCAACGGCTGGCTGCTGCAGGAGGTCACCACCCGGCGGCCCGGGCGGGTCGACGGCGCCGGGACCAGCTACGCCTCGGCCGCCGAGCTGCCGGTCTGACCGCCTCAGCGGTTGAGGGCGGCCGTGATGCGGGTGACCGCTTCGGTCAGCACCTGGGGCTCGGTGGCCAGGTTGAGCCGGACGAACCCGGTACCGGCCCGGCCGTAGGACACGCCCTCGCCGGTGGCGACCTTGGCGGAGTCGAGCAGCCGGGCGGCCGGCCGGTCGTCCCAGGCGCGCAGGTCCAGCCAGGCGAAGTAGGTGGCGTCCGGGACCTGGTAGAGCGCGCGCAGCCCGGCCCGTTCGAGCAGGTCGGACACCAGGCGCCGGTTGGCGTCGAGGTCGCGCAGTACCGCCGCCAGCCAGGGCTGGCCGTGCTCGAGCGCGGCCACCGTGGCCACCTCGCCCAGCGAGCTCGCCCCGCTGGTCTCCAGGTGCGCCAGCCCGTCCCACACCGTGCGGTCCTCCGGCGCGGTGAGCGCCACGACGGCGGTGCGCAGGCCGGGGAAGTTCCACGCCTTGGTGGCACTGGTGACGGTCACCGTGTGCGCCCGGCTCGCCGGGCTGATCGCGGCGTAGGGCGTGAACCCGGCGCCGAACCGCAGCGGCGCGTGCACCTCGTCGGTGATGACCCGGGCTCCGTGGCGGTCCACCAGCTCGGCCAGCGCGCGCAGCTGGTCGGGTCCGATGACCGCGCCGACCGGGTTGACCGGGTTGCACAGCAGCACGCTGCCGGCGCCGCGAGCGAGCCCGTGCTCGATCGCCTCGAGGTCGAGCCGCCAGCCGTTCTCGTCCAGGCGCAGCGGGGCCTCCAGGTGCTCGCGGTCGACCAGCGCGGCCGCCTCGAAGAACCGGGGGTAGGCGGGGGTGGGGATGACCACCGGCGAGCCGGGGCGGGTGAGCCGGTGCAGGGCGACGCTGATGCCGCGCATGACGTCGGGGACCACGCGGATGTGCTCGGCCCGCACGGAAAGCCCGAGGCCGGACAGCCACGCGGCGGCCGCCGGCGGCACCTTGCTGTGGCTGTCGGGCAGCGGGTAGCCGAGCGCTTCGGCCGCCACCGCGTCCCGGACGGCCTCCAGCACGGGCGGGCAGGCGGAGACGTCCATCTCCGCCACACCCAGGTCGAGGACCTCGGGCGGGTACTCGGACCAGCGTTTGCAGCCCCGCGCGCGGGCGTTGGTGCTGTCCCAGTGCAGGCCCTGCGTGGTCGTCGTGCTCATCGGGTCCTTTCGAGTTGCGAGTTGGGGTTCGGCCGGTCGGTGGTGGAGTCCGCGTCGCGCCGCCACACGATCCCCGACCGCAGCCCGAACCACCAGCCGAGCCCGCAGGCCAGGGCGACGAGGATGCTGTCCACGGGGGCGGGGAGGAAGCCGACGCCGCCGAAACTACCCAGGTAGGACAGCCCGGTGAGGGCCAGCAGCAGGCAGATCATCCACATCCCGCCCCGGTGGCCGGAGCGGCGGGCGCGCCAGAGGTAGATCAGGTAGCCGACCAGGAGCAGCGGGATGGCCACGCGCACCTTGGTCCAGGTCGACCAGTACAGGATCAGCCCGGACAGGACGAAGGAGCTGAACGCTACGGGCTGGCTCCAGCGGCCCAGCCAGCCCCGGTCCGGCGCGGTCGCGTAGAGCACCGACACCGCGATGGACACCGCCGCGTAGCTGAGGCCGTAGTAGAAGCTCAGTGAGCTGGCGATGGACTTCCAGCTGCCGAAGGCCAGGATGATGACCGCGCCGGCGCTGAGGTTGAGCAGCAGCGCCCGCCGGGGGATGCCGCTGCCGGCGTGCACCGAGGCGAAGAACCGGGGCAGGATGCCGTTCTGCGCGGCGCCGTAGCTGTAGCGGCCCTTGACCCCGGCCGAGACCAGCATGCTGCCCGCCGGGGAGAACACCGCGTCGGCGAGCAGCAGCCAGGACAGCCACACCATGCCGACCAGGCTGGCCAGCTCGGCCAGCGGCGAGTTCAGGTTGATCCCGTGCCAGCCCGACCCGAGCATCCCGGTGGGCAGCGTGAACAGCATGGCCAGCTGAAGACCCAGGTACAGGGCGAAGGAGAAGCCCAGGGCGATCAGCGTGGCGCGGGGGACCGTGCGCCGGGCGTCGGCGGCCTCCCCGGACAGCACGGCGGCGGCGTTGATCCCGGTGAACGAGTAGACCAGGCCGCTGCCCACCACGGCGGTCAGCGCGGCGGACAGCCCGTAGGGGGCGAACCCGCCGCCCACCTCGTAGTTGGTCGTGTCGAACCCGCTGGCCAGCAGTAACACCACGGTCAGCGCCGGTACGGCGATCTTGATCGCGGTGACCACGTTGTTCACCCTGGCCACCAGGCGGACGCCGAACATGTTCACGAAGAAGAACAGGCCCAGCACCGCGACGGCGAAGATCCGGCCCGGCACGGTCAGGGTCTCGTGCTCGACCAGACCCGGTATCCACCGGCCGGCGTACTGCATCAGCGCGGTCGCCTCGCTCGGCCCCGCATACACGGCCTGCAGGAACACCGCCCAGCCCACCACCGCGCCGACCATCGGCCCGGAGGCCAGCTGGGGCCACCGCACGTTGCCGCCGGTGACCGGCCACCGGAACGCGAGGTCGATGAACACCAGCGACACCAGCAAGGTCGCGACCCCGGTGATGACCCAGGACAACAACGCCGCCGGGCCGGCCACCTTGGCCGCGTTGTAGGCGGCGAACAGCCAGCCCGATCCGATCACGCTGGACAGGGTCATCGCGGTCAGGGAGACGGTGCCCAGGGCACGGTGCAGCCGGCGGTCCTCTTCGGGGGCGGCTGACGGGTCGGTGGCCACGGTCGGTCCTCCTTCCCCGACCGCCCCTGGCCGGCACCTCGGTGTGCTGACCCGCGATCGGGTGGAACAGATGTCCAAGACCTTGCCCGTTGCCAACATATTGCAGTAGTGGGCGATTGCGTGTCCGCCGGCATAGGCTGCGGCTATGGCCCAGCCGAGGATCGAGACCCAGGATCTGACCGTGTTCCTCGCGGTGGCCGACGAAGGGAGCTTCGGCGCCGCCGCCGTGCGGCTGCAGCTCGCGCAGCCCTCGGTCAGCACCCGGATGGCCGCGTTGGAGCGCAAGCTGGGCGTGCGGCTGTTCCAGCGGGGGCCGCGCGGCAGCTCCCTGACCACCGCGGGTGAACGGTTCGCCCACTACGCCAAGCGCTGTGTGCACCTGCTCGCCGAGACCGAGGCGGCCGTCCGGGCCGACGAGCTGGAACGCCTGGTGGTGGCCGCGCCGGCCAGCCTGGGTACCGCGATCTTCCCGACCGTGCTCGAGGTGCTGGCCGGCGCGCCGATCGACGTGGTCTGCCGCATCGCGCACAGCGACGAGGCGGTCGCGGCGGTGCTGGACGGCAGCGCCCACGCCGCGTTCGTCCTGCGGCGGGTTCTCCCGCCCGGCGTGGAGGCGCGGCTGGTGACCTCCTCGGCGGTCGCCGCCGTCGCCGCGCCGGACCACCCGGCCACGGCGCTGCGGCGGCCCCAGCCCGGTGACCTGCTGGACACCGCGGTGGTCGTGCACAACTGGAGTGAGGACGCGCGGCAGGTCTCGGCGCTGTTCACCGACCCCCGCCGGAACGCCGACCACCCGGTGCGCCTGGTCGGTACGCCGGACATCGCGGTCGACCTGGCCCAGCACGCCGGCTACGTCGCCCTGGTGCCCCGGTACGCCTCGGCGCGCGCCGTCCGGGCCGGCACGCTGGTTCCGCTGGCGCTGCCGCCGCTCGGGGTCGAGCTGGACATCCGGCTGGTCTGCCCGGCCGGGCCGGCGCGGCGCCCGGGCGTCGAACGACTGCTCGCCGCGACGGCCGAGCTGGCTGGCCGCATCGACTCGGCCTGAGGCCCGCCGCGCCGGGACGCTTGCGCTTCGACGGGCGAGGTAGGACACTCCAGCAGCAACTGGGACAGTGTGTCATTTGCTACCGTGTCCCCGGCGATTCGAGGGGTGGCCGATCATGACCGTCAGGTACCAGCGGATCTGTGCGTGGGCGGGCCCGTTCTGCGCCTTTCTGTGGATCATCGCCCTGCTGGTCTTCGCCGGGTTCCTGCCGCCGCACGACCCACAGGCCGGGGCCGACGAGATCGCCCGGATCTACGCGGACAACCCGCTGGGGATCCGGATCGGCCTGGTCATCCTGCTCATCGGCGGGGTGCTCTACCAGCCGTGGGTGGCGGTGATCGCGGTACAGATGAAGCGGATCGAGGGCCGTCAGTCGCCGCTGACCTACGTGCAGCTGGGCCTGGGCACCCTGTTCGTGCTGCTGTTCGTGCTCGCGGCGATCTTCTGGGAGGTGGCCGCGTTCCGGCCGCTGGAGGCGCCGGTGCTGACCCAGCGCTTCAACGACCTGGGCTGGTTCATGTTCCTGGTGTCGGTGCCGATCATCACCGTGCAGGGGCTCGCGCTGAGCCTGGTCGTCTTCCAGGACCGGGACGGCGCGCTGTTCCCGCGCTGGTTCGCCTGGTTCAACATCTGGGCGCAGATCATCTTTCTGCCCGGCACGCTGATCCCGCTGTTCAAGTCCGGGCCGCTGGCCTGGAACGGGCTTTTCGCGTTCTGGATCCCGGCGGGGGTCTACACGGTGTGGATGTGCCTGCTGACCGCCTTGCTGCTGCGCGCGATCGCCGCGCCCGACCCGGTGAACATGCGGCCCGACGGTCAACTTCGGTGAGGCGATCCAGGGCGTGCAGACGCCGCTGAGCTGGGGGGTGTGGGAGCGGGGTATGGAGCCACCACCGACCCGAGCTGGACGCCGCTGTTCATGCTGGCCGACGCCCTGGTCATCGACACCGGCGGCCAGCTGAGCCGCGGCGCCATCGTGGCCCGCGAGCTGGGCGTGTGCTGCGTGATCAACACCGTCACCGGGACCAGGGACATCCCGGACGGCGCCACCATCACGGTGAACGGCGGGACCGGCCTGGTGGAGATCCGGGGCTGGTCAGAGCAGGGCGTCCTCCTCGACGACCCGCCGGACCGTGGTCAGGGTGTCGCGCAGCGTGGAGTGGTCGATCGACCCGAGGGCCAGCCGCAGGGCCTGCGGGGTGTGGGTGGCGGTGCTGAACGGCTCGGCGGTGGAGACGGCGATGTGCCGGTCGGCCAGTGCGGCCGCGACGCGGTCGGCCCGGGCGTCCTCGGGCAGGGGCAGCCAGCGGAAGTAGGACGAGGGGTGCCCGAGGTGGGGCAGTCCGTCGAGTACCGCGCGGGCGATCGCCTGTCGCAGGCGGGCATCGGCGCGTTTCGCCGCCTCGAGGTGGTCGACGGTGCCGTCCTCCAGCCACCGGCAGGCGAGCGCGGCGGTGAGCGCCGGGGTGTTCCAGATCGTGGCCCGGATCTGGCGCTCCAGCGCGGGTACCCGGGTGACCGGTGCGGCAAGGAAGCCGACTCGCAGGCCGGTGGCGACGCTTTTGGAGACCCCCGAGACGTAGACCGTGGTCTCCGGGGCGAGGGCGGCCAACGGCGGGGGAGGGTCGTCGGCGAGATAGGCGTAGGAGGCGTCCTCGATGATGAGAATCCCGTGCCGGCGGGCGATGGCAACCAGTCCGGCCCGTTCGGCCGCGCCCATGACCCAGCCCAGCGGGTTGTGCAGGGTGGGCATGACGTAGATCGCGCGGACCGGCCGCCGGCGGCACAACCGCTCGAGCGCGTCGAGATCCGGGCCCTGGCCACCGGCCGGCAGGGCGGCCAGCTCGAGCCCGAGGGTCTGGGCGAGCACCTTGAACCCCGGGTAGGTGAGGGCGTCGACGGCGACGACGTCGCCGGCCGCCACGGTGGCCATGGCGGCCACCGCAAGCCCGTGCTGGGCGCCGTTGACCAGCAGGACCTGTCCCGCCTCGACGGCCAGGCCGCGGCTCCGCAGGTGCCGGGCGACCACGTCGCGGTCGTGCGGGCGTCCGCCGTGGGGCTGGTAGCGCAGCAGGGCCTCGAGGTCACCGGCGCCCGCGAGGTCGCGCAGCGCCTGGCGCAGCAGGTCGGCCTGCCCGGGCATGGACGGGTAGTTGAAGCTCAGGTCCACGGTCTCCGAGGCGACGGGCTGCATGTCCACTCCGTGGTCGGGCCCGAGCACCAGGTCACGGACGAACGTGCCCCGGCCCTGCTCGCCGCTGACCAACCCCATCGCCTCCAGCTCGGCGTAGGCGCGCGACGCGGTCACCAGCGCGATGCCTTCCCGGGCCGCCAGCTGGCGGTGGGTGGGCAGGCGGGTCCCGGCGGGCAGCCGCCCGGACCGGATGTCCCGCGCGAGCGCGTCGACGACGCCCTTGTACCGGGGGACTCTCACCGGCGCGATTGTAGCCATGACAATTTCTGGACTGTCATGATTCGGTGCTCCTACAGTCCACCGGGACGGAGGAGGAAACCGGTGCATATCGCCATCCTGACCTTCGAGGGCTACAACGAGCTCGACTCGCTCATCGCCCTCGGCGTGCTCAACCGGATCAAGTCGCCCGGCTGGCGGGTGTCGATCGCCAGCCCCACGCCGACGGTGCGTTCCATGAACGGCGTGGTCATCGAGTCGATGGCCGACCTCGACGAGGCGTGCGCCGCCGACGCGGTGATCGTCGGCAGCGGCAGCCGGACCCGCGAGGTGGTCGAGGACCGCTCCATCATGGGCACCCTGGGCCGGCTGGACCCGGCCCGGCAGCTGCTCGCCGCGCAGTGCTCGGGCACGCTGGTGCTGGCCCGGCTCGGGCTGCTGGACGACATCCCCGCCTGCACCGACCTGACCACCCGCCCGTGGGTGGTGGCCGCCGGGATCGACGTGCTCAACCAGCCGTTCTACGCCCGGGGCAACCTGGCCACCGCCGGCGGATGCCTGGCCTCCCACTACCTGGCCGCCTGGCTCATCACCCGCCTGCAGGGCCCGGAAGCAGCCGAAAGCGCCCTCCACTACGTGGCCCCGGTCGGCGAAAAACAGGCTTACGTCGACCGCGCCCTCCACAACATCACCCCCTACCTCCCCGCCGAACCCGCCGCCCTCACGTCCGCCCCGCGCTAGCCGCCCCGCTCGCACACACGCCTTGGCGTTGGCACGCGGGCTTCAGAGCATGTGCCACCGCCGAACGGTGTGTGCGAGCCCAGGGCCGGGCTAGGGTCGGGTGGGTGAGCAGGATTCATGACGTGGGGGGCATGGAGGGGTTCGGGGCGGTCGACCCGTACGACGACGGGGAGGCGTTCCACGCCGACTGGGAGGCGCGGGTGTACGCCTTGCAGGCGGCGCTGCTGCGGCGGGGGGTTTACCGGCTGGACGAGTTCCGCGACGCGATCGAACGGCTCGAGCCCTCGGTCTACCTCCAGACCTCGTACTACGCGCGGTGGCTGGCCGCGATCGAGGACCTGCTGGATCGCAAGGGCGTCCTGGAGCGGGGCTGGGCCGGACATGGCTGACCGCTTCGAGATCGGCAACCGGGTCCGGGTGCGGCTGGACGACCCGGTCGGGCACACCCGCGCGCCCCGCTACGTGCGCGGGCACGTCGGCGAGGTGGTGGAACGGCACGGCTCGCACCCGCTGCCGGACGCGGTGGTGGCCGGGACGAAACCCGGGCCCAGCACGGTGTACGCGGTCCGGTTCGCGGCGGCGGACGTCTGGGGCGAGGGTGGGCACACCGTGACGGTCAACCTGTGGGACGAGTACCTGGAGCCGGCCGATGGCGCATGAGGACGCGGCGATCTCGCAACGGGTTCGCGCACTGGAGACCGAGCTGGAACGGCGCGGCGTGGTGGACGGCGCCACGCTGGACGGGATTCTCGACCGGCTGCTCGCCCGGTCGACGCCCCGTGAAGGCGCCCGGGTGATCGCCCGGGCCTGGGTGGACCAGGCGTTCCGCGACCGGCTGGGCGACGACGGCAACGCCGCCATCGCCGAGCTCGGCCTGTCGATGAGCCACGGGCCGGCGCCGCAGCGGCTGCGGGTGGTGGAGAACACCGAGCGCGTGCACAACGTCGTCGTCTGCACGCTGTGCAGCTGCTACCCGATCTCGCTGCTGGGTCCGTCCCCGTCCTGGTACAAGAGCGAGGCCTACCGCTCGCGGGTCGTGCGGTGGCCGAGGGAGGTGCTCGCCGAGTTCGGGCTCGAGCTACCGGCGGAGACCGAGATCCGGGTGTGGGACGCCAGCGCGGAGACCCGTTACCTGGTGCTCCCGCGCCGCCCGGCCGGCACGGAGAACGCGACCGAGCAGGAGCTGGCCGGCCTGGTCACCCGCGCCGGCATGATCGGCTCGGCGGCGGTGTGAACCGCCGGGTCAGCCCAGGCGCAGCAGCGCGTACACCGCCGAGGCGGCCTCGGCCGGCGGACGGCCGGCCAGGCTGACCGCGTTGAGCGCGCCGAACAGCAGGTCCCGCACCAGGCGCGGGTCCACGGAGTCCGGCAGATGCCCGGTGGACTGCGCCTCGGCCACCAGTTCGGCCCAGCGGCCGACGTAGTCCCGGCGCAGTGCGCCCGCCGTGCCCCCGTCGGGGAAGTCCGGTGCGAGCACCGCCACGGTGTAGTCGCGCAGCTCGTGGGCCGCGACGGCGTGCGCCCGGATCGCGGCCCGCAGCCGGGCGGCCGGCGGCGCGTGGTCACCCTCGGCCGCCAGGGCGGCGTCCAGCCGCTCGAGCGTGGCGCGCAGGCCCTCCTCCAGCACCGCTTCGATCAGCCGTTCCCGGGACTCGAAGTGGAAGTAGATGCTGCCGGCCTTCAGGCCGGCGGCGGCCGCGATGGCGCTCAGGCTGGCCCCGGCGCGTCCGTTGCGGGCCACCTCGGCGGCGGCCGCGTCGAGCAGCCGCCGGCGGGTGCGGCCCCCTTTGGTCCGCACCCGCCCCGACACCGTCATGCTCGCGCGGCGGCGCTCCGGTACACGCCGATCTGCTTCATCAGCCCGAGCAGGTCGTAGCTGGCGGTGAGCCGGCAGGCGCGGTCGCCCCGGAAGTCGAAGACCTCGAGGCCGGAGAACTCGAACGCCCGGCCCGTCCCGTCCAGGCCCGGTGGTTCCATCCGGCCGGTGAAGTGGCCGGTGCCCCTCCAGCTGAACGCCGCCCGGGCCGCGCCGTCGGCGAACATCGGCGGCGCGATGACCTCCCACCGCAGGTCGGGGTAGGCCGCGAGCACATAGCGGATGTAGCCGGCCGCCGCCTGGTGGCCCCGGACCGACCAGCCGGTGTGCCGGGTCGTCGGGCTGTCCAGCACGAAGTCGTCGGTCAGCAGCTCGTGCACCATCTCCGGGCGGTTGTCGTTCCACGCCCGCAGCCAGCCCTCGTACCAGCGCACGGCGAAGTCGCGGTCCAGCATCGGCTCAACCCTTCGCAACGGAAACTAAGAGCTTTTAGAATCTATCAGGTATTAGATTCTGTCGCACCAGGAAGTCCCGGTCGTCCGGTTCGCCGAGCAGCTCGGCCATGGTGGCGCGGTCGAACGGCCACAGGTCGACGGTGCCTTCCTCGGTGAGGTACCAGGAGTTGCAGCCGGTGTTCCAGACGGTGGGGCCGAGCGCGGCGGCGACCTGGTCGTTGAACCGGGTGGCGGCCGGTTCGGTGACCTCCACGGTGTCCAGCTCGCGGTCGCGGAACCGGGCCAGCCACCGGGCGATGTAGCGGGCGGTCAGCTCGGCGGAGTACTGCAGCGAGATCGAGCCGGTGGGGGAGTTCGGCCCGAGCACGGTGAACAGGTTGGGGAAGCCCGGGATGGCGGTCATGCGGTAGGCGCGCGGCCCCTTGGCCCAAGCCTCGTCGATGGTGAGCCCGTCGCGGCCGCGCAGGTTCATCGGGCGCATGTAGTTGTGCGCCTGGAAGCCGGTGGCCAGCACGATCAGGTCGACGTCGTGCTCCCGGCCGTCGGCGGTGCGTATGCCGCGCGGGGTGACCCGTTCGATCGGCGCCTCGACCAGCTCGGCATTGCCCGCCCGGATGGCCCGGTAGTAGGTGTTGGAGAGCACCTGCCGCTTGCACAGCGGCTGGTAGTCGGGGGTCAGCCGGCGGCGCAGCTCCGGCTCGGGCACCTGCCGGCGCAGGCACCAGCGCGCGTACTCCTGGGCCAACCGGCGCCGCCAGCTCGGCCGGGTGGTGATGTCGGCCAGGATGCCCGAGGCCCACAGCAGGACGTCGTAGAGCGCGCGGTGGGCCGCCGGTGGCACCTTGTCGAGGAGCGCGCTGACCACCGCCGGCTGGCGCAGGCCCATCGGAGCCCACATCACCCACTGCGGCGTCCGCACGAAATGGGCCAGGTGGGAGGCCTCGGGCTGCAGCGCGGATACGATCTGCACGCCGGTGGAGCCGGTGCCGATGACGGCGATGCGCCGGTCGCGCATGGTGACGTCCTCGGGCCAGCGGGCGGTGTGCACCACCCGGCCGGCGAAGGTGTCCAGGCCGGGGATGTCCGGGGTGAACGGGTGGTGCAGCACCCCGGTGGCGGCGATGAGGAAGTCGGCCTCGAGGGTGGAGCCGTCGGCCACGGAGATCCGCCAGCCCGCCCCGGTGAACTCCGCGCCGACGACCTCGGCGCCCAGCCGCAGGTGGCGGGCGAGGTCGAGCCGGTCGACCACGTCGCGCAGGTACCGCTGGATCTCCTCGCCCGGCGCGAACACCCGCGACCAGTCCGGCTTCGGCGCGAAGGAGAACTGGTACATCTGCGAGGGGACGTCGCAGGTCAGGCCCGGGTAGCGGTTCCAGTGCCAGACCCCGCCGACGTCGGTGCCCTTCTCCAGCACGGTGAGGTCGGTGAACCCGGCCTCGCGCAGCGTCGCCGCGGTGGCGATGCCGGCGACTCCCGCGCCGATGATGACGACCTTGGGTTCACGCCCGCCCATGTGCCCGCCTTCCAGGTTCGACCGGTTCATCCGGGGGTCCTCTCGGTGATCAGGCCGCGGACGAAGGTGCGGGCCGCGAACCGGACCGCGGCGTCCCAGCTCTGCCGGTGCAGCGAATGCCGGGGGCCGGTGAAGTGGTCGGCCAGGCCGGTCACCGTCGACCACATCAGCACCAGGCTCAGCTCCGGCTCCTCGGCGCCGCATTGGTCGACGATCGCCCGCAGCGCAGCCAGCAGCCGTCGGGCGGAGGTGGCCAGTTGCACCCCGACCTCCGGCTCGAAGTCGGCGAGCCGGTCCACCGCGGTGAGGATGTCGAGTTCCTTGCCGAACTCCGCGTACACGTCCCGATAGGCCGTGGCGACCAGCACGAACAGCTCTTCGAGGTCGTTCGTCCGGGCCAGGACGGGCTCCAGCTCGACCAGCATCCGGTCCAGCCGCTCGCCGTACATCGCCGCGTACAGCGACTCCTTGGTGGCGAAGTAGGTGTACACCGTGCCCAGCCCGATGCCGGCCCGCCGCGCGACCTCCCGCATCCGCGGGGCGGCCATGCCCTTTTCGCGGAGCAGTGCCCGGCCCGCATCCAGGATGTCGCGGCGCCGCGTCTCGCGGTCACCCCACCGTGTCGCCATCGAACACCAATCTGAACGACGTTCATATGAACACAGTTCAGATTGCGGCAACGGTGACCGGTTTGTCAATAACGCGGGTCACGGGCCTGGGGCCCGTCTTCGGCGGAACTGAAGATCCGCTAAAATCTGGCACCTTGCCCGCGGGGCAACGGGGGAAGCGCGCCGCGTTGGCCGCCGCGATCACTGGTCCACGGCGAGGAGGCCGTCTCATGAAGCTCGCTCTCTACCTGCCGAACTTCCGAACCAAGGTGACCGTCAAGGAGCTCGAGGACCTCACCGATCTCGCCGAGGAGCTGGACTTCGACTCGGTCTGGACGCTCGACCGGGTCATCGTCCCGGAGTCCAGCGACCGCGGCGAGATGCAGTTCCCGTTCGGCATGATGCAGGAGATGCCGCGCGGCCTGCCGGTGTCCTCGCGCGGCGAGTTCCTGCAGGGCATGCCGCTGATCCCCTGGCTGGCCGCGAAGACCAGCAAGGTGCGGATCGGCATGAGCATCATCGACACGCCGTACCGCTCCCCGGGCGTGCTGGCGGCCGAGCTGGCCACCATCGACCACCTCTCGAACGGCCGGCTCAACGTCGCCGTCGGCGCCGGCTGGATGCCCGAGGAGTTCGCCGCCTGCAGCGCCACCCACATCTTCCCGAAGCGGCACAAGCACGTGCGCGAGACGATCGAGATCATGCAGGGCATCTGGACGAACGACCTCTTCGAGTACCACGGCGAGTTCGCCGACTTCGAGCTGGCCGGGTTCGGGGCCAAGCCCGTGCAGAAGCCGCACCCGCCGATCTTCTTCAGCGGGCTCAAGGACGCGAAACGCGCGGCGAACCGCGTCGCCAAGTACGGCCTCTCGGGCTGGATCGGGATCCAGGACACCCCCGAGGAGCTCCAGCAGTGGCGCGGCGCCATCGAGCGAGAGCTGGCGGAGCTCGACACCTCCCGCTCGATCGACGACCTCGAGATCAGCAGCATGCTCTGGTTCGTGATCACCGACCAGGACGTCGACCAGACCCCGAACGGCAAGCTCACCAACCTGATGGTGGGAAGCGCCGGCCAGATCACCGACAACCTCAAGCGCTACAAGGAAGCCGGCCTGACCATGCCGCTGCTCTGGCCGCCGTTCCAGGACGTGCCGGTGGCCAAGACGCTGGACGACCTCAAGCGCCTCAAGGAGGAGATCCTGCCCAAGGTCGAGGGGTAGATCTCACTGGCGGGGCGGCGGGTGGAGCTGCTCGAACTCGTCGGCGGCGGTGCGCTGCATCCGGGTGGGTAGCAGCCGCTCGTCCTGCCCGGACTCGGGGTCGTTGAGGCCCAGGGCCACGGCGCGCCGGATCTGCTCGCGGTTGTCCCGCACCACCGACGCGAAGAAGTCGTCGATGCGCGGGTCGTGCAGCACCTCCAGCACGACCCGGAACGCGGTGTCGATCACCGCCTGGACGATCTCGCCGTGGAAGGGCACGCGCCTGAGCAGGCCCAGCTGCTCGTCCGCGGTGATCTTCTCGCGGATGATCGCGCGCAGCTCGTCGCGGTTCTCGTCCAGCGACTTGGCCAGGTTGTCCGGGTAGTTGCCGGTCTCCAGCACCTTGACCACCTCGTCGAGCACGGCGAGGGTGATCGGCCGCTTGATCGCCTGCACGATCGGCTCGGAGAACCGGTCCACCATCCGGTAGAAGAACTGCTCGCCGATCGCCCGGTCGATCGCCCGCCCCACCCGCACCAGCAACAACACGGTGGCCACGAAGTGGTGGGGCGCGATCGCCGGGTGTGCCGCCGGCAGCACCGCGACCATCTCGTACCAGTTGCGCTTGAGGAAGTTCCGGCGCCAACCCACCTTGCGCCAGCGCCGCAGGAAGTCGATGGCGAAGACCGCGCTCACCGCGCAGTCGGCCACGAAGATCCACAGGCCTACCCGGGGGTCCGGCGGGCTGAGCACCATGAACCCGAGCAGGCCGACCGAGATCACGGCGAGCGCGAGCATCACCCAGTCGTCGGCGCGCACGTTGCCGGGCAGGACGCCGCTGTTGAGCTGCGGCGACCAGCCGGACGGGTCGCGGGTGGTGGCCATGGCGGCCTCCCAACTGGTCGGATGGAAGTGCGATCATGGCACGCTGGCCGGCGCGGGTTCAGGCGCCTCAGAGCGTCCGCAGGCCGCCGATGCCCAGGGACTGGTCGGCGGAGTGGGCCGGACCCGGCCCGGGGGAGGGTGCACCGGAGGTGGGCGTGGCGGAGCGGTCCGGCGGGTCGTCGAGGAAGTCGGCGGTCGGCACGTAGAACAGGCCGCCGGTCACCGGGGTGGAGAAGTCCAGGATGCGGTCGTGGTTCCCCGGCGGGTCCCCGATGAACATGTTCGTGAGCATCCGCTCGATCACTTCGGGAGTCCGGGCGTAGCCGATGAAGTAGGTGCCGAACTCCTGCGCCCCGGGACGCCCGAACGGCATGTTGTCCCGCAGGATCTGCCGCTCGGTGCCGTCGTCGTCCACGATCGTGGTGAGCGCGGTGTGCGAGTTGGACGGCTTGGCGTCGTCGGGCAGCTCGATGTCGCTGAGCTTGGTGCGCCCGATCGCCCGTTCCTGTTCCTCGACCGGCAGGGCGTTCCACGCGGTCAGGTCGTGGAGGTACTTCTGCACGATCACGTAGCTTCCGCCGGCGAACTCCGGATCCTCGTCGCCGACCAGCACCGCCGCGTCCGCCGCCGCGCCGCTGGGGTTCTCCGTCCCGTCCACGAACCCGAGCAGGTCCCGTTCGTCGAAGTACTTGAACCCGTGCACCTCGTCGACCACCTCGGTGCGGCCGACCAGCCGGTTCATCAGCTGCCCGGCCAGCTCGAAGCACAGGTCCATGCGGTGGGCCCGCAGGTGGAGCAGCAGGTCCCCGGGAGTGGCCACGGCGACGTGCTCGGCCCCCGCGACCTCCTGGAACGGGTGCAGGCGCGACGGGCGGGGCCCGGCGAACAGCCGGTCCCAGAGCTCGGAGCCGATGCCCACCACGCAGGTGAGCTCGCCCGCCGGGATGCGGAAGCCCACCGACCGGGTCAACCCGGCGACATCGGTCAGCAGGTCACGGACCTCGTCCTCGGCGCCCTCGCGCACGGTGAGCACCAGGAAGATCGCGGTCTCGGTCAAGGGGGTGAGAACGCCCTGCGGCTGGATCGGGTTGGCCATACTCCGCCCTCATTCCCTCCGATTGCCCCGCCCGCACGTGGGTACGCCCCCGGGAACAGTACATCGATCTTCGAGCGGAGGGAGAGGCGACAGATGGCCGACGAAATGCCGCCGGACCAGGTCGAACGGGACGGGGCCGCGCTGAGCGGCGCGGAAGACCTCGATGAGGACCAGCTCCAGGTCGACCCGCTGGAGGAGGGCGTGGAACCGCCGGAGGGGTGGTCCGGGGTGGACAAGCCCGGCATGACCGCCGCCGAGCAGGCCGAGGACCGGCCCCTGGACGAGCGGCTGGCCGAGGAGGAACCCGACGTCGAGGCCGGACCGGGCTGAGCGCGCGGTGTCCTCCTGGCTCGGGCCGGTCGCGCCCGGCCCGTGGTCAGGCGGCCCGGCGCTTTCGCCATACCCACCGGCCGACCAGAGCCAGAACGAGCAGGCCGAGGGCGACGAGCAGGTACAGCTGGTAGGTCACGATCGCGTCGTAGACGATCTCGATGTGGTTGCCGGCGAGGAACCCGACGGTGACGCAGGCCGCGACCCAGACCGCCGCGCCGGCGGCGTTGGCCGCCAGGAAACGCATGGCCGGCATGTTCGCCAACCCGGCGGCGAGCCCGTTGAACTGGCGCAAGCCGTCGACGAACCTCGCCACCGGCACGACCTTCCCGCCGTGCCGGGCGAAGAAGCCCTCGACCTTGTCCAACCGCCGCTCGGTCAAACCCACGTAGCGGCCGAAACGCAGAACCACCCGCCGCCCGCCGTACCGGCCGATCGTGTACCCGACGGCGTCGCCGACGGTCGCCGCGAGGAATCCGGCCAAGGCAACCCAACTGACCTCGAGCCGCCCGGTGCCCGCGTAGATGCTGGCCGCGACGAGCACCGTCTGCCCAGGTGCCGGTACACCGAAGCTCTCCACACCGACCAACAGCACGATGGCCAGATAGCCGTAGTCGATCAGGACCGACTCCAGGGACTCGAAGACTCCGGGCAGCGCGGACGACATACGCCCGCTCAGTCAGTCTCGGGCTGGTCGGCGTGGCCGTACTCGGGGTCGTACCGGAACAGGTCGGGTTGGTCGGTACCGGTTGAGGAGGGTTCGTCCTCGAGGCCCGCGACGGTGACCACCGTCTTGGTGGGTTGCGCGGATTCCGGCTGGCTCGTCGTGGTCATGTTTCCGCCTTTCAGATCGATACATGCTCGTCGACAAGCTCAAACTTCCCCCGCTCGGTTGAGCTAACCGCTGTATCGGTCTAGGCCGGTGGCTATTGGAACCGGAGCGCTTCCACGGGCCGCAGGCGTGCGGCTCGCCACGCCGGGTAGCCGCCGGCGACCAGCCCTATGACCAGGCTGACCATGAACGCGATGGCGACCGCGGCCGAGTTGACCGTGGGGGTGCCGTACTTGGGGGCGATGTGGGGCATGAGCCGCGCGGCGGCCAGCGTGAGGCCGACGCCGACCCCGATCCCGACGAGTCCACCGAGCCCGGCGAGCACGGTCGCCTCGGTCAGGAACTGTTTCATGATCGCGGCCGAACGGGCGCCGATGGCTTTGCGGATCCCGATCTCGCGGGTTCTCTCGGTGACCGATACCAGCATGATGTTGGCGACGCCGAGTCCGCCGACGATCAGTGAGATCGCACCGATCGCGATAATGAAGATGCTGAGGAAGCTCAGGGTGTCATTCATTTTGTCCACGCGATCCTGCATGTTCTTGACGCGGTAGTCGCGCTTCGAAGGATCCTTGATGAGGTGGCGCTCGTCGAGAACCGGGGTTATTTCGTCGACCGCCGCTTTCACGCGATTGGGGCCGACGGCCTTGACGATGATCTGGTCCAGCCGGTCCGCGCCGCCGAACAGGGAGCGCGCCGCCTTGAGCGGAACCACGACGTTGTCCTTGTTCTGCCCGCTGGAGGCGAGGACGCCGATCACCGTGAAGTTCTCCCGGCCCAGCCGGACCTGCTCGCCGACGGCCGAGTGGGTGCTCGTGCCGAACAGCGCGGTGGCGATGTCGGGGCCGAGCACGACCACCCGCTGGTTGCTCGGCCGGTCGCCGAACATCTCGCCCTGGGCCAGCTCCTGGTCGGTGATGGTGAGGTAGTCGCTGGTCGACCCGGTGACGTCCGCCTGGTACTTGGCCTGCTCGTACGTGGCCATCGCCTGGCCGCTGACCACCGGCGTGACGGTGGCGACGGCGCTCGGCTGGGCTCGGTCCTCCAGCGCCTTGACGTCCAGGTCGGTGAGGTCGTGGGTCTGGCCGCCTACGACGCTGCCCTTGACCTTGCTCAGCGTGATCTGGCTGGCCATGGGTGCGTAGGCGGTCTGGTACCCCTCCCGGAGCCCGTCGCCCAGGCCGACGAGCAGGATCACCGCGGCCACTCCGATCACGATGCCGAACGTGGTGAGAATGGAACGCAGTTTGTGCGCGTGCAGCGATCGCGCGGCCGAGGCACAGGTTTGAGTAATACTCATAATCGCTGTCCATTTCCAATCCGCGAATATCTGGCCGGTCGCGCGCCGCAATACTCCCAACAATCACGATCGAAAACAGTCAGGTGCGCACCACCGTCCGGCGGGGGACAACCCCCGCGACCGGTGAGGGCTATCCCTACCCGCTTAATTCGCGGAAGCCGACCGCGCGATCGCCTTCGAGCGGTCAGAAATCGCCCGAGGCCGTGGTCAGGGCTTTGGCGGTGAGTGCGGCCTGGGCGGCGACGCCCGGGATGCTCGAGGTGATGAACGACCGGCCGCCGCCCAGGTCGCCGACCACGTGCACCCTCGGGTCGGCGGGGACCAGTCCCCCGGCGGGGTGGGCGGTGGCCAGGCCGGCGTCCACCAGGGAGCGGGCCAGGTCCTGGGCCGCCGCCGGGATCGTCCGCGGCGGCGGGTTCACCGCGTTGAACACGATCTCCGCGCGGTGTTCTCCCCGGTTGTCGTGCACGCGAAACCCCCGGTTCACCGGCTCGATCGTGTCGACGCCCGAAGCCAGGGTGAGCTGGCCGGAGTCCAGCAGCCGTATCAGGACGGCCGCATTGCGCGGGATCATGGGTGAGGCGACGCTGGTGACCGTGCGGGAGTGGTGCCGCAGCCACGCGCGGTCGGCCGCCGGGAGCAGCGGCCACGCGAACGGGCCGACCGAGTGCGCCGTCTGCTGCACCACGCGGCGCCCGATCCGGGGGTCGTCGACGGCGGCGAACTGCCGCCGGAAGCGCTGGACGGGGTCGTCGGTGGCGGTGGCCCGGAGGTCGGTGAGGAGCTCGTCGAAGTCTTCCCCGGCGTCGGCCAGCTCGCGGCGCAGGAGCCCGGCGAGGTCGTCAAGGGTGACGTTTCCCCGCGCCTTGTGCATGCCCGACACGTTCTCCGCCGTCACGTGCCGCGGTTGCCGGCCGTTCGGGCGTTGCCAGACGTGCGGCAGCACGCCGCTGCGCGAGAGCAGCGTGATCCGTCCCGAATGCCCCCGGGCGGCGAGTGCCGCGACGATGTCCACCGCGGTCAGGCCGCTTCCGATGACCGCCACATGGCCATCGGCCGGGACTCGGTTCAGCGTGTCGGACAGTGGATACGGGTCGGCGATGAAGCCCGGGGTTCCGCCGAGGCCGTAGACGTCCGGGGGAGTGCCCCCGCCCACGCACAGCGCGACGTGGCCGGCGTGGTGTTCGTGTGCGTCGTCGGTGCGCAGCGCCAGGTGGGCGCCGGACCGGGCGACCTCGGTCACGCGGGCGGCCGCCACGCGGACCAGCCAACCCTGCTCGGCCAGCGCCGCCAGGGCCTTCTCCGCAGTGTCGACCAGGTACTCGCCGTACAGCGCGCGGGGGACCAGGGGCTCGCCCATGAGCGGGTCGAGATGGTCGGCGGCGCGTTCGCCCAGCCAGGCGGCGTAGTGGCCGAAGTCGCGGCTCCTGATCGACATGATGCCGGGCGGCGCGTTCACCAGCACCGCCTCCAGGTCCGGGCCGTAGGGCCGGCCCCGCCACAGGTGGGGCGACGGCTCGAATACGGTGACCGTGCCGGTCTTGCCCGGGCTGGCGGCGAGCGCGTCGAGCAGGCTCACCGCCGCGGAGCCGCCTCCGATGGTCGCTAGGTCCATGATCCCTCCAACTGGTGGTTTGTGTGCCATCGACCCTCACCGACGCCGCCCGCGCGCCCCACCCCTCGCGTGAGGGGAACCGGCGCGGCCGACCCCCTCAAACAGGGGGTTGGTGGCGTGCGGCGGGGCAGGCATGCTGGCGGTGGAGGATGCGCATGACCGATTCACTCCGACCGGTGCTCTGGGCGGTCGAACGATCCACCGATGCCGTCGAGCTGTTCGGCCGGGCATCGCCCGCGCTGCGGCGGCTGGTGTCGTTCGACTCGGCCGTGTGGACGGCGGCCGACCCGGAGACCGGCCTGATCACGGCGCCGATGGTGGTGGAGAACCTCGGCTCGGGGGAGGGCTGTACGGCGTACTGGGAGAGCGAGATCCTGGAGGAGAACGTCGTTCCGTTCCGCGAGCTGGCCCATGCGGTGGTACCGGCGGCCGGGTTGTGCGCCGCTACCGGTGGCCTACCCGGCCGCAGCGCCCGCTTCCGGCGCCTGCTGCTGGGGCAGGGGGTGCGTGACGAGCTGCGCGTCGTGCTGCGGGCCGGTGACCGGCCGTGGGGCCTGGTGAGCCTGTTCCGCGACTCCGACGTGTTCCGGCCGGAGGAGATCGCGCTGCTCGCCGAGCTCTCGCGCCCGCTGGCCGCGCGGCTGCGCACGTTCGCCCAGCCGCTCGAGACCGCACCGCGCGCCGACCGGCCGGCCCCCGGGCTGATCGTCTTCGACGAGCACGGGGACGCAATGTCGATCAACGACGAGGCGCGCCGCTACGTTGCCCAGCTACCGGAGGGACCCTCGGTCCCCTCACCGCTCGGGCTGGATCTGCCCATCTGGGTAGTCGGTACCGCTCTGCAGGCCCGGGCCATCGCCGACGGCCGCGACCACGTCGACGCCCGGGTGCGCATCCGGACCACCGAGGGACGCTGGCTTCTCTGCCGCGCTTCCTCCCTCACCGGGCCCGGCGGCCGGCCGGGGATGGTTGCCCTGGTCATCGAACCCACGACGCCCTCCGACCTGGCCGTCCTGGTCGCGGAGGCGTACGGCCTGACGGCCAGAGAGCTGCAGATCACCCAGCTCGTGGCGCGCGGGATGACCACCGCCGCGATCGCCGAGACGCTGTTCATCTCGCCGCACACCGTCCGTGACCACCTGAAGACCGTCTTCACCAAGGCCGGCGTCTCCAGCCGCGGCGAGCTGGTGGCCCGCCTGTTCACCGAGCACTACCGGCCCGCCCTGCCGGAACCGACCCGGGTCCAACGCCCCGACGGGACTATCGCCCTGGTCCGCGGCCTCTAAGACGCCGGGCCTGGTGACCTCGTCGGCCAGCCGGGTGGTGCGGCGGCCAGGGGCAGGCCGTCCCAGGCGATCTGCCCACCGAGGTCGACGAACTCCGCGACCTTGGTGCGCGTGGCCACCAGATCGCCGGTGCGCGCGGTCGCGATGAGCTCGCCCAGCGCGGCGAGCAACGCATTCGGGGGTCCCGGGGAGCCGTCGTGATCGCTCACGCCGTTTCGCAGGTAGCGCTCGAGGGTGTGGCACAGCATCCGCGCAACCCCCATCTCCCAGTGCGGGACCGAGGTTGACAGCAGGGCGAGGTAGATCGCGTGGAACTCCTGGTAGTGCTCGTCCGGGCCGCGCGACCAGGAGGCGCACCGCTCCCACCGCACACTCAGCAGGTCAAGGTGCGCCTCATCCACACCGGTCCGGTGCCGGGTGGCCAGCTCGGGCTCCACCAGTCGGCGCAGCCGGGACACCGCGCGCAGCTCCTCGGCCTCCAACCGGGGCACGAGGGCCGAACGGCCGGGGCGGATGACCAGCAGACCCTCGGCGGCGAGGCTGCGCATCGCCTCACGCACGGGGATGTAGCTCACCCGTAGCTGTGCGGCGAGGGTGCGGAGCGTGAGCTCCTGCCCGGGGCGCAGGCGGCCGGCCAGGATTGCCCGCCGAATATCGGCGGTCACCCGGTCGGCGACCGACTCGATCGCGGAGCTCCCCAGGAACTCGGACTCAGTCACGCCATTCCACTCCTACCGCGCACGTCGATGTCGCATAGCAGGTGAAAACGTCGAGCTGTCGCGAGCCGTCGACGTGTGGGAAGGGCCGTCGCCCGGAACCTGTTCGTCCCCGACCCTGGGCGACGGCCCTCCCTGAATCCCGCGTCATTCATGCGGGCGTGATCATCCAAGCATTCCGAACACGAACTTTCGCGCCCCCAAACGCCCTCTCTATTAAATATCACACGTGTGGGCGACAGTCGTGACCGTCAGAAATTTGTTACGCCACGACCGGTCGACCGGTGTCAGCGGTCTCCGGTGGTGAGACCGGGGAGGGCCGGTCGATGCAGCCACGCGTCGAAGAACTCCGAGAGGTCGGTGCCGGCGTGTTGACCGGCCAGCTGGACGAACCGCTCGGTGGTCACGGTCGCGTGCCGGTTCCGCGCGGCCCAGTCGCGCAGCAGCGAGAAGAACGGCTCGTCGCCGAGCCGCCCGCGCAACGCGTGCAGCACCAGGGCGCCGCGTTTGTAGACCCGCTCGTCGAACATCCGGTCCGGTCCCGGGTCGGCCAGGACCAGGTCGGCCGGCTTGGCCGCCATCCGGGCGTGCCAGTCCCGGGCGTGCGCGTCGGCGGTGCGGCCGCCGGACTCCTCGGACCACAGCCATTCCGCGTAGGTCGCGAAGCCCTCGTTGAGCCAGATGTGTCGCCAGTCGGCGATCGTGAGGCTGTTGCCGAACCACTGGTGGGCCAGCTCGTGCACGACCAGCCGCTCGTGGGTGCGCCGCCCGTCGATGTGGTTCGCCCCGAAGATCGACATTCCCTGGGCCTCGATCGGGTCGTCCAGCTCGTCATCGGTGACGACCAGCTGGTAGTTGGCGAAGGGGTACAGGCCGAAGAAGCCCTCCAGCGCGGTCATGATCGCGGGGTGCCGGCCGAGGTCGCGCGCGGCGTTGCGGCGCAGCCGGGCCGGTATCAGCGCGACCTGGGGCACCGGGCCGGCGGCCAGCCCGACTTCCTCGTAGCGCCCGATCTGCACGCTGACCAGGTAAGACGCCGTGGGTTCCGCCCGCTCGTACACCCACGTCCGGGTTCCGGCCGAGCGGCGCCGCGCGGTGAGCACACCCGTGGCGGCGACCGTGTACGGCGCGTCGGTGGTCACCGAGATGCGGTAGGTCGCCTTGTCCGAGGGGTGGTCGTTGCAGGGGAACCAGGACGGTGCGCCGACCGGCTGGCTGGCGACCAGCGCGCCGTCGGTCAGCTCGTCCCAGCCGACGTCGCCCCATCGGCTGGGGACCGGTGCGGGGTTGCCCACGTAACGCACCTCGACGATGAACCGGCCCTCGACGGGTCGGGCCGGGGTGACGTGCAGCTTCTGGCCGCCGCGCGCCGACTGGGACTGGGTGAACCGGGCCGGACGGCCGTCGACGCGCACCTTCGGCACGCGGAACGGGCCCAGGTCGAGGCTGAACCGGCTCAGCGGCACGTCGGCCACGGCGGTGATCAACGCCTGCCCGCTGAGCCGGTTGGGCGCGAGCTTGTAGTCGATGTCGAGCGCGTAGTGCTCGACCCGGTACCCGCCGTTGCCGTGAGCCGGCAGGTACGGGTCCTCCGACCTCGCCGCGCCGACCGCCGGTTTGCGGTTCAGCCCCACGTGGTGATCGGGTTGCCGAGCCAACGGGTCGCGGCCGGGACCGTGTCGCCCCGGGTCACCAGCGATCCCGGCCCGACGGTCGTCCCCGCGCCGATGCCCGCGCCCGGCAGCACGATCCCGTTGGGCCCGAGGGTTGCGCCCTCGTCGATGTGCACCTCGTCCATGCTCATGATCCGATCATGGAACAGGTGAGTCTGCACGACGCAGCCCCGGTTGACGCATGCGCCGTCGCCCAGCCGCACCAGGTCGGACTCGGGCAGCCAGTACGTCTCCAGCCATACGCCGCGCCCGATGCGCGCGCCCATCGCCCGCAGCCACGCCGTCAGTATCGGGGTGCCGCTCGCCGGCCCGACCAGCCACGGCACCGCCAGCACCTCGACGAAGGTGTCGGCCAGCTCGTTGCGCCACACGAACGAGCTCCACAGCGGGTGTTCCACCGGGCGGAACCGGCCCACGAGCAGCCACTTCGCCACCGTCGTCACGCCGGTGGCCACGACGCCGGCGGCGAGCAGCAGCGGACCGGCCGGCAACGCGGCCACGACGAACCCGGACGAGGACTGGATCACCATCAGCGGCCCGGCGACGAGCACCGCGAGCGCCAGGGAACACATCACCGGAACCACCCGGCACAGCTCGATCAGCCCCCGTGCCACCTTGAGCCGGCGCGGCGGGCGGTAAGTGCGGCTGGTGTCGCCCCGCTCGACCGTCCGGCGCAGCGGCATCGGCGGCAGGCCGAGCCAGGACGAGCCCTTCTTGGCCTTGCGCGGTGCCGCGGACAGCACACCGACGAGCCCGCGGTTGGGCACCGAGCGGCCCGGTGCGGTCATCCCGGAGTTGCCGAGAAATGCCTGCTTGCCGACGCGCGACGGCGCGACGTGCAGCCAGCCACCGGAGAGCTGGTAGGTGCCGACCATGGTGTCGTCGGCGAGGAACGCGCCGTCCGCGACCGTGGTCATCTTCGGCAGCGCCAGCACCGTCGACGCCTCCACGTCCCGGCCCACCTTGGCGCCCAGCAACCGCAGCCACGGGGCGGTGAACTGGCTGGAGTACAGCGGGAACAGGTTCGTGCGCGCCAGGCCCATCAACCGCTCGGTGGCCCAGACCTGCCAGCCGGCGCGGCTGTGCACCGGGTGGAAGCCCTCGGCCATGCCGATGCCCAGCAGGCGCACCCCGGCGGCGACCAGCGCGGCGGTCGTGAGCAGGTACGCCAGCGTCGCGGGGGCGACCATGAGCAGCGCCCGGGCGAGTGCGGCCGAGGCGGACGTGGTGCCGGCGACGCCGAGAGCGACGATCGCCAGCGCCGGCAGCCCGGCCACCGTGGGCAGCAGACCGAGCAGCATCGACGTGACCCCGTAGGCGAGCGCCCAGGCCCGCGAGCGGGCCGGCCGGCCCGACGGCCAGCGCACTGTGTTTCTCTTTCGGCCTGCCGGCGAGCCTGCCCCGTCCTTTCTGGTTCGCCCCGCCGGCGAGCTTGGTCCGTTCTTGCCGGTCCGCGCGGCGGGGGAGCCCGCCCAGCGTTGGCCGGCGGGGACGGCACCGAGCACCGTCGAACCCGCCGCGATCTCGGCGCCCTTGCCGACCCGCGTGCCCGGCAGCAGCGTGCTGCGTGAGCCGACGGTCGCCCCGGCGCCGATCCGGATCTTGCCGATGTGCACGACGTCGCCGTCGACCCAGTGCCCGGCCAGGTCCACCTCCGGCGCCACGGCCGCGCCGCGCCCCAGCTTGAGCAGGCCGGTCACCGGCGGGCTGGAGTGCAGGTCGACGTCCTTGCCGATCTTCGCGCCGAGCGCGCGGGCGTACCGGGTGGTCCAGGACGCGCCGGAGACACCGGTCGCGCCGGACAGCTCGGCGAGGCGGGTGGCTGCCCACAGCCGCACGTGCACCGGGCCGCCGCGCGGGTAGCTGCCGGGACGCACGCCGCGCAACAGCAGCCGGGCGCCGCCGGCGGCGATGCCGATCCGGCCGGCCGGGCTGAACAGCACCAACCAGGCCAGGGCGAGCGACCACCAGGGCGCCACCGGCATCCACGGCGCGGCCGCCCAGGGGAGCGCGACGGTGACGACCGTCGAGATCGCGGCGGCGGCGCTGGCCCAGCGGAGGCCCACCAGCGCCAGCATCGGCGCCATGAACAGCGCCTGCGCGACCGCCGCCCGCCGGGGGGTCGGGGCGACGTCGCGCCGGCTGGTGGTGGACCCGCCGAGCGCGTCCACGCGCGCGCCGAGCGACCCCAGCCGCGGGTTCAGGTAGATGTCCTGGACCGACACCTGCGGGTGCCGGGTGCGGATCCGGGCCACCAGCTGGGCAGCGGTGAGGCTGCCGCCGCCGTGGTTGAAGAAGTCCGCATCCGGGTCGGTCACCCGTATGCCGAGGATCTCCGCCCAGCTGTCGGCCAGCCAGCCCTCGGTGGGAGTCAGCAGACCGGATGCCACGGGGTCGCCGCCGTCGGCCGCCGGTAGGGGCCAGGGCAGGGCGTCCCGGTCGACCTTGCCGGATGTACGGGTCGGCAGGTCGTCGACCACCGCGAGCAGCGGCACCAGCGCGGCGGGGAGCTGCTCGCGCAGGGCCAGCGACGCGGCCGTGATATCCACGGTGTCCAGGTCGCCCTCCGGCACGACGTATCCCACCAGCACCTGGTTACCGGCCCGGGTGCGGCGCACGGCCGCCGCCGCGCCCCGGACGCCGGGCAGGGTGAGCAGCGCGGCGTCGACCTCGCCCAGCTCGATGCGCCGCCCGCCCAGCTTGACCTGCTCGTCGGCGCGCCCGAGGAACAGCAGCCCGTCCTCGTCGGCGCGCACGACATCGCCACTGCGGTACGCGCGCTCCCAGCCCAGCGAGGGCAGCGCGGCGAACTTCGCCGCGTCCTTCACCGTGTCCAGATAACGGCCGAGGCCGACCCCGCCGATCACGAGCTCGCCGCTCTCGCCCATCGCCACCGGCTGGCCCGCACCGTCGACGACGGCGAGCGCCCAACCGTCGAGCGGCAGCCCGATGCGGACCGGCCCCTCCCCGGTGAGCCGGGCGGCGCAGGCGACGACGGTGGCCTCGGTCGGCCCGTAGGTGTTCCACACCTCGCGGCCCTCGACGGCCACCCGCTCGGCCAGCTCGGGCGGGCAGGCCTCCCCGCCGAAGATCAGCAGGCGCACGTCCTCCAGCGCCTCCGCCGGCCAGAGCGCGGCGAGCGTGGGGACGGTGGAGACGACGGTGATCCGCCGCGCCTGCAGCCACGGTCCGAGGTCGACGCCGGTGCGCACCAGCGCCCGGGGCGCCGGGACCAGGCAGGCACCGTGACGCCAGGCGAGCCACATCTCCTCGCAGGAGGCGTCGAACGCGACCGACAGCCCCGCCAGCACCCGGTCCCCGGGCCGGATCGGCTCGTCGGCGAGGAAGAGGCGGGACTCGGCGTCGACGAATGCCGCGGCCGAGCCGTGGCTGACCGCGACGCCCTTCGGCGTGCCGGTCGAGCCGGAGGTGAAGATGATCCACGCGTCGTTGCCGGGCCCGGGTGCGCCCGGTGTGCCGATCGGCGCGTCGCGGGTGGTGAGGGACCCGCTGTCGCCGAGGACCGCGCACACCCCGGCCTCGCCGAACACCAGCTCGGCGCGCTCCTCGGGGTCGTCGGCGTCGACCGGGACGTACGCGGCGCCCGCGGCCAGGACCGCGAGGATCGCCACGTACAGCTCGGCGGTCCCGGAGGAGATCCGGATCCCGACGCGGTCACCGACGCCGACGCCGGCGAAGTCGAGGCGGCGTCGGATGACGTCGACCTCCTCGATCAGCCGGCGATAGCTGAGCACCGTTCGGCCGGCGTCGACCGCGGCCTCGTTGGGGTGCTTGGCGGCGGTCTCGGCGAGCACGTCGAGCAGCGTGCGGCGGGCCGGAGCGGCCGCGGCAGGGTAGAGCGCGGGGCCGCGGGTAAGGGCGAGGGTCAACGGGGACTCGCCTTGGTCGGTGTGGTCCGGGCACGGCAACGGCAGCGGGCAGCGCGCGGGCGCATGTCTCACCCTCCTGGTGAAATGTGCTGTGGCGGCTGCCGGGTCGAGGCTGGGTGCGGGACGTGCGGCACCACCCGGGGGCACAGCGGACTGGATTCGAGGTTAACGGCAGGTGTCCGTCCGGGTCCCGAAGACGTGTGAGAGTTCACGGCGGAGCTACCGACGGCCAAAGTCCGTTACTATGCTAGTACAATCAGTATTATGTACTAGTACAAAAGGGGAGACCGCAAATGCTCGAGGCAACGGAGCGCGGAGCACGCATGCGGGCAGTGGTGCAGCGGGAGGCCGGCGGGCCGGAGGTGTTGCGCCTGGCCGAGATCGACCGACCCGATCCGGGGGCCACCGAGATTCTCGTGCGGGTGCATGCCGCCGGGGTCAACCCGCACGACTGCAAGACCAGGGCGCGTGGCTACTCGTCGTACAACGATGACCGGCCGCCGTTCGTGCTCGGCTTCGACGTCGCCGGGGTGGTGGCCGCCGTGGGCAGCGGAGTGACCCTGTTCCGACCGGGCGACGAGGTGTTCGGCATGCCGCGGTTCCCCCGGCACGCGGGTGGCTACGCCGAGTACGTCACCGGACCCGCACGCCACTTCGCCGCCAAGCCCGAGTCGCTGGACCACCCGCGGGCCGCCGCGCTGCCGTTGGCCGGGCTCACCGCCTGGCAGGCCCTCGTCGACACCGCCCACCTCCGGGACGGACAGCGGGTGCTCATCCACGCGGCGGCCGGTGGCGTCGGCCATCTGGCGGTGCAGATTGCCAAGGCAAGGGGAGCGCACGTCATCGGCACCGCCCGCGCCGCGAAGCACGAGTTCCTCGCGCGACTCGGCGCCGACGAACTGATCGACTACACGACCGACGACTTCGAACGGCGAGTACACGACGTGGACGTCGTGCTCGACACGCTCGGCGGCGACGTGGCCCACCGGTCGATGAAGGTGCTCCGACCGGGCGGGACCCTCGTCACGATCATCCCGCCGGACCAGGGCGGCACCGCCGACCTGCTGCGCGACACCGGCCACCGCACGCACTGGATGCTGGTCGAACCGGACCGCGCCGGCCTGACCGAGCTGGCCGCGCTGGTCGAGGAGGGCCGGCTGCGGGTGCACGTCGACGCGGTGTTCCCGCTGGCCGAAGCCGAGGCGGCGCACCGTCAGGTGGAGGGCGGGCGAACCACCGGCAAAGTGGTGCTCGCCGTGTCGGGCTGACCAACAGATGCCCTGTCGCCGGCACGGGTCGAGTGGTGCGCGGCCGCTGGCGGACTTCGAGGCCCACAGGCCGATACTCGAGGCGATCGGGACTGTCACCCACCTGGGTGAGGACCATGGGCTGGCGTCTCCGGTAGGTCTGCCCAGAAGTTCGTCAGAGCCTCAGCAACCGGCGCCGGCGTCTCCTCCGGCCACCAGTGGCCCACGCCCTCCAGATGCGCCATCCGTGCACCCGATTGGCGCGCTGCCCACTCGTGCTGCACCAACGTCCCGCTGGCTCTCTCGAAGTCGTCCACGGCGATGAGAGCGAGCCCCGGACGTTGTGCGGCGCTCGGTAGGAGCCGTCCCGCTTCGGCCATCGCCGGCTGTCGTGCCGACCGCAACAGCTTGAGGACGGCGCGACCCATCTCGGGATCCATGCCTGCCGCGACCCGCTCCGCCATGCGCCCGGTCATACCGAGGGCCGAGGTCACCGCGAGTCGCTGCTCCAGGTCGCCTCCCCACAACTCCTGCACCGAGGCTTCCCCTGTGCCCTCCTGCTGCCACACCTGTGCCCGCGGATGCCAGAGGTAGTCGGGCGCGAACACGCCGAGGGCATCGGAGGCCCAACTGCGAATCAGATCCGGACGGCTCATGGCCAGCGCCGCGACGTGAATTCCGCCCCAGTCGTGACCGACCA
>NZ_BAABJP010000069.1:0-30590 GCF_039543365.1 Actinospineispora eucalypti
AACCCGGTCTGAGCTGCTAAAACAGGCCTGAACGATGCCGATCGAATCCGGGCCGTTTTGAGCGTGCTTTGTGCCCGGTTTGTGCCGGGATCTTGCGCGACAAGCGCGCGCCTAGCTGCCGGTTGTGGTGCGGGTGAGCAGCTCACGCCAGTGGCGGTGAAGGCCGGGTGCGTCGATGGGGCACATGGTGAGGGTGCCCGCGCGGCGAAGGTGCAGGAACGTCTGGCCGGTGAGGTTGCGCAGGAATCCGATCACCCACGGGCATCGATGTTCGCGTCCATCGCGCCATGCGGTGACTCCGAGTTGCCCGCCAAAGTCGATGTCGGTCCACATGCGTGCCAGCGCTTCGGCGTCTCGGCGGGGCGCGCCGTGTTCTCGGAGTTGATCGGCGAGAGCCCAAGGGCCGGCGTCGTCGCCGATCGTTTCGCATGCTTGGTCGAACAGGTCGGCCGGGAGGTTCACCGGCGGGCTGATGCCGGGGGTGAACGGGCCGAGGAGTGCGAGCAACACGCCGGGTATCTGGCTGCTATCTGTCGCGCGCAGCTCGATCGGGCTTTCGCCGTCGTCGATGAAGGTGACCACCAAGCTGTGTGTGTTGGTGACCGGGCCAAGGCCGACGATGGGGCGCCGGTTGGGGCCGGTGAATCGGATGTCGAGTTGGTAGCTCGGGTGGGCGAGCGGTTGCAGCATCTCGGCCAGGTCGGCGGTGGGGCGGGTGCCGTCTGACAGGCCGCGTACGGCCAGCCCAATCAACGCACGGGCGAGTACCTGCCGGGTGGCTTGTTGGGCGGCCCATGGGCCGCTGGGGCGGCGCATGTGGAGTTCGCACGGGAGTTCGCCGAGTTGGAGCGCTTCCCAGCAGGCCAGCAGCTCTACCGGGCTGAGCTGGACGGCCCGCCCCGTCGTCGCCACGCCTCTCACTCGTCGTCTTCCTTCCATCCGAAGTCGCCCGGGTTGATCACCGGCGACACCACGTCGTCGTCAACGGGCATGTCAAACCACTCGCCCGGGTCGGTTTCGGCGCGGCGGTGGCGGCGCAGGTTGAACCGCTGGCTGCGATACCCGACGCCGGGGCCCGGCTGCTGTTGGCCGGGCGGTGGCATGCCTGGCGGGCCGTGCGTGCCTGGTCGGGTCGCGCTGGTGGGTTCGCCGCTCCATGCGGGTCCGGGTCGGCTGGCAGGGTCACCTGGTGCGCCGATTCCTCGGGGCCGCATGGGCGACTCACCCCATGGCGAAATCCCGGCTCCGGGCGGCAGCGGGCTTCGGCCCGGGGCGGCAGGCCGTTCCCAGGTCGGGGCGCGCGTCGCCGGTGGCCGGCCCGGCGGTTGCCGTGGTGGTGGCGCGATCACCAAGCCTGGCGGGGGTTGGCCGGGAGGACTGGGGTTGTGTGTTGGGCCGGGTGTGTTGATCGGCGGGCCGGGTGGGGGCGGCACGTTCTGCTGGTAGGCGGGGTGGGTGGAGCCACCGCCCGGGGCGGGGGTGGCGTAAGGGTCGCCGGGCGGTGCGTCGTGACGTGTCTGTTGGTGCCGGGCGTCGACCGGGCTACCCGGATGGGTAGCGGCGCGCCCGCCTGGCGCGGCTGGGGTGTCGGTGGCGGGGTTGGTGACCGGGGGTGGTTTCTCGACCTGTGGGAACGCCGCGATGGCTGCGTTCGTGCGCCGCTCATGTTCAGCCAACGCCCGGGCCGCCGCGATGGCGTTGTCGTTGTTCTGTTTGATCGCGTATCGGTGGTCGCTCATCGAACCGACCATGTCCGCGACCCGGCCGAAGAAATTCAGATCCGGAACCGCCAGCGGGGCGGCAACCTTGGATTTCAGGTCGGCGTAGGAAGCTGCGTAGTCGGTTACCTTGCCCGTGCCGGCGTGGCCGACCTGACCGCCCTTCTGCGCCCACTCACCAGCCCGTAGCAGCGCGTTAGTGGTCGCGGCTGCGGTCTTGCCTCGCCACTCGACGCCAGTGCCGCTGAAGAGACGGTGCAGCCGCTCCGGTGACCCGGCCAGCGCGCCACCGAGCTTGCCCAACATAGCCGCCGCCGGCTCGATGACCCGGACCCCCGGACCGGCCTGGAGCTTGTTGTATAGATCTTGTAGGCCCAAGGTCGGATCGCGGTAACAGAGATCCTCTCCCATCGGCCACCGTCCGCTTAGCGAGCCAGGCCGCGGAGGTTGGTCAGCATGTCTTCGGCGGTCTGCCGGGCGAACTGGCAGGCACGCTGATGGTTCATCCCCGGATAGGTCCTTCCCATATTTACGAACTGCACCCATAGCGACTGTCCAGGCGCAACATCGATCATGAGAAGGCAGTGCGTCTCGGGGTCCTGGATCTCCGATGATGCTTGCACCGCAGGGAATCCGCCTATATGTACGACTTCGGTGCTGTCGTTGCGGTACTGCTCCGCGCCGCGGCGCAGCGTGGCCCGCGCGACCCAACCAAGATCGGGTTCGTCTGGCGAATTGCTCCACAGACAGTCCCTGCTGCCTAGACCGTCGTTATCGACGCCGGGCCGACCACGGCGCACATGGAGCGCGTTCACCTGGCTAGAGGTGAGCAGCGCACACGGGTCGATGTTGTCCAGCGGCAGAGTTTGCGGTCGTGGACCGAGTGGCGCGATCGTAGGAGCGATCTCAGGAGGGGTCTGGACAGGTTCGGACGACGGGCCGTTGTTTCCGCACCCAGCGGCTGTGAGCAGCATCAACACGACGGCCAGCCAATGCCCGCGTGCTCTCATCGCGTATCGGCCTGGAGTGCCTCGAACGATCTTCTGATCTCGTCCTCGGTGTGGCCGTACCGAATGGCCTGTGCCCTGATTACCGCGCCTGCGCGTCGCAGCTCGTCAATGTAGGCGGCGGCCTCCTGCACGAGCCCCTGAATTTTCGAGGTGAACGCGTTAGCCGCCATCGTGGACACAGCTTCGTCGGCGGCTACGCCCACCCGGGCGGGGTAGCCGTTCAGCTTGAGCTGGTCGGCCAGGAACGCGACCTCAGCCTGCACGCCGTTGTGGATCTGGAGCACATTCTCGGGGGTCACCTGAGTGAGCAGATGCCGCATCTCCGCGTTCAGAGAGGTGGGGTCGTTGCGCACGCTGCCGCTCATGATCCGAACCCTAGGCCGCTGTCTAGGCACACCGGCGAGGTTGCACCGAGACGTTCGCTATTGCAAACGATCTCGCCAACAACCTGGCGGCGGCACGTCTGCGGTGCGCGCGATCGCGGTACCGCTGGGCCGGGGCGGACGTGCGCAATCCCGGCGCCTGGCGGGGACTGCCGAGCGCCGGGGTTGCATGGACGCATGCCACGGGTGCTGCTGGTGTGGGATCACCGGCCGGGGAATGCACCCGGCATACGCGCCGGGGAGCGGGTCAGTCCTCGCGCGGTATCCCGTCCGGTGTGTGGTCTTCCCACTTGAGCGTCTCTTTCGCGCTGAACAGGTAGCAGGTGCGCACCGTCTCGCGGTCCGGATTGACGATCCGGGCCTCACCACAGATCGCCTCGGGACCACCAAGCCGGTCAGCCTGTGTTCGACGGCGTTCTTCTAGCTCGGTCACAGCCTTCTCGGCTGCATGCTCGGCGTCCTCGCACCAGAACGTGGCTCGGTCTGTGCGTTTGGTCCTCGTCGCGTTGGTAAAGCACACCACGGCACGCCACCGCAGCAACGCAAACAGATCGACTTTATCGCTCTCGCCACCGCCAATAGGTGTCCGCTTGGCCGCCGCCTCGTTGAACTCATCGCACGGCCACGGGGTCCCACACTTGGCACATTTCCCGTGGTCACCCTGGCGGTGAGCCAAGAGGACTGAATCAATACTGGGTTGGTCCGTCGCCACCGCTAGCGCCTGTTCTCGTTGGTTCTCGTGATCATCAAAGGTCCACGAACCGTCCGGCCCCGGCCACACAGCCACCACTGCGTGATCCCTGCCGGACCAGCATCGGCCGACCTTCTCCCAGGGCACGGGCGGTGTGCGATCGATGTAGAAGTCGACCAGAACGCCGCGCTGGCTCCAGCCGCCCGCAATGCGCTCCCAACGGCACATCTCCGGCGGGTCGCCATGGCGCACCACGGCGACCACATGCGGCCCCGGGTCGGGTTCGCGTTCGGGGTGCCACCACTTCACACCGTCGGGCGCCTCGACCAGCGCGCCGCACGCACAGCGCGTCACTGGATGACTCGATACTTCTTGTACTCCCGGCGGCCGAGCTTCACCCACACAGCCACGAACCGGGTGCCTTCCGGCTGCCACCTGCGGCCCTTGAGCCGCACGGCCGGCAACGATCGGAGCGGACCAAACAAGCAATACGCCTCGTGGCCATTGGACCGGGCCGGGTCTGAGCACTCACATTTCGGCCGGTCGGCAGGGTGCGCCTGCTCCTGCGGCTTCACCGCTCCTCGGTGCGGGTTTGACTGACATGCACTGTCTCGCATGGTCTGAGTTGATCGTGCCGGCGCCGTGGTTGTCGCTGTCTTGGCTGTCGAATGGCGCAGAACTTCGGGCGAGTACCGCTGAATATCGCTGAATATCGCGGTTCACTTGATCGAAAGGTCTGGACGGACGCCGGTTCCGGGCTACGATCCGATGCGTGGCCACTCGTCTGCCGAACACCGCGCTTGCCGATGCGCTGGCAAGTATCGGCTGGTCGCCGACTGACCTGGCGCGCGCGATAAACAAGGCACTTCCCGCTAACCGGTGTATCCATCCGACTACCCCCTTCACCTGGCGGGATAAGGGGGTGGTGCCCACCGGATCGCTTCCATCGCTGGTAGCTGGCGTGCTCACCGAAGCACTAGGCCAAGTGGTTACCGAAGAGGATCTCTGGCCAAATCGGCGAGGGCGAAAACAGGTACACAGACCTTCCGTCGACGGTCTCGAAATCCCCTGGAGCAGTCGCGAGACTCTCGCTCTCCTCGAAAAATTCCCAGCGCACGGACCCGGTACTGTGCGACGCTTTTTCGCGCTTTCGGGGCCGGATCTGGTCAACGCAGCGGCCCGCTACACCAATCAGTTGCCTGAATTGCTGCCGTCGCGCGACGGTGATGCTGGAACTGTGACCACTGAATTGGTCGATTATCTCGCCCGCGACGCCGGTTCGCTAAGGCGACTCGATGACGGTCACGGGGGTGCGCTCGTTCAGCGAGCTGCGTCGCATCAGCTCTCATTGACTCTCGATCTGCTTGCGACGTCCAGCTACAGCGCCCGCGATGGCAGGGCGCTTGCCACGGTTGTTGCACAGCTAGCGCAACTCGCCGGCTGGCTGCATTTTGATCTTGACGATCACGGTCAGGCGCAACGTTGCTACCTGATTGCACTGCGAGCAGCCGGTTTGGCCGGAGACCATACTCTGGCAGCGATGATCTTGAGCTGCCTCGCTGCGCAGCAATCTTGGCGAAACCGTCCCCGGGATGCGGTGAAGCTTCTGGGGATCGCCGCTACGGCTCTGCCCGCTGGCGCCAGCCCGCGCGTGAAGGCGATTCTTGCGATGCGCGAGGCCAGGGCACACGCGATGACGGGCGACCAGTCTGCCGCCACCCGGGCGATAGGGCAGGCAGAGCGGGAGCTGGGCCGCGCGAACGGTTCTGAACCGACACCGGTGTGGGCCTACTGGCTCAATCCGGCTGTGCTTGCTGGCGAGACTGGTCGGACGTTGGTCGAGTTGGGGCAACTCCCCCAAGCGGTCGACCAACTCGACTGCGGGATCGGCATGCTTGAGTGCGGCGCATCGCGTGATCGCGTCCTCTACGGGCTGTCTCTCGCTAAAGCGCACGCAACCGGCACCGCGTCGACACCGGGCGACCTCGAACGGGCCTGCTACGCGGCGGTGACCGTCCTTCCGCAGCTCAAGTCGGTTAGCTCGGCGCGATGTCGGAATCTCCTGACGGACCTGGTCAACGAGTTGCCCGAACCGCGGAACCGCGCGGTCAGGGACCTCCGTGAGCAAGCGGAAGGTGTGCTTGCGGGGAAAGTTTGATATTTCGTTGTGAGTGACCGAGCAACGAACCGAATCTGCCGAGATCCGTGCTGTCAGTTTCCTAGCTGCCGACGCCGTCGCGCTCGTCGCCGAGGCGGATGCGTTCAACACCGCGCTATACGGTCACGCCGACGCCACCCCCATGAAGCCGGAGGAGTTCGAGCCTCCATCGGGGCTGTTCGTTGTGGCCTACGCGTCCGGGGAGCCAGTCGGGTGCGGAGGGTATCGACTCAGCCCGGACCACGCAGAGGGCGCGGTCGTCGAGTTCAAGCGGCTGTACGTCCGACCGGCCGCACGTCGGCGGGGTCTGGCCCGCGCCATCCTCGGCGAGTTGGAGGACCGGGCTCGCTCGGTGGGCTATACCAAGGTTGTTCTCGACGTTGGTCGGAAACAAGGCGCCGCACACACCCTATATGAGCTGGTCGGCTACCACCGAATTCCAGGGTTCTCGATTTATCGAGACAAGCCAGGAAATCGTGCATACGGAAAGAATCTCTAACTTTCAGGAAGGGTTCAGGCCAAGCTCCCGGGCGATTTCTTTGGTTCTCGCCGCTGGCGCCACGCCCAATTCAGATAATGCGGCGAGAAGCTTTCGGCAATTCTGCTTGGCAAGATCCAGCAGGTTTTCATCCAAATGGATCTCGATAAGCTTCTGATAGATGCACTCTTGGTCCGATGCGAACGTTAACGCTTCTTCGAGGAAGTTTGATGCTTCTCTCGGATGACTCACTCTGAGTTCTTCCGCAAGGGTGAGTGCCGTTTGAATCACCTTTTGCTGGAAGTTCTGGCGGTAGACATGTAGCCATTCGGCGTCGAGATCTTCGGCAAGTTCGCCGTGGTAGTCGGCGAGTGCTTTGCGATGTGCGTTTGCCTTATCGACGAGCGAATCATACGGGGTGTCGGGGTGGGTGGCGTCGAGGTATTCCCAGTAGTCAACTTCCAATGCGGGGTTGAGGCGGCATATGCCGTCGTCGGTGGTGTCGATGATGCTTGTGACGGCACCGTTTGTGGCTTTTTCGATGCGGCGGTTGATGCGTCCGAAGAGGTTGGACAGTTGAGCGGCCGGCCGGTTGCTGGGGGTGTGTTCCCAGAGGGCATCGATGAGGGCGGCGCGGCGTTCGCCGTGGCGGTTGAGGACCAGCCGCGTGGTGCACCGTCCGCGCACGTCCGGCAGGCCGACGATGACGGGTGTTGCCGGTTCAGCGGCGTCGGGGTGTTCGGGGGTGCAGATCACCCGCGGGGTGCGCATGATCTCGACCCGTACCCGCCAGCGCAGCGGCACCGGCGCGGTCTGGTCCGGTGTGTGCTCGGGGCCGGGCGTCCTGACGGCTGGTCCGATCTGGAGGGGTTCGGTGACCGGGTCGGGCTGCTCGGGCGGGGCGGGGTTGGTGGCCGGCGCGGGCGCCGAGCTGGTCGACTCGGCGGGCCGGGCCGGGGTGCCGGTCGGGGCGGCGGCGGGCGCCGGTCCCGCCACGGCAGGGGGCGCGGTGTGGGGCGCTACGGGCCGTGGGGCGCCGGTGGCGGGTTCGGCCGGGCCTGCCTGGTGTTGGGCGGGGCGCTGCGCTGTGTCGTGCCCCTGGCGCGCTGTGAGCGACTCCGGTGGCGCGGCTGGACCGGTGTCGGGGGCCGGTGTGCTGGCCCCGCCGCCGGGGGCGGTGGTGTGGGTGTCGGGTTGCGGTCCGTCCGGCTCGGGGATGGGTGGGAGGTGGCTGATCATGTCGAGGGCAACGGCGCGGATCATGTTGAACAGCTCGGCACCGGCCAGGTGGCTGGTGTTGCCGTGGGTGTCGGTAACGACGCAGTCAGCCCCGGTGGTGACACGGTGGGCGGCGTCGTGGTCGTCCATGGTCCAGACGTTGATGTGCTGCCCGGCGGTGTGGATCAGGTCGGCCAGGTGTTCGGCGTGCGCGTTGTGGGCGGGCGGCGCGGCGAGGATCAGCACCGTGCGCACCCCGCTGGTGGCGCGGGTGGCAGTGGACAGTTGGGTGAGCGCGTCTTCCAGGGTCGGGGTGATGTGCAGGTTGGGCGGGATCGCGTCGGGGGCCTGGTCGCCGAACAGGCGCCGGATGTCACGTTCGGGGATGAGCACCCGTAGCCCGTGGCTGAGCGCGATCACCAGGTACGCGCGCAGCACGTGCGGGGCGCCGGGGCCGCACACGCCGAGGGTGGGCGTGGTGGCAAGGTCCAGGCGCAGCAACTGACTAGCCCGTTCTGCGGCGGGTAGCGCGGTGGTCCCGTGCAGGGCGGCGAGCACTTCGGGGCCGGTGGGCCGCTGGTCGCGGTTGGGGTCGGTGGCCGGGGGGTCGGCCCGCCCGGTGTTCTCGTCGGGTTCGGCGCCGATGACGGGCGCGCTGATGTCGTAGATCGTTTGGTCGCGGGTGGCGTTGTCGATGCGCCGCGTGAACGTCGCGTTCCGCACGGGTTCGCCGCCGCGGCTGGCCAGGGCTCTGGCCCTGCGAATGCCGAACACGACGGCGGCGACCACGATCGCGGCGCAGAACATCGCGCCCACGATGCGGTAGCTGCCGCCCTCGGTGCGCTGGACCGGCGGGGGCGCGGTGTCCAGCGGCGGCTGGGTGTCTCCCGCGCCGGGCTGGTCCGGCTGGTCGGGGTGTTCGGGGGTGTGGTGGTCGTTGCTGGGCAGCTCGGGCCCGCCCGGCGGTATCCCATCGGTGCCGGGTTGGGCCGGGTCCCCGACCGGCGGTAGCGGCGGGGTGGTGCTGTCCCCCGGCGCGGGAACGTCTGGGCGGGGTAGCCGCGGCGCGGTGGTGTCGGGTGCGGGGGCCGGCGGGCCGGTGTTGATCGGCGGGTACCCGGTGTACGGCGGGGTGCCGGGATATCCCGGGCCGCCCGGGTACCGCGGCTCGGGCGGGTCGTCGTACTCGGGCCGGTGCACCCGGGCAGGGATGACCACGTCGGTGACCGGCGGGTTGCTCGGGCTGCTCGGGTTGGGCGGTGCCGGGGTGGTGTTGGCCGGCGGGGTGGACGGGCTGGGCGGCGTGTTGTCCGTGTGGGTGCTGCTGGTGGGCCCGTCGGTGTGCGGCCCGGGCGGGCTGTACGGCGCGGGGGCGGTGTTTGCGGCGGGGGGCAGTGCGCTGATCGGTGGTGGGGCGCCCGGGCCGGCCGGCGGGTGCACCCCGGGCGGCATGGGCACGCCGGGGGTGACGCCGGGAGTCGGGCCGGTGGGCACCGAGGGTTCGGTGCCGGGGTCGCGCAGCATGCGTTGGGTGCCCGGGAGTTCCCCGGCCAGGTTCAGGTACTGCCGTTGGAGATCGTCAAGGGCCTTCTGGTGACCGCTCACGGCGGTCTTGAGCGTGTCCTGCGCGTGCAGGGAGTGTTGCCGGGCGTCCTCTGAGGGGCGTTTGCCGGCGCGCTCGGTGTCTCGCGCGTCCTGCCGCACGGCCATCTCCTCACCGATGGCGTCGCGCACCATGGCGACCCGGCGGGCGGTGTCCCCGGCCAACCGGCGCACGGCCGCGACAAGATGTTCGTCGGCGGTGGCGGCGCGGCGGTGGTCACTGACCTGGCGGGCGGTGACCACGTAGGCGCCGTCCGCGGCCTTGCCCGTCCAGTCGCCGAACCGCATGTCGTTGAGGATCTTGCCTTTCACATCGACCAGGTTCAGCTCACGTTCCAACTGGTCGGCGTAGGAGTCCAGGTCCGCCGGGCGGGTGGGGATGTAGGCGTGGGGATCGGTGGTGTCCCCTAACGCGGGGTAGGTGGCCCCGTCCTCGGCCCCGTCGCCGGCCGCGGCGGGCTGGGTGGTCACGAATCGGGACCAGCCGTCGCCGTCCGTCACGGCAGGTTCCGTGGCCGCTGGCCCCGTGCTGGTCGGCCCGATGCTGGTCGGCTCCGTCGTGGGCGGCCCCGGCCAGCCGGGGTACCAACGGTCGGGCGCGGGGCCGGAGGGGCCAGTGTTCATCGTGCTGTGCCTTTCGAGATCAGGGGGTTTGGCCTGGCGGGGTGCCCGGGGGGCTCGATATGACACCCCGCCAGGGGCTTGGTGGTTACGCCAGCGCGGGCGGCGGCGCGGGCGGGGTGGTGAAGACCTCGGCCAGGTAGTCCTCACGGGTGCGGTAGTGCGTCGCGTTGGCCTCCAGGTGCCCGGCCAGCGCGACTTGGTCGGCGTACATGCGCGCGAACGCTTCCTTGCGCCGGGCGTGGTAGGCGGCGGCGGCTTCGGCGAGCTTCGGACATCCGAAGATCGACTTGTCCGGGCACGTGGTCAACAGGGGCATGTCTCGGTCGTCGGGCGCGATCGCGTCCTCGCGCAACTGTTTCGCCCGTTGTGCGAGCAGCTCTGGTGTCACCTGGTAGCCCGGTGCGCCCGGCGCGGGCCGGGGCGCGGCGGGTGTCGGGTCGTGCGTGAGCGGCTGGGGCGGGGGCTGCGGGGAGATCCCGGGCATCGGCCCGATGGCCGGGTGACGGTCAGGGCGCCAGTCCATAACGACACACACCTTTCTCCACAGCCGTGGATAACCCCGAGATAAACGGAACAGCGATTGGTGAAATGGTTTTCCTGATGCCCCGGGTGAGGGGCCATCCGGGTTACGGAGTTTTCTCCGGTGGTTCTGATGGCGCGGGTGAATGGGAGATCATCACCGGGTTGGGTGATCCCGCGACTTGTGATGCGCATTGCGGTTGCGCTGGGTGGGTGAAACTCGCCGCTAGAAATTGGCGAACTCATCGCGCACCCTCGCGGCCCGTGCGACTCGGCGCCCGCGCCAGCGGCACTGGCAGGTCAGGGGTTTTGGTAGATGACGGCCTACGCGCAGGTCAGGGCGCTGAGGGAAGTTGCCGCCCTGGTCCCCGACTTGACGACCTGGGCGGCATCTCCTCCCCCGGCAGGCTCGCATGTCCCCCTGTGAGCCGTGCCACATCGGGGAGTGTAGAGCAGCATCCGGCGGATGCCGACCAAGATCGCGGGCGTGTTTGTCTCCGCATTTCGAAACACAATTAGAGGGTACTAATTGCGGGCGACTCGCCCCATGTGGGTGTCCGGTGGTTGTTGTCTGTGCATGTACTGTGTTGGGCGCCCGGATGAGCTGTTTCCTGGTATCTTCCCCCGACGTCAGGAGAGGGCTCATCCGGCCTCTCTTGCGGCGCGCAACGACCGCGTTTCCAGATATTGCGTTGCCGCCGCCCTCGGTTCCGTGGTTCAGCCCCGCGCGGTCGCCCGTGACTGGTTGCGTACCCAGCCCAGGCTGCGTGGCCAGATCCTGCCTAGCCGTTGGACAGTCGGTATGTGAACCCTGTCGAATGCTGTCGTTCCGCGGGGGCGTGCGGGGTGGCCGATCGTGTCGGTGACGCGGGCTGGTGTGGGGTCGGTTCTCGGCGGTAAGAACAGCTCGGGCTAGTTCTGGCTGTAGCCCGGTAGCTCGCGCGCGCCGCGCGTCCGAGCGGGCCGCGCGTGGCTGAGTGCCCAGAGTCGTACGACGTATGCCACGCCCATCGTTGCCCCGCATGCCAGCGCGCCGAGCGCGATCGCGACCTGTGAGGTGCTCAAGATGAGGGCGCGCATGAGTGTGTTGTCCGCTCCTGGCGCCAGGGCCGGTGCCCAACTGCCGATGAAGAAACCGGCGAAGATGACCGGGCCAAACAGCCAGTTGAACCGGGACAGTCGCCGGAGCAGCGCTGTCGCTCGCTGGTACTCGGGCACTTGATCGTCGTCGTTCGATCGGATCACGACACGGACGGTAGCGGGCCGACCGGGTGCCATGGGGCTGAATGCGGTTCGTTTCGGTAGCCGCAACATCGTTGCCTTCAGTGAAACGGACCTGGCTGGGCTGCTTACCGCTCCGGGCGAGGCTGAATAGCGCGGTCGGCGGTTTCGGGCGGGGCGTGACCCCGGCGGCCTGTCGCGCGGCCGGGGCGGGTGCCGGGCGCGTGGCTCCGGCGTATGCCCTGGTGGGTATCGGCGCGAGGGTGACGACGGTGCCGGGGGTCGGTGCGTGGATGACCTGCCCACCGCCCAGGTAGAGGGCCACGTGCGTGATGCGGGTTGCGGGGTTTCCGTAGAACACCAGGTCACCGGGCAGCAGGTTCTGGTTGGCGGCGAGGCGGGGGCCGGCGCGGTATTGCGCGTCGGCGGTGCGCGGTAGCGCGATACCGGCGGCCCCGTAGGCCGCTTTCGACAGGCCGGAGCAGTCAAACCCTTGTTCACCATTGCCACCCCACACATACGGCCGCCCGAGCTGGCTGCGTGCGAATGCCAGAGCCGCCTGCACGGCCGGGCCGGTGCCGGCCGGTGCCGGTGGTGGTGTGCCGGCGGGTGGCCGGGCGGGCACAGCTGGGCCCGGGGTGCCCGGTGCCGTGTTCGGGCGGGCGTTGGGTGCGCTGGCGGCGTAGCGGCGGGCCAGCGCGAGCACCTGCGCGACGTAGGCCTGTGAGTGGTTGTACCGGTACAGCGCGGCCGAGAGGCGGTTGGGGTTGCCGGCGCCGTTGTCGCACAGGTAGAACGCGGCGGCGTACACCGCGTCGTGGGGGTCATACGGCGAGGGTGGCCGGGCGCCGCCCGGTGGGATGGGGTGGCGCGCGATGACCGCGGCGAACGTCGCGGGCAGGAACTGCATCGGACCAGCGGCTCCGGCGGGGTTGGCCCCGGCCCGGACCCCGGGCAGGGTCGACCGGCCGTGGTTCGTTTCGATCTTGCCGACCGCGGCCAACACCGCCCAGTGCAGCCCCGGGCACTGCCGGGCCGCCGCCTGGTAAAGGGACAGGTACCCGGGCGGGATGTCCCCGACTGACCCCGCCGGCCCGGCCCCCGGCCCCGGCACGGGGGCGCCGGGGGTCGCGGGGGCGCCGCTCGGCGCCGTGCCGCTGGGCGTGCCGGTGGTGTCGGTGGGGCCAGAGAACGGGTTGAGCGACGCCACGGCGGCGGCGACGGCGGCGGCCCCGAAGAACAGCAGCAGTAACACCAACATCACCGCGCCGATGGCCTTGCCCGCCACCGGGTCACCACCCGCCCTGGCCGCCGGTCCAGCCCGGGCCGGGGGCGGGGGTGGTGTCGCGGGGGTCCGTGGTGGCCAGCTCGTCCTCACGGTCACTGGCCAGGGCCTTGGCCGCTACGCGTTGGTTGCCCGTGCTGAGCAGCAGCTCACCCGGGGCGGCGCGGCGTAGGAAGGCGTGTTCTCCGGCGGTGAGGTGGAACCGGTCGGCTACCTCGTCGATGAGTTGGTCGGCCTGGCGGAACAACACGGAGGTGGCCGAGTTGTTGATCACGGTGTTGCCCAGGTCGGTGCCCAACACGTCGGCCAGGTCTTGGGAGACGAACATCAGCCCGGCCCAGCACTTGCGCACGGTGCGGGCCAGGCGGGCGACGTAGCGGGCGGCTGAGGGCTGCGACATCAGCCGCCAGGCCTCATCGATGACCACCAGCCGCGGCCGGCGGGTGGCCGGGGCGGAGACGTGGCGCCAGATGTGTTGCAGCACCAGCAGGGTGGCGGCGGGTTGGAGTTCCTCCGGTAGCGCGCGCAGCGAGAACGACACCAGGTGCGGCCCCGATTGTCCGGCCGGATGGCCGGCCGGGCTGGGCAGGGTGGTGTGTCCGGCGAACAGCCGCGCGTAGGCGCCGTGGGCGTAGGGGTGCAGCTCGGTCGCCAGCTCCCGGCCCGCCGGGTTGGGGTGAGCGGCCAGCGCGGCGGCCAGGTCGGCCAGCAGCGGCGCGGGCCGGGTCCAGGTGCCGGGCCGGTCGGGGTGGATACCGGCCCGCCGGTAGGTGACGGTGATGGCCTCGTCCAGCACGGCGCGTTGCAGCGGTGAGGGTTCCCGCCCGAGGGCCAGCGCCAGGAAGGTGTGCACGAACAACGCGTGTTCAGTGAATCTGTTGCCGAACCCGTTGCCCGCGGGGTGCACGTCGGCGGCCGGGCCGGTGTGGGTGGCCGGGTGGGTGGTCAGGTCCAGGGGGTTCAGGTGCACACCGGGGGCGCCGAGGCGGACCACGGTTCCCCCGGCTGCGTGCACCAGCCGGGTGTATTCGTCCTCGGGGTCGACCACGAACACGTGCACGCCCCGGTACAGGCTGCGCAGCAGCCGGCACTTCACGAAGTACGACTTGCCGGACCCGCTTTGTCCGAGGACGACTGTGTTGTAGTTGGTGGCGGTGAACTCGTCGTGGAACACCAGTCCGGCCGACCCGAGGTTGATCCCGACCAACACCCCGTCGACCTGGTCCGGGCGGGCGGGGTCGACGGCGGGTAGGTCGTTGGAGGCGAACGGGAACGCGGCGGCCAGCGGGTCGGTGTCCATGACGCGGCGGGTGTCGAGGGCGTCGATGCCGAACGGCAGGCAACTGGTCCACCCATCGAGCTGCCGGTAGGAGGCCGGCCGGGCGTCCAGCAGCAGGCTTGCCGCCATCGCGCGCACCGCGGCCACTTCGTCGGCGAGGGTGTGCGGGTCGGGCGCGTACACCGCCAGGCACAGCCCGACCCGATACAGCCGGGCCTGTCCGCGCGCGATGCGGGCGGCGAGCTCGGCGGCGTCATCGGCCGCCGCAACGACCAGCGGGTCGGCCAGCTTGCCGTGCTCGGCGCCATGCCAGCGGCCGGCTTCCAGGCGGGCCTGGCGTTTCTTGAGCCGGTCCGCGGCGGCCATCGCGGGCACCGGCTCGACATGGATCGACACGTCCAACCGCCCCGGGTACCCGGCGAGGGGTTCCAGCCACCCGGGGTAGACCTGGGCCGGGTAGCCGGTCACCGCCAACACCGCCACCCAACCCGTCTCGGTCGCGATCACCCGCGCGCCGAGGTGGAGTTCCTCGGGGCCGAACCCCACCGGCCCCGGGTCCCCGCCCGACTCGTCTCCCGCTGCCGCGCCCTCGGCTCCGGTGCTCTCGGTCGGGCCCAGGCCGGCGGGAGCGGCGGTGGCGTGCTCGGCGTCGGCTCGGGTGTCGGCTTGGGCGTCGGTGTCGCTTTCGTGGCCGGTCAACGGGACACGGAACGTCCGGCGCAGCAGCGCGGTACCGATCATGGGGTCCACCGCCCGGTCGGCATCGGGAAGAAGCTGTGTCCGCCGATGCGCACCCCGTGACCGGTGCCGGGCCCGGCCGGCGGCTGGTCGGGCTCCGGGCCGGCGGGGCCGGGCTCGCCCGGGGCCGGGGTGGTGTGGTCGCGGTAGGGGTTGGTGGTGGTGTGCAGGATCAACGCGGCCTGGTCGGCGTCCAGGGGGGTGACGGTGATCCCGGCCGGGGCGAGTAGTTCGCTGGCCTCGGCCAGCCGCCGGGCCAGGCGGGTGAGCGCGGCCCGGTCGCGCCGGGCCTGGGCCGCTTCGCTGGTCGGGGTGGGGCCGGGTGGGTTGGGTTCGCGGAACACGAGTACGACTTGCCGGCACAACAGGTCGCGGGTGGCGGCCAGCTCGGCGAGGTAGCCGGCGTGGTCGGCGGCGGCCTGGTCCAGCGCCGGGTGCCCCAACCCGCCGGCCGCCGCGGCCTGGAGGGCGGTGATGTTGCCGGACAGGTCCAACGGCATCGCGCGCACCAGAATCTGGGTGGACGCGGACAGGGCGTTCAGCCACCGGGCCAGCCCGGCGACCATCGCGTCTTGTTCCCCGCCGCTGCGCAGCCCCCAGGACACGGTGGACGCGACCGCGAGCATGCCCAAACCGGCGCGGCCGAGGTTCACCACCCCGCCGTACGGGGCCGGGGCGACTTCCCGCGCGGCCAGCACGCCCCGGCCCAGCGGTTGGCGGGGACGTGCCCACCAGCCACCCCGCCCGCCCGCCTCGGCGGCGGCGGTGAACGCGGCGGCCGGCGTAGCGAGGGTTTCCGGCCGATCCCGGTCGGGTGTCAGGTGGGGGCGGGTGCCGGCCAGGTGCCGCGCCAGCGCCCACAGGTACCGATCCAGGCTCACCCCGTCGCGGCGGCCCAACGCGACCGCCACCGCCGCCGCCGCGAGCGGTATGGCCACCGCCGCGAACGCGAGCAGGGACCAGGCGCCGAGCGTGCGCAGCAGCAGCCACAACCCCACCCCCGCCACGCCCAGGATCACCAACTGGCGGGCGGTGAGGCTCCCGACCAAACGGTCCTCAAGATCGATATCGGCGGGCATCGGCACGGCCCGCGACGACGTGTACGACGTGGAGTACGACGAGGTATCCATGGCTGTCTCCGTGGTGTGAGGGCCGGCCCGCGCGGGGCCGAGAGCTGGTTGCGGAAGGGGGCGGCCGGGTTAGCGGCGGGTGTCCGGGCGCCGGGCCTCGGTGGGGCGGGTGCGTGGTCTCGCCGTGGCGCCGCTCGCCGGTGGCGCGGGCGGTGGCCGATGCCCGGCCCGGCCAGGCCGCGGGTAGCCCGGTGGCCGCCCGGCCGGGGCCGCCGTGCCGGCCGGGCCGGACGGCCCCGGAGTGGCAGCGGCGGGGCCGCGCCGCTGGGCACGTTGCTGGGCCTGGTGCTGCTCGCGCTGGCGCTGGGCGACCTCGTGCCACGTACGCGCCGTCGTGGCGGGCGCACGGTCCTCGCCGCGCGTGGCCGGTCCGGCCGGGGTGCTGGCGGGCCGGGTGGGGCCGGCGGGGTGTCCGGGCGGGCGGGTCGCCGGCTTACCCGGGCCGGTTGGTCGCTGGCCCGGGGGTGCCGGGGGGCTGGTGCGCCACACAGGGACCGGCCGCCGCGGGGTGCCGGCCCCGCCCGCCGGGCTCACGGTGGGACCGTGCCGATCGGCTGGCCCGGTGGGCCGTGGCCCCACCCGCGGCCCGCGCGGTCCCCCGGGACCGGTCGGCCCGCCGCCGGCACCACCGCCATCGCGGCGGCCACCCCGGCCACGGTGGCGGCCGGGGTCTCGGGGGTCCTGGGAGAGGCGGGGGCCGTTGATGCGCCAGCGCCGGTCCCGGCCGGCGGTGGCGGCGGCCTTGACCACGCCGAGGGTCTTGACCGCCATCCAGGTCTTGACCACCGAGGAGAGCAGCGACCCGCCGCGCCCGCCGCCCTGGGCCTGGGACAGTGCCCAGAACGGCAACTTGACCATGATCCACATGGCGGCCAGCAGCAGGAACGGCATCATGGCCCGCGCTTCGGCCGGCGCCATGCCGAACGGCACCACCCCGGGCGCGAAGAACAACCGCAACGACAACGCCAGCGTGAGCGCCTGGCCGGCCTGGGCCACCAGCAGCGCGCCCAGCGCCCGCCACCACTGCCGCGCCAGCGGCTCGGTGTGCGGGAGGGCGTGGCAGGCCAGCGCCAGCGGCGCGGTGACGGTGATCAGGGACAGCAGCGCCAGGCGCACCACGTAGCCGATCAGCAGCCCGGCCAGCAGCACCACGAACGCCGCCACCACGAAGATCAGCCACACGCCCTCCGCGTCCAGGGCGTTGCGGATGATCACGCGCATGCTGTCCGCCGCCGCACGCGCGTCGAGTTGCCCGAGCAGCGCCGTCGCCACCGCGTTGGCCAGGGCGGTGGCCTGCCCGATCAGCCACAACGACAGGTGCACCGCGACGAACCCCACCAGCAGCCGCGGCAGCATCTGCCGGGGCGTGTACCGGTTCTGCAAGGTCTCGAACGCCCCGGCGATCAGGAACGACGCCATCACCAGCAGCCCGTACAACGACACGGCGATGGTGCGGCTGGTCTGCCACAGATCGACCACCGCCGGTACTCGTGCCGGATCGGGTGTGGACAGCAGCGTGTTGCCGAGCATCGACAGCATCGGATCCAGCCCGGACAACACCACGTTGCGCGCGATCCAGTCCCCGGCGTCGTCCATCAGCCCGCCCAGCGGCCCCCGGTCCTCACTGCTGGTAGTCGCCCCGGAACCGCCTTGACCAGGCGGCGGGCCGCTCGGAGCGGGCGCGGGCGGGGGTGTTGGGGACGGCGGCGCGGGCTGGGCCGGCGCCGGGCCGGCGAGCTGGGCGCGGGCGGGCGCCGGGGTGGCCGCTCCCAAGCCGCGGGCCGTGGCCACGGTGCTGAACGTGGCCACGGCCGCGGCGGGGGACGTGGCCAGCGCATAGGCGGTGCGCGTGGCCACACAAGTGGTGGCGGTCACAGTAGGCGCGGTGGCCATTGATCGCAGCGTGGAGGCCACACCGGCCGTACCGAGGAACGCCACCAGCGCCGCGGCGGCCACCACCAGCACGGCCACCGCGCACGCCGGCCGGCCGCGGCCCCGCTTGGCCGCCGGGCGCCCGCGTGCGGGGCCAGAGCTGGCGGGGGTGCCGGTCGCGGGGTGGGGCCGGAACTCGCCGGCACGATCGCGAAGGCGGGGGGTCATGCGGCTGGCCCCGCGCCGCCGGTGAGGGTTTGCAGCACGCCGACCACCGCGGGGGCGAGCATCACCCCGATGAACCCCAACACGCCGGCCTTGATCGCGGCCTTGCCCTTCTCCACTTCGTCGGCTTCGCCGCGCGCGGCCAGCAGCCGCAGGAACCCCACCGACAGGAAGAAGATCGTCACGGTGCCGAGCAGGGAGACCGCCAGGTTGCGGGCGTTGTCCAGGAACTGGTTGAGGCTGATCCCCGACGCCCCGTCACCCGGGGCGGCTAACACGTCCGCCGCCGGGGTGGGCGGAAACCCGACCAGCGCGGCGAGCACTGGAGCGGGGACGCCGCCGGCCCCGCCGTGCGGGCCCACCAGGTGGCCCAACCCCGCCATCAGCACCACTACTGACACCAGCGCCGAGACCAACACGGAGGCCAGCGCGGCGCATGTGCGCGCGGCGACGCGCGCGACCCCGGCCGCCCGACCGCGCGTGCCGGCCGCCGCTGCGTGACCGTCGCCGGTGGGGCGGCCGGAGTCGTCCGGGGCGCTGGTGGCCACCGGTGCCGGTGGTGTCACCGGGGATTGCGTGGCCACCGTTTCCAGGGGGTTCGGTGTGGCCATCACCGGCGGTGCGGCCGGTGTTGTGGCCGGGGCGGGTTGTGAGTCGAGCCGCGGCCAACCGTTGAGTGCGCAAGTGTTGTCCGGCCACCGGGGGGCCGGGGTGGCCGAAGTGCCGTGACCGCTACTTATGTCCCCCGGCCGCGGGTGTCCGCTGCTCATCGCCCGGTCTCCTTGCCCGCGCCCCGCCGGGGCCGCGCGCCCGTGCCGGACCGGCGCCCGGATGTCGCGTCGGTTGGCTGGCGGGTGGGGCGGCGCGCGGGTCGGCTCGCGCGGGCACGCTGCGTGAGCGTGGGCGCGTTCTCCGGCGCGGCGGTGCCGTCCCGGCCGCTGGTGCTGGTGGTGGTGTCGCGCAGGGCGCGGGCGCCGCGGTAGGCGCTCATCAGCAGCAGCCACCGGATACGGGGGTCACGGGCGTCGTTGTGGTCGTGGCGGCGCAGCTCGGACAGGAATCCGCCCAGCGCGGCGGCCTCCAGCTCCGCGCGCAACTCCGGACGCTGGTGTGGGCGGCGGTGTGGTGGGCTGAGCGTGGCGACGATGCGCATCAGGTCGGGCAGCGCGACCGCGGCGGCGGCCACGGTCCAGGCGGCCTGGTCGGGGCTGCTGGTGCGGGCTTGGCGGACCAGGTAGGACCACACCGCCGCCCGGGAGGACGCGCACACCGCCGGGGAGGCCAGCAGCGCGCGCAGCCGGTCCAGCGGTACCGGGAGGTCCGGCAGGTCGGGGAACCGGCGCGGGTGCACAGCCAGCGGGTACGGGCCGGTGACCAGCCACCGGAACGTGTTTTCCAGAGTGGCGAACACCCCCATTCCGGCGGCATTCGAGGAACCAGCTCGATTCTGGTCGCGGCGTCGGTTTTGGGGCCGGTTGTGGTGCTTTTCTTCCGGTGATGTGGCCACGGGCGAGGCTCCTTAGCGATCGGCGAGCAAAGAGACGCGGGAACGTCGCGCACAGGACGCCATAAACGGGTCATCACGAAGTCATCACCAAGTCATCACCTGGCCGCGGCGGAATAGCGCGCGCCGGGCGTGCGGTGAATTCACCCGCTCGGCGCAAACCGGGGCGCCGTCCGCCGGCGCCCGTCCGCCGGCGGCTGAGGCGAGAGCCGCGCAGTGGAAAGTCTTCCCTGGTCAGCCTCGCTTGGAGGCTGGGGTGATGACTCGGTGATGACGGACCTGATGACTGGGTGATGACTCGGTGATGACTGAGTGATGACGCCCGGGGCCGGGTGACGACTTAGGTGATGACTCGGTGATGACCGTGCCCGTCTACAAAAGCTCACACATTCCGCGACACGCACCGGAACAGCGGGCCAAGAAAGAACGCGACCGGTGAGGAAACGCGCGGACCAGTTCATCTGTGCGAAAGGAATACTCCCGTGAATGCACGCCTGTTTCCCGCCGCGATGGCACACGCCGCCGAATGGATTGCCGTCATTCCGCGCCCGGTTCTGTCGTCTTCTGCGCCCTCACCGCTGGGAGCACCGGTGGCATTGGCCGGCGGTGGGGATTGCGGCAGCGCGCCGGGTGGGCTGCTGGGCTGGTGGGGGTGCACCCTGACCGGCGCGTCCGAGCACCTGATGACCGCCCTGTTGCGGCTGGGGGCGGTGGCGCCGCTGCTGGTCGCGGTCACGGCGGCCATCAGCGTGGCGGTGTGGGTGCTGCGGGCGTTCGCCACGATGGGCGCCGCGCAGGGCGCGGTGTGGTTGGAAATCACCCCGCCGAAAACCCTGCCGGCCGGCGCGGGGTTGGCGCTGTGGCGGGTGCTGGCCGGGGTGTTGGGCCGCGCGCGCGGCACCTGGCTGTGGGGGCGCCCGGCCCTGTCCGTCGAGTGGTTCGCCGACCCGGGCGGGGTGCGGGCCGGGGTGTGGCTGCCCGCCGGTATCCGCCCCGGGCCGGTCGCGGACGCGCTGGAACGCGCGTGTCCGGGGGCGCGGGTGCGCCCGACGCACCCGCCGGTGTGGTGGCGCTACCCGTCACGCTGCGTGGAACTCGCCCCCGCGGCCGGCCCGTGGACCCCGCTCATCGACCCCGCGACCGCCCGCCGCGCGGCGGGTCAGGTCGGAGGCAGTGAGGCGGCCGAGGAACCGTTGCGGGCGCTGCTGGGTGCGCTGGCCGGGCTGCGCCCCGGTGAACAAGCCGCCGTGCAGCTCGTCGTGTCCCACCACCGCACCGGGGGTGCCGGCGGCGGGGTGGCCGGGTTGTTGCGCGGGGCCACCCCGGCCCTGCTCGGCGGGGTGACCGGTGCCGTGGCCGCCGGGGTGCTCGCGGTGCTGGACCTGTTCAGCTCCAGCAGCCGCCCGACCCGGCGACGCGCCCGCGGCCAGCGGACCGGCGGGGCGTCCGCCGGTGACCCGGTGCGGGCGGCGGCGGCGAAAGCCGCGGACGCGAAACGGGCGGCCGGGCCGCACCTGCGCGTCACCCTGCGCGTAGCCGCCACCGTGCCCATGCCAACCGGGTGGCGGGCTGAGCGTGCCCGCGCCGGGGACCTCACCGCCGGTTTCGACCTGGTGACCGACACGGAGCTACGGCCGGTGTGGCGGCGGCTGGCGGTGGCGGAACTCCTGGTGCTGCACGGCCACGGCCGCCGCCCCTTCCACGCGACGCTGCCCGAGCTGGCCGCGCTGTGGCACCTACCCACAACACCGGGCCGCTTCGGCCTCACCGCGGCCACCACCCGCTTCCACGACCCCGGCCGTGGTGTCTCCACCGGCCCCGACACCAGCCCCACCACCGGCGCCGGTGACACCGATGCCCGGCCGCGGCGGCAGGCACCACCGCCCCGCCCCAACGGCCAACAGGGCGGCGAGCAGGGCGGCGAACCCGGACACCACGGCCGGCCGCCGGCCGGGCTGGCGCGGCCGGTCCCGACCCGGCCACCGAACCGACCCGCGCACCACGGCCACCCGAGCGACCCCGGCCGGCCGGCCCGGGTCCGCGACCCTCGCCGGGGCTGGTCATGACCCCGCCACCGGCCCACCAGCACCGGGAGGGGCGGCGGTGGGTGGACCTGGCCCGGCCCCTGCCCTCCGCGCTCGCCGTGGCCACCGGTGGACACCGGCTGCTGCTGGCCTCCCCACACGACCCCCGCCGGATGCAACGCCGCTTGTTGGGGCGGGCGAACGCCGGCCGCGCGGTGCTGGTCTACCTCGAGGTACCGGACGGCCGCTACCACCTGCACGTCATCGGGCAGACCGGCGCCGGGAAATCCTGGTGGCTGACCCAATACGTGATCGGTGAGGTACTCGCCGGGCGGGGTGTCGCCCTGATCGATCCACAGGGCGACCTGGTGCGCGCGGTGCTCGACCGGCTGCCCGCGTGGGCGGGTGACCGGCTGGTGCTGCTGGACCCTGACGAACGACTCGCCCCACCCGCCTACAACCCCCTCGCTCCGGCCGTCACCGTCGCCGGTGGCGACGGCGCCGAGCTGGCGCGGGAGTGGGCCGCGGAAAACCTGGCCGGCACCATGCGCGCGCTCTACAGCGCCTCCTGGGGTCCCCGTATGGACGGGTTCCTGCGGGCAAGCTGCCTGACCCTCGCCCGCCGCCCGGACTCCACCGTGCCGGACATCGCGACGTTCCTCACCGATGACGTGTTCCGCCGCACGGTGGTGGCGCGGCACGGCACCCCGGACGGCCTGGGGAATGTGTGGGCCGAGTTCGACGCGCTCACCCCCGCCGCCCGCGCGGGCATGACGGCCCCGTTGGTGGATCGGCTGCGCGCGGTGATGTCGCGGCGGTTCGCCCGCGAGCTGCTCGCCGGCACGCGTTCCACCTTCGACCTGGGCCAGATCCTGGACGGCGGAATCCTGCTCGCCCGCCTCCCGAAAGGCGAGATCGGCGAAGAAACGTCCCGGCTGGTGTCCGGGCTGCTGCTGGCCGGGCTCTGGGGCGAGACCACCCGCCGTTCCCAGCAACCCATCGACCAGCGGTTGGACGCCACGATCCTGGTCGACGAGGCACACAACGCGCTCACCCTGCCCATCAAGATCGATTACGCCCTGGCCGAGTCCCGGGGCTACCGGGTGTCGTGGGTGCTCGGGCACCAACACCGGGATCAGCTCACCGACCCGATGGCCCACGCACTGGACACCAACGCTCGCAACAAGATGGCGTTCACCGTGTCCCCACGGGACGCGCGTGCGTTGGTCCGCCACTACGGCGACCACTTCGCCGAAGAAGACCTCTCGGAGCGGCCCGGGTTCCAGATCAGCGCCCGGACCGTGGCCAGCGGCCACGACCAGCCCGGCTACACCCTCGACACCCTCCCACTGGACCCCCCGATCCCCGGGAGGGCCCAGCACCTACGCGCCCGCGCCCGCGCGCGGGTCGGCCTCCCGCACGCCGCCCGGAAATCCGAGAGCGGCCAGCGCGGTATCGCGGCCACCCCGTACGGGGCATGGCTGTTCGGCTCCGAGCGCGTGTCATGACCGCCGCCAACCGGCCGCCGGCTATCGAGCCGAGCCACCCGCCCTAGCCACCCGCGCACCCATCGCGATCCGCCACGCCCCTTTGTTGATCACTTAGTTGAAAGGCACCGACATGACCAGCTCGCACCCGTTCCCGAACCCTGAGCCGCGTCCCCGTGGGCGGGCCGCCGCCGAAGCAGCCGCCCGCCGCCGCGCCCTGCGCCGCGCCGCGCGCATCGCCCGGCGCGCACGCCGGATCGAGCGCGCCGAACAGCGCGAGCACCAGCACGCCTGCCCGCCGCAATGGACTCCGCAACAGCACGCGGAAGCCGCCCGCCGCCACGAACGCCACCGCATGATCATGTTCGGGGTGCTGTTCCTGCTGTGGACCGGGTCCACCATCGTGGCCTTGGCCTACGTGGTCACCGCCCGCCACCAGGCGACCGGCCACACGGAGCCCCCCACCCCGACCAGCACGGCGGCCAGCACCCTGACGGGCACCGCCAGGGTGGCGGTGGTGCGGCCGGTCGCGTTCACCACCGAGCTGCCGGCCCACACCCCGGCCCACACGGGCACGGCGCCCGCGCCGGGCACCTGGGCGGCGATCCGTCCGGGCAACGACGACACGCGCGGCTGCCGCGTCGCGTCCGCCTCGGCCGAGCGGGAGCCGGGTGGGCTGGTGGTCCGTACCGGGCCGCTCGACATCAGCATCGGCGACCGCGACACCCACCGCGACCGCGACAACGGCCGGTGTGTCAACCAGACCAACACCCGCGACCGGGACCGCGACCGCGACGACGACAAGGACCGCGACCGGGACCGGGCGAAGGACCGGGGGCGGTGCGTATGCGTGATCCCCGGCCACCGCACCGACCGAGACCCGGCCGACTGGGACGAACGCGACCGGGGCGGCTGGGACCGGCCGTGGAACCGGGACTACCCGCGCTCGTCCTGGCCTGGCCCCGGCGGCTGGGACCGGTCGGGGTACGAGCGGCCCGGCAACCCGGGCACGGGCCGGCCGGGTGAGGAGGTCTGCCGCTCCTACCCGCCCAGGGTCCACCCGGACGTACCGAACGGCGGCACCGTGTGCTCCAACCCCGACCGGCCCTCCGGTCGCTGGTAACCCACTCGCCCGCGCACCGAGTTCGGCCACGGCGGCGCACCGTGTTGACCACTCTGTTGATCATGCCCAGGTCCTGGAGTGATGACTCGGTGATGACGTCGTGATGACTCGGTGATGACGGTTCAACCGGTGCGGCCGTCACCGCGGCGATGGCCCGGCAACGGGTCGTCAGCTCGAATGCCGCGGTGACCGCCGCAACCCGTACCCCCTTGTTTGCCCAGGTCAACCACCAGGAGACGTTCCGATGGATCTGCCCCGACTCACCAGTGAAAACCCGCATCCGCTGACAAAATCCCTCACCAAACATGTCCCTCAGTCCCCAACTCGTCCCCCCGCCCGCCCCTCCCAGCCGTCCCGGCCCCCGGGCCACGGCCCGGCCAGCTCGTCCGCCGACCGGCCGCCGACCCGCCCGAGTGGATCAAGAACCGCCGCCGCGCAAGATCAGAAACGGCAAGAGCAGAAACGGCGGTTGACGATCAACGACGCGGTACGCGAGGGCGGCCGGCTCACCCAACGCGACCGCCAGGTGATCGCGCTGTTGGCTGATCACCAGGTGGCCACCGCCGAACAACTCGCCCGGGTCGCGTTCCCGAACCCGGTGCGCGCGCGGTGCCGACTGGTGCTGCTCGCCCAGCGCGGTGTGCTGGCCCGGTTCCGTCCGTATCAGCGGCCGGGCAGCATGCCCTACCACTACGCATTGGGCACGCTCGGCGCGATGCTGCACGCCGCCGCCGCGGGGGCATCGATCCCGACCCCGGCGACAACGGAACGGAACCTGGTCCGCCTGTCCCAGTCGCGCACCCTGGATCACACGCGCGGGGTCGTCGAGTTCTTCACCCTGCTGCACGCCACCGCCCGCCGCACTCCCGGCGCGACGCTGGACCTGTGGTGCAACGAGACCACCGCCGCCGAAGCGTGCATCGGCATCGTGCGCCCGGACGGCATCGGGCAGTGGACCGAGCACACCCCGGCCGGGTCCCGGACCGTGGGGTTCCTCTACGAGCACGACACGGGCACCGAGCCGTTGCGGGTGTTGCTGGACAAGATCGGCAAGTACGGCGAACTCGGGGCGGCCGGCAACGTGCGGCCGGTGCTGATCCAGTTCCCGAATCCCGCGCGGGAGACCAACCTTCACCGCGCCATCCGGGAGCGTTACGGCCCGGCCGGGCCGGCGGCGGTGTTCCTGGCCACCACCAACACCGCCCAGATCACCGCCCTGGGCGATCCGGTCGGGCCGGTCTGGACACCGGTGGACCGGTACGCCGGCCGGTACCGGCTCACCGCGCTACCCGGCTACCGGGGACGGCTGAACCCGTCCAACCCGCTCGACTTGTTCGACCGGGCATGAGCGGCCAGCACGGCGAGGGCCACGCGAGCCACACCCACCCGTCCGACTCGCGCCCCGCCGCCCGCCGCACCCGCCCGCCGAACCGGCCCACCAGCCGCGACCGGCCACCCGCCCGGCCCGGCGGCGGTCCGGCGCGGGAGCCGCTGGCCACCCGCGCGGAGGTAGCCGCCTACCTCCGCATGCCGGTCAAGACCCTGGCCTACTGGGCCTCGATCGGTGAGGGACCGGCCTACCAGCGCACCGGCCGGCACACCCGCTACCGGTGGGCCGACGTGGACCAGTGGCTAGAGCGGCAACGCCAGCCACAACGCTAACCACCACCCGCCACCCCACCATGCAAAAGTTATCCAAGACTTGCGGAAAGACTTGGAAGTCTGGCATGGTGGGGCGCGTGGCCAAGCACACCGACATCGCGGAGCAGCTCCGCACCCGCCTACGGACCGACGAATTCCCGGTCGGCTCCACCTTCCCGGCCGTTGCGCTGATCACCAGCGAGTACGGGGTCTCACCGACCACCGCGTACCGGGCACTCAAGCACCTGGAAAGCCTCGGAGAGGTCCGGGTCGGGCACGGCACCGCCACCGTGGTTCTGTCCGAACCCGCGCCGCGTGACCCGGACCCGCACGCGCTGCTGGCCGAGGCACGCGAGCACCTGAACCGCGCTACCGCGCTGCTGGACGAACTCGCCGACACCCTCACCCGCCGACACACCGAGGAGAGCCGCGATGGCCGTTGATGATCTCTGGTACCTCAAGAAGCGCGACCCCAAGACCAAGAAAAAGCTGCCCTCCAAGCGGCACGGCCGGGGTATGCGGTGGCGGGTGCGCTACATCGACCCGTCCGGCGAACCGAAAACACAGCTCTGCGAGAAGAAGTCCGAGGCTGATGATCTGGACGCGGAGATGCGCTCCGACGTGCTGCGCGGCACCTACCTGGACCAGGAACTGTCTAAGAAGACCGTCAAGGAGTTCGGCACCGAGTGGCACGCCGCCCGGGTGTTCAAGCGCCAGAACACCGAGGACGCCACCGAGCGCGGGTTGCGGCTGCACGTCTACCCGACCCTCGGGAAGTACAAGCTGCACGAGATGCGGCGCACGCGGATTCAGGAGTGGATCAAGGGACTGGACCACCTGGCGCCGGGCACGGTGCACAACCTCTACAGCTACGTGAGCATGCTGTTCGAATCGGCCGTGCTCGACAAAGCCATCGGTTCAAGCCCCTGCGTGAAGATCGACTTGCCCGAGATCAAGTACGACGACCGGGTCATCCTGCGCGCGGACCAGGTTCACGGGCTCGCCAAAGCCATGTTCGAGAAGCTCCGGGCCAGCATTTACGTCGGCAGCGGGTGCGGGACCCGGTTCGGCGAGACCATGGGCCTGGAGCTGGAACACGTCGACTTCCTGCACCGGGAGATCACCGTGAGCCAGCAAGTCATCCGCCACCGCGGCAAAGGCCTGGTCCTCGGACCACTCAAGACCACCTCGTCGTACCGCACGGTGGAGATGCCGGCCGCCACCATGAAAGCCCTAGCCGCGCACATCAAGAAGTTCCCTCCGCGCGAGATCGAGGTCATGGACATGACCGACCCGCGTAAACCCCACGTACGCACCGCAAAGATGATCTTCCCGAGCACGACAGGGAAGCTCATGAGCGGCACCGTGTACGGCTTCCACTGGAAGAAGGCGGCGAAAGCAGCCGGACTCCCGGAAGACTCCCACTTCCACCTGCTCCGGCACTACTTCGCCACCACGCTGATCTTCGGCGGGGCCAACGTCAAGACCGTGCAACTCGCACTCGGACACAGCAAGCCATCCATCACCCTCGACACCTACACCGGCCTATGGCCAGACGACACACAGGAACGGACGCGCCACCTGATGGATGCCGGGTTCGCGGGCGTGATCAACCCACGGGGCGAGATCACCGCGAAAGCCAGCTAGACCCCTGCTCACCCGTGGGCCGGCCCCGTGATGGAGCCGGCCCACCGTCATGCACGCAGAGTGCGCGCCGCATGTTCCCGCCGGCTTATCGGGTGCCCTTCTGGGGCTAGGATTGATTCATCCCGACCGTGTGATGAGAGTTGGCCGTGCGTCCAGTGCATTCAGAACGAGATGCGGCAGGATCGTGAGCGCGTCATCCATGGCCTTATTCAGCGAAGCCGCGCATAAAGATTCGTCCAGGTTAAGGTCGTTTGCCCATTCTTTCGGATGATATCGAGCCAGGTTTGAGAATGCGTACAAGATCAGCCACCACGACATGAGTGGATTCGGCGGTCTATCGCTGCCGGATATCTTCGGCAAGACATATCTAGCGTTCTTGTATCGATGCTCCGGGGCAAAGTTGTCGAGAAACTTGCCGAGGCCCTCAGGGGTCGACCCGACTTCCTCATTTGCCCACCACACTCTAGTTTTAAATTCCTCACCGCTATCTGAAGGTGTTAACGCGCTCTCTTCGGGCCTAGCCAGCAGTGTTCTATGGAGTCCGAAATATTCTTCTCGGAGCTTTGAAAGCCACTGTTCACGATCCTCGGGCACCGATCCAGGCGCGCTAATGGTCGCGTAAGGAGTGAGCCCTTGACGTGACCCTCCCTCAAAGATCGTGGTCGTAATATTTTTCGGATCAAACACAGGACTTAAGGAGAGTGTGGTGTTGTGTACTGGTCCGATACCTAACGGAAATTGAAGGTCTGGGTTGCATGACCATAGGGCGCCGATCTCGACCGGCCCCTTAATGATCTCCGAATTAACTGCCTGCGAAACGTTCTGGTATCCGCCAACCTTCTTTTCAAGTTCGACAGCTGAGACTGTAACCTCCGGCAAAGAGCAAGCCTTTCCGTAGCTCAAGCCGTGATGATCGAACGACCACCGACGGCCCTTTTCGGGTCTTAGCTTCGCTGCACAGATAGCGTATCCCGCTTGAACGAGTCCGTAGTATAGGTTGATTGGCCTGGTCGCGGGAGAGACAACTCTCGCCGCCGCCATCTGTTCGTCGAATTGACGCATAGCTGCATAGAAGCCATCCCTGCGGGAGTTGGACTCCTTGAATAGCGGGCTTTCTCGAAGGGTGGCGCGTATACCCTGCAATCGGAAGTGAATAATCGATGAGTCCTGTGACATGCTCGCTCCTGCGGCAGGCTTGGCTTGACGGTTACGCAAGAACATCGCCACCCCGGCGAGGTTCGTTAACAGTTTCTTAGCGTTGGTTCAGGCCAGGGCCAAGCGTCCTCCGATCGGCCCAGGTACGCCCTGCACTTCATCGATGGCCGCCGGGCACGCGATTGTGGCGTGTCCAGCTCGTGCCCGCCCACCGCACTGACCCGGTGCACAGACGGGAACCCCTTGACCTGTGACTCTGAGTCACCCGGCGGCCGGAGCGTTCGCAATCGCACAGACTGCGCGCCGAACGTGCCCACCGGCTCACCGGGAGTTCGTAGGGTTCGGCGCCACCGGCGAGATCACCACGCCGCACCGACTGAGGGGACACACCGCCGTGGACGATGAACCGGCACTGGTGCGCGCAGCCCCTGACGCGGACCTGGCGGCGTGCTGGCCGCTGCTCGCGATAGAAGTGGGCGAGTGGGCCGAACGGCTGGCCCTGGCCACCGTAGTAGCCACCGTGGACCCGGCCGAGGGGCTTGCGGCGGCCTGGGCCGGCGCCACGATGATCACCCGTGCCGCGCGGGCACTGGGCACCCTCGGCCCCGTCGACGCGACCAGATGGGAACACGCCCGGCCGTGTGCGTCGGCGGTGGTGCGCGCGTTGTCCGTCGCTCCGTCGCTGCCCGACGCCGGGCGACTCGTCCCGGACCGGACCAGGTGGACAACCCCGCACCCGGGCCACGCGCGGCCGTCCCGCGTTGACCAGGGCCGGCCGATTGGGCCGCACGTACGCCGCCGGGGCGGTGACACGGCGGCGGCCGACAACACCCGCACAGGCCTGGTGATGCTCTGCCGGCACCTGACTCGGGTGCTGTCCGTGTTGGCGCTGCGCGCCAGATGCCCGGCCGACCGGGCCGCCGCGGCAGACGCCGCCGGTCACGCCGAGGGGCTGGCCGCCGCGTTGTGCGCCGTTTCCGCGCCGCCTACTCCGGCGCCACTGGCCCGGGCGCACGGGCTGAGACCGGCAAGCCTGCCACCGGCGGCATAGGCCGTGACACACCGCACCGTCAGCAGCCCCAGAACAAGCGCCAGCCAACCCTCGGCCGGCCCGGACTAGACACGGCGCAGCATGTTCGAGCGGCCACCACACGGGAGATGAGCGAAAGTCATCATGAGCAGCAGACCATCGAACAACACCGGCGGGCGGGCCCCCGCGGCGCGCCCCAGCCGCTCCCGCGCGGGCTACTCGTGCCCGTCCACCGCACCCAATCCGCCCCGGCCAACGACACCCCGAGATGGCCCGGCCCGGACCCGTCATTCCCGACGCTGGAGGAACTGGTTCAGGAGAAACGGCGCGCGTTCAAACGTGCAGCCATACGGCTCACCGTGCGTATCGTGCTGGTCGAGATCTGGCTAGCCAGTTTCATCGGGACCATGGTCACGGTACACAGCCAGCCACCCGGGCAAGCCTTCACCAGCATCACGCACCCGTGGATGTGGTGGACCGTTCCCGCGACATTCCCCGTGCTATTTGCAGGCACAATCATGATCATTCAACGTTGTGGATCCTGCTCATTATTGCAGCGCTCGTACTCCGGAGACCTGATTACGACGCGACCGCGATCCGCCGCCACTACCTCGGTCACTAGGTACGCGCTCGGTTCTGGAGCGCTGCCGCCGCGACCCGGACGCGTAGGGGGCTTGCAAGAAGGGCACGGCTGGTTCGAACCAGCGCAGCGCATGCGGGTGCCCGAGATCCCGTACACTGAGCCCCACGCCCCGCCGCCGGTGGCGGGCCGGAATTCTCGGGCCCGCGTGATCTGTGCCCAATTTGTGCCGGATGATCTTCATTCCT
>NZ_BAABJP010000070.1:0-606 GCF_039543365.1 Actinospineispora eucalypti
GCGCGACCTGTTCGGGATCATCCCGGTCCAGCACCCGCTGCCACGCCGGTTGGTGCGGCATTTCCACTGGCCCACGGGCTGGTACCCGATGCTCGCCGACGCCGGCCCGCCACCGGTGTTCGGCGAGCCCGACGGGCCCTACCCGTTCCGCACGGTGGAAGGCCCCGGGGTCTACGAGATCCCGGTCGGCCCGGTACACGCGGGAATGATCGGACCGGGCCACTTCCGGTTCTCCGTGGTCGGCGAAACGATCCTGAACCTCAAAGCCCGGTTGTGGTTCACCCACCGCGGCGTGGAAAAGCTGTTCCAACACCGCCATCCCCGGGACGCGGTCGAACTCGCCGAACGAATCAGCGGCGACACCACCGTCGGGCACACCTGGGCGTTCTGCCAGGCGGTCGAGGAAGCCCTCGGACTGCACCTACCACCCGACACGGCCCGGCTGCGCGGTGTCCTGCTCGAACTCGAACGAATCTACAACCATGTCACCGATCTCGGAGCGCTGTGCAACGACGTCGGCCACGGCATCCTCAACACCCACGCCCAACGCATTCGTGAACAACTCCTGCGCATCAACGACCAGGTCACCGGGCACCGGCTCCTGCG
>NZ_BAABJP010000071.1:0-503 GCF_039543365.1 Actinospineispora eucalypti
AGGTAGCCACAGGCCAACCCGATCCCGGCGATGGCGATCTCACCGACCTGCCCGTGCGGCAGCGCGCGGTACGGCTCCTCGACATCCAGGATCACCGCACTGTAGGTCGGCAACGGCACCCCGATACTGGCCGGCTTGTTCGGGTGCAGCTCGGTCCAGATCGCGGTGACGGTCACCTCGGGCGGGCCGTAGACGTTCAGGAACCGCCGCCCCGGGCGGTGCCAACGCGCCACCAGATGCGCCGGGCACGGCTGTTCGGACACCAGCAGGAACCGCAGGTGCGGCAAATCGCCCGGGATGGTGTCCAGCAGCCCCGGCACGGTGCACATCGCGGTGACCCGACGCTCGTCCAGGAAACGGTGCAACTCGGCCCCACGCAGCCGGGCGCGGGGCGGCGCGGGCACCAACGTCGCGCCCTGCGCCCAGGGCACCCAGATCTCCTCCACCGAAAAGTCGGACGCGATCGTGCGCCCCTGGTAAACCCGGTCCCGGGCGCGGATGCC
>NZ_BAABJP010000072.1:0-663 GCF_039543365.1 Actinospineispora eucalypti
CGCCGCGAGAAGGTGGCGGTGGCGCAGGTGGTGCCGTCCTACCTGGACGTGGTGCTCACCCACCTGGAGGCCAACCCGACCGCGCTGCCGGCGCTGCGTTTCATCTCCGCCACCGGCGAAGCGTTGAAGGCCGAGCTGGCCGAACGCTGGTTCACCGCCCAACCGGCCGTGAGGCTGGTCAACGCCTACGGGCTGACCGAAACCTCCGACGACACCAACCACGAAATCCTGCACCACCCCCCGGTAGACGGGCGGATCCCGCTGGGGCCGCCGGTCAACAACGTCACCGTCTACGTCGTGGATGAACACCTGTCCCCCGTCCCGCTGGGCGCGCCCGGACTGATCGCGTTCTCCGGGGTGTGTGTCGGGCGGGGTTATATCAACGACCCCGACCGCACCGCCGAGTGCTACCTGACCGACCCCCACCAACCCGGACAGCGGCTCTACCTGGGTGGGGACTACGGCCGGTGGCGCCCGGACGGCAAGTTGGAGTTCCTTGGCCGCCGCGACGGACAGGTCAAAATCGCCGGGTTCCGCATCGAGATCGGCGAAATCGAAAACGCCCTGCTGCGGGTTCCCGGGGTCAACGACGGCGCCGTCGTCATCACCCAAGACCCCGACCGGGGCAAACGCCTGGTCGCGTTCTACACCGGACCCCACCCC
>NZ_BAABJP010000073.1:0-519 GCF_039543365.1 Actinospineispora eucalypti
TTACGGCAAGTACATCCTGGTGCGCGTGGACGAGGCCCCCGGTGGCGTGTGGCGCAGCAGAACGCTCCTGCCCTATCAACGCGGGTTGACCCTCCACGAGATCCACCGCCTGCTCAGCAAACACACCACCTCGGACGACGGCCGGGACGATCGCCGCTAGGCCGCTCGACTCGCAAACGCCAAGTTCCGACCGGATGGGCCGGCGCTGACTCCATCAGCGCCGGTCTGGATTCTCACCGTGGTGACTTGCCGCGCATACCCGACGCCGGGAGCTGCCCCAGCACGATGATCGGCTGGGCAGCCTGGCCGGTCGCGCTCCCTTGGCCGGGCGCCTGAGTCAGGCTTCTTTCACCGCACCGTTGTCGTAGACCGCTCGTCCACCGAGGATCGTCCGCGGCACCTGCGTCTCTTCGAGCGCATCCAGCCCACCGGTGGCCGGGTTGCGGTCCACGATCGTGACGTCGGCGTGGTAGCCGGGTGTCAGGCTGCCGATGTCCTCCCAGCCCAGCAGGGCGACCC
>NZ_BAABJP010000074.1:0-884 GCF_039543365.1 Actinospineispora eucalypti
CCTCTGCAGGTGTCTTCCATTCGAGGATCTTGCGCGGTCTGGAGTTCAGCGTGGCGGCGACGGCCTGGATCTCCTCGGCGTTCCATCTCGACAGGTCCGTGCCTTTCGGGAAGTACTGCCGCAGCAGGCCGTTGGTGTTCTCGTTGGTTCCCCGCTGCCAGGGGCTGTGTGGATCGGCGAAGTAGACACTGATACCGGTATCGATCTTCAGCTGGGCATGCTGGGCGAGTTCCTTGCCGCGGTCCCAGGTCAGCGAGCGGCGCAGCTGCTCGGGCAGCCCGGCCATCTGCTCGGCGAGCGCGGCCCGCATCGCCTCGGCCCCGTAGCCGGCCAGCGCGGGACCGTTCTTCACCCGTGGCTCGACCCCGTAGCCGTGCATGCGGGGCAGGTGGATGAGCATGGTGAACCGAGTGGTGCGCTCGACGAGCGTGCCGATGGCGGACCTGTCCGTGCCGATGATCAGGTCTCCCTCCCAGTGGCCCGGGACAGCACGGTCCGCGGCCTCGGCGGGCCGCTCGCTGATCATCACCTCGGGCGTCACATGGCCCTGGGGGCGCTGGCGGGCACGGGATCGAGGAACGCGAAGCGCGCGCCCGGTGCGCAGGCAGGCAACCAACTCGCGCTTGAGCCCACCACGGCTCTCAACATAGAGCGCCTGGTAGATCGCCTCGGGCGAGATGCGCATCGACTCATCGTCGGGGAAATCCACTTTCAGCCGATTCGAGATCTGCTCCGGGCTCCACGCCTGAACCCACCGGCGGTCCTGGCGGTGCGGCTTGTTCCGGCCTTTCCACTCGGCCGTCGCCGGTCCGGCGACTGGTACCCCGTCGCAACGACGGACCTGCCCGGACAGCCGTTCCCGCACGTACTCGTGGAGCCGCTCG
>NZ_BAABJP010000075.1:0-5204 GCF_039543365.1 Actinospineispora eucalypti
GTGTTTTGGTTTGTTTGTGCCAGTTTGTGTTTTTGTTTGTCAGGGTTTTTCTGTGGAGAGTTTGATCCTGGCTCAGGACGAACGCTGGCGGCGTGCTTAACACATGCAAGTCGAGCGGTAAGGCCCTTTCGGGGGTACACGAGCGGCGAACGGGTGAGTAACACGTGGGTGACCTGCCCTGCACTCTGGGATAAGCCTGGGAAACTGGGTCTAATACCGGATATTCACATGGTCCTGCATGGGGTTGTGTGGAAAGTTTTTTCGGTGTGGGATGGGCCCGCGGCCTATCAGCTTGTTGGTGGGGTGATGGCCTACCAAGGCGACGACGGGTAGCCGGCCTGAGAGGGCGACCGGCCACACTGGGACTGAGATACGGCCCAGACTCCTACGGGAGGCAGCAGTGGGGAATATTGCGCAATGGGCGGAAGCCTGACGCAGCGACGCCGCGTGGGGGATGACGGCCTTCGGGTTGTAAACCTCTTTCGCCAGGGACGAAGCGTAAGTGACGGTACCTGGATAAGAAGCACCGGCCAACTACGTGCCAGCAGCCGCGGTAACACGTAGGGTGCGAGCGTTGTCCGGAATTATTGGGCGTAAAGAGCTCGTAGGCGGTGTGTCGCGTCGGCCGTGAAAACTAGAAGCTTAACTTTTAGCTTGCGGTCGATACGGGCATCACTGGAGTTCGGCAGGGGAGACTGGAATTCCTGGTGTAGCGGTGAAATGCGCAGATATCAGGAGGAACACCGGTGGCGAAGGCGGGTCTCTGGGCCGATACTGACGCTGAGGAGCGAAAGCGTGGGGAGCGAACAGGATTAGATACCCTGGTAGTCCACGCCGTAAACGTTGGGCGCTAGGTGTGGGGATCATTCCACGGTCTCTGTGCCGCAGCTAACGCATTAAGCGCCCCGCCTGGGGAGTACGGCCGCAAGGCTAAAACTCAAAGGAATTGACGGGGGCCCGCACAAGCGGCGGAGCATGTGGATTAATTCGATGCAACGCGAAGAACCTTACCTGGGTTTGACATGCACCAGACATCCCTAGAGATAGGGCTTCCCTTGTGGTTGGTGTGCAGGTGGTGCATGGCTGTCGTCAGCTCGTGTCGTGAGATGTTGGGTTAAGTCCCGCAACGAGCGCAACCCCTGTTCCATGTTGCCAGCGCGTAGTGGCGGGGACTCATGGGAGACTGCCGGGGTCAACTCGGAGGAAGGTGGGGATGACGTCAAGTCATCATGCCCCTTATGTCCAGGGCTTCACACATGCTACAATGGCTCATACAGAGGGCTGCGAGACCGTGAGGTGGAGCGAATCCCTTAAAGTGAGTCTCAGTTCGGATCGGGGTCTGCAACTCGACCCCGTGAAGTCGGAGTCGCTAGTAATCGCAGATCAGCAACGCTGCGGTGAATACGTTCCCGGGCCTTGTACACACCGCCCGTCACGTCATGAAAGTTGGTAACACCCGAAGCCGACGGCCCAACCCGTAAGGGAGGGAGTTGTCGAAGGTGGGACTGGCGATTAGGACGAAGTCGTAACAAGGTAGCCGTACCGGAAGGTGCGGCTGGATCACCTCCTTTCTAAGGAGTTCCCACGTGTTGTGGGGAGTTCATTCTCCTTTCACTATGAGTTCATCCCTGTTTCACGGCATCCTGTGTTCCCGCTTGTGGGTGGGTGGGTGTTGGGGGTGGCTGGGTGGAACATATGGCGAACCATTTCATGCTGATGTTGATGGGGTTTGGCGCACTGTTGGGTCCTGAGGAGACATCCGTTTGGGTGTGTTCTTGGTGGCCGCTCCGGCTACTGCCGGTCTAACGCTCGCTTGTTGTGTGTGGGTGGTGGCTGGTGTTGTGGTGGGGTGTGGTTGTTTGTTGAGTGTTGCATAGTGGATGCGAGCATCTTGTTGTGGTGAAGTGTTTATGGGCACATGGTGGATGCCTGGGCATCAGGAGCCGATGAAGGACGTGGGAGACCGCGATAGGCCTCGGGGAGTTGTCAACCTAGCTGTGATCCGAGGATTTCCGAATGGGGTAACCCGGCACCCGGATTTGAAAGGGGTGTCACCCGCACCTGAATGTATAGGGTGTGTGGAGGGAACGCGGGGAAGTGAAACATCTCAGTACCCGTAGGAAGAGAAAACAATTGTGATTCCGTGAGTAGTGGCGAGCGAAAGCGGATTAGGCTAAACCTGTATCGTGTTCAAGCTGGCGGGCGTTGCGGTATGGGTGTTGTGGGACGTCGACGTGAACCTCCCGCCTGGGGTTCGAACTTGTCTTGGTGTGTTAGTGGAAGGCCTCTGGAAAGGGTTGCCGTAGAGGGTGAGAGTCCCGTACACGAAAACATGCCTTGGTGGGTTGGTTGGTGTTCCCGAGTAGCAGCGAGCTCGTGGAATTTGCTGTGAATCTGGCGGGACCACCCGTTAAGCCTAAATACTACCTGATGACCGATAGCGGACTAGTACCGTGAGGGAAAGGTGAAAAGTACCCCGGGAGGGGAGTGAAAGAGTACCTGAAACCGTGTGCCTACAAGCCGTCAGAGCCTTCCGTGTGGGGGTGATGGCGTGCCTTTTGAAGAATGAGCCTGCGAGTTGTGGCATGTGGCGAGGTTAACCCGTGTGGGGTAGCCGTAGCGAAAGCGAGTCCGAATAGGGCGGTTGAGTCGTGTGTTGCAGACCCGAAGCGGAGTGATCTACCCATGGCCAGGGTGAAGCGCCGGTAAGACGGTGTGGAGGCCCGAACCCACCAGGGTTGAAAACCTGGGGGATGAGCTGTGGGTAGGGGTGAAAGGCCAATCAAACTCCGTGATAGCTGGTTCTCCCCGAAATGCATTTAGGTGCAGCGTTGCGTGTTTCTTCCTGGAGGTAGAGCACTGGATGGGCTAGGGGGCCGACAAGCTTACCGAACTCAACCAAACTCCGAATGCCAGTGAAGTGAAGCGTGGCAGTGAGACTGCGGGGGATAAGCTTCGTAGTCGAGAGGGAAACAGCCCAGATCACCGGCTAAGGCCCCTAAGCGTGCGCTAAGTGGGAAAGGATGTGGGTTCGCCCAGACAACCAGGAGGTTGGCTTAGAAGCAGCCACCCTTGAAAGAGTGCGTAATAGCTCACTGGTCAAGTGGATCCGCGCCGACAATGTAGCGGGGCTCAAGCGCACCGCCGAAGCCGTGGCACATGCACGTGTAATCCGCGCGCCTCTTTCGGGGGGTGTGTGTAGTTGTGTGTGTGGGTAGGGGAGCGTCGTGCATCCGTCGAAGCAGCCGCGTGAGCGAGTTGTGGAGGGTGTGTGAGTGAGAATGCAGGCATGAGTAGCGAAAGCGGAGTGAGAAACTCCGCCGCCGATTGACCAAGGGTTCCTGGGCCAGGTTATTCCGCCCAGGGTGAGCCGGGACCTAAGGCGAGGCCGACAGGCGTAGTCGATGGATAACGGGTTGATATTCCCGTGCCCGCGCAAGCGCGACCAGTGGTGAACCTACTGATACTAACCACCTGATCATTGCTTACCGGCCTTCGGGTTGGGGGTGGTGTGAGGCTGGGACCTGAGGTGGTAGTAGCCAAGCGATGGGGTGACGCAGGAGGGTAGTCCCGCCAGGCGTTGGTTGTCCTGGTGTAAGCCTGTAGCCCGACATCTAGGTAAATCCGGGTGTCGTGAAGGGTGAGAGGTGATGCGTAGCCGATTGAGGCGAAGTAGGGCGATCCCATGCTGTCGAGAAAAGCCTCTAGCGAGTTCTTGAGCGGCCCGTACCCTAAACCGACACAGGTGGTCAGGTAGAGAATACCGAGGCGATCGAGCGAACTGTGGTTAAGGAACTCGGCAAAATACCTCCGTAACTTCGGGAGAAGGAGGACCGGTTGCCTTGAAGCCCTTCGCGGGCTAGGGGTGGCCGGTCGCAGAGACCAGGCCCAAGCGACTGTTTACTAAAAACACAGGTCCGTGCGAAGTCGCAAGACGATGTATACGGACTGACGCCTGCCCGGTGCTGGAACGTTAAGAGGACCCGTTAGTCGTAAGGCGAAGCGGAGAATTTAAGCGCCAGTAAACGGCGGTGGTAACTATAACCATCCTAAGGTAGCGAAATTCCTTGTCGGGTAAGTTCCGACCTGCACGAATGGCGTAACGACTTGGGCGCTGTCTCAACCACAGACTCGGCGAAATTGCACTACGAGTAAAGATGCTCGTTACGCGCGGCAGGACGGAAAGACCCCGGGACCTTTACTATAGCTTGGTATTGGTGCTCGGTTCGGATTGTGTAGGATAGGTGGGAAACTGTGAAGCCGCAACGCCAGTTGTGGTGGAGTTGACGTTGAAATACCACTCTGTTCGAATTGGGTGTCTAACCTCGGACCGTGATCCGGTTCAGGGACAGTGCCTGGTGGGTAGTTTAACTGGGGCGGTTGCCTCCCAAAATGTAACGGAGGCGCCCAAAGGTTCCCTCAGCCTGGTTGGCAATCAGGTGTCGAGTGTAAGTGCACAAGGGAGCTTGACTGTGAGACTGACAAGTCGAGCAGGGACGAAAGTCGGGACTAGTGATCCGGCACCTCCTTGTGGAAGGGGTGTCGCTCAACGGATAAAAGGTACCCCGGGGATAACAGGCTGATCTTGCCCAAGAGTCCATATCGACGGCATGGTTTGGCACCTCGATGTCGGCTCGTCGCATCCTGGGGCCGGAGTAGGTCCCAAGGGTTGGGCTGTTCGCCCATTAAAGCGGCACGCGAGCTGGGTTTAGAACGTCGTGAGACAGTTCGGTCCCTATCCGCCGCGCGCGTTGGAGACTTGAGGAAGGCTGTCCCTAGTACGAGAGGACCGGGACGGACGAACCTCTGGTGTGCCAGTTGTCCCGCCAGGGGCACGGCTGGTTGGCTACGTTCGGAAGGGATAACCGCTGAAGGCATCTAAGCGGGAAACCCGTTCCAAGATGAGGTCTCCCTCCCACCCTTGTGGTGGGGTAAGGCCCCCAGCAGACCACTGGGTTGATAGGCCAGAAATGGAAGCGCCGTGAGGTGTGGAGTTGACTGGTACTAATAGGCCGAGCGGCTTCACCGCAACGAGGTGTTTGCATCCACTGTGTGACCCTGAACAAACAACCACCCCCACACCACATCATGTGTGTGGTGGGGGCGGGGTTTGAGGGTTGATAATTTGATATTGTTGCCGGTGGTTATAGCGTGGGGGAAACGCCCGGTCCCATTCCGAACCCGGAAGCTAAGCCCTACTGCGC
>NZ_BAABJP010000076.1:0-1276 GCF_039543365.1 Actinospineispora eucalypti
GCGCGGTGTTGGTGGCGGCGGCGCCAGCGTGACCAGGACCAGGTGTGGGTGAGGTCGGCGGCGGTGTGGGTCAGGTGTGCCAGGAGACGGCGGATTTCCGCGAGGGTGAGCGGGATGAGGCCGTGACCAGGTCTTTTGGGGTGATCGCGGCGGTCACCGCGAGGTAGGCGTGGGCGAGGAGCGCCAGGGTGATGTGGCGGTACCAGGCGTCGTAGCGGCGGACCTGGTACTGGTCGAGTCCGACCTCGTTCTTCGCGGTCTGGAAGCACTCCTCGATGGCCCAGCGGCTGCCGGCGACGCGGATGAGGTCGTCGTCGGTGGTGCCGGGTGGGCCGGCGCACAGGTAGTAGGCCAGCTCCGGCTGCTGGCCTGAGTCGATCTGGGTGGGGGCCAGGATCTGGCGCCGCGCCAGCAGCCAGCGACCCCAGCCCGGTGGGGTGTGTTCGCCGGTGGAGATCGAGGCAACCGCCCAGTCGAACATCCTCGGCCCCTTCGCGCCATCAGCGCAGCTACGACGCTTCCATGCCTGCTCAGGAGCCTGCGCGGTGGCCCGGTCGGCGCGGTCGGGCCCGGCCGGCGCGCCGATATCGGAAGGGATGGTCTGGTTGCGGGGCACCGCGACGACGTAGCCAATCCGGCGGCGTTCGCACCAGGTCCGGAACTTGTGGTCCTGGCCGTAGGCTTCGTCCGCGGCCACCCAAGAGGCCGGAACGCCCGCATCCAGCGCACGGCCGAGCATCACTTGCGCGAGTGCCGCTTTGGTGGCGAACTCGACCTCGTCGCCCACCGCGGCTTCCTGGCGGCGGGCACTGTCGGTGATCCAGGATTTCGGCAGGTAGAGCTCCCTGTCGATCAGTGTCCGCCCCTTGCCGCTGGCGTAGGCCAGAAACACTCCCAGCTGGCAGTTCTCCACCCGTCCCGCCGTGCCGGAGTACTGGCGCTGCACACCAGCGGACTTGACACCCTTCTTCAGGAACCCCGTCTCGTCCACGATGAGCACCCCGGCGGGCTCGCCGAGGTGTTCTGCGACGTATCCACGCAGGTCATCACGCACACCGTCGGCGTCCCAGTGCGCCGAGTTGAGCAGTCGCTGCATCCCGTCCGGTGTCGCGTCCCCAGCGACCTCGGCCAGCGTCCACCCGTTCTTCCCCGCCAGCGGCGCCAACAGGCCCCGCACATACGCCCGAGCCCGCCGACGCGGTTCCGGCCGAAAGAAACGGCCCGCTACCAGCCCAAACAGCTCATCCAGCCCCTCAACCCACGCCGCAAGATCCTC
>NZ_BAABJP010000077.1:0-1535 GCF_039543365.1 Actinospineispora eucalypti
CCGCTGGCCGGGCTGGCCGCGGCGGACGTCCCGCCGTCCGCGCACGTCACGGCCGTTTTCCATGCCGGGGCCATCACGCAGGTCGATGACCGCACCCGGCTGGAGCGGCGGGCGGCCGCACTGCGCCAGCGCGGTTCCCAGCTGTGGTCGGTGATCTGGGACCTGAACGCGGAACGGACGTGGTCGGATGCCCAAGAGCTCGGCACGCGCGCACGCGAGTTCGCCCGGGACGCCGAGACCGACCCGATCGCCACGCGGGCCTTCGACATCTCCCGCCGGATCAGGGTCCTGCTGCCCGACCACCTGTACGTCGACTACCTCGACGCCGAACCCGGACGGTTGAGCAGCACCACCCCCGACCACCAGGCCCCGCTCGACGAGCTGAAGGCCCGGGTCCACCGGCTCGAACACAACATCCCCGAACTGGAACGCAACGTCGAAACCCTGCGCACCCAGATGCCCGGGATGCGCACCCAACTCGACCAGCTCACCGAGCAGCAGCACCAGCGCGAACAGGAACGCGCCCGCCCCCACACCCTCGCCGGGACCATCCTGAACTACCTGTCCTGGGCGTGGAACCACAACGGGCTGATCGGCGCCTACCTCCTCGCGTGGGTGTGGGGACGGATCATGGCCTGGCGAAGCAGCCGCACCACCACCGGCGGCAACTACCGGCCGGCCAAATACACCAGCATCGCCCAGTGGGACCCCAAGGTCCTCGCCGAGCTGGGCAAGCTTCCCTCGAAACAAGCACTGGCCGAGATCCTCGCCATCCAGGGCTTCGACGGCCCACCCACCGTGGCCGCCAAGCCGGAACGGAGCGGGTTCGCGCTGCGCTGGGCCGGATACCGGAAGTTCCACCGAGGCGTCCACGGCCGCGACCGCTCGCAGGTCGCCCGATGGATCGAACAGTTCCGCGCCGGGTCGCTGTTCGTCGGTGACGTGTTCGGCCAACCCGCCGGCACCAACGTCACGCAATCCCGGCTGGTCGCCCGGCTCTACGCACACCTCTACGGCCGACGACTGGGCAGCCCGCACGGCGGCGTCATCACCGGATACCTGCCCTGGCACCTGTGGCGCCAACGCCCACCCTCCACCACCGGCGGCCCAGCGCAGTTGGGCGGCCACTGGCACAACCCCGCCATCCGCGCCGCGCTACTCGGACACGACGCCGTCGCCTACCCCCTCAAACGCCACCTGGTCCTGCTCAACCGCACCGCCGCCATCATCCGACCCACACCCACAAACGAGGAAACCCGACGCCGGCGCACCACCCTGATCACCTGGGCCATCGGCACCCTCGCAGGCCTCGCCTGGGCCGCCGCCGGACTCGCCCACACCCCACTGCTCATCGCCGGCGGGTTGGCCGCCGCGATACTCCTGGCCCGGCACATCGCCACCAAGGTGATCGCCCGGATGACCCGGCCCGGCGCGCCACGCGCACCGCCGGCCTGGCTGACCCGCGCGATGGACTGGACCCACACCCCCACCGGCCGCCGGATGATGCACGCCGCCACCCTGCTGGCCGCCGCCGC
>NZ_BAABJP010000078.1:0-1092 GCF_039543365.1 Actinospineispora eucalypti
AACACCTCGGAAGTCAGGCCAGCGGGTGGCTGGTCGGTGGGACCGTCCGGCCCATCCAGCCGGATCGCCGCGTGGAAGTGGACCAGGCCCCGCCGCTGGTACTCGGCCACCTTGGCGTAGGACAGCCGCGCTACGTGGCCGAACAGCCGGCCGGGCACCCCGAGCCGGACCGCGAGCGCGCGACGCAGGGCGATGACGAACCGGTGCCAGAGCTTCCCGGCATGTGCCTGCCACAGCACCGCCCCCACGTAGTCATAGCCCTCCGGGTCGATCGCCGCCCCGACACGCGGGTCATCCGCGTGGTGACGTTCCCGGCATCCGCAGGGGATGACGCGGCCGGTGCGGGTGACCCGGCGGGAGTGCACCGGCCCGAACGACGGCGCGGTCAGCGTGAGGAACACCCTCGGGTGCCCGGTCACCGTGGTGGGGACCTGCTTGTGGCCGCCGGACAACCCCGCGCGCAGCAGGTGAAAAGCGTCCGCCGCGTACCGGTGCGAACACGCCGGGCAGACGGTCTCCCGGCGGTTGCCGCACGGGGTGTAGATCTGCCCGGCGCGTTCCTGCAACAGCGTCCCGTCCGGGGCGATGAGCGCGCCGTAGCCGGCGAGCTTGACGGGCTTGGCGCATCCCCCGGTGGCGTACACCTTCGAGCGCCAGCGCTGGAAGTCCAGCGCGGTGATCCGGTCCCGGATCGGCTGGTCAACATCAACAGTCATAGGTATCAAGTCCTTAGCTTCACTAACGGAAAGTGGACAAAAAAGAGGGAGGCCGGCCGCCCGGTGTGACGGCTGGCCCCCCCTTGAAGGTGGTGCCTACCTCGGGTTATCGGCGCCAGCCGACGTCCCGGGCTTCCTGCTCGCGCCGTTCCTGTGCTCGCTGGTCGTCAGCGGCGGTACGGCGAGAGCTGTTCTTCTGCTCGAACATCTCCTCGCGGGTGACGACGGGCAGGTCTTTGAACGGGTCTTTTCTGGTAAACATGGGCCTGCTCCTGAGGGAGTGGCCCGGTCGACGGAACGTTCTTGGTCGGATGAGCCGTCGGCCGGGCGCAACCTGGTTTGGTCCGGACGGACCCGGCAACCCCTCAACACGTGG
>NZ_BAABJP010000079.1:0-723 GCF_039543365.1 Actinospineispora eucalypti
GCGTCGGTGAACGCCGCCGAGGTGTGCGGGCCGGCGACCGCGACCGAGATGATGTCGTTCTCGGTGGCCCACCGGTCGACCACGGCGTCGAACAGCTCCCGCAGATGCGCCAGGCTTGCCGGCAACTCACCGGCGGCGATCTGCAGGGCGTCCTTGATCGCGTTGAAGTCGCTGCCGGAGTCCCCGCCGTAAACAATGATCGGCCGCACACCCTCCGGCAGCGCCGCGACCAACCTGGCGAACCCGGTGATCTTCGACGCCGGCACCGCCGGATGGGTCAGGTCGAACACGTCCGCGCCGGCCTGGACGACGAAGCGGGGGTCGTTCTCCGCCGCCGCACGCAACGCCAGACCCAGCTCGGTGGCCCGCGCCTTGGTCGCCGCCGGGGCGTGAATCCAGTCGTAAGCGATCATCAACAGCTCGCCGTGCGGGCCAAGCTTGCGGATGATCTCGATACCAGCGGCGGCGTGCTCGTCGGTGAAATGCTGAGCGAGGAAGTCTTCCAGCGCCGCCGACCACGCCGGATCCAGCAACGCCGCCGCCGACTCCGGCTCGTCGCCACCGGGGTGACGGATCTGCGCACCGAACAAACCCACCACACTGAGCAGATCACCCGGCCGAACACCGAACAGACCCATCAACTGCGACGCGGCACGACCAGAGTTCAAACCAGCCTGAGCACCCAACATCGTGTGACCATGGAACACCGGCGCGGCACCGGGG